>JBGCEZ010000020.1:0-134373 GCA_045106735.1 Phycisphaerales bacterium | reverse complement strand
CCCCCACCACCGTGCCGAACCCGAGTTCCGGGCCGATGGACGTCGGACGCACGCCCCAACCGACCGTCAGCGGGCCGGACGTTCGATCGCGCCCCGGCCACGCGATGAAGACGTCATCGCGAATCGCCCACGCGTCGCCATCGCGATCGCGCAGGCGCGCGTGCAGCGCCTGGCCGCCCGGCCGATTGGCCAGGTGATCGAGCGAGGGGATCTCGCCGTGGCCTTCCATGTTGGACTGACCGGCGAGGAGGTAGACGCGGATCGGCGCGGTGGATGCAGCCGGTGCATTGGGTGCGGCGACCGGAGGATTGGGCGCCGTATCGGGCCGAGCGTTGGCGTGGACACTCGCGTCGGCATCAGCGCGAACACTCGCCTGAACGCCGGCCAACCCGGGCATCGCCCATGCTCCATGCACGAGGATCGACAACGCAACGACAGGCCAGAACATTCGCATGGTGCAGCTCCTGGCCGGACAGACCCGCCCAACCACCTGCACCGTACCCGATCGCCAGCGTGTTCCGGCAATCGGCGTGTCACGTTCGATGACCGTTCAGCGGGCGGTCGAACAGTCCACCAGCGTGGCCAGTCGTCCGCCGGAACGCGGGCCGGCAAGTTGGCCCGTGGCGTCGTCCAGTCGGACGCGGCGGTCCAAGAGCTCGCTCGTCTGCACGCCGCCGACGGCCAGCAGTCGCAGTGCGTCGCCGATCGGCCCAAACCACGACCCGACGACGCTGACTTCCGACATCACGAGGGGATCCAGGTCCGCCCCGGGAACGAGCCGGCCGCCAGGACCAACGAGGCTCTTGAGGATGACCGTGCCCCGCGGACGAACGAGCTGCGCCGCCAGTTCGATGCCCTCGCTTCGGCCGGTACAGTCCACGACGATGTCCTGGTCGCCGCGGCGACCCACGTCGTCGACGTGCCGGTGGCGGATGCCCCAGCGTTCGCAGCGGGCGAGCTTCTCCGAGTACCGGCCGAGGACGCGAACGGATGCGTTCATCGGCATGAGCACCTGTGCGGCAAGCAAGCCGAGCGGACCATCGCCGAGCACCGTCACGTACGGCTTGCCGGGAATGCTCACTTGGCGGCGCACCTGCAGCGCCGACGCGAGCAGCGGAGCGAACACCGCGGCCTCGTCGGTCACGTCGTCCGGGACCGGATGCACCGCGCGAACCGGCACCGTCAGCGTCGCGCCAATGGTTCCGCGGTCGCCGCGCACGCCGAGAATCGTGCGCGTCTCGCAGTGCTCGCGCAGGCCGCCGCGGCACCAGGTGCACTCGCCGCACCAGCCGACCGGTGCCGGCAGCACGCGGCGACCGACCCACTCGGCGTCGGCCGCGTCGCCCACCGCTTCCACCACGCCCACGCCGGCGTGTCCCAATCCGCCAGCGTGCGAGCCGAATCCGCCGGCGACCGCCCGTTCCAGGCCGCTGATCAAGGCCGATGCGATCCGGATGCGGAGTTCGCCGGGCCCCGGCTCTCCGGCCAGAGCGCTGGCGCCCGTCTCCAACGAGGGGCCACGATCGGGACTGACGCACACGTGGGCCACGCGGAGGACTCCGGAAGGCGAGGGACGGGGACGGGGACGGGGACCGGGACGAAGACGAGCGAACACGCCTCCATTCGTCTGTCGGCCGAATCCGCGCGATGGGCCGGATGAACGCGGCCGACGGAGCATCGTCGTGGGAGCTGTACCGACTGGGCCATCCCGGACCGCAGGCGAACGCCACACGCCAACGCCCGAGAATCAATTGCCCCGGGCCCGCGGCAAACGTACGGTAGGCCCAAAGACCAAGCCCTTCCGGAGTGGATCACCATGCAGAAGCCGACCGACGTCTCGACCCACCGCCGACCGGATGGCCTGGCGGCCTTGGCGGCGCCGCTGTCCATGTCCGCGCCCGGGCCAGCCATCGCGGCCGCGATCACGATCCTCGGCGTTTCCGCCGTCATGCTGGCCGCGGGCGGATGCTCCACCCCCGGCGGCGATCCGCCGGCGAGCGCCGCGACGACAGCGACGCCGACCCCAACGGACGATGCGGCCACTGAAGCAGCACGGCAGTCCGCGCTGCTGGCCGCGGTCACCGCCCAACGCGAACGCATTTCCGATCTCGCCTGGTCCGGACAGATGACCGACAGCAGCCTCGCGGCCAATGCGATCAACGACCGCACATTCCGCGTCGACTGGACGGCCGATCGCGTCAGGATCGAACGCGTGCACCAGCTCCCGGGCTCGTCGGCGCGATCGGCTCGCGTGATTTCGGTCTGGGACGGCGACGCCTACTGGCAGTACTTCGCGATCACATCGACCGCCACACGGATCACCGCGCCAAACAGCCACTACCGCATCGATGATCTCGGCTTGCCCGAAGTGATGATGTGGTGGCCGGCGATCGAAGGGATGCCCCGGCCCGATCGCGATCTCGCCGCGCTGCTGGCCGACCCGGCGGTCGTGGTGAACGCCGAACCCGAACTGGTCGACGGACACGCGTGCATCCGGGTCGATGTCCCGGCGACATCCGAGCGATCGGCGGCCACCTTCTGGCTCGATCCAGAGCGTGACCACCTGCCGCGTCGGCAGCGGCATGCGATCGGGAACAGCGGCACCACCGCGATCGAGATCCACACGACGGCGTTCAGTCTGGTCGGCGAAGTCTGGTTCGCCACCGCCGCAACGCGAAGCACTCCAGCCCTGCCGGGCGGGCTGCCTGAAACGGCCATGTCCGCCCACCAGCGGATCGAGATTGACGTTGCCTCACTTGCCGTCAACACCGCCATCGACCCAGGTCGATTCGACCTCCGATCCGAACTTCCATCTGGCACGATGGTGTCCGATGGCACGAAGGTCATGCCGATCGATTGATCGTGCCGCGGCGCGGATCGGACGGCGCGTGAGACGGCCGAGGATTGCGGCCAGGGATCGGTTCCGTCATCGTCTCGAAGGCCAGGGTTTTGAACCCGCCGCGTTCACCCTGATCCGCTCGAATCGCTCGAATCGCAGGACGAGGGCGCACCTCGTGCCCAACACCACGAGCGCGGTGACCGCCCCGACGATCACGCAAAGTAGCGGAAGGTTCAACCAGTCCAGTCGCACGAAGGCGTGGCCGTCAAGCATCAAGGCGGTGAGACCGCTGGCCACACCGCCGGCGATCAACATGAGGCCGACCGTCAGGCTTCGCGACGGCCGCGCGGTGGCCGGAGCTCGATCGCCCGATCGTTCTTCGCTTTGTCGGACATCGTCACACACGGCAAGCGATCCGGGCCGACATGGTTGACGGAAGGTTGAGAACGGAACGGCCAGCCTCTGCCGAGCCAGCCGAGCCAGCCGTGGCAGCCGCGGCAGCCGTGGCAGCGAACTCGGATCGGCTCCGACACGCTCAGCGTGAACGCCGCCATCGCCTCAGAGGCAGGCTCGACCGGCAAGCCGAACTTCCGGCCGGGACGATGGTCCTTGATGGCGAGACCGGGACGCTTGGCGACTGAACGCACACCGAGATCAGAATCACCGGAGCCGGACGCGAACGCGTCTTCGGCGGTTCGCCGTCAATTGCGATACTCAGGCGATTCGTTCGACACGGCAACTCCAGCAACTTCCGCTTGCTCGGGCGAGCGGCGCTCGACGTGGGCGTGGCGGTCCGACTCGTGGCCGATCACCAACACCACAACCGTCGCCACGATCGCAGCAACAGCAACACCCAGCAAATGCAACTCGAGCGATTCCTTGCCCGTTCCCGTGGAAGCAACCACGAAGAGTCCCACGCCGGTCGCACCGACGCCCGCGATCAACGCGCCGAGTCCCCAGCCGAGTTGCGACGAAATCGATCGCCGAAACGGTTCGTGGGATTCCGCCGGAACCGGTGACGCGTTCGCCTCAAGACGTGTATCGGCGCCCGCCCCGTCGTCAATCACGACGTTTCCTCCGGCCTCGGAAGCAAGGCCCGCGCCTCGCTCGCCGGGGCCTGCCCCGGCTGCGAACGGCCCCGTCATCCGACTTCTTCTTCGCCCAGCGTGGCCGGGGAATCGCCGCCATCGGGTTCGCCGTCGATCGGCCCATCTTCCCCGTCGTACGTCCCGCGCCGTCCCGCCGGCACCAATCCGCGCGGCGGGCCGGGGAACTCGCGGACGGGCGGGTTCCAGAAGGCCAGCTTCTCGAGGAAACCGGGATCACGTTCGTAGGTCGGGTAGGTGTAGCCGGCGGCTTCGGCGAAGACGCCGGGTTCCCCCTGCTTCGGTTCGTACCAGGTCAGCCACGCCGACGGATCGTCGCCTTCGTCGGCCCCCGTGATCTGCCGCAACGAGCGCTGGGCCGCGTCATTGATCGCGAGCTCCGGTTCGTCGAGCGCGGCGACGAGTCCCTGAAAGACCACGTCGGTGCCGTACTGGCCCAGGGCCGTGGCGGCCGAAACCCGCACTTGGACGTCTTCTTCGGTGTCGCGCAGGGCTTCAAGCAGCAAGCCGCTGACGTCGGGATCGTGCAGCCGCTGCAGACCGCGGGCCGCCTCCCAGCGGACCTGCCGGCTGTCGTGGGTGAGTTGGGTGGCGATGAGCGCGGCGTCCACGGTCTCGCCGTGGCGGGCGAGGGCCCGAATCGCCACCGACTTCACGAGCGGGTTGCTCTCGTTCTCGGCGTAGTCGCGGTAGAGCCGCACATACGCCTCTTCGCCGCCGAACGGCGCGTTGGCCAGGAGCAAGGTCCCGCGGCGACGCAGGTCAGGATCGGTGTCCGCTGCCCAGACGACGGCTTGCGTCGGCGACGGTGGGAAGAGGCCGTTGAATGAATCCTCGAGATCGGCCCCGAGTGCCTCACATCCGCCAGCGCCAAACAGGCCGGCGACGGCGAGGGCCGCGATCATGCATCCGGCGGTGCACCGGCGGAGTCGAGACGGGGTTCGGGGGCGGAGCTGGGACGCGTCCATGGCGGGCTGATTCCTCGCGGAAGGGTCGTGGATCCCGCAAAGGATACGGGACACGTCGCCCGACCGGGCGGACGAGGTGGGAGGCCGAGGTGGGCGGACCGGAGACGGGCTGCGAGTGGCGGCGGAAGGCGGCGGAAGGCCGCAAGAGGTCGCCGATGGCCGCACCTGATTGAGGGCGGCCGGCGGGTCCCTCTGAGAGGACAGGGGTCGCGGCGGGTCGTGGCCAGTCGCGGCGGGCCACGGCCAGTCGCAGCGCCCCACCAACGAGGCAGGTCCGGGCGTCAACCGGCCGGCGGCGTCGACGGCCCCCCGCCGGATGCGGGGCCGGCCTCCGGGGTCGCGACCGGATCAGCGGCGGCCAGGGGCACGCCGGCGGCACCCGAGCCGGGCGTCCCGCCGGCAGCGCGGCTGCGGAGCAGGTCGATCATCGACCGGACTTCGGCCGCCATCTTGGTGTTCGGGAACTCGGCGATGATGGTCTCGCCGATGCCCACCGACTCGGTCCAGCGGTGGTCGTTGACGGCGAGCTTGAACTGCGTACTCAGGTTCTCGCGGTGCTGCTTGATCACGCCGCCGGCAAGCTGCGAATAGCGTCCGACTTCATCGGTCGTGAGGTAGCGGTCGAGCGTCCGCAGCAACTGCATCGCCTGCTCGGTGTCTTCTCGCTGCACCGCTTCGGTGAGCTGCGTCTCCAGCTCGACTTTGTGCTCGTCCCGCGCTTCGACAAACCGGCGATCGATGTCCTCGACCAGGTGCGAATCGGCATACAGACGACGGATTCGGCCGGCCACGCCGTGGGCGGCCTGCCATTGCCGGTGGCTCAGAAGGCGTTCGAGCTCGCCCAGTTCCGCGTCGAGGGCGGCGTCGTAGTGCTGCTTGCGGTCGCCTTGGATCTGTTCGCGGTACGCCTCGGCCCGTTCGCGCTCACCGAACACGTCGGCCAGTTCGTCGCAGAGCGTCAGGGCCACGTCGTATCGGGCGGTGCGAATGTCGTCTTCGATGGCCCGGCCGAGCAATTGCAATTCGCGCTCGCGGAAGAGCACGCGACGAGCGTTGTCCGACAACATCGCGTGTTCGTCGATGCGGCGGAGGATGTCCAGAACCTCCGGCGAAGCCGCGGCGCCGCGTCCTCCGGCTGCCCCCGCACCGCTCGCTCCCCCAACGTCCGGATCGGCGGTCACGCGTTCAACCAATGGCCGCAGCATCTCGGTGACGTACGCGGCGATGCAGGACACGACCAGCAGCGACACGCCAGCGACCGCGATCATGGGCTGCGCGGCCACCCAGCCAGCGACGATGAGCCCTGCAGCACCCGCGATCGCGGCCAGCAAGAGCATTGCCGCCGCACCCAAGCGCGCGAACACCAGGATCCCGGCGACCGCAATGACGCCCCCCGCGGCATAGGCCGCGATCGCCCATGCGGCCCCGCCCGACATGGCCCCCGCGGTGACCGCCGCCCCGCCGGCAACCACCAGGCCAATGCCGGTCAGCAACGCTGCTTGGCGGCGTGCCGCCGCAATGGTGGCGGGACCGCGCACGCCATCCGGGGAACTCGGGGCAGAGACGGTCGGATCGGTCGGGTTCATGGGGCTTCCTCGGGAGCGCCGGCGGAGAACCAGCGCCGGCCAATCTTACCAGCCCCGGTCAGCGGGACCCCGTCACGAATTCGCCGCCCGCCCGGGAAACCCATGGGCCACACAAGCCTGGGGCCGCACCCGCGCGTTGGCCCGTGGCCAGATGGGTGGCGGGACCTGCGACCGGGAGCCTGAGCGCAGGCGCGATACGAAATCCACGGCGTTGTCCGGGACCGTCCCCGAGCCGAAGCCGGCGATCGGGCGGCGAGAAGCGCGCCGGTCAGTCTCCCGAACGCCCCGATGGCCGCTCATTGGCCCAACGTTCCACCCGCCGGGTCAGTTCCGGCAGCGGGATGCACGCTTCCGCCAACACCAAGTCGTGGAAATCTCGCAGATCGAAGGCCGCTCCCAACTTCTGTTCCGCTTCGCGCCGGAGCTTTCGGATCTCCAGTTCGCCGAGCTTGTACGCCGTCGCTTGTCCCGGCCACGCGATATAGCGATCGACTTCGCTCCGGATGTTCAGATCCGACAGCGCGGTATGGCGACGCATGAACTCGATCGCGCGATCACGCGACCACCCCAAGGCGTGCATTCCCGGATCAACGACCAATCGGCAGGCCCGCCACATCTCAAAGAGCAAGCGGCCGAAGTCGTCGTACGGATCCTCGTACAGATCCATCTCCATGCCGAGGCGTTCGGCGTACAGAGCCCAGCCTTCGCCGTAGGCCGTGATCCAGGTGTCCTGGCGGAAGATCGGGATCGCATCCAGCTCCTGGGCGATGGCGATCTGCAGGTGATGCCCCGGGACCGCCTCGTGCAGGGCCAGCGGCACCATCTCGTAGCGCGGCCGCTGGTCCAAGCGGTACGTGTTCACGGTGAAGACGCCCGGCAATCCGGCGACCAAACTGCCGGGCTGGTAATAAGCCGTCGTTTGCCGCGGGGCAAGAAAATCGGCCATCGGCTCCACGCCGTAGGGCAAGCGCGGCATCAGCCGAAAGATCGGCGGCAACTCGTGGTCGATCCGCTTGCAGAGCGCGCGGTATTCGTCCATCAGATCGTCGGCGCTGGTGTGGTAGAAGCGCGGTTCGTTCAGCAGGAACGCAATGAACGCGGCGAACCGTTCGTCCACCGGCATCTCGGCCCGGCTCGAATCGGCCGCGTACCAGTCGGTCCGCTCGATGACCGCGTCCATCTCCGCCCGGATCCGGCTGACCTCATTCAGCCCGATGCGGTGGATGTCCTCGGCCGTGAGATCCAATGTCGTCATGGCTCGTAGCCGGGCGGCGTACCACGCTTCGCCGTCGGGAGCATCCACCGCGGCAATGGTGTCGCGGCACGCGGGCACGTACTCCTCGGCCAAGTAGCGGCGATATTCGGCCAACGCCACGCGGATCGTCGGCAGAATCTCCGTTTCGACTTCGCGTACCAATTCGGCTCGTTGTCGCTCGGGCATCGAGTCTGGAATGTCGGCCAGGGGCTCGCGCAAGCTCGACAGGCCACCGGGCCCGAGCAGATCATCGACCTGCTCGGGAATACCTTGCATGATCAAACGCGGCGGCACATGCCCATCGGCCACGCCCACCCGCATCCGCGCGACCGCGTCGTCGATCCAGGCCGGGACTTGGCGCAGGCGCTCGACGAACGCCACGTAGTCGCTCGCCCGCTCCAGCGGCAGCCCGGCGGTGAGATTGCCGACGGTCTGGTGCACGCCCCAAAGCGGATCCACGGGCATCAGGTGTTCGTGAAAGCGAATCGTGTCGAGCTGGGTTTGCAACTCAAAACGCAACACTTCCAGGCTCACGCGGTCACGCTCACTCAGCGAGCGCCCCGGGGCGGGGGTTTCGAGCTCGACCGATCGCCGCATGAACACTTCAAGCTCGTCGGCCCGTCGGCCCACCGCCGCGATCGATTCATCGATCATCCGGGCGATCGAGGCGCGGTCGCCCCGCCGCACCGCGATGTCGGGGAACTCCCGTCGTTGCCAGCGGTCGTAGTCGTCAAAGAGCCGCGCGGCGGCGGGGTCCATGCGGACGTTGGGATCCACGGTCACGCGGGCGACTCCTTCGCGGGCCGGCACCGTGACCTGTCCGGCGGAAAACGCCAGCAGAACATCGGTCGGCAGGTGGGCATGGAGTGGGCCGCCGGCAAGTCCACAGATGCAGCCGGCGGCGGCGATCGTGGCCGGGCTGGCCGACGATGCGGCCGACGACTCCACTGCGGCCGATTCAGCCTTCCCGGCCGATGCACCGGATGCGGCCGCCGCGCTTTCGCTCGCCGGAGCTGCGTGCAAGGCGGCGAACGACACCGTTGCCGCCATCGCGATTCCAGCCACCAGGCGCTTCGTGATCGAACCAGATCGAACGTGCATGCAACGAACTCCGCACTTGGCGAGGCGCGAATCGCGCCCGCTCCGCCGCGCACGATATCGCGCGATGCCGATCCCGGCGCGCACCACGGGCCCGGCAATGGCACCGGGCCCGCGGCAACCTGGAGGAATTGCGAACCTGAAGCCGGGTCAGTCCTCTTCGGCGTGGCCGGCGAACTGGGCCACGACGTCGGCCTGAACGTTCCCCGGAGCGGCAGCGGAATGGCTGTACTCCATGGAGTACGAGCCCGCCCCGCCGGTCATGCTCTTGAGCTGACTCGAATAGTTCATCATCTCCGAGAGCGGCGCTTCCGCCATGACGACCGACATGCCGCCCGGCAACATGTCGGTGCCCAGGATCCGGCCGCGCCGGCCCGAGATGTCCGACGAGATGTCGCCAATCAGGTCCGCCGGCACCGTGATCTCGGCGGCCACGATCGGTTCGAGCAAGACCGGATTCGCCTTGGTGACCGCATCAATGAACGCCCGCTTGCCCGCGGTGATGAACGCAATTTCCTTGGAGTCGACGGCGTGGTGCTTGCCGTCGTAGACCGCCACCTTGACGTTTTTCATCGGGTAGCCAGCGATCGCCCCGTGGTTCATCACCTGGCGCACGCCCTTCTCGATCGCCGGGAGAAATTGCTTGGGGATCGCGCCACCGAACGTTTCGTCGACGAACATCAACCCCGACTCATCGACCGGCGACGGTTCGCCATCGCTGATGTCGATCTCCACCGGCTCGATCCGAAGAAAGACCTCGCCAAACTGGCCGGAACCGCCCGATTGCTTCTTGTGCCGGTGGTGCCCTTCCGCCTTGCCGCTGATCGTCTCGCGGTACGCGACCCTGGGCGGATGCGAATCGACCTCAATGCCGTAGCGATCCTTCAGCAGACGCAGCTTGATCCGCAGGTGCTGCTCACCGAGACCGCGGATGACGAGTTCGCCGGTGGAAGCAACGCGTTCGACCTCGAACGTCGGATCTTCCGCCATCATGCGCTTGAGCGCTTCGCCCATTTTGGACTCGGCGCCCTTGCTCGTGCCGACAATCGCCAAGCCGTACATCGGCTTGGGCAACGGAATCGAGCGAAACCGCAGGTCCGCGGCGATGGATCCGTCGTGCAACACGGTGTCGTATTCGATCTCGTCGATCTTGGCCACCGCGCCAATGTCGCCGGCGATCACTTGTTTGACCTCAGCGTGCTCCTTGCCCATCACCTTGTGGATGTGGGCGACGCGAACCGGCTTGGGATTGTCACCGACCAAGGGGGCATCGCCCGCGTTGAACGTGCCCTGACGCACGCGGAAAATCGACAACCGGCCGATGTACGGGTCGCTCGACACCCGAAACACGTGGGCCACCAGCGGCATCGACGGGTCGGCGGTGCAGGCGTAGTCCTGGCGGTCGTCGCCGGACCCGTACTCAAACGGTCGGGGATTGCCTTCCAGCGGGTTGGGACACAGGTGCTCGATCACGTGCATCAACTCGGCCACGCCAATGTCGTTCTTGGCGCTGGTGAAACACACCGGCACCAGGTGGGCGTCGCGGAGGGCACGCTCGAATGGTTCGTGCAGTTCCTCGGGCGACACTTCGCCGGCGTCGAGGTACTTGGCCATGAGGGTTTCGTCGACTTCCACCACCTGGTCGACGATGCCGGTGTGGAATCCGGCGACCGGGCCAAGGTCCGAGTCGCCGCTGGCGTTCTGGAAGCAGTCGATGACCGAGGTGCCGCCGCCGGCTGGCAGGTTGATCGGACGAAGCTCGGAGCCGAAGGCTTCCACGAGCTGGGCAAAAAGGGCCGGAACGTCCTCGGCCATGTCGATCCGGTTGATGACGAGCACGCGCGGAAGGCGCCGCTCCTTGGCGATGCGCATGAGTCGCCGCATCACCGGCGTGATGCCGGTCGCCGCGTCGACCACGACCATCGCGGTTTCGACGGCCGGCATCACGCTCATCGCGCTGCCGACGAAGTCGCCGAGACCCGGAGTATCAATGATGTTGACGTGCACGCCTTCGTGATCGAAGTGGACGACGGATGTCTCGAGCGAGCGTTTGAATTCGTGCTCAAGCTCGGTGTGGTCGGTGACGGTGTTGCCGTCCTCAACCCGGCCAATGCGGCCGATCGCCCCGGCATGGTGCAGCATGGTCTCGACGAGGGTGGTCTTGCCGGCACCACCCCCACCTACAATGGCCAGGTTACGGATGTCCTTCGTCGTGTAGGCCATAAGGCAAAGCCTCCTCATGGCCGCGACGAATCGAATCGCGTCATCATCGGTCGGGGAAAACGGAGCGTTCTGCGCGCCTCGTTCGCCGCCGAAGCATGTACCGATGCTTGGAACGGTCACTCCGAACAGGTCGGACCGAACCACCGGTGAAGTCGTCGAAAAGGCCGCGTCGCGGCCGGGTTTCGAAGTTGGTTGTGCAGATCCACTATAACCCTGCGTCCCGGAAACCCGAACAACTGTTTTGTCGGTTCACCACAATGGGCACGCGCGAAACGCGCGGCCCCACACCACGCTTCTGCGCGAGCATGCCCCCGTGACCGCCCCGCTCTTCAACATCGTGCTGCTCAATCCCGAGATCCCGAACAACACCGGGACGATCGGGCGGACCGCCGCGGCAACCGGCTGTCGCCTCCACGTGGTGCATCCGATCGGATTCTCGATGGACGAGAAGGCGCGGCGACGGGCGGGACTGGACTACTGGACGCATCTCGATGTCGTCGAGCACGAAGACTGGGAAGCCTTCCTGCGCACCTGCGATCCGCCGCGACTCTGGCTGTACACGTCCGGCGGCTCAACCGCCCCGTGGGACGCGCCGATGCAGCGCGGGGATTGGTTGCTCTTTGGCCGCGAATCCGCGGGCGTTCCCGAGTCGGTCGAACAATGGATCGACGCGCGATGGGGCCCGGAGCATCGGGTGACGCTGCCGATGATCGACCACCCGCGGATGCGGAGCCTCAACCTGTCGAACGCGGTGACCGCGGCGATCTACGAGGGCATGCGGCAAACCGGCGGGCAGCCTGGCCCGCTGTTCGGAGCGTCGTCGTCTGATTGATGGTGGCGGCGACATACGGATCGCTCGCACGATGACGCCGGCTGCCCGCCCGGCCGGCCCATCAGGCCGTCAGCCCGTCAGCCCGTCAGCCGATCTCGGTCCCCAGAAGCGCGGCCACGCGCTTCTCCGTCGGTGGATGGCTGGCGAACAGTTCCGTCAGCCCGCGACCCATGAACGGCTCGACGATGAAGAGGTTGTTCATCGCCGGATTCGGTTGCTGCAGCGGCACGCGGCGGGCCATGGTGTCGAGCTTGGTCAAGGCGCTGGCCAAGCCGTGCGGCGAGCCGGCGATCTCCGCTCCGTCGGCGTCGGCCACGAATTCTCGGCTGCGGCTGATCATCCCCTTGATGACGGCCGCGCCGAAAGCGCCCAGAAGCACCATCCCCAGGCCGAGCAGTGGGTGGACGCCATCGCGTCGGCCGCCGCCAAGCCCGCCGCCGAACAGAAAGAACCACTGACTGAGCATCGAGAAGATGCCGGCCACGGTCGCGGCGACGGTCGACGTCAGCGTGTCGCGATTCTTGATGTGGGCGAGTTCGTGGGCGGCGACGCCTTCGAGTTCCGCTTGGTTCATGATCCGCAAGAGGCCTTGGGTAAAGGCGACCGCGGCGTGCTTGGGACTGCGCCCCGTGGCGAATGCATTCGGGGCGTCATGCGGACAGATGTACACCCGGGGCGTGGGCAGCCCGGCCCGCTCGCTCAAGCGTTCGACCATGGCGTACAGGTCGCGGCCGCCGGGCGAGTCCGGCGATACTTCTTGCCCGCGCATCGACTTGATGGCGATCTTGTCGCTGAAGAACCACGCCCCCACGTTCATCACCGTGGCAATGACGCCGGCGATGAGGATGCCCGGCCCACGGCCAAGCACGCCACCGATGAACACCACCAAGGCAAAGAGCGCCCCGAGCAGCAGGACGGTCTTGATGTTGTTGACGGTGCGAACCATGGTCGAGCATCCCTTCCCCCGCGCCGGCCAATGCGGCCGGCCACGCGTCCCCCCGGCTCCAACGCCCCGTGGCCAGCCAATCGATCAGTGCGGCATGGGGAACGCGCGGCACAGGGCCGACACGTCGTCACGGACCGCACGGCAGGTCGCCTCGTCACCACGGGCGTCCATCACGCGATCGATCAGGTCAGCCACCTGGACCATCTCGGCCTGCTTCATGCCGCGGGTCGTGAGGGCCGGCGTCCCGAGACGCAGGCCGCTGGTGACCATCGGCGGACGCGGATCGTTGGGGATGCCGTTCTTGTTGGTGATGATGCCGGCGGACTCAAGCCACTTCTCGGCGTCGGCCCCGGTCAGGTCGGCGTCCCGGGTCTGAAGGTCGACGAGCATCAAGTGATTGTCCGTCCCGCCCGAGCAGAGTCGGTAACGGCGTTCGACGAGGGCCGCGGCCAGGGCTTGGGCGTTGTCCACCACCTGCTGGGCGTACACCTTAAACGAAGGATCCAGGGCCTCACCGAAGGCCACCGCCTTGGCCGCGATGCAGTGCATCAGCGGGCCACCCTGACTGCCCGGGAAGACCTTGCGGTCCATCTTGGTGGCGATCTTCGCGTCGTTGGTCAGGATCAAGCCGCCGCGCGGGCCGCGGAGCGTCTTGTGCGTGGTCGTGGTGGCGACGTGGGCGTGCGGGAACGGAGACGGATGGATGCCGGCGGCGACCAAGCCGGCGATGTGGGCGATGTCGGCCATGAGCAGTGCGCCGACCGAGTCCGCAATGGCCCGGAAGCGGGCGAAGTCAATCAGGCGCGGATAGGCCGAGAAGCCGCAGATCATGAGCTTGGGCTTGCACTCCTTGGCGATCCGTTCGATCGCGTCGTAGTCGAGCAGCTCGGTTTCGGGATCCAGGTCGTACTCGTGGATCTCGTAGAAGGTGCCGCTGAAATTCGGCTTCAGGCCGTGGGAAAGGTGACCGCCGCTCTTGATCGGCAAACTGAGCACCCGATCGCCGGGCTTCAGCAGTCCCATGAACGCCGCAACGTTCGCATTCGCCCCGGAGTGCGGCTGCACATTGGCGAACGCACAGCCGAAGAGCTCCTTGGCCCGGTCGATGGCCAGCTGCTCGACCGAGTCGTGGTACTCACAACCGCCGTAGTACCGCTTCCCGGGGTATCCCTCGGCGTACTTGTTCGTCATCCACGTGCCGATGGTGTGCATCACGGCGGCGGACACGTGGTTCTCGCTGGCGATGAGTTCCAGGGTCGAAGCCTGCCGGGCGGCCTCGGACTCGAGGATGCCGGCGACCGCCGGGTCATGCTTCTGGAGGAGCTCCAGGGTCGCGAGTGATTGGGCGTCCAGGGTGTCCTGGACCGGCATTGGCTGCGTCGGGGTAAGGGTGCTCATGCCGGCATCGTACGGGGGCCGCGGCCGGAAATCACGGCCCGCCGGCCCGGAACCCGTCGGCGTCCTCCGGCGTGCCGCACACGGCCGACACCCCGGCCCTTGCGCGACCGAGACCCGGCCGGCACCCGGTCCGCATCCAGCCCGCACCCATCCCGCACCCAGCCCGCATCCAGCCGAGATCAACCGAACCCAACCACCCAGATCACCGACGCGGCCAGCCCGCAGATGCCCCCCACCGTCCAGCCAACCCGGGCCGGCTGGGCCAGTCGCAGGTGATGCCGGGCGACCATCGTGCACCAGCCACCGGCGAGAACGCCGTGAACCAGCAGGACGCCGAGGGACCAGGCCCCGATCAACAACGTCAGGTTCACGCTCGGATCGCGACGGACCATGTCATGAAAGTCCACGCCCGGCCGGATCCACGCCGCGATGATGCCGATCACCGAGGCCGCGATCACCGCCAGCACCTGCGCCGAGAGGCCGATGCGCACCAGATGCCGAGGATGAATCGCCCCGCCCCGCCGCGTGTCGGGCAGCAAGAACAACGTCAACGTCCCGACCATTGGCATGGCGAGCAGGCCGAGGGTCCACGGGGCCAGCGTTCGCTTGAAGAGCAAGACGAAGAACACGAACGGCGACGCCGATTGGAAGGCCGGCGCGAACGGACGGAGCGCGATCCCCAGCGCCTCATCGAGCGACATTCCGGTCCGCCGCCGAATGCCAACGACCGCGATGACGTAGAGCGCAGCGACCACCATCGCGACCCAGAACACGAGCAAGCCAACCAGCGGGTGGGCACGAACTGGCTGGCGCATCGAGGTCGCCCGCCAGCACTGACGCGGCCGAGTCGCGAGTTTCCATCCGTGGATGAAGAGCCGAAACACCAGCGGCACCGTCGACTCCTTCGCCTCGACCGACCACCGCGGAACACCGAACACTGGGCTCAACAGCTCGCGCCACGCGAATCGAAGGCCGCACTCCGGACATCGTCCGGCCAGCGGACACGTCGTCGTCCACGTCAGGATCTCGCCCTGGAGATCATGATCACATCGCATGCATGTTGTGGATTCGCCTCTATTCATCATGCCACCGTTGAGTGATAGGCCACAAGCACGGCAGCGCCGAATGCGGCGACGCCAGTAACGAGGCCGGCGTGAAGAACTGGCCGCTCCATGTCCAGCCAATCGCCAATGGCCGGCGTCAACCACCACCAACTCGCACCCCACAGGCCCAGGAAGATGCTGCCCCAGACGCCGATGAGTACCACGAGCGACCACGGGCCCGGGAGCGGACGACCGGAGACCGTCGCGAACTCGATGTCCCAGGCCACAATCGGCAACCCCGTGGCGGCCGCCACCACGTACACCACGCATCCGGCGAGCGACGCCACCATCGTCCCCCACGCCCAGAGCCGGAGTACGTTCGTCCAGTGCACATCGGACCGGCCTCGAGCACTGGGCAGACCGAAGAGCACGATCGCGCCGATGGTCGGCATCGCGACCAGCGGGAGCACGTAGAGCCGGAGGATCCAGAGGCGCTCGCCGAATGCGTCCCGCGGCGCCGGCAGTCCGATCGTGGCCCGCATCGGATTCTGCAGGATCCGCCGGTCGATCGTGGAGAGCCCACCCGGCGGGACCAACACGAGGACCGATCCGTCCGGCGTCCGAACCCGCACGTAGTGGTGCCCACGCATGTCGGGGACGGCATCGCGCGCCGCAATCGCAGCGTTCACGGTGCGAACGTCCACCGTCGGAGGAAGCGGGCGATCTGGCGCAGCCCGCGTCCGGACGCCGACCCCCGGGATCCACACGCGCCAGACCCGCCGCCCGGACCCGTAGTCCGACTCGGGACGCGAGCGGGCCAAGTTGGCCGGCATCGTCACTCCGGCATCCGACCAGGGCTGCAGCGCCGTGGTCGCCACCCGGCCGATCGGCGCCGCGGCCAACCACTGCTGCCGGGCGACGATGCCCATCGCCAGTCCCGCCGCAAGCATGAACGGCAGCCCACCGGCCAACCCCAAGCGCCGCGGGCGTCGCACCGCTCGGCGGCCGCAGCGCAAGAACGTCGACCGCCGTCGAAAGACGAGATTCCACGTGTGCACGAACCACCGAAGGGCCCACGGCACCGGCCCGCGGCCCGTTTCCACCGACCACCAAGGATCAGCAAAGTGCGGCGAGACCTGTTCACACCATTGAAACCCAAAGCCGCATTCGGAGCATCGGCCGAACAGCTCGCACGCCGACGACCAGTTCGCCATCGCGCCGCGGATATCGTGGGCGCACCGCGGGCATGTTGGGGCCGACGCCGGATCGTCATTGGACATGCGCTGCTCCTTGGATGCGTTCGTGGGCCGGGTTGGCCAGATCTGCTCGTCCTGGGCCGGCCGTCCTGGGCCGGTCGTCATGGGCCGGTCGTCATGGGCCGGCCGCCAGCACCACGAACACGTGCACGACGGCGGCGGCCAGGCCGGTCATCGAACCGACGGACATGCCCACAAGCCAGGCGTGGGACATCCGCAAGTGCCAGTGGGCGACGGCCCCCCACCACATCGCGGCCAGTGCCCCCGGCACCATGCCGGTCACGATCAACGTGCCGGCAATCCAGCCAATCGCCGCGTCCCATCCGCCCAGCGCTTCGCCCAGCCATCCGCGCTCGGATCCGACGCGATTCCAGGCGGCGGCCGCCGCGACCCACGGGAGCACGGCCCCGGCGGCGGCGTACACGGCCAGTCGGCCAAGGTGCCTCCCCTGCACCCGCGCCCGGCGTCGGCTGATGGGCAACAGCATGAAGGCGGCGGCCGACAGCACCAGCACCAGCGGTACGCCGACCACCGCTGAGAATCTCAGGTTGAACGGGAGCCGCCAAACGTCAGTTTGCCGCGCGGCCTCGATCGCGATGTTCATCGCGATGGGATCGACGCCGTCGGGAACGCTTGGGATCACCACGCGCTGGGATCCCCGCAGCTCAAGAATGAACCGGCGGTCGAAGAGGTCGCGTTGGAGGACTTGCGTCAGGGACGTCTCCAAGACGTACGGGTTGACGTACCGCTGTTCATCGAACACGTCTTGGAGTTCATCCAGCGGAACGGGCCGCACGCCCAGCACGCGCACGTCCCCGTCGTCGCCCATCGGCTCGAAGTCGACCTCCATCAGGAAGCCGGGCGGCGCCGGCGCCGGGCCGATGGAGTGGCCATGGAACCACGAGGGCGGCCAGAGCGCGATCCGCGCCGCCTGCCGCGCAGTGGCCCGGGGCATCCGCATGATGTCCACGAAGACGAGGCTCGCCGACAGGCCAAGGACGACGGCCAACGCGGTTCCGGCTCCGGCCAACAGTCGCCATGTCTGGATCCGATGCTCCAGCCGCAGCGACCGCGCCATCCAGGGCACGCCAACGCTGGCGATCAGAAGCTGCGCGATGGACCGGCCGATCATCGACCCTGGCCCGCGCGCGTCCTCGCACGTCCACCATGGATACGCGAGCACGCCGTCAATGGCCTCGCCCCACCGAAAAGTCAAGCCGCACTCGGGGCAGGTTCCGTGCAGTGGACACGCTTCTCGCCAGGCCGATCGCACGCCACCGACATCGTGCCGGCAACGCGGACAGAACGTGGTCTGGCCAGCGCTCACAAGATCTCTTCAAAGACGAGGAAGATCGACGGAAGCCCGATCAGCACCGCGGCCAGCACGCCGACCGACGTTCCGACAGCCAGCGGTCGCATCATCCGCAAGTACCAACGGGCGACGGCCCACCACCACACCGAATTGATCACCGCTGGCCCGAGCACGAACGTCGCGATCGCGCCGACGAGGGCATTGTGGTGCCGCGGCGTCTGGTTGAACCAGGCCCCCACGTCGGCGAAGGAATCGAATCGGCTCGACCAGAGGGCGAGGGACGCGAGCGAGAGTCCGCACCCGCCGATCGCGGCCAGCAGGCTCAGCCGGGCCACCTGGCGCCAGCTCACTTTCGCCCGGCGGCGGGCAATCGGCAAGACCACGAAGACCCCAGCGGCGCCGACCAGTGACACGTACATCGGCAGCACCAGGATCGGGCGCGGCACCACCGCGATGCGCCAGTTGGTCCAAACCGTCCGACGCTGAATCACCGAGACCATCGTCTGGGTCGTCGTCCCCGGCGGCATCGCTTCGACCAACACTGGCCCGACCCCCCAGGTCTGGACCACGCACGGCAAGGTTGGCGGGCGTTGGCCGGCGGGCCCGACGATCTGCGTTCCCGCCGGATACGCTTTCAGCGTCGCCGGATCGACGGAGAGCCGGTCCAATCGCTTCGGCCGCACGTGAACATCGACAAGGGTCCCGTTGGCGTCGGTATTTCGGACGGTTGCCCGCAGGATCGAGCCGGCCGGCGCGCGGCGCGGACGGATGGAGCCGTCGCGTTCCCACCTCGCCGGATTGGCCGAAACGCGGACCGCATCGTTGAACGACACCCCCGCCGACATCATTGAACCGATCACGATCGCCCACAGGATCATCCAGGTCAGCACAAGGGACACGGCCAGCGACACGATCAGCCGGCGCCAGCGAATCACATGCTGCATCCGAAGCGAGCGGGCCATCCACACGACGCCGATGCTTGCGACCACGTACTGCGCGGCGGATCGAACCATCAGGCCCGGCAGCTTGGCAAAGCCCTCGACCGACCAGAACGGATGTCCCACCGCCCCGGTCAGAATCTCGCCCCACCGGTAGTGGAGCCCACATTCGGAGCAGGTCCCGAACAGCGGACAACTCGTCCGCCACGCCCGAACCACCCCGCGCACATCGTGTTCGCAGCGCGGGCACACCGTGGTCAGGACGCCGCTCACACCAGAAGATCCACAAAGAGCAGCATGGTGGCGAATCCCAATGCGATCGCCGCGATCAGACCAACCGCGAGGCCAACGGCCAGCGGGCGGGTCATCCGAAGGTACCACCGGGCCGCGGCCCACCACCACAGCGACGCCCAGATGGCGGGGAGAAGCAGGAAGAGCACACCGGCGCCGAGGCTGGCCCGGCCACCGCGTCGCTGCGCTCCCAGAATCTGTCCGACGTGTTCAAGGTCGCGGATCCAGATCGAGAACGGAATGAACACGATCACCGTCAAACCGAACGATCCGATGCCGGCGTAGGTGGCCAATCGCCCGATGTGCTGCCAGCGCACGCGAGCGCGCCGGCGAGCGATCGGAAGGACGGCGAAGACGCCCGCGGCCAGGATCGGAGCGAGCGCGACCGGCAACAACGGACCGGGCGGGATCGGAACGGCGGATGAATACGCGGTCCCCTGCAGGGCTTGAAAGAACCAGGCTTGCTCGATCAGTGCTTGCTCGATGTTCTGCACGACGCTCCGAGCTTCGATTCCGACTGGGATCTTCGTCACGTACACCCGGCGTCCGTCGTCCGCCACGTAGATGAATGACTTGCCGTCAAGTCGTCGCCCCGATTGAAAGTCGGATCTTCGAAACTCCGGAATCGGATCCGATTGAACCGGCAGGTCGGCTTCCCACACTTGGTCCAACTGGAGGGTGAACGACCTCGGCGCGACGCCGCTTCGCGGGCCCGCCGTGACGGTCGCCACCTCAATAAATCCGCGCTGCGGACGCTTGATCGTGAACACCCCCTCGCTCGTCCAGTTGCCCGGCCAGAGCCCCTTGGCCGCCGCCGTGGCGTGCGGCAGGCCTTGGCTGACGAGTCCGATCGTCACCAGCGCGGCCCCGCCCAGCCAAACGGCCAAGAACACGAGCATCGCGCCGGCAACCAATCGAGCCCAGCGAATCCGATGCTCGAGCCGAAGCGACCGGGCGAACCAGACGACGCCCGGCCCGGCGACCAACGGTTGCACCAGCGATCGAACCAGGGTCGCGAACCATCCGCCGCGGCGTTCGGTGGTCCACCACGGATACTGCAGCGCGCCGGAAATCGCCTCCCCCCAGCGGAAGTCCAGCCCGCACTCCGAGCAGCGACCGGCCAGCGGACATGACTCCGCCCACGAGGAGATGATCCCGCCAATGTGATGACCGCAGCGCGGACACTGGGCGTAGGACAGATCGTTCACGTCAGTTTCTCCGGCTACCAAACCCGATCCACCATGCCAATGGTTCCCGCCACCACACACGCCAACGACGCGATGAACGCCACCGTCAGCCCGACCGCTCGGGCTGGCCCCAATCGCAGGTGGTACCGGGCCGCCATCACGCACCATCGCCCGGTCCACGCCCAGAGAATGCCCATGGCGACCAGGACCGGCACGCACACACTCGCGAGGATGGCCCACTCCGATGGAGGCTTCCGGCCGACCAACATTGCATTGGTCCACGTCAGCAGATTGCTGGAGCGGCCAAGAAGCATGAGACCCAGCGGAACGAAGATTGCCACCGGCATGACGGCAAGGATGCCGTAGACCAAGAGCCGAAAGACATGACGAACGTGCACCCGCCCGCCGCGCCGCGTATCCGGCAACAGCAAGAAGACGGCGGCCGCGGCGAACGGAATCAACAAGAGGGGGAGCGTGATGAGCGACGCGGAACGGACGAACTGGCCAACCGATCGAACGGGACGCGGGCCCTGAACCGGGAACGAAATCGGCGTGAGCAGCCCGCGAAGTTCGGCGGGCGTGAGCGTGCCGTTCGACCAGACCAAGACCGGTCCGTTCGCGCCTTGCATGTGATGGAACGAAAGTTGACTGAACCGATTGGAACGGGGCGTCCCAGGTGACCCGGGCGTCAGGGGAATCGCCCGAAGCGGCTCACCGTTCAACACGTCCACCGGATCCTGAGGCACGCCAAGATCGGCCGGAAAGTCGCTGCGCAGCATCGGGCCGACGTGGAACGTATTGCTGGCACTGACAACATCGACGTATCCCGCTGGCGTGGCCCGCGATGAACCGAACATCCGGTACGGGGTCGTGGCCACGGTTGGCGTGTTCGACCACGGCTGAGCGGCGGACGCAAGGACCGTGCGCAGCGGCATCCCCGCCCGCCACTGGTCCCTCGCCACCGGGAAGACGGAAACCGCGGCAATCACCAACACGCCCGGCAGCAGCGCGGGAACCAAACGCCCCCAGCGAACCGGATGCACCATCGACAGGGATTCGAAGACCCGGCGCGGACGAAACAGCACCATGAACGTGTGCAAGAGGCAGCGCGTCGGCCACCATCGACGGCGCACGCGCGTCTCGAGGTTCCACGCCGGGGTTCGCAGACGCGGGGACAGGAGCTCGCCCCACGCAAAGTCCAGTCCGCACTCCACGCACGTGCCGTGGACCGGACACGCTGTCGCCCATTGCGAGGGGGCGGCGCGGAGATCGTGCCCGCAGCGCATGCAGGCGATCGAGCCGGTGGTCGATCGCCCCGGAGGCTCACCCGCGAGTCCGTCGCCGCCAGACGTCCCGGATTTCGTCATCGTCGCTGCTCCCCCGGGCCGGTCTCCAGGGCGTCTGATGAGCCCGGCCGCCGATGCTGCAGTCTCGCATCGGCCGGCACGCGGCTCAACCGCAGGTCCGAAAACGATGCCGATGATCCGGGATCCGCAGCCCGGGAGCAACGGTTCCGCCGCGTCGGGCACGTACACTGCCGAAACGGAGTCCCCCACCCATGCTGCACCGTCTTGCCCCCCTGCTCGCCCTGCCGGCCACCGCACTGGCCGCCACCTCGGCCCTCGCCGCCCCCCCGGTCATCGAGATCGACGGAGCGATGGACGATTGGAAGTCCGTCGCCGTCGCCGTCAACGATCCGGCCGATGCACCGGACGGGTTCATTGACCTGCTCGGGGTCAAGGTCGCGGCCGATGCCCGGCGCGTCCACATTCAGTTCGAGACCGCCCGCCTCTGCAACCTGCAGGGGCTCGATGGCCGGCTGGATTTGCTGCTGGACGTCGACGGCAGCGAGCGTTCCGGCGAGCCCGTCGCCGGCATGGAGGGCGCCGACCTGTCCGTCGTCTTCACGCCGCCCGATCGCCGCCGGCCCGACCGGCCGGGGCGCGGCGTCGGCCTCGACATCCCGGGCGCCCGCGGGCGAGCGGAACTGAATCCCTACGACCTTGGTCTGTCGTTCGCCCCGTCGCACGCCTCGGACCGATTCGAAGTGCGGCTCGAGCGCGGCACGATGGTGCCCGGCGCGGGCATGCTCTTTGCCGGCTCGCGGGCCCGCGGCGTGTTCGTCTTCCGTGACCTGAACGGCACAATCGTCGACACGACCGAACCGTTCACGATCACGCTGCCGCCGATGACCGGCGCGGACATCCCACGCACCCCGACGGGACCGGACTTGCAGTCGCAGCCGACGTCGCCGCTCGCCCGAACGAAGGCTGCACCGGGCGCCGCCGGGCGAGCCGATGGCGAAGTTGCCGTCCACAACGACGTCCGCGTCATGAGCTGGAATGCCGAACACGGCGTCATGCTGCAGCAGGCCGGCGCGACGACTCGGCTCATGCGGGCCGCCACACCGGACATCGTGTTGCTCCAGGAATTGCCTGACTCAACCGCCCCCGAGTCGGTTCGCCGGCTGCTGGACCGCGCGACCGGGCAAAGTTGGACGGTCCGCGTGGGCGTCGGCGGCGGCAACCTTCGCTGCGCCGTGGCGACGACGCTTCCGGCCAAACCGGTTGCCCTGCTCGACCCCTTGCCCATGCCCGACAACCCGAACCGCCAGGTGCGGACCGCGGCCCTGTTGATCGATCACCCGCAGGGTTCGATTCTTGCCGTCTCGGTGCACCTGAAGTGTTGCGGCCGCATGGGCGATCGCAGCGACACGACCCGGATCACCGAAGCCACCACCATCCAGCGGGCGATCATTGCCGCGGTCAAGGAACACGACCCGGCCGGCGTGATCGTCGCCGGCGACCTGAACCTCGTCGGCAGCCGCACGCCGCTGGAATTGCTGCTTCGTGGCACCGACATCGATGGCTCGGAGTTGCTTGCCGCCGACGCCCGCCAGCCCGGCGAAGGCCGAACGAACGCCACCTGGTCCGATGCCGGTCAGCCCTTTGTCCCCGGTCGCCTCGACTACGTGCTCGTCAGCGACGATGCGTGGAAGGTCTCGGGCGCGCTCGTTCTCAACGGCGAAGAGATGACCGGCCGCGCGTGGCAGGCCAGCGGCATGCTGCCGGCCGACACGCTGATCAGCGACCATTTCCCGGTGCTGGTCGATCTCGACTGGGCGACGGCCGGCCAGTGAGCACCCGAACCGCACCATCCACCCGCGGGGGCCGACGGACGCCGCCGGCTGGTTCTGCCGGTACGGCCCGATCAGCTGGTTCGACCGCCGCCGTGCGCCCGAGCCCCGCCCTCGACCTCGGCCACGTGACCACGCCCGTTGGGACATTGATCGTCCGCGCCGAGCCTGGCGGATGGTTCAGCGTGGACTGGAGCGACGATCGCGGCCCGCTGGACGTACACCGCCTGAAGAGCGCGAAAAAGCGGCCCGCCGCCGACAGTGGGCCGAACGTCGACGCCCTCGGGCTGATCGGGACGTGGCTGAGCGGCGAGCCCGCGGATCTGGACGCCTTCCCCACCCCGCCGGGCCCACCCTTTCGCCGGGCGTGCTGGGAGGCCTGCCGGCGGATTCCACCGGGCGAAACCCGAACGTACGCCGAACTTGCCGCCGCAGCCGGCTCGCCGGGGGCCGCCCGTGCCGCCGGGCAGTCCATGCGCCACAACCTGCTGCCGATCGCCATTCCGTGCCACCGCGTGGTCGCGGCCAGCGGCCTCGGGGGGTACGCGGGTTCGGATGATCCGGGCGACTGGCGACTGCTTCGCAAGCGCTGGCTGCTCCGGCTGGATCGACGGGCCGTCCCGGCCGACTGACCCGTATAGTGCCCCGCCCAGCGCCGCGACCCCGCGGCGCGAACCGGCCCGCCAAGGGCCTCGTATCGCCGCTTTCGCCCCGCTTTCACGCCCAGGAATCGACTCCCATGCGACTGACCATGGTCGGCACCGGATACGTCGGACTCGTCACCGGCGCATGTTTTGCCCAAACCGGCAACCGCGTCACCTGCCTTGACGTCGACCCCGACAAGATCGCCCGCCTCCGCAACGGCGAGAGCCCGATCTACGAGCCGGGCCTCGACGCCATGCTCGACCGCAACATCGAGGCCGGACGCCTGACGTTCACCCTCGACAAGGACGACGCGTACGCGGACGCCGAGGTGATCTTCATCTGCGTCGGCACGCCGTCGGACGTCGATGGCTCGGCCGACCTCCAGTACGTGCTGCAGGTCGCCGGCGACATCGCTGAAGCGCTCGAGAAGCAGCCCGAGGACGCCGCTCCCAAGCTGGTCGTCGTCAAGAGCACCGTGCCCGTCGGCACGACGCACGCGGTGCGCGACGCGATCCGGGCCAAGACCGACCGGCCGTTCCACATCGCCAACAACCCCGAGTTCCTCAAGGAAGGCGCGGCGATCGGCGACTTCATGAAGCCGGACCGGGTGATCTGCGGCGTGGAAACCGACGACGCGGGCGAATTGATGCGCGAGCTCTACGAGCCGTTCGTCCGCCAGGGCAACCCGATCTTCGTCTTCGACATCCGCTCGAGCGAGATGGTCAAGTACGCGAGCAACGCCATGCTCGCGGCGAAGATCAGCTTCATCAACGAGATCGCCAACCTGTGCGAGCACTTCGGGGCGGACGTCAAGTTCGTGCGCGAAGGCATGTGCGCGGACCGGCGCATCGGCAACCAGTTCCTGTACCCCGGCCTGGGCTACGGCGGCTCGTGCTTCCCCAAGGACACGCTGGCCGTCATCAACATGGGCAAGAAGGTTGGCTTCGATTGCAAGCTCAACCAGGCGGTCCACGATGTCAACCAGGACCAGCGCGGCCACTTCTGGGAGAAGATCAAGGCCCACTTCCGCGGCGAAACCGCGGGACGCACGCTGGCCTTCTGGGGCGTGAGCTTCAAGCCCGAGACCGACGACATCCGCGAGGCGCCGGCGATCAGCCTGATGCGTCACGCCCTGGACGCCGGCATGCACGTGCGAGCGTACGACCCGATTGCCCTCGACCACCTGCAGAAGGAAGTCGACGGCGTCACCGGCGTCGCCGACATGTACGAGTGCCTGGACGGGGCCGACGCCTTGGTCGTCAGCACCGAGTGGAATGAGTTCCGCCAGCCCGACTTCGACGAGATCGCCCGGCGCCTGTCGGATCGCGTCGTCTTTGACGGACGGAACATCTACCGCCGCCAGTCGCTCGCCGCCGCGGGGTACACCTACTACGCCGTCGGCCGCCCGTCGGTCATCAAGGGCCGCGACGCCGAGGTCACGTCGAGCTGATCGCGACGGCGACGGCGGCGGCGGCAACGTCAACGGCGACGTCCCCGGCCACCACCGAACCGCGGTACGATTTCGACGGCCGATTCGTCGGCCGATGCGGGCGCTTAGCTCAGTTGGCTAGAGCATCTCCTTTACACGGAGAGGGTCACTGGTTCGAGTCCAGTAGCGCTCATTGATCCCGCCGATCTCAATTGCAAGCACGACGCGGCTCCCGCTCTGGGGGCCGCGTTTGCGTTGCGGACCGCGGTCAGCGGCGACCGACGGCGACATCCCCCCGGCGTCCATTGTCCGCAGCAACGGTGCTGTTCTGCGCAGACCGGACCCGGCCAGGGCCCAATCGTGCGATTGCGATTGGAATGCGGCCCCGGCGAAAGGTATCCCTGGAGCCGCGAAGGTTTCAACCGCGCCCCGTGCGCCGCGGCGGAACCCGAGAGGAGCAACCCCCCGATGACGACCCAGAACCGATCCAATTCTCCCCGTTCGACCCGTTCGCTCTACGCGGCCGCCGGAGCCGGGCTCGTGCTCGGCGCGGCCGGCGCGTGGGCCGCCGTTTCCGGCACCAATGCCGCGACCGCCGCCGAACCCGCCACCGCCACCGCCCCGGCCGCCAGCGTCGCTCCCATCGCCTCAACCGAACTCGCCCAGCCGGCCGGGGCCGACATGGGACGCATGCTGATCGAAGGCCTGCGGGCCACCCCCGGTTGCTTGGGCGCGGACGCGGCGGAGACGATGAGCGGACGCAACTCGATCTTCGGTTGGTTCGAGAACCGCGAAGCGGCCATGAATTGGTACCGAAATCCAGTCCACCGTCGCATGATGCAAATGGCGGGCGGCGGCAGCCCCGAGCCCATGAAGTACGTGCCGGAGGACGTGCCGATCATGGTCATCGCGACGATCACCCCGTCGGAAGCCCCAGAAATCGAGGGCATGCCGCTCCCGATCAAGCAGATCTCGATCGAGCTCTTCACACCGCTGCCCGGCGGTGCCCACATCAACGGACGCCTGAGCCCGAAGGCGTTCAAGGTGAAGCACATGAAGGACTACGCCGAGGCCGACGGTGCGGGCGCGGCCGGCGAGCACGGAGGCGCCAGTGAACACGGCGGCGATGGCGAGCATGGCGGAGCCGGCGAGCATGGCGGCGACGGCGGCCACGGCGGCTGAGTCTCCCGGTACCATTCAGAAAGCCCCTTCTTCCGGGTTGCCTCGCGGCCGGCGTCCTTCGGGATACCGGCCGCGAAGCTCTTTTTGGGGGTCTCCCGGGCCGGTTTCGGGCTCCGCCGCTCCGTCGATATACTCGCCGATCCGCGTCTCGACGCCTGTTTCGGGCGATCGCGGTGGTGTGCGGTGCAACCGGCATCCCCCGGCGAGCGGAGATGGAGACGATCCCATGCCCGAGATGCCACCCATGCCGCAGCAACCTTCCGACTCGATGGCGCCCCGCTTCGACGGGGAACCTGACCGCCTTCCGTCCGGGCCGAGCACTGGCCTCAGCACCGGTCTCGCCGCTGGTCCGATCGGCCCGCGGGTGGGCCGGCTCGCCGCCCTGCTCCTGCTGGCCGCCACGAGCCTGATGCCCGCCGGGTGTGACACGGTTGAACGGCTCCCCGATACGGCTGAGCCAGCTCGCGTGGCCCGAGCTTCCCGGGCTGACGTGCCGCGCATCATGCGCGGAACGATCGGTTCGGAATGCACCGTCGTCGGCTACCAGCCTGTCCCCGTCCATGGATGGGGCTTGGTCGTCGGACTCCGCGGCACCGGCTCGCGGCAGTTGCCGCCGCCCGACGTACGCGAGTACATGAAGCGCGAGATGATTCGCCGCGGCGTCGGCGAAGAAGGTGGGCCGATGGGCGAGATCAGCCCCGAGCGCATGCTCGCGGCCCCCGACACCGCCATCGTCATCGTTCGCGGGCTCGTGCCCCCGGGCGCCGTCGGCCGTGAGTCCGTCCGCGGCGGCGTTCTGCCGGGCACCACATTCGACCTTCAGGTCTTGCTCGATGAACGCAGCGACGCGACGAGTCTCGACGGCGGCCGACTCTTCACGTGTGAACTTCGCCCGATGCTCGCCGGCGAACGCTACCCATCCACCGGTTCGCAGCAGGCTCGGATTCTGGCTGAGGGCAAGGGCCCCGTCTTCGTCAATCCGTTCGCGATCGATGAAACGTCGTCGGCCACGAGCGTCGACCGAACCCGCGGACGCATCCTCGACGGCGGCACCGCCCGCATCGACAACCCGCTGAAGCTCCGCCTCCGAAACCCGAGCCATACGCGGGCCCAGATCATCACGCAGGCCCTGAATACGCGCTTCGCCCCGGTCCCCGGACAGGCCGAGCCGACGGCCCGCGGCGAGTCCGACGAGTCGATCGAACTCAACGTACCGCTCGAACACCGGCGCAATCCCGCCCGGTTCATCTCGCTGCTCCGACACTCCACGATTCGGCAGGTCAATACCGATTCGGTGGCCACGAGCATCGGGCGCATCCTCAGCCAAGACCCGGGCTACGCCACACCGGCCTCGCTGCGCTGGCAGGCGCTGGGCGCCCCCGCCCTTCCGGTGATCCGCAGTTTCTACGACGCCGCGGACGAAGCGGTGCGCGAAGCGGCGATCGAAGCCGGCGCGCGTCTTCGCGATCCATTGGTCGTCCCGCCGGTCCTGGAACTGCTCGAATCAGACTCGGTTGACATCCGCCGCCGCGCGGCCGATCTGCTTGAGAATCGGATTGAAGATCCGCGCATCGACTTCGCGCTCCTCAAGCGCACCAACGACGAGGACCTCGAAGTTCGCCTGAAAGCCTACGAGGCGCTGAATGCCCGCGACTCGCGACTGCTCGAACGCCAGACGGTTGGTGGCGCGTTCGCTCTCGACCTCGTACCCAGCGACTTCCCCATGCTGTATGTCGCCCAGGTTGGACGACCGCGCATCGTGCTTTTTGGCCGGGATACTGAACTCGCCACGCCGATGATCGCCGACATCTGGTCTGGCCGGCTCATCCTCAAAACCGACCCGATCGACGACGAGCAAGTCGAGATCTTCTTCCGGCCCCGTCCGGAGTCGACTGCGATCCTCCACGAGTCAACACACCGCTTGCGTGATTTGATCGTCACCTTCGGCACCCGCGATTCGCTGGACCTGGCCAAGCCCGGCCTCGGCATGACCTACGCCGAGACGATTGGGGCGCTGTACGAACTTCGATCCCGCGGCATGCTCGCGGCGGACTTCAAGGCGGAACAGGACCGCGTCCAGCAGGCCATCATCGATGCCTTGCAGAACGACCTGCCGACGGGTCCCCGCCCAGACTTTGAGTCCGACATTGCGGCCCGAGATGCAGCCATCGACGACTTCGACCGCGGCCTGGATACCGAGCCCGGTGAGATTCGCCGTCTCCAGAACCCCAACCCCGTTGGCGACGACAATGCCGACGCGGCCCCCGGCGCGGCACTCTCTCCCCCTCAGGGATCGACGCCCTCCACTTCGGCCCCGAGCCTGGAGGCCCCGGCCCTTTCCGGTTCACCGACGGGCGACGGCGGCCAGACGGCAGCCCCGGGCGGCGGACGTGGCTCCAACCTGCTCAAGCGGGGTGGCAGCGGCGGTTCTGGCCGCTGACCGCATCTCACGGCGGAAACGCCGGACGGAACAGCGGGCAGACGCTCGGTATCGGCGGAAACGCTCGGCCACGGCGGAAAACGGCCGGCCACAATGGAAAACGGCTGCCCCCCACGGCGACCGGCGTCGACCGGCGTCGACCGGCGACGATCGGCGGCTCGGCCTCAATCGGCTGGGCGGCACGGCGGAAACGCCCCACGGACGGCGAAACCGCCGCTCATGATCCGCCATCTCAGCCCGTTTCCCGCGCGATTGCTGCGCACGGGAAAGCATCTCTTCGAAACCTCCGGACTCCACATCATCTGGGTGTGGATGCGGACCCGAACCAGCTATCCTGTGCCCGACGGCTGATCCGAGGGGGATCGGCCGCCCGCCCGCCCCAGGCGCCGCCGGACGGACCCGGCAGCCCGCGTGATGCTCAATTCGGCCCTCGGCCGGATGCCGAGCGGAGACGCCGGGGACTCGGACGCCGCCCAAGCCGGGTCGCCGTCCGCTGGACAGGAGGTCAGTCCCCGCATGCGTCTCGCCAAGGTCACGCTCTCGGGTTTCAAGTCGTTCGCCGACACCACCGTCTTCCGCTTTGACCAGTCGATCTCCGGGATCGTCGGGCCAAACGGCTGCGGCAAGTCGAACGTCGTGGATGCGGTCAAGTGGGTGCTGGGCGAACGCTCGGCCAAGAGCCTGCGCGGCGACGCGATGCTCGACGTCATCTTTGCGGGATCGGCCGCCCGCAAGCCGATGGGCGCGGCCCACGTCACGCTGACCTTTGACAATCCGGTCATCCGACCTGACGCCCGCGACCCCATGAACCGCCGCTTCTTGCCGGTGGACACGGAGCAGGTCGACGTCGGCCGACGCCTCTACCGGGACGGCAAGAGCGAGTACCTGATCAACGGCCGGAAGAGCCGCCTTCGCGACGTGAAGGAACTCTTCATGGACACCGGTATCGGGGTCAACGCCTACTGCATCATTGAGCAGGGCCGCGTCGACTCGATGCTGATGGCCAATCCGACCGAGCGCCGGAACATCTTCGAAGAGGCCGCGGGCGTGGCCAAGTTCAAGGCCCGCAAGATCGAAGCGGCCCGCAAGCTCGAACGCGCGGAGAACAACCTCGTCCGCGTCCGCGAGCAGCTCGCGTCGACCGAACGTCGACTGAAGATCGTCAAGGGCCAAGCGGTCAAGGCCCGCCGGTTCCAAGAGCTCGACGCCGAGTACCGCGACAAGCGGCTGACCCTGACGCTCGACGAGTACCACACGCTGCGGATCCGCAAGGACGAACTGGATACCGCGGCCGAAGAAGCCGAGGCCCGGCGCGCCGCATTCGCCGGCGAGTTGCTCGAATTGGAAGACGCCCAGCGGGCGGCCCAGGTCGAGCGGGACGAACGCGAACGCGAACGCGGCGAGATCGATCGCACGCGCAACGAGGCGATGGCCGAGCGAAACCAGTCGCAACAGCGCCGCGAAATGGCTGGCCGTTCACTGGAAACGGCCAAGTCGCAGACCGAAGAAGATCGCCGCCGCGACGAAGAACTCGTCGCCCGCCACACCGAACTTGCCGCCGAACGCGAGCCGCTCGCCGCCCGCATCGAGTCGGCGGAGTCGGCGGCCCAGGAAGCCGAGCAGGCGGTCGAATCCCTGCAACGTTCGCGAGCCGAGCTGCAGGAAGGCCTGATGTCGGCCCGGGATGAAGCCCGCCGCGCCCGCGAACGCGGCGATTCGGCCACGCGCGAACGCTCGGAACTCAGCGCCCGCCTGCAGTCGATCGCCGGCCGCGAAAGTGGACTGGAAGAGCAAGCCGGCCGCATCGTCGAACGGGTTGATGCGGCCGACACCGCCCGCCGCGAAACCGCCGACCAGATCGTCGAAGCCCAAGCGGCCGGCGAATCCGCCCGCACCGAACTCGCCCACGCCCAGGAAGAGCTCGCGGTTCTGGAACGCACGGCGGCCGAGCTCGGCCGCGAAGAGTCCGGCCTGGCCGAGGAAGCCGCGTCCCTGCGGCACGAGCGCGCGTCGCGCGGCTCGCGGCTGCACCTCCTGGAGGAGATGCACGAAGCCCGCGAAGGACTGGCCGACGCCGTCAAGCGCGTCCTCGACGACCCGGAAGCATTCCCTGGCGTCGGCGGCGTCCTCGGCGACGTCATCGACACCGCCCGCAAGCATGCGGGCATCGTGGAAGCCGCCCTTGGCGACGACCTGGCCGCGCTCCGGGTGGACCGGGCCAGCCGGCTTGGCGAGTGGGGTGAAGCCCTCGACGCCCTGCCCGGCACCGTCCGCTTCGTGGCCGCGGTTGACGATGCGGCGGCCGACGGGATGGAACACCAGACCGCCGACCACCGTGTCGACGCCGCCCCCCTGCCGCCAGCGACCACCGAAGCCCGCCTTCCCGGCTGGGCCCGGCCGATCCTTGAGTTCGTTCGCGTGGACGCCAGCCTCCGGCCCATGGCCGAGCGGCTGCTGGCCCGCACCGCCGTCGTGCACGATCTGGACGCGGCGATGGATCTTGCCGCCCGCCCGGAATTCACGGCCTGGCGATTCGTCACCACCCGCGGCGCGGTCGTCGATGGGCGCGGCCGCATTGCGACGGCCAGCACCCGCAACGGCAGCAGCGGCGGCGGTGGCACGAGCGGTTGGTTGGCCCGCCGCATCGAACGCACCGAGCTGGCCACCGGCATCGCCACGATCGACGTGCGCTTGGACGAGCTCGGCTCGCGGCTCGCGGCGATCAGTGAGAACGCCGGCGAAACCGGACAGCGGATCTCCGAGGCATCGGCCCGCGTCGACGCCGCTCGTCACCGCCTGGTCGAAGGCGAGTACCGCCTGGAGCGGCTGAACACCGAGTCCCAGCGTCTGGAGCGCGAGTCGACCAGCCTCGCGGCCGAACGCGGCGAACTCGACACGCGGCGCACCGGTCTGGCGACCGACCGCATCGCCGCCACCACCGCGATCGAAGCCATCGCGCTGGCGATCGCCGAAGCGGCCAGCGCCCTGGAGTCGGCCGAGACCAGCCTGGCCGAACGCTCGACGGAAGTCGAACGTCGCCAGGAGGAACTGACCGCGGCCAAGGTCGCGGCGAGCGAAGCGGCCAGCCAACTCGAAACCGACCGGCGCGAGTTGCGGCACCTGGAATCCCAGCTCGCCGAGCTCGATCGCCAGATGGAGTCGGGCCGCGAGCGCATGGCCTGGCACGCAGCGCAGATCACGCAACACGAAACGGTCATCACCGAAGCCGACGCGGCGATCGAAGCGGCCGCCACGCAGCTGACTGAGGCCGAAGAACGCCTCGGCTCACTGACCGAACTCATGCAAGCGGCGGGCGTGGCCCTGCAACAAGCCGGGGCCGCTCTCGGCGAAGCCCGCCGGCAAGCGGCGGAACTCGAACGCGACGCCTCGACCGTCGAAGTCGAACGTCGCGAAGTCGAGATCAAGCTCGAACACCTGGTGGACCGCGCGACCGGCGATTTGGAACTCGACCTCCCCGCGTACCACGCGGAGCAGCTTGAGGCCCTGGAGTCCGAGGACCGCGAAGCCATTGACCGCCAGCAACTCAAGGCCGAAGTCAAGGAACTCAAGCGCGAGATCAAGGCCCTCGGCAACGTCAACCTCGACGCGATCGAGGAAGAAACGCAGCTCGAAGAACGCAACGACGATCTGATCGCCCAGGTCGCCGACATTGACGAAGCCGTCGGCCAGCTCACCGAGCTCATCGAAGAGCTGGACCGCACGAGTTTGCTGCGATTCCAGGAGACCTTCGAGCGGATTCGCGAACACTTCGCCGGCGAGAACGGCATGTTCCGTCGACTGTTCGGCGGCGGCGATGCCGACGTCATGCTGGTCCCGGACGAGGACGGCAAGATCGACTGGCTCGCGTCGGGCATCGAGATCCGGGCCAAGCCGCCGGGCAAGCAGCCGCGCGTCATCAGCCAGCTTTCGGGTGGCGAGAAGACGATGACCGCGATCGCCCTGCTGATGGCGATCTTCCAATCGCGTCCGTCGCCCTTCTGCATCCTGGACGAAGTGGACGCGGCGCTGGACGACGCGAACGTCGAACGGTTCTGCCGCGTGCTCGAACCGTTCCTGGACGAGAGCCACTTCATCGTCATCACCCACCACAAGCGCACCATGGGCGCGTGCCACCAGTTGTACGGCGTGACCCAGCAGGAACGCGGCGTGTCCAAGCGGGTGGCGGTCCGGGTCGACGACGTCGGCGCGGACGGAGCGATCAAGGCGTCGGCCGTCGCCGCGGCGGAAGCGGCCGAGTCGGATGATGCGTCCGACGACCAGCCGAATGCGGATGCGAACGCGAATGCATCGGACGATGCTCGCTCGATCCCGATCGTGGAGACGACGTTGCGGCCTCCGGCGCGAGAAGGTGCGGCCGACGAATCGGGGCATGCCCCCGACGAGCACGCCGGCGTCAACGGCACGGCCGAGCCGGCGATGGCGGACGCGTCGGCGTAGGCCCTGCTTGATGGATGGACCGATTGGCCGCAACCGGCACACCGTCGTTCGCACGGAGCCTGATCGCGACGGCCTGCGTTCGAAGCGTCGTGGCGGCGAGCTGGACGGGTAACGAGCGGCATGCCGGCGCGCCGGCCCTGCCCGCAGTTCGTCGGAAGGCACCATTGGCATCGCGACGAAGACACGAGCGCTTCTCAGTCAATGCACGCGCGGCGATCGAATCGCGCATGCCGCCACGTGGCCGGCGATCCATCTACGCCCTCGATGGCCTGCGCGTCGCCGTGGCCTTCGGATACGTGCTTGCGACGATCGCCGGCCTGCTCGTCATCCTGGAACACAGTGCCGGGATGTTCATCTTCGGCGTTCAAGCGACGCTTCCGCTGGCCTGCCTCTACTGCGTGCTGACGTACTGGCTCATGTCACGAGTCTCGGCGCCGATACACGCCGAGATCGCGAGGATCTACCGCGCTGCCTGTCCGACGGTGTGCCGAAAGTGTGCCTATGACGCCGGCCATCGATGCACCCGCAACTGCCCCGAGTGCGGAACGGACCTCCCCGCGCCGGCCACCGGCCCCGTCGATCACGCGTCGCCAGGCCCGCACACCGAACCCCGGACAGCCGAAGAACGCGGAGACCGCGGAGACCGCGACTGATCGTCCGTCGAGGAGCAGCTCGAACGGCGAACTGTCCCAGGCGTCACCCGACCGAGAAGACCACGCCGCCGCCACGGAACGCAGGCGGCTGTTCGCGCCCTGAACTCGTTTCGCCAATTGGGCGATTGGTCCTGGGCAACGGAGGTGGCAACGGGGCGGACGATTGGTTCGGGCGTCGATCTGGTCGACCGATCCGCGGATCGGTCAAGTGCCGTCTCGGGCACCGGTTGCGGCCCCGCGATCGCTTCAACCGGGGCAGTTTTTGAGGATCCGGAACGCCCAGATCGATGGGCGTGCTCGACATCCGCGCAAAACAGCGATGGATCAACGCAACCTATTGCTCGCGAGAGGCGTACCCTCCTTCGGAGCGAGGTTCGGCCCACCATTGGATCCGAGGATCCGTTGGGAGAGATCAAGAGAGAGAGACCCGGGCCGGGTCGTGCGGGAAACCGCCGCTCCTTTTTTTGTGCGCTGAGACCTTTGGCCGAGCGAAGCCCCGGTGCCGTTCCGTGCCAGTCCTCAATGATCAGACGATCGCCCAGGACGAACGCCGCTGCCCGGCGTTCGGTGCGATCTCGTGCGCGGATCGAATGAGCGGGAAGGCGAGCGTGCCGAGCGACAGGCACGCTGAGCGCAGCGCACAACGAGACGGTGCAACTGCAAGGCGCATAGAAAGTCCACGTCCAACCCGCCGGCTGGACGCGGAGAGAAGAGAGAGAGTTTGGCGGAAGCGTCGTCGCCAATCACGGCGATTCGGTCTTCCTCAAGTCCACGTCCAACCCGCCGGCTGGACGCGGAGAGAAGAGAGAGAGTTCGGCGGAAGCGTCGTCGCCAGTGCGGCGATTCGGTCTTCCTCAAGTCCACGTCCAACCCGCCGGCTGGACGCGGAGAGAAGAGAGAGAGTTCGGCGGAACCAGTCGCCTTGCGGCTCGTGTTTCCTCAATTGCTTGCCAACGGCGTCAACCGAAGACAACCAGGTTTCAAGGACGCTCGTCCTCACATGACGCATGCTGCGTCACTCACTGCCCTCGCCGGGAATCCCGTCGAGCCACGTCATTCGTCGGGCCGGCTTCGACGACTCCTCCGAATCGTCGGGAGCGGCGGCATCGACCGGTTCATCCGCCTTCACTCCATCCGACCCTGCATGCACGTCGCCATCGGCCGATGCACGCGTCTCGGCATCGGACGAGAAGCGCGATGCTCCATCGATGCGGCTGGTGAACCGATCTCCGAATTCGTCCGACGTGCGGTTCGAGAACCGTCCGTTCGACGACCGGCGACACACGGTCGCGGAGTACGACTCAGCCAAGCGAACCGCTTCGTCGACGTCCAGGGTGTAGACGTCGCATCCGAGCTCTGCGAGTTCATCCAAGCGGCCCAGGCCAATGGTTCCCGACAAGCCGCGATGGGCGACACTGTCGGCGAGCACTGGCTCGAGCATCGCGCGATCCGACGGACTGAGATCCGTTCCGGCCGCAACGACCATCACTTTCGGAACCCCATCGAACTCGACGAGGAACCGGCGGATGCCAACGAGCGAATAACACGGTTGAACGGCTTGCCATCCGAGGCCGCAGAGCTTCCGCCGGACTTCGTCCAGCTTGCCCGAGGCACCAATCAGAATGGCAACGTCTTCCCTCATCATCCTCGCGGGGATGAGTTGCAAGGCCCGTGCCAAAGCCCGGACCGCCCGACGGATCGCCCATGCCGCTTCATGGCGTCAGAACGCGGGTTCACGTCGGCACCGCAAGGCCAACGGCGCCTGTTTCAGGTCGAAATCCGAACGTGTCGCACCACAGCTGTTGCACGCATGCGACACCAGGGTTTGCATTGTTTCGACGTGCAATCCCCACCGGATCATGAGCTTGCGACACCGATGACGGCATCGCCAGCGAGTCTGAAGCCGAGTCTGAACCGCGCCACGCCCAACGTCGCACGCACGCGACACCGTGCGGCCGCTCGGCGAGCGATCAGGGCTCGAGCTCATATTTTGACGCGAGATTCGTGCCGGCAACCAGAAATCGCCCGCCGCAACCGAGTGGAAGCCCGATGAAAACGGGGCCTGGGCCCGGGTTCACCCGAGGTCGGCAGGGGCCAGCCGTGTCGCATCGCTCGAAACCAGGCTCGAGAAACTGCTGCTGGCGACGCCGGTGCACGCCGTCGTCGCCCCGAAGAACCTCCGAAGAGGTCCCGAAGAGGTCCCGACGAGGCCCCGGTCATGATCGGCACCACCAGGGCCGGCAGACCACCCATTGTCGATTTCGCGGCCGACGCCGCGGGCGCCCCCCTCGGCCAGGCATGATGCCCCGGCGGACGGCAACCCCCATCGTCCGAACCTCCAGCGACGCCGGCTCAGAGTGGACTGGCGAGGACTGGCCGTCGATTCCATACGGTTCGCGCGGATCGCCGGCAAGGCAACACACGGCCCGGAGCGGGCCCGATCCGCGCCTCGCCTCACCTCGCCTCACGTAGCCTCCGGCCACGCCACGCAGGCGAGGGACCTCTCTGCCCACATGCAACAAGCCCCCACACAGGGAAGCCATCAAGGCCTCGCTGCCGAGGGGGCTGCATCCGAACTGAAAAGGCAAGAGCCAGCGGCGGACCCGCTGCCGGATCATCGGGTGAGGATCCACGACGCGCCGGAAACGCTCATTGACTGAGGTGGCGACGGGCCGAGCGATCGACCACTTGCGCCCCCCCCTCACCCGCTCACTCGCTCACTCGCCACCGAACGGGCGACTCATCCGACGCGGCCGGCCGTCACCCGTCGGTGGGTGATTCGCGCAGCCAGCGGTGGAGCGTGCTCCGGTGCACGCCGAAGACCTTGGCCGCCTTGGTAATCGAACCGTCGCACGCCCCCAGGACGCGCTCGATCTCTTCGCGACGCACTCGATCCAGCGGCGATTCACTCGATGCTTCAACACTCGGCACCTGCCCAACTTCCCACAGCAACGTGGGGGTCACCAGGTCATCGGGAGCGAGCACGTGAAGACGTTCGAGTACGGTTCGCAGCTGCCGCACGTTGCCAGGCCACGGGTGGCCAGCCAGAACCGCGTGCGCCTCCGGTGAAATCTCGAGCTGCGGCTGGCCGTAGAGCCCGGCGAATTCGGTGTTGAACGTCTCGATCAGGACGGGGATTTCATCGCGCCGTTGGCGGAGTGGCTCAACATCGATGCGCACCACATCAAGCCGATAGAAAAGGTCGCGTCGGAATCGCTCTTCTTCGACCGCGGCCCGAAGATCGACGTTCGTCGCCGCAACGATGCGCACATCAACCTTGACGGGATGCGAGAGACCGACCGGCTGAATTTCACGTTCTTGCAGCAGACGGAGCAATCTGGTCTGCGCGGACAATGGGAGCTCGCCAACTTCGTCGAGAAACAGCGTGCCACCTTCGGCCGCCCGGACGAGTCCGGGATGCTCATTGGTTGCCCCGCTGAACGCTCCCTTGACGTGACCGAACAATTGGGAGTCGATGAGCGACTCCGGGATCGCGCCACAATTCACCGGGATGTACGGCTGATCGGCGCGGAGACTCGTCTTCCACAGCCAGCGAGCGACGTGCCCCTTGCCGACGCCGGTTTCCCCGGTCAGCAAAATGGTGCACGCAGAACGCGCGGCGCGTTCGGCCATGGCCTCATACGGACGCGGCGTCCGTGGACGCATCGCGTCCCCAGCTACAGCATCACTCCTCCCGAGTGCCATGCCGCCCACTCCCTTCCCCACCATTGTCCCCTGCCCACGAGCCATTGCGGCCTCCACACCCCCGGGAGTCCGTCGTCGAGAGCCTCTCCGCCCACGCCGCACCAATCAGACACGGATGAACAGAATGTCTCGGAGTTCAGACGCGGCCGACCGCGTACGCGTTCACTACCGGCATCATGCCAGGGACGATGGAACAACTTGCCGCACCCTTACGGGCACCGCTGTTGACCATCCACCAAGCGAAAAGGAATAGAGGGCAACGGAACGCAACGGGAAGACTCCATCGACCATGCTCAGACTCCACGTCCTGAGCATCGTTGATGTGAACCAACACGATCACGCAGCACCACCGGGCGACGAAGCGCATTTCCGGTGATCAAATTCATTCCGTCGGGGGCTGCAGTCTCCTCAGCTGCGGCGGGTGTTCTCTCTCTTCTCACGTGGCGATGGTCTCTCCTGGACAGAGCGAACTCCGTCCACCATCGACGCCCCCATCGGATCGGTTTTCGGTCTGAAAATCAAGAGGGAGGACGGTAAAAAAGCTGGGTTCGCCGGAACCGGAGTCTTCGTCGAGCGAACGCGGTCAGCCTTGCGCGAGGTCGGCCCAGATCGACGCAAGACGCTGACCGGAATTCGCCAACACATCCCATTCCCCGCATCTTCACAGACAGGGCATGTCAGACGGAACACCACACCGGACGAACGTGCTCCACCCGATACGCCCCCAACGCACGCCAACCCCACCGCCGGCGGGTCTCAGACCGCCTTTCAGCCGCGGACGCACCGAGGCCCGGCAGGCGATCACTGCCGACTCAGCGCCCCCGAAAACGGTTCGCGGGAGTAATCCCCCTCATAGCGGAGCGGCTGGACGGCCATCGCTCGTCCACGATCGACATCGACGTCGACCAAGGCCCCGCACATCGCGGCATCTCCATCGGCGATGTCGAACGGCACGTACATCCCCGTCGTCATGTGCCGCACGACCGCCCGCTTGTCGCGACCGATACACGAGTCGTACGGACCGCACATCCCCACGTCACTCATGAACGCCGTCCCGCCTGGGAGGATCCGCGCGTCGGCGGTCGGAACGTGCGTGTGCGTCCCGAAAACCGCGGCGACTCGCCCGTCAAGGTGGTGCCCCATCGCCGCCTTTTCGCTGGTCGCTTCCATATGGGCCTCGACCAAGACGATCGGGGCCGGCCCGCGCAATGAAGCAAGAATGCCGTCGACCGCGGCGAACGGGTCGTCGGCGGGAATCGGAAAGAACACGCGCCCGAGCACGGTGATGATCAAGAGGTCTCGATCTGCTCCCGGGATCGGAATCCGAGTGAATCGCCGGCCCGTCGCTTGCGACGGCAAATTCGCCGGACGCGCGATCGGTTCGCCTTCACGCTCCATGACCTGCACGATCCGCTGGTCGCGGTACACATGGTCGCCCAACGTGATGGCGTCGATCCCGAACCCGCGCAACTTTCGGTAGAGATCCGGCGACAGCCCCGAACCGCGGGAGCAGTTCTCCGCGTTGGCCACGATCAGGTCGGGAGCGTGTTCGGCGCGGAGCACCGGAAGTTGCTGTTCGACCACCCGCCGGCCGGGAGCGCCGAAGATGTCCCCGAGGAACGCAATACGAATCTGGCGTGATGACATGCGCGGCAGTCTGACCGATCCCCGCCCCAATGCAAGCCGGACCACGCGCGACGGCGGCGACTTTCGCGATTCTGCCCGGGCGTTCGAGGCGCGGACCGGTGCGAGGGCTTCGCCACCGAGAGGATCCGGATCAACCACGCGGGCGGAGACGGCGCCGCGAAGTGCGGCGCGATTCCGCAAAGAAGCGTGTGACCAGAAGGCCCGACGGCCAGAGTTCCCCGGCGTGACGGGGGGCAAAACGGAACCGAGCCTCGGAACGTCCCGCGACCGGACCGGCCGGGAATTTCCGCGGGAACCGCGAGCGCCACCGCCGATTCATGCGACCCGCATCGTGCTATACTCGTGACCGCTCGCCGCCATCGCCGCCTCAGGCTGGCTGAACGCGGCGGGCGACGTGCATGAGCAATGATTTCCCTGCCCTTCGCTCGGCCGAAGAGTTGTCACGCGTGGATCGTCCACGTCGTGCAACGTTTCCGGTCGCGCGAGTCGGAGTCCAAAATGGGCCGCGACCAGTTCGCCTTTGGCGACACCGTGCGACATCCAACCCGCCCCGAGTGGGGCGTTGGCGCTGTCACCAAGGTTGAGTCGGTGCAAGTCGACGGCCGCTCGGCGCAGCGCGTCTCGATTCGCTTTACCGGGCAAGGCGTCAAGACGCTCAATACTGGGTACGTCGAATTGGAACGGGCCGACGACGGCCACGAGCGAACGTCGACGGTGGTCGATGATGCGCCGGCGGCGGCACTCTTTCGCACGTTTGCCGACGACGATTGGCTGGCCGATGTCAACGGCCGACGAATCGAAGAAGCAATGCGGTCACTGCCCGAGACAGCGTGCGATCCGTTCGCCGCGCCCACCACCCGCCTCGAGCGGACGCTCTCGCTCTACCGCTTCGGCCCCGAAGGCCACTCGCTGATTGCCTGGGCCGTCGCCCAGACCGGCCTCGACGATCCGCTCAGCCGATTCAATCGCCACGAACTGGAGCGGTTCTTCGATCGCTGGTCCAACGAACGCGACACGCATCTGCAGCGCACGATCGCCGAGTGCGATCTGCCGCGGTCCCAGCTCGACCGAATGCTCTCGGCCGCGCCACCAGCCGCGCGACAATCGCTCCGTCGCCCGAGCGCTCGCCACTAGCAGCCGTTCAAAGATCTTTCCCCGTCCTGAGCACGATCATCCTCTCGTTGCTTCGTCACCGAACCTCGACGTGTCGACTGGAGATGCCTTCGATTCGGCTCCGCGCACGGGACGGAAGCATCGCACTCAGGACGAGACGGGCTTTTTCAACCGGCTGCTCGCTCCACACTGAGCCACCGCACCGCCGCCTCCGGCTCGCTCATGGCCCCGCCGACGATCCACCGCCCGAATCCCCTCGGCGTCGACTCCGGCCCCAGACCCAGCGCCAACCTCGCGGTCGACCCCAGGCGTCCACTCCAGGTGTCACCCCCGGGTGCCACCCCCGGGAGTCACCCGCAGAAGTCACCCCCGGGCGCAAACCCCTCGCGCCAACCCCTCGCGCCCCCCACGTCAGCCTCCGCGTCGCCCTCGACGGCGGCGCCAGTATTCGCCTCGAACCGCGCCTGAACGCCCCGATCGTTCGCGGTCCGGCCCTACGGCGTTGCCGCAACACCTCATCTCGCCGCCAGGTTGCTCCGTCGCCACGCCCAATGGTGCGGCCGAGCATCATCCTGCGCGACCGGTCAGTGCCGCGGATGCCCCCGTCCGAAAATCGGTGGCGTGGCGGCTCCGCACCGCGATTCGGCGAAGTTGGCACGCCCGGCGGCCAAAACGGCCCGGGGGTTGTGACATGAGATGCAGCCACCGAATACGAGTCGGCAGGCAACCATCACCACAGAAGAGGGAGTCGAGCCCACACCGAGGGCTCGGCTGAGGAAGGAAGCACAATGAAGAATGAAGCCTTTGACGCGAAGATGAACGAGCTCCTCGAGAAGATCAACGAGCTTCCGAACGAGGACCAAAGCAAGCTCGAGAAGTTGGCGACCGACACCAAGGAACGCCGCGACCGGATTCAAACGTCGGTGACCGAACTGCAAGAGTCGATCGACTACCTGCGGTTGAGCGTGAAGTACTTGGTGTTTGACCTCGAGGCGACGCGCCGCGAGAACGCCTACCTCCGCCGTCTGCTCGAGGAGACCAGCCGCGACGTGAGCGAACACGACCAGCGAGACGAAGACGCCGAGGAAAACAACGGCATCTGACGCGCCCCAAAGCCCGCGTTCAGCTTTCCCCGAATGAACGCACCCGTGTGTGTGCCAAGCAAAGCGGGCGGCCGGTCAATCCGGTCGCCCGCTGTGCGTTGTTCAAGATGGACCGGTCACCGGCGACCCGCGGTCAGCCACCGGGCTTGGGCGGCGCGGCCAAAGACGCCCGTTCGATCAACTCCGTCACCTTGGGTGTCCAGTCCGCCTCCATGGCTCCCTGGGCTCCAACAAGCCGGCCGTACTGGTCGATGACCACCGTCGTCGGAATCTGCGTGATGCCGAGCGTCCGAGCGATCTCATCCGAGTCGTCGAACAGCGTGGGCACCCCGAAGCGTTCGTCCTTCCAGTAGTCGAAGACCTCGTCCCATTTCTGTTCGTCTTCCGTCCGCTCAAGCGAGTTGACCATGATGACGTCGACCGGCACGCCATCGCGTTCGCGGGCGGCGTTCCCGAGCACGGTCACCCTCGGCGCCCCGCTCAAGAATCCCACCGTCTGCAGATTCCAGAACACCAGGACCTGGATGCGTCCGAGCCGGGCGCGGACGTCGTACGCCTCTCCTTCCACGGACAGTCCCTCGAATGCCGGGACGACATCGCCGATCTTGACGCCGATGGCCACCGGACGGCTCACCAGGGAGATGCCGCGAAGCTGACCGATGTCGATCACCGCTTCGCGCGAGCCCGGAACGAACGCCAGCGGCTCGGCGAGTTCCTCGGAAATCGTTGACTTGGTTCGGACGTGGACGCTGACGCGGAACGAATCGATCGGCGTTCCCGGAGGCTTGTAGTCCGCATCGATTGCCCGCACCAAGCCCGTGTCCGAGTCCAACGTCACGATGCTCCATCCGGAGCGGGCGCTCATGGTGATCCGCTCGACCGGTGTTCCGTCGGGAAGCACCGCTCGCTCGTAGCCGGTCACGGACGTCGGATCGGGCACGCCCAAGGCCAGCGCGTGCATCAGTTCACCGGAATTCGCGCCGATGCGGCTTCGCACCTGCCAAGCGATCGCCGGCTGACTGGAGAGCGACTCACTCGCCGTCACCAGAATGTCGGTCTTCAACGGTACATCGACGTACCGCGCCTGAAACCGCTCGGGCTCTTCGTAGTAGAAGCGATCCCCGATCGTCATCATGCGCGAGCTCGGGGTCTGGATCATGGCGTCCGTTCCCTCGCCGAGTATCACGCGAGCATTGATGACCCCCTTCGATCGGTCCATGAAGAACTGGACCAGTTCGACTTCTTCAACCAACGCCGGAGCGTTTCGGTACGCATCGACCATCCGGTTCAAGGCGGCCACCGCGGGAGTGAGGTCGTCACTGCGGGTCGCGTTGGGAACCTTGAGTCCCAAGATCGTCGGCGAAGGCCCTTCGGGCTTCATCAGGCTGAAGTCGTTCCCCGGCGCGGCCGGGTTGGCCGGAGTCGCGGGCTTGGCCGGATCAGCGGGCTTGCCCCCGGTGCGGCCGGTCGGGTCGATTTGGCCGACGGCGGGAGCGGCGACCAGGATGATGGCGGCGGCGGCGAGGACCGCGTGGACCGATCGAAGATGAAACATCGGCGAAGGACTCCGGGGAGCGAGAACCGGCGAGGCGAGGCAGGCCGAAGTGCGGCGAGCCGGCAGCGTGCAGGACTGAGGACTGAGGACTACGGACGGGAAACGGCAACGGCGACGGCGAGGGCAACAGCAGCGGAATTGGACGAGGGCCGATCGATGCTCTGCCCCCCGGGCAACCGCCGATTCGAGAGCGAGCGGGACTCGCCCCCCCAGATTGCCACCGAGTCGCCACCGAGTCGCCACCGAGCCGGCACTGGGACAACTTCGTGGACACGCCCTCCCCGCCCCAGAAACGCGGGACACGTCAGACGCCGACGACGGGGCGGAGCCGCCCGAGACCCGAGCCGACGGATTTGCGAATCGCCCGCCAGGCTCCCATCGGGCCGACGCGGTCAGATGCAACAGCCGCCGGGCCCGCGGCCCGTTCGTCCCCCGCCGCCGGCCCAACGTCCCTCGCCGGAGTTCATTGCCTGGCCACGGTCCATCAGCCGGGATCCGAGGGTCCCGAGGGTCCAGAGGGTCCAGAGGGTCCCGAGGGGCCGAGACGGTCTCGCAGCTCCTGGACGGTGCGTCCGAGAACTGGATGCCGCCATTCGGCCGCGACTTCGACCAGCGGCTCCAGGACGAACGAGCGTTCGTGCAGCCGCGGATGCGGCACCAGCAGTCCCGGCCGGCGGATCAGCCGCGATCCGTAAAAGAGCAGGTCCAGGTCGAGTCGGCGTGGCCCCCATCGCACCTCCGTCGCCCGGTCACGGCCATGATCTCGCTCGATCGCCATCAGGGTCTCGAAGAGCCCCGCCGGCGAGAGCCCCGTGGCGAACCGGAACGCCCCGTTGAGGTACGCCGGCTGCCCTCCGGGGCCGACCGGGTCGGTCTCGTGCAGGCGGCTGGCCCGGAACCCTTCCACCAACGGTGAGCCCGCGAGCCTCGCGGCAGCGGATTCGATCGTGCGACGCCGCGGGCCGAGGTTCGCCCCCACAGCCACGCAGACCTCCGGCCAGGTTGGGTGGGCCCACGAACGCGACGGCTCGCGGCCCGACGGATCGGTCCCATCGCCGGCCAGACCGCCGATTTCCCCGCCGGCCAGACCGCCGGCCAGCCCGCTCATGGATCGACGGCCGAAATCGGCTCTTCAAAGAGGAGCGGGACTTCGGGCGGCTGGGGAGCCCAAGATTCTCGCTCGACCAGGCCGAGCCACACCATCGTCAAGGCGGCCACGATCGTGCGCCGTTGCACGACATCCCGGGCACCCGGGAAGCGAAAACGCCGGGCGCGGATTCGCGTTTCGCTGTCGCCGCCGCCGCCGCCGCGACTCGCCACCGCGATCCAGACGGTGCCGACGGGCTTGCCGGGGACCGCGCCGCCCGGTCCGGCGATGCCCGTCACGGCCACCGCATCGCTCGCCGATCCTCGCCGCAGCGCCCCGAGGGCCATCGCCTCGGCGACGACGTGCGAGACGGCGCCGTCGGCTTCGATGGCCTCGGCCGAAACGCCCAACTCGGACTCCTTGGCCACGTTGTCGTAGGTGATCCACCCGCCGTAGAACCACGCACTGGAACCGGGCACCCCGGTCAACGCAGCGCCGATCCCCCCGCCGGTACAGGACTCGGCCGTGACAATCGTCCGTCCGCGTGCCGCAAGTGCATCACCAACCGTCGCCGGCAACGAGCGTGAGCCGTCGCCAAAGACGTACGGCCCCCACGCCGCACGGACTGCAGCGGCGACGTGTTTGGCCGCCGCCTCCGCCGACGCTCCGGTCGCGCGGATGCGAGCGCTCAAGATCCCCTTTGACGCCGTCGTCCCAACCGTGACCGGACCGCCGCGCTCCATGAGTTCGCCGAGGCGCTCGGCCGCGTCAGACTCGCCAATCCCAGCCGCGCAGACCTGGACGACGGTGACCGGGGCCGGCGGAACATCCCGAGCCGCAAGAATGAGCGAGAGTTCGCGCTCGAACATCGGCTGCATTTCACGCGGGGGCCCCGGAAATGCGACGACATCGGCGGCGCCAATGCGGACCGCAAGCCCCGGCGCGGTGCCATGTTCGTTGTCCAAACAGCGCGCCGAGGCCGGGCGCTGGGCTTGACGCAGATTGCTTGATGCCATGGAGCGGTCGGCGAAGCGCTTCAGCAGGCCAGCCCGGGCCACGTCGTCGACCACCAGCTCGTGCCCCGGATCCGAAACATCGCCCACTGCCGGCCGTGTCAGATCGTCATCGGTCGGCCCCAGCCCGCCCGTGATCAGGACAAGGTCCGCGATCGCCGCGGACGCCGAAATCGCCGCGGCGATCCGGGCCCGGTCGTCGGGCAAGGTCCGGTGCTCGATGGTGACGACCCCGCGCTCCAGCAGCGCCGCCGCCATCCAGGCGGCGTTCGTATCGAGCGTCTGGCCGATGATCAGTTCATCGCCGATGGAGAGAAGGACTGCATTCACAGGGCCGATGATACGGAGGCCACGGACCCGGCGGGGGCGACGCTCACGGGCGACGCGGGATGTGCGACCGACGCGCGGGCGACGCGCGGGACGCGCGAGCCGCGCTGAGCCCGTCCCACCTGATGCGGCCGATGCCCCCTCCGCCGCCAACGCGTCAGGCCTCGTGCACCACCCGGCCGCCGGCGACAGTCAATACGACGCGCGGCGGCGCATCCGCCCAATTGGCGGTCCGCGGATCGGCGTCGAGCAGAATGAAGTCCGCCCGACCACCAACGACGAGCCGCCCGCCTTCCGGTTCGCCGATCGCCTGCGCCGCGCCACGCGTGTGGGCGGCGAGCGCCGAGTCGATGGACACTTCGTGCCCCGATGGGGCGATGCCGTCACGCACCGCACCGTGCACCGCCGCCGCAATCGCCGCGGCGGGGTCGCAGTCGATGACCGGCCAGTCGCTGCCAAAGGCGAGTGTCGCCCCGGCCGCGGCCAGGCCGGCCAGCGGAAACGCCGCGCCCGCTCGGCCTTCGCCCAGCCGGCGATGCATGACCGCGTGGTCGCCGATTCGGTGGGCCGGCTGCACCGACGCAATCAAGCCAGCGAATTCGGCGACGTCCGCCGGATCAACGTGCTGGGCGTGTTCGATACGGACGAGGCCATTGGGCTCCAACGATCGCGCAGTCTGCGAAACGTCGAGCGCGATCTTGACGGCCTCGTCTCCGATCGCGTGCATGGCGACGCTGAAACCGCCGCCGACAGCCTGCGCGGCCCAGTCGTGCAATCGCCCTTCCGCCGCGAGTTCCACGAGCATGCCACGTTCGCCCGGCGCGTCGGCGTACGACGCGAGCATGCGCGCGGTCCGCGATCCAAGCGTGCCGTCGATGAATGCCTTGGCCGCAATCGTCCGAATGATGTCCGCCGCCTTGGCCGCTCGCATGCGCGGCAGATCAAGCGGGAGCGTTCGATCCAGGGCAATGACGCGGATGCGCAGCGTACGAGCGTGGGCCGTCGGCAGAAGCACGCGTTCGACCACGTCGAGGTACTCCATCGCCCCGACGGCGACGATGCCAGCTCGATGGGCGTGCGCCTCCGCCAGGCTGACGGCGGCCCGCTCTTCGGCCGCGGTCGGCGGCGGGAGCACCGGATTCAGGCGTTCCCACGCCGCTGCTTCCAGCAACAAGCCCGTCGGCTGGCCCTCGGCATCCTGCACCACGCTTCCGCCACGAATCGGCGGAGCAAGATCGCAGCGTTCCAAGACGGGACGGTTGACGACGGCCGAGTGGATGTCCATCCGCCAGGCCACCGCCGGCCGCGGCCCCGCGGCGTCAAGCCAAGCCGCGGTGGGCAACGCTCCGCCCCAGCGCGATTCGTCCCACCCTCGGGCGATCAGCCAAACATCCGGCGGAAGTTCTGCCGATCGCTCGGCGATCGCCGCTTCAAATTCGTCGCGACTGCCCACTGCCGACAGATCGAGCTGCCCAAGGCCCAGGCCGGCCATGACCAGGTGGACATGCGGATCGATGAAACCGGGCTCGATCCACAGGCCGGAAGCGTCGATGGGCCGGCCGCCGGCCGACCCGCCGTGGCTCGATTTCGCTCCCGAAAGCGGCACGATGCCCGAGATTCGGCCACCTTCGGCCAGCACGCGGACCACCCGGTCGCCGGCCATGCGAGCGCCGTCGACCACCAGTGGTTCAGCCCCGCGAGCGGGACGGGCGGTTTCGGACACGGCAGGCTCCATGGGTCAGTCGATGACGACCGCCGGACAGCGTATGCTTGCGCCGATCGTTTCGCCCGACTTCCCACGCTGGCCATGAGATCCCCCCATGCTGCGAACCACCGCTGACCGTCCCGTGCACTTTGGCCTCCGCATTGCCGCGGGCCTTTCCGTCACCGCTGCCCTCACGCTCCTGGCGTGCAGCGATCCGACCAATGATGGCTCGGCGACGAACGCCGGCGGGCCCGAGGACGCGCGGGCCGCCACGAACGCCCCGCCCCCGATCGATGCCACCCAGCCGAACCTGCCGCCCCCGACGGGCGCGTCGTCGTCCGACGAGCACCCGCTGGTCGCGTCGTTTTCGGGATTCCGCGGCCCCAAGCCGGCGAGCTGGCAGTGGCAGCCGACGACGATGACGATGCGAGCCGGCACCTGGACCGTGCCTGGCGAGAGCGGAGAGACCCACGCGAGCCTCGTGGCGTTCTCCGGCATCGGCGGCGGTCGCGATATGAACATTTCCCGCTGGGCCGGCCAAATGCGCACCGCCGATCAGCGAACGATGACGCCGGAAGTCATCGAGGTCGAGATGGAAGCCGAGGGCTTCAACGCGGTGATCGTCGACATGACCGGCGAGTACCGCGGCATGGGCGCGGCCGCGTTCGACGTCGGCCAACGATTCCTGGGGGCGATCATCGAGACGCCCGGAGCACCCGTTCAGTTGCGACTGACCGGCCCCGAAGCGGTCGTCACGCGGCAACGCGATGCGTTCTTCGAACTTGTCCGCGGTCTGCGGATGTCCGGCGACTTCCCGCTGCCTCCGCTCGATGCGGGCGCGGGCGGCTGAGCTGGCCCGTCACGGCCGGGGGACATCAGGTTCGCCGGCCTTCGACCAGCCTTGACCGCCGAGGGGCATGACGACCGAATCGTTCGATTGATTCGAGCGGTTGGGGTGCGCGGAGAGCGCCCTGGGCCGCACGCACGGGGAACCGGTCGCTCCCGCGTCAACCACTCGTCATCCGCTCGTCATCCGATCCGCCACCGATTGCCACTCGACCGATCGCCACGCAATTGGTGAACCGCCCGGCCCGTCGAGCGTCCATCGGACGCCCGGCCAACGCGGAGCCGGCTCGGGCCGCGCCCGGCTCAGTCGACGAAGGACGGATCCGGCGTGAACGTCGGGCCGGACTTCAGGTAGCCGGTGACCAGCACGCGATCGGCGAACACCGACCAATCCTGCGTTTCCTCGATCGGACGGACCCAAATCGGCATGGCCGCGTCCACCAGGACTTGGCCGGCATCGGGGGCGACGTGCAAGACGGTGCCCGCGATGATGCGCGGCTCGCCGTAGACCGGCTCGATGAAGCGCCCGCCACCGCTGGCGGCGTGGAAACGCATGCCGTCGGCTTCAACCACGCCCTTGATCCGCTTCCCAACGGGAACGTTGATGCGATCGGCGTCCACGGTCAGCTGCATCGACAGGCGGTAGTCCGTGTGGGCCAGCGCCAGGGTTATCGTCGACCCTTCAATTGAATCGATGATCGCCCGCACGCGCGGCAGCGACGAATGGTCGACGGAACCGGCCGGATGGCTGGCGGTGGAGTCGGGCGCGGCGGAATCGGACACGGGGCGGGCTCCCAGAGCGGGGTCTGAGCTGGGGTCATGAGCCGAGAATGCGTTCCCGGCGGTGAGGTTCGAGCGGGCAATTCGCGACGCGGTTCGGGCCGGACGTCGATCGGGCCAGCCCGCCCCAGTGCCGCTGGGCCCGGCATGATAGAGCCCGAGCGATGCCGCGGCGGGCTGGGGAGCACCCGAGCGGAACAGAGGACGCCCGGACATGCCGGGGAGCGTACCCTTCGTGCGTGGATCCCGAGCTTCTCAACCTGCTGCTGGTCACCCTGATCGCCGCGACCCTGGCCGATCTCTCGATGATCCTCGGCGTGCTGCCGTTTTTCGTGGTGCGAGATCTCTCGCCGCGGTTGTCGGCAATCGCCACCGCCGGAGCCGCCGGCATGATGGCCGCGGCCAGCCTGACCCAGCTCACCGGCGAAGGCCTCAGCCGGGCCCCGGGCCTCGGGGCCTGGGAAGTCGCGGCCGGATTGGCGGCCGGCGCCGGCTTCTACACGTTGGCCGCCACGTGGATCCGTGACCACGATGATTTCGACGTCCTGGCCCTGCGGAAGACGGGCGGCCTGCAGTCGATCATGATCGTGGCCGTGATGTTCATCCACTCGATTCCCGAGGGGATCGCGATCGGCGTGGCGTTCGGCTCGGGCGAAACGGGGCTCGGCGCCTCGGTCGTCTCCGCCCTCGCCGTGCACAACGTCCCCGAAGCGATGGCCATCACTCTCGCGCTGCGGGCCAACGGCGTTGGACTGTGGAAGTGCATGGGCTGGGCCCTGCTCACGAGTTTGCCGCAACCAATCGCCGCTCCCATCGCCGCGTGGATGATCTGGCTCTTCGAGCCGCTGCTGCCGTTCGGCCTCGGCCTGGCCGCGGGGGCGATGACGTTCCTGGTGGTGGACGAGATGCTTCCCGAGTCGCTGGAGCGCGCCGGCCGGCAAGTCGTCGCCGGCGCTTTCATGGTCGGCGTCGTCCTGATGATCTTTTTGGGGCGCCTGGTCGAGATCGACCAGTGGTGGCCGTTGATCGGCTGACGTCGGACGCACGACGCGCGACGCACGGCCGGCGAAAATCGCGGGCTCGTGGGGGCTCGTGGGGGCTCGTCGCTGGCTCGTCCCGCCCACACCGCCCACACCCCGCTCGCACGGCCCGCGATGCCGCCCCCGTTCCCGTCAGCCGCCCGTGGCCAGGGCCGCTGCCGCTTCGTCGATGACCGGACGCTCGAGCCCCAGGAAGTTCGCCAGGAGCCACGGGCCATGAACGGTCAGGAAGCTCTCGGGATGGAACTGCAGCCCTTCCATCGGCGCGGTCCGGCCCGCGGCGATGTCGGCGGCGTCCGGCACCAGCCGCAGTCCCATGACCTCGCCCTCGGCCGTCCACGCGCTGACTTCGAACGGCGGCCCCACTTCGGATCGCGGAACGATCAACGAGTGGTAGCGCGTGGCGACGAACGGGTCGGGCAGGCCGGCGAATATCCCCCGCCCGTCGTGGTGTACCGGCGAGACCTTGCCGTGCATCAGGCGCTCGTGACGCACCACCGGAAGTCCGTGGACCTCGGCCATCGTCTGGTGTCCGAGGCAGACGCCGAGCACCGGGATCCGCCCGCGGAACACCGGGATCAGGTCGCGACAAATACCGCTTTCCGCCGGGGTGCAAGGCCCGGGCGACAACAGGAGGTGGGTCGGCGCGAACGCCTCGGCCTCGGCCACGGTGATCCGATCATTGCGCACGACTTCGATCGGGATCGTCGGATCCAGTTCACCGATCCGCTGCACCAGGTTGAAGGTGAACGAGTCGTAGTTGTCGATCAGCAGCAGTTTCATGGCGGACGGATCCTGGGGCGTTGATCACGATCGGCGCAGGCGACCGCGGCCTCTGATGTTCGAACATCAAAGGCCGCGGGTCAACTGGTCTCGTTTCGACGCTTTCGCGACGGGCACATCCCCTCATTGCCCGCCGCTGAGCGGCATGTCGGTCTGGCCCGCTCAGGCCGCGTCGAGCGCCGTACCGGCCACCCCGTCACGCGTGACGAGGAAGAACTGGTCGGTGATCGGGTACGGAAGCCGGCGGAAGTCCTGGGCCACTCGGCCGCGAATCCGCTCGACAAAGTCGCTCGGCTCGGCACTGATGGCCAGGAACATGTCCCGGGCCGGCGTGGCGACGTAGAAGTCGCCCTCCAACTCCGGGGCCAGCCGCGGATGGAGCGTCGACAGCAGCAATCGGGCGGCGTCGTATCCATCCTGGCGAGCGACGATCGCCGCGCGTCCACCCTCGGATGAGTCCACGAGCTGGATCTCCAGATCCGGCGCGTAGCGTCCGAGGTTCTCCCGGGCGATGTCGTCCAGGTCGTCGGTTGTGACGCCCCAGCGCAGCAGCTGCTCGGTGGTAATGGACACCGTCATCTGCGGCATGTCGAGCACGAAGACGACCACGGTCCCGTTCACAAAGTCGATGTGGGCGACTTGCTCTCGGTCCAGATGTTCGAAGATCGTGTCGGGCTGGATGCGCGGCATGATCCGCGGCCGAGCCACCGAGAGCGGCAGCGGCATGGAACTGAGCGTGTCCCCTTCCACCAAGCGCTCGAGGTAGTTCTCGACGATCTCGATTCCCCGCTCCGGTTCGTACTGCACCATGCGGTACAGGTTCTCCAGACCGAGATGTCGGCCGTTGAGAATCAAGTCCATCGGACCGGCAAGTTCGACCTGCCGCTCCGGAAAGTTGCGCAAAAGGATTCGAGCGACTTGTTCGCCGAATGCCTCCGGTTCACGTGGCATGTGCCCCATGGGTGTGGATTCCCTCCCGGACGATGAACCGTCCGATTCCCCCTTGGATCGAAACGAGACCCACTCCGCCATCGGTTCGAACACCGTCGACGGCAAGGCTGGTTGCCGTGGCAAGTCGAGGCCCGGACCTTGGCCGACCGGCTGTACCGGATGGGTGGTCCATGCCTCGGCGCCGAACAAGCTCTCGGACGTGGTTGAAGCGGCGATGACCGTCCGGACACAAATCCGACCGGCGCCGCCTTCACACCCATCTTCAATCGAGACGTGCATCCGAGACGTTCATGCATCCAGAACATCGGATGCATCAGCAAAGTGATACGCCGTACGTTGCGTCATCCGCCGCATCGCCGGTTCGATCCATACATGGAACGATACGTGTGGAACGCCGCCACGGTTCCGTTGGCCCGCCGCGAGCGACACATGATGGGGTCCAACCGTCCACCTCGGCAAGGGCCGACAACCCACATCCATGCGGTTTCCTTGCCAGAACGCATGGCGAGACCGGACTGGTCCATCCAACCCAGAAAAACGTGGGCAATTCGCGCAGATCCCGCGCGAGGGACACCGCGCGAACCCTGCGCGGTTCGCGGTCCCACGGTACGCTGCGCACATGTCGATCAAGCCCTGCACCATCGGGTCCACGAGCGCTGGCGCCGCGGACGATTCCCTCCTCGTCATCGCCGGCCCGTGCGTCCTCGAAGACGACGCGACGAATCGGTCGATCGCGACGTTCCTTCACGAACTGTGCGGCGAGCTGGATCTTCCGCTGATCTTCAAGGCCAGCTTCGACAAGGCGAACCGTTCGAGCATCGCTTCGCCGCGCGGGCCGGGCGCGGCGGCGGGGCTTGAACAGCTCGCGGCGCTGGGCCGCGAGATCGGGCGCCCGACGACGACCGATGTCCACGAACCGGCCCAGGCGGGCCTCGCCGCCGAAGCCGTCGACTTGCTCCAAATCCCTGCGTTCCTCTGTCGTCAGACGGACCTCTTGGTCGCCTGCGCCAAAACCGGCCGCGCGGTCAACGTGAAAAAAGGCCAGTTCCTTTCGCCCGGGGAGATGGTGCACGTCATTGAAAAGCTCGAAGAAGCGGGCGCGACGAACATCATGGTCACCGAACGCGGCACGTTCTTCGGCTACCAGCGGCTGGTGAATGACTTCATCGGACTCGGCGATTTGGCCGCCTTGGGCCGCCCGGTGTGCTTCGACATCACGCACTCCACGCAGCTTCCTGGCGCCGGCGCGGGCATCACCGCCGGCCGGCCCGAACGAGCGGGGCTGCTCGGCCGCGCGGCGGTCGCCGCCGGCGTGCACGCGGTCTTTCTCGAGACGCACCCGGACCCGTCGCGGGCCCGAAGCGATGGTGCCACGGTGCAGTCCTTTGCCGCGGCCGAACGCATGCTGCGAGAGCTGTCGGCAATTCGCGTTGCCCTGGGCAACGTCCGCATCGAAGGGTGACCGCTACCGGTCGTTGCGCGGCTCCCCGCCAACCCGCCAGGTGAAGACGCCGAATGGCGGCGTTCGGCGTTCCCGCTCAACACTCCGCATTCGTTCTTCCCGAGCCGTCGCCACATCGCGAAGAAAGGCCCGTTCGTCGGCCTCCATGGCCAGATGCAGGCCGCCGGCACCGATCGTCCAACCGACGACGACCAGGAGCGGTCCCCAGCCACCGACGGCCGCGCTCGCCCGGTCCATCACGCGCGTGAAGATCTGCCGCGGTGGCGGATCGCCGGCCGCGCCAAACGCAGCCCCAGATCCCGCTGCGATCCAGTTTCGTCGGCCGCACTCCGGACATTCGGTCCCCGCCCCGACCCGCAGGTAGCCGCACGCATGGCATCGCCCCCGGGCCAGGCGCCGGCGGGCGCCCACGGAGCCGAGCATCGCCCACGGACGCGGCCCGACCAGCACCAAGCCGGCCGCGACCACCAGACCAGCAAGGCAGGCCACGCCGAGCACCGCGAGCTGAATACCGAGCCCGTCGACCAAGATGCCGACGGGCCCCCCACCGAGCCGCGTGGTCACGAAACGTGCCCCGCCCGCGTGCGCCGCGGCCCCGAGTCCCACTCCGAGCACGAGTACGGCCACGCCGCCCATCGCCCGGGAACGAAGCCGGTGGCCATCCATTCGGTCATTGGCGTCGCCGGCACCGCGGCCAGTCGCCTGATCAGTCCGGGCTTCGGACCCGCGCGTCGGCACCCGGCCCCTCAGTAGTTCGGGGTCGGAGGACGGTAGTTCCCGAGGTCGATCGACCGGAACCACTCGATGGTGCGGGTGAGTCCCTCGCGGAGCTGGATCTGCGGCTCCCAGCCGAGCGTCTCGCGGGCGCGGTCGATGACCGGCTTGCGCTGCAGCGGATCGTCGGCCGGCAGATCGCGGTCGACGATGATCTGCGAGGATGAGCCACTGAGCTCGATGATCATCTCGGCCAACTCACGGATCGTGAATTCGCCCGGGTTGCCCAGGTTGATCGGCCCGGTCACCGAATCGGGCTGTTCGGCCATGGCCAGAAAGCCGTTGATCAGGTCGTCGACGTAGCAGAAGCTTCGCGTCTGGGAGCCATCGCCGTAGAGCGTGATGTCCTCGCCGGCCAGCGCCTGGCGAATGAAGTTGCTCACCACGCGTCCGTCGAACGGGTGCATGCGCGGCCCGTACGTGTTGAAGATCCGGACCACGCGGATGGCCACGCCATTCTGCCGGTGGTAATCGAACATCAGCGTTTCCGCCGCTCGCTTCCCCTCGTCGTAGCAGGCCCGCGGCCCGATCGGATTGACGTTGCCGCGGTACTCCTCCGGTTGCGGGTGGACTTCCGGGTCGCCGTAGACCTCGCTGGTCGAGGCGTGGATCACCCGGGCCTTGACCCGCTTGGCCAGCCCCAGCACGTGGATCGCTCCCAGGACCGAGGTCTTGATCGTCTTGATGGGGTTGTACTGGTAGTGCCCCGGCGCGGCCGGACAGGCGAAGTTGAAGATCTCGTCGACCTCGAACCAGAACGGGTGGGTGACGTCGGCCCGGACCAGCTCGAAGTTCGGCTTCCCGAGCAGATGGGCGACGTTGGCCTTCTGACTCGTGAAGAAGTTGTCCAGGCAGACGACATCATGCCCCGCGTTCACGAGGCGGTCACAGAGATGGGATCCGAGGAATCCCGCCCCCCCGGTCACGAGCACACGCTTGATCATGCCGGGGAGAATAGCCGGCGGCGCGGGTTTCCGGACCGCCCCCCCCGCGCCCATCCGCCGGGAGGTGACGAAAGTGCGTCTCCCGAACGAAACCGCAGTGGGGTCGGATCGGTATCTTCTCCCGACGAACCATGAACGCCTTCAAGATCGCCTGGAATCTTCACAAGTGGGTGGGCATCGGCTTGGCCGTGATCCTCGCCCTCCTTTCAGCCACCGGCTTTCTGCTGCTGGTCAAGAAGGACTACGCGTACCTGCAGCCGCCGACGATGCGTGGCGAACCAGGTGAAACGCAGGACTTTCTCCCGATCCACGAGGTCCTGGACCGGGCGTACGCCATCGGCCATCCGGCGTTCCAGTCGATCGACGACATCGACCGAATCGATATGCGGCCCGGGAAGCGGGTCCACAAGATCCGGTCCAACCACGACTACCTTGAGGTCCAGGTCGACGCGATCACCGGCGCGATCCTCTCCGGCCCGACGCCCCGCCGAAGCGACTTCGTCGAGCGGCTGCACGACGGCTCCTGGTTCGGCGACTGGGCCCACGGCTGGCTGATGCCGGCCACCGCGATCTGCATGCTGGGACTGGTCGTCACTGGCCTCTGGATCTGGATCACGCCGATCGTCAAGCGGCGAAAGCGACGCCGGGCCAAGGCAGCCCGCGACGCCGCGGCGGCGCAGAACGCCAGCGACTGACCGAGCCCTGACCGCGGGGCCCAGGTTTCACGCCGCCGCGGGTGAGCCGTCAATCGGCCCGCACGTGGCCCGCTCCGCCGCGAAAGCAATCCGTTGAGGCCCTGCCCCGAGCCGGCCGGAACGACGGCCTTGTGATGGCCTCCACGATGGCCATGCGACGGCCATGCGACGGCCATGCGGCGGCCATGCGATGGCCTCAAGCTTTCGTCCCGCCTCAGATCCCGTAGATCGGCCGCAGCTTGCCTTCGAGGTGCCGCATCAGCGGTTCGGCCGAAAGCGGCTTGCCGGTCACCACTTCGCAAAGCTTCATCGCCGGGTAGCGGCGGCCGTGCGCGTGCACGTTCGTGTTGAGCCATTCTCGCAGCGGCGTGAACTCACCGGCGGCGAACATCGCGTCCAAATCGCCGAGCGCTTCCCCCGCCGCCTCAAAGAGCTGGGCCCCGTGGAGGTTGCCGAGGGTGTACGTCGGGAAGTAGCCCATCGCGCACATGGACCAGTGGATGTCCTGCATGCAGCCGCGGTCATCGGACGGGACTTCCAAGCCGAGCAAATCGCGGTACCGCTGGTTCCACGCCTCGGGAAGGTCGGCCACGTCCAGATCGCCCCGCAACATCAGTCGCTCGAGCTCGAACCGCACCATGATGTGCAGGTTGTAGGTCGCTTCATCGGCTTCCACGCGAATGAAGTCCGGGCGCACGATGTTGACCGCGCCGTAGACGTCGTCCATCGACAACCCCTTCACGCGGTCGCCAAAGTACTCGGACAGCTTCGGGAAGCACCACGACCAGAAGGCGCGTGACCGGCCGACCTGGTTCTCCCAGAGCCGGCTCTGGCTCTCGTGGATGCCCAGGCTCACCGCACTGCCCATCGGCGTGCCGGCGTGGTCCGCCAGCAGGCCCTGCTCGTAGATGCCGTGGCCCGATTCGTGCAGGGTGGAGCCGAGCGCATCGTTCACGTTCGCTTCGTGGAAACGCGTCGTCAGCCGCACGTCACCCGGATGGGCGCCGCTGCAGAACGGATGGGTCGAAACGTCAAGCCGGCCCCGCCCGAAGTCGAATCCGATGGCCTTCGCGCAGAACCGCACGAACCGCTCTTGGTCGGCGACGGGAAGCTTCAGTTCGTTGAACGCATTCGACGGCGGCGTCGGGCTGTCCATCAACTCGCGCACCAATCCCTGCAGTCGGTCGCGCAGCGGATCAAAGACCCGGGCCACATCGGCCGCGGTGCACCCGCTCTCGTAGTCCTCGGCCAGGGCATCCCAGGCTTCGCCGCCCTCGGCCCACCCGTAGCACTCGGCCTTGCGGCGGAGCATCTCGACGATGCGCTCGAGCACCGGCTGGAAGGCCGAGAAGTCCTTGGCCTTGCGGGCTTCCGCCCAGGTGTGCTGGCCTTCGCTGGCCAATCGAGCTTCTTCTTCGACCAGCGTCGCCGGCAGCCGCGTCGCCCGGTCCACGTCGTGGGCCAGTTCGCGCACGTTCACGGCGGCCGGGGAATCGGGGTCACCGGCCACCGCCGGATCGTCCTTGGCCGCCTCCAGCAACTCGCGCATTCGCGGCCCGGTCATGAGCTCATGCCGCATGCGGGCGAGCTGGGCGAGCTGGCGTCCACGGAAGGCGATGCCGCCCTTGGGCATCATCACCTCTTGGTCCCATCCGAGGATGCCGGCGGTGGCTCCGAGCATGGAAGCTTCACGGGAAAGTCCGACGAGGGCGTCGTAGGCCGATTCGGTCGCGGTGGTCATGGCCAGCAATTCTCCGTGGCTTGGGGCGCGAGATGGGAGGGCGATGATAGCCCACGGCGGGCAGAACAAAAACACAGCGTGCCCGGCCACGGAGGCCGAGCACGCGGTGCTTCATGGTGGATTGTCCCGGAGCCAAGGCTCCGGCGTGGGATCAGCCGTCGGCGGCGTCATCCCGGGTCACGGGCTTGAGGGCGTTGATCACGCCATTGGCCCGCGGATCCTTGCGCTTCTGGGCCAACTCGAGGGCGGTCTCGCCTTCGGGGGCCGTCGTCGTCGGCGTCGTCCGCGTGTTGGCGTCCAGACCCTTGGAGAGCAGGAAGCGAATCATGTTCACGTCCGGCGCGGCGTTGCGAGCGGCAACGTGCAGCGCGGTGTGGCCCTTGGCGTCAATCCGATCGAGACGGGCACCGGCGTTGACGAGCAACTCGACGTGCTTCATCTTGTTGGTGCGAATCGCGTGGAGGACGACGGTCGCCTTCTCCATGGTGTCGCGGGCTTCCACGTCGGCTCCGGCGTTGATGAGCAGCTCGACCTTCTCGGGGTCGGTGCCCACGCTGGCCGCCCAGATGAGCGGGGTGAATCCGATGAGGCCACCGCTGCCGGTGTCGACGCGAGCGCCGGACTCCAGGAGCGCCTTGACCATGCCGGCGGTACCGAAGCCCGCGGCCCAACCGAGCGGCGTGTTGCCGGTCTGGTCGATGTGGTGGATGTTCGCGCCCGACTCAATCAGCAGGTTGACGGCCTCAAGGTTGCGGCTCTGGGCGGCGTAGCTGAGCGACGTGCGGCCCATGCCGTCGGTCGCCTCAAGATCGCCACCCTTGTCGACGAGGGCCGACAGGACTTCAACGTTGCCGAAGCGGGCGGCCTTGATCATCGGGGTGTGACCCGAACGGTCCTTGACGCTCACTTCGACTTCGTCGTTGTCGATCATCTCGAGAACAGTGTCGGTCTCGTTGGCCGACAAGAGGGCGTTGAGGTCACGCGTGGGCGCGTCGGCGGGTTCGATGCGAGCCGCCTCACCGCGGGCCACGGCCACGCCACGCATTTCGCGGAGAATCTCCGCCGAGAGCGGGACGAGCACGCGGGTCGTCTCGGGGTGGTCGACGCGGATGAGCAGGCGACGGCTGCGACCGCCAGCGGCGATCAGCTGATCCCAGGTGAACTCAAGGAGCTGCGTCGGGGCCGGCTCACTCGCGAGTTCTTCCTGCGACAGGACGGCGGGGAACATGCTCTGGACGGTGAACGGCTTACCGTCGATCGACTTCAGTTCGATGCGGGCGGTTTCCGACTCGGTTCGGGCGAGCGACTCGGGGCTCGCGGTCACGAACGCGATGGCCTGGGCGCGAAGGGCCAGACGCAGCGGCGGGTGGCCGTCGGAGACGAGAAACGTCACGGTCTTGTTCAGGGTCGTCGGCTTCTCGCCGGCGTCGAGCTGGATCGACACTTCGATGAAGTCGCCGGGCTCGATGGTCTCGCCCTTGGGGCAGACAGTCGTGGTGCACCCGCAGGACGCGCGGCAGTCGATCAGCGTGTACGGCTTGTCGCTGGTGTTGATCAGGCGGACGGTGCCTTCACGGGCCTCGCCGAGGGCGATCTCGCCGAACTCCAGGACGCGGGGCTCAATGCGAATGTCGCTCATTCGCTCGCCCGAGTCCTGACGGTTGACCTGCGGGGCCGCGGCGATGGACGCGACGACGTCGGCGGCCTCACCGGCCGCGCTGTCGATCACGCTGGACGCGGCGTCCTTCACCGACTCCACGACCGGCGCGGCGATGGCGGCCGGAGCCGAGGTGGTCGCCGGAGCGCCACCCGCTGCAGCCTGACGGCGGGCGTCGGCCGCGGCACGCTTGGCGGCACGCCGCTGCTCGGCCGCGTCCTGGGCCGCACGCTGGGCGGCTTGCAGATCGTTGCCCGAGGGGGCGCCCGGGGTCGCCGAAGCGCCACCGGGCTGGGTGGCCGAGATGAGGTTGTTCACCGCACCGCTGGCCCGGTTCGTCAAGCCACTGGCGGCATTGTTCACCGCGTCGGCAGCCTTCGGCGCCCGGGTTCCGATCACGTCAGCGACGGCAGCCGCGGCATCGCGGGCTTCCGCGGCGGCGCGATCGGCGATCTCGGGGCCGCGTTCCAGGCCCGCATCGACGGCGGCCTTCGCCGCGTTGCCGACTTCGGTTCCGATGGCGGCAAGCTGCTCACCGCTGTCGGCCATGAGGCGTCCAGCCTCGGCTTGGGCCTTCTCGCGGGCGTCGTTGAACCGGCGGAGGGTCTCCTCCTGGGTTCGATTGCTGTCCGGGGCATCGCTGCCCAGGGCGGCCACAGCGCCGCGAACGTCGTCGGCCACAGCCGCAGCCCCGCCGGCGACGTCAGCAACGGCGTCTGAGGTCTCGCTGACGGTCGACATCGCCGTGTTGGCGACGCTCTCACCGGCGTCCGAGGCCTGATCCACGGTCGACGCGACGGCGTCAACCGAATCGTTGACCGCGTCCTCGACCGGCTGGGTGCCGCAGCCGCTGAGAATGAATGCTGTGGTTGCGACGAGCGTCAACACGCCCGACTTCTGGAACTTCTTCACGTCTGTATCTCCACCGATGAATGGTTGCGGGACCCCGAAAATGGGGCGCAAGACCCCGGTGCACGGTCCCGTGGTCGGCTGAACGAGGATCCCGGTCCAGTATTGCCCCATCCCGGCAGCAAACCAGCCAGGATCGTGTCTCGGCCAGTTCAGCCCGGGGCAGCACCGGATCCAAGTGTCAGAACTTGCCCATCTTCCCGGGTCGGCGGCCTGGCTCCGTCCGGTGGACGCTCCGGGCCCGGCCGGTGCGAAGAGGCCCAGGGCGTGGCGGGAGCCGCCCCCCCCGAGAAACGGCCGAAGCCCGGCTGGATCGAAGCCGGGGGCGGCCACCACCCGCCGCCGGGGCAGCCACCGCGCGTTCGGGGTGCGGGGTGCGGGGTGCGGGGTGCAGGTGCAGGTGCGGTTGCCGGCTCGACCGACGCCACCGTTCGCTGACGCCCAGGAACCGCGAGGGCGTGCCGGCCGCGTGCTATCCTCGTCGTTCCTGTTCCCGAACCCCATGAGATCCCGCGCCATGACCGACTCCGCCCCCGCCGCGACCCCGGACCACGTCGATCGCCCGCACGTGCGGCCCTTCCAGCCGATTCCGGTGCAGAAGGACGGCCAGCAGTTCGTGGCCCTGCGCGATCCGATGATGCTCCAGCCGCAGGCCGTGGTCTTGCCGCTGCCGGCCATTCAGGTGGTCCAGCAATTTCAGGGGACGGCAACGGTGGCCGAACTCGCCGAGAAAATGGGCGGCCAGGAAGACCAGTTCCGCCAGTTGGCCGAGGTCCTCGACAAGATGGGGATGCTCTGGGGCCCGACGTTCAAGGAGCTCGAAACGAAGCGGATGACCGAGCTGACCGAGGCCGGCCGCTTCCCGCCCCGTGCGTCGAGCACCCTCGGCGAAGACGAAGCCGCATGCCGCGCCCAACTCGAAACGTGGTTCGCCGAGACCGAAGACCCCGAACTCGAATCCCGCCCCCGCGGCATCGTTGCCCCGCACCTCGATTACGCCCGTGGCTGGCCGAATTACGCCGCCGCCTGGTACAGCCTCAAGGATGGTTCCTTCAAGCCGGACCGCGTTGTGATTCTGGGCACGAACCACTTTGGTTTGGGCGACGGCGCCGTGATGTCGCCGCTCGGCTTTACGACGCCCCTCGGCGAAATCGACCCGGACCGCGACGTCCTCGACCGGATGACCGCGAAGTTCGGCGATGCCCTGACCGCGGACCAGCTTGATCATCTTCCCGAGCACTCGATCGATCTGCAGCTCCCGTGGATGCAGTATTGCTTCGGCAATGTGCCGGTGGTGGCCGCCCTGGTGCCGGATCCGCTGCGACCGATGGTCGAGGACGCCGACACGAAGCGTGTTGCGTTCGAGCCCTTTGTCGAGGGCCTGAAGCAGGTGCTCAGCGAGGTCGGCGGGACAACGTTCTTTGTGGCCTCGAGCGACCTGAGCCACGTCGGCCGCCAGTTCGGAGAACCGCGCCCGGTGGATGACCGGCGCTCGATGGACGTCGAGCGCCACGATCGCGAAATGATGGGCCGGTTCATCGAGGGCGATCCCGGTGAGTTCATCGGCGCGATGCGGTGGAATCGGAATCCGACTCGCTGGTGCTCGATCGGCAACATGTCGGCGACGCTGATGCTGTCAGAACCGGAGTCGATCGAACTCCTCGACTACCGCCAGGCCCGCGACGAACAGGGCATGGCGATGGTGTCGAGTGCATCGATGGCCCTCATGTGATGTATCGCCCGCCCGGCGGACGCTCGGGACACCCGAGCCAATTCGCCACGGCAGAACGGAAGGCCGCTGTCCGGCAGGCGGATCACTGACGAGCGGAAGAAGAGTCTCCGCCGGGCGATGGACGAGAGGCGACCGAACCGCCGAACGGCCGCCGCTCAACTGCGATCGTCGGGTCGCCGCGTCAAGATGAGCGTGACCGGCCCGTCATTCAGCAGATCGACGGCCATCATCGCCCCAAAGACGCCGGTGCCGACGGTGATGCCTCCGGCGCGAAGATCGTGGGCCACCTGTTCGTAGAGCGCCCGCCCGCGTTCTGGCTCGGCCGCGCGAACGAAGCTCGGACGGTTGCCTTTGCGACAATCGCCGGCCAACGTGAACTGACTCACCAGCAAGATGCTGCCGTCGACGTCGGCCAAGTCCCGGTTCATGCGGTCGTCGGCATCGCGAAAGATGCGCAAACGCGGCAGCTTCCTCGCGATCCACGCGGCTTCTTCCGGACCGTCGCCCACCTCAACGCCGAGCAGCACGCACAGGCCGAGACCGATCTCCGCGCGATGCGGCGGATCCTCAACCGCCACGCTGGCCCGGGTCACGCGTTGGACAACGGCAATCATGGGCGACGCTCCGGCTGCGGCACGGCCACGGAACCCAAGAAAAAAGAGCCCGGAGCCGAAAACGGCTCGCGAGCTCGATGTGGGGGGGGCATTGAAAAGCGGAAGACGGAGACGGACGCGGGACTCGGTGAGTCAGGGTCAAACCGGGTCATCTGCGTTCCCGCACCACCAGATTCGAACCCGGCGAACCGGCGGTTCCGCGATGGCCAAGAAATTTCTCGGTTTCCGCCGAGGCTGATCACGACTTCGCGGCCTCGGCGCCGGCACCAGGACCAGCCTGGACCTCGGCCAACCGGCCCATCACTTGCTGGAGGTCGTGCCACATCTTTTCCCGCACCTCGAGGGTGTAGGTCCGCAGCAGATACGCCGGGTGGAACGTCGGCAGGACCGGGATCCGCACGCTCGGATGGTCCGGATCGACATACTCGCCCCACGCCCCTCGCAGACGGGTGATCCCGACATCCGTCTGCAACAGCCATTTCGTCGCCGGGCCACCGAGGGCCAAGATCACGCGTGGCTGAATGATCCGAATCTGCTCCCGCAAGAATGGACCGCACCGATCGATCTCGTGGACCAGCGGCGTGCGGTTGTCCGGCGGACGGATCTTCAGCACATTGGCAATGTACGCCTCGGACCGCTCCTGCTTCATCGCCCGAATCATGTCATCGAGTTTGTCCCCCGCGCGGCCGACAAAGGGACGCCCTTGCCGATCCTCGTCGGCGCCCGGCGCCTCGCCGATCACCATGAGCGACGCCCGCGGATTGCCCTCGCCAAAGACAACGTTGGTGAACGGGTGATCGCTGAAATTCGCCGCGACCTCATTGGCGTACCGATCGGCCAGAGCGGTGAGGGCCGCGGCGGGGTCGGCGTGGGGGCCCGGCGATGCGGGCGATGCGGGCGATGGGACAGCGGCTGAAGCGTCGAGCGGCAACGTCCCGCGGGCGGGCGCCGGAGCTGCGGCCGGCGCCGCGCTCTCCCCCGGTCGCGTGGCCGGAGCGGCCGGAGCCGACCCACGCGCGTCCGGCGTCGCCACAGGCTCAGCTCGCGGTGCACCGCCCGGACGCACCGCGAACGGCACCCCCATCAGACGACCGGCTTCGAGCCATTGGGCCGCCCGCGCCTGGGCATCGACATCAGCTTCGTGCATCGGACGGCTCCTGTCCCGCGGGTGCGGGTGCGGGTGCGGGTGCGGGCTCGCGCTCGGCCGGCGGTGGCTCCGTTGATTCGGAGCCGGCCGCAGGGTCCGCCGCCGGGCGGGCCAAGGACAGCATCGCGACCCCGGTCACGGCCAGCAAGGACCCAAGGATCGTGCGAGGACTCAGCCGTTCGCCGTCGACGAGGACGGCCACCGGCAGAATAAGAATGGGCGTGGTGGCCATGAGCGTGGCGGCGATGCCGGCTTCGGTGAAGTTGACGGCGACCATGGAGCACCACACGCCGACCACCGGGCCGAAGATCGCGCCGATGATGAGGGCGATGATCGCCTGCCGGCGCACGCGCCGGTCATCTGGGCCGCGAATCGCTCCCGGGCCGGCCGCCCCGTCGGTCGCCATCCGGCGCCGCACAAGGACCGCGAGAATCATGATGGCTGGCAGCGCCGCGCTCATGCGGTAGAGCGTGGCGATCCACGGATCGACGTCCACCGAGGCGTCGCCCGCGCCCATGCCAATCTTCGAGAGCACCAGACCAACGGCCTGACACACCCCGCCGCCGACTGCCCCGAGCAGCCCCGGGACGTCATGGCCACCGGACGCGGTTTCAGCCGCCGCTTCGTCGGTGGGGACCGTTGGCGAATCCCCAGCCCCCCGCCCATCGTCAGCCGCGGCCCGTCCCGCGGCCCGTCCCGCAGCCCGGCTCGGGGCCCGCTCAAGGACCACGATCGCGATGCCGACGAGCACCACCCCCATGGCCGCAACCTGCACGATCCCGAGCCGCTCGCCCAGGGCCGGCAACGCAATGATCGCGGCCAGCGGCGGCGCCAAAGTGGTCGCGATCAGCGTGGCCAAGCGTGGCCCGATCCGTACCAGGGCGACGAAGAGCAGCTGGTCCCCGACCGCAAGGCCAATCACGCCGGAGAGCATGAGCGTTCGGCTCATTGACGCTGGGATCGGCGGGAACCATGCTCCGAAGCGCAGCCGCACGATCACCAACAACATGCCGAGGGCCAGGGCGATGCGAAGCAGATTGACGGCCGTTGCCCCCAGCCGCCGCCCGGCAATCGCGAACATCATCGCCGTCATGACCCAGCAGCCCGCGGCCCCGAGGGCGGCGGCCTCGCCAAGCAGCGGCCAGACAGCAGTGGTTTCAGCGGGCATCCGGAGATGGTGGCCGATCGACGGACCGAGCGGGCGTTTGGCCACGCACCGATCCCCCGGTTTCCGGCATTGTGTGTCCGAGCGACCCGTCGATCCGCCCGGGCCCGCCCCCATCGCGCCGCACGCGCGCCGACGCCGGATCTCGTTCTCTGGAACGAAGGGCGAATGCACCCGCTCCCCCTCCGGCCGGCGCTCCCCGCTCGGTCAGCCCGATCCGCGCGAGGCCGCGGCCCGTCGGTGGGCGTCGGCCCAGATCTTCGGATCGACGACCGGCTCGAGCTCCGGCGTCGCCCCGTGACCACCGGTCCCGCGGGCCGGGTGCGGCCGATCGTCCGCCGCCGCCGAGCCCGCACCCACACCCGCACCCACACCCACACCCGCACCCGAGATCGAACCAAAGACCGACGTCGCGGCCGGAGACCGGCCCCCCGCTCGCCGCCGCCCGTTCGCATCCGTGGCCACATCCATGGCCGGCGGGGCGATCCGGGCCAGACGGCGCGCTGCTCGTGTGGACAGGGCGACCCCAGCACTCCGCATGGCTTGGTCGAAGGCACCGCGCGAGATCAGCAGCGGTGTCGCGTGGGCGACGCCCGCGGCCCGGGCCAACTCGAAGACCGCCCGCCGATCGAGCAGGCCAACGCCGGCCCGGCGGAGGACCGCGCCGTCCATCGCCCGGCCGGGATTCCGCCACGCGTCCCAGCGGCGGTACGCCATCCACACCACGACGGCGACCAGCAATCCCACCATGAGCCACCCCCCGAGGGTGGGTCCGAGCAGGCCACCGGAGTCGGCTCCGTTGGCGGCGCCCGGCGGCAGCATCGGGAACGCCGCGACGCTGGCGAGGGTGGCCGCGCACCGCGCGCCCAAGGGCATCGACGCCTTCGCCCCGCGCGCGGCCCGCCCCCGCACCAGAGCGTTCGGATCTCGCTCGGCGACCGTGGTCAGTGCCGCGCGCATCGCCGCCGGTTCGCACCCGTGCGCCGCCAGTCGCCGCGTCGCCCACACCGCCGACACGCGGTGGCGCGGACGCTGATCACGCAGCATGCATCCCAAGAGCGCCCGACCGCGCTCGCCGTCGTAGGGACAGATCGCCACGATCGCATTTGCCCGTTCGCGCGGATCTTCGGATCCCGTCGCCCGGGCAATGCTTGCCATGGCCGCGGGCTTCGCCTCGAGGTCATCAACCGCCATCGCTTCAATGGCCGACGCCCGAACGCGCGCCGAGGTGTGGTTCAATGCTTGCCGCAGTGCAGCGCTCACCGCGTCGCCGCGCACGGCCGGACGAAGTGTCCCCAGGGCCGCGATCGCCGCCGCCGCCGAACGCTCATCCGCCGACGCCGCCACGGCGATCAGTTCTGCACTGAGCGGTGCCACCAGCCCGAAGCGTCGGGCCAGCGCAATCGCCGGTCCGGTCACATCGCGTTCGCCAGAACCAATGTCGGCGGACCAAGCAGCCAGCGCGGCGGCCCGGTCACGCTCGAGTGCAGCCAAGAGCAATCCGCGTCGCCACGCAGTGGACGTGCCGGCATCGCTGGCGGCAACCGGAACCAAGGCGGCGAGTCGCCCGTCGGCTGACCGTCCGTCGGGCGCGTTGGACACCGCTCCGGCCCCCGGAAACGTCGGCTCGCCGGCGATGGCCAATCGGCGCCGAGCCGCCCGGCGCACCGCAGGAATCCCCCGCTCGGCGAGTCGCGGATCGAGGACGCGCCCGGCGATCCCCAAGCCGCGGCGAGCAACACGGGCGGCGATCGGATCGCGCCCGGCGGCCGCGCGTCCCAGCGCTTCGGCCGTCCGCCGCAGTGGCTCCTCGGCCAAGCGGGCAACCGATGCACGCCGGACCAACGGGTCGGCATGGGTGGCCAAATCGGCGAACGCCTCGGCCCGTCGCACATCCGTGAGGGGCAGCTCGTGGGCCAGCCGAACCAAGCCCGATGCCGCCCGCGCGTCGAGCGCGGCAAGGTGCGGCGTTGGCGGCATGCATCGCGCCGCGCGATCGATGTGCCGCGCGCCGGCGGCGATCGCCGGCAAGGCCAAACGGTGCCCGGCGGCGAGCACGGCCGCGCGGGCTCCCGGATCGTTGATCGAGGCCAGCGAGCGGTGCACGGTGCGCGCGAGCCGAGGGTGGGCAAGCCAGCCGAGCAAGTGCGGCATGAGCCGCTCGCGCAGCGGACCATCGGGGGTACGTTCGAGGACGGAAGAGAGGGCGGCCCCCGCTCGATTCCCGGCCGGCTTCTCCCCGCCCATCCACGCTGACGCTCGTTCCGTTGTGCGATCAAGTCCGCGATCGAGAGGCGCGCCGGTTCCACCAACGGCGCCCTCGTCGCCTGTGGCATTGAGTTGACCGTTCGCTGGCACGTCCCGGCCGGCGGCGATCGCCAGCGCCACGAGCACGGTGCCATCGTGGGTCTGCGCCCACACTCGGGACAGTGCGTCGATCACCACCGCATCGCCCGTGTGGACGGCCCCGGCGCCTTCGACCCAGTCCAGGAGCGAACGAGCCGCGACGGCCGAGACCGATGTTCGATCGGCCACAAGTTGTCCGAGGGTGACCGCGGCGGACCGGTCGGCTCGCCCCGCGAGCTCGGTGGCGATGGCCGCGGCGGAGTCGTCGTGCACGCCGCGGGCGACGGCCTGGGCCGCCCAGCCGGGGAAGCGAACGTCCCCGATGACCGCGCGCACGGCGGACGCCGAAGCGGCAGCCCGTTCGTCCGCCCCCATCGACGCCCCGGCCAACCCGCCCAGCCGAGCGACGATTGCCACGCCGGCCGGACCGCCAGCCCGCAGCGCCGGACCGGCCAAGCGATCGAGCTCAGCGGCGTGGGCCTGGACGATGGCGGGAGCGAGCAGGTCGGCGGCGGCCGACGATGAGACGCCGGCGAGGGCGTCCAGGATCCGGTCGCGTCGGCCGAGTGGGGCTTCGTGCATCGGGGGGGCGTTTCGGTTCGGGGTGGAGCGGGCGTGGGGCATCGTCGACTGCATGCATCGGCCGATAAGAGCCGGGGACGCGCAGTCAGGCCTCGGACCAACGGCAAGCCTGGTCCGAGAATGACCGGCGCCGGTCCCGAGGCCGCCGCGGCTCGGCCGCCGCCGGGCCAGTCCCGAGGCCGCTCCCGGGCCGCCGCCGGGCCGGAGAACGCCCCCAAACGACGTCCCGGCGCTGGACTCCAGCCGTCCTCGCGCCGCGACCAACCGGCCATCCAGGGTTTACCCCCACCCCCCCAGCCTTCCGGGCCGCCAATGCGGCCCCGGCGAGACCGGACCACTTTCGGCCCTCAGGGCCCGGGAACGGCCCTCCTCGTGAAAAATTTCGCGAATCGCCGGAGCCGAGAGTTGAGTCCCGAGGACTGGCGGCGACAATGCCGTTTCGTCAGGGGGCGACGAGCGCAGTGCGGAGTGGGAAGGACCAACGCGGCACGGGAATTTTCCCCGCCGTGCGGGTGTCTTGCACGGCCCCCGCAACCCTCGAGTGATCCAGAGGTGTGAGTCTTCGAAGGCTTGCCCGACGGATCGCGAAAAGTCCGATCTCGTCCACGTCCGCCGCCGTACCAACGGCTCGGGCCGGGAACGATCGGCACCAACCGAGTCAACGGCTGGATGGGCCGCTGTTTCGGGGATTGAAATCCGGTCCCGGACGAATCGGAATCGTCCTGGGGCTTCTCCGCCTCGCATGATGCGCAGGCATCCACGGCTCTCCCAGCCAAACCAAGGATTGTTTCGGCGATGAATCTCTCCTCCTCCCAGCAGAAGCAGGCCAGTCTGCAGGCCTATCACCTTGCCGTCTTCCGTGGCGCGATCCACCCCGAGTTCTTCGACATCGAAGCTCGACGGCCGATCGTCCACGGCGAGTACGACTTTGACGCGTGGGTCTTCCGCGGCGGTCACGTTCTTCGTTTCGAGCACAACGGCACGGTGATCACCGAAGTCGTTGGCGACAACATTGAACGCCTGCCCGAACGCGGTCACGTCACCACCATGCCCTGCGCCGGCGAACGCGACCACGAGTCTGAGTTCGCGGACCGGGTCGGCTACATGACGTCGATCCAAACCGAAACGCTGACCGGCCACCTGTACCTCGGCACCTACAACGAGATGGTCGAGCACTCACAGACCCCCGACTGCATCAGCAGCCACTGGTCAACCGACAACGAACGCATGAACCTCTCGGTGCTGGACCTCCAGCGGTACGCCGACGAAGTGCACGTTCAGTCCTACCACCTTCGCAGCGACTGCGGCATGGTGCTCCGAACCCAGTCGATCTTCCAGGTGAAGACGCCGGGCACGAGTTCGAGCTCCTAACCGCTCGCGACTCCGGCCGCCCTCCGGGGCCCGGAGCATCTCCGACCAACCCTTGACGACGCGGCGCCGTTCACTCGGCGCCGCGTTGTTCTTTTGCGGGTGACGGCGAATTGGCGACCGCGACCGCGACCGCAACCGCAATCGCAACCGCAACGCCAGTCGCCAGTCTCCAAGGTCCGGTCAGGCGTCGTCTGCAGGTTTCGCTGATCCTGACGATCCCGATCCCTCGGATGATCCTGGGGTTCCGGGCGACGCGGGCGCGGCCGGAACGTCGGAGGATGCGGGAGCGCTCGGGGTCTCGGCGTCGGCGGATCTGCCAGCCGCCTCGGGCGAGTCGGGGGCTGGCGGCCCATCAACCACGGGAGATCGCTCGATCATCAGGTCGCGATGTTCAGACAGCGACGCATCCGTCGCCGGGTCGCGCCGGCGACGATCCGATCGCGGGCGTTCGGCCGAGGACGGCACCGGCCCCGGGACGATGCCTGAGAGCGTGCCGGGAACGGTACCGGGATGCCAGATGTCTTCGAGATCCTGGCCGTCGCACTGCTCGCGCAACACCATGAAGCCCGTGGTCGTCGTCGAAATCCAAACGCTCCCGACGACGGCGAGCCCGAAGGCTTGCATGCCCGACGTCCCGACGCCGACCAGGAACGCGGCGACGCGTTCGTGCCACGCGGCCCCCACGATCGGCGGCCCGGAAGCTGCCGCGGCGAACACGCCACCGGCGGGCTGCATCGGCAGTGCATCGATCGGCCCGGCAATCGAGGCCGCGACGTGGGCCAGCGACGATCCGGCGGCGGCAATTGCCAGGACGATGGCGTGCACTCCCACCACGGCGACCAGGCACAGGAGCAACGTGATCGCCGTCCGAAACGGCCGCTGCATCAAGTAGGCAATCGGGCGTTGGGCCGCGTCGATCGCGTCGCACCGCTCGACCGCGATGGCCGGGCCAGCCAGCGGTACGGTGACGAAGGCCGCAAGCCCGATCGCGCCGCCGATGACGGCGAGGGGAATCGCCACCAGCGCGAGGATCCCGCCGACGATGTTCAAGCCCGGCACATGAAGCAGGAGTCCGGCCAGCCCGGCGGGAACCGCCAAGCCGACCACCACCACCACGGGAACCGCGGGGGCGAGCAGTAAATCAACCCACGCTCGCCGGGCAAAGTCGAACCCCATCGCCGCGCTGATGCGATGACCACCTCCGGCAAAGCACGCGGCGATCCGGGCGATCGCGCCTCCGGCAATCGCCCATCCCAGGAACAGCAGCGGAGCGAAGACGCCGAGAAAGAGCGGCGCTTCCCGCGCGAGGCTGGCCGGGATCGTCACCAACAAGACGGACAAACCGTCGGCCATTCGCGACGGCCGCAGCGTGACCAGGCCATGGGCCATTTGACCGAAGGCGACCGAGACGGCCGCACTGGTCGCGGCAAACTCGCCCCGCGGAATCATGGTCGCGATGTCTTGTCGGTCGGTTCGCCACTGGGCCGCCGAACGCCCGTTCGGATCGGTGGGGCCGTCGGCCAACTCCGCCGGCGCTTCCGCGGCACCGTCAACGTTCACCCCGTCCTCGTCCGCCCCGTCCTCGCCGGCAGCCGGGGGCGCCGCCCGACCATCAAGTGACGCCCAACGCCGGTACCCGCGGTCGATGATCTCCAGGCCTCGACGGGGATCGACTTCTCCGTCCGCCCCACGCAAGGCTTCGAGCCCGGTCGGCGCCGAAGCCCATCGCCCCACCGCCGCCATGAGCCGAACGGTTTCGGCCGGACCAACGGTGTCCGCCGGAGCTCCAAGCAGGCTGTTGGCCGTCAGCCTCGGGCCGCGGGCCAAGTCCCATCCGCGCCCCAGGATGCCGATGAGCACCACCAACACCAACGCGATCAGGACGCGCGGCGGCTGAAGCGACGCCGCCACCGATCGGATCAGGAGCGGCACTCGAAGCATCGACTCAGCATCGACGCCGTCGACGATGATGCGGCGGCGGGGATCGGACATGAGGACTCCGCTCTCGGCTCCGTCAACCAATGCATGGCCGACGAGAGCGCCCGGGGGAAACAGCCGCCGTGAGCGGCGAGCCGCGTGCCCACCGAATCGCACGGCTCCGGCGAAGTCACGGTGGCCGCCGGATCAGGTGCTTTCCCTGAATGCGTCCGGGCCGGTGTTCTTCGCGATGAAGCGAACACGGGCCGCGATGCTACCAATGACCGCCCGAGATCGCGGAACTTCGCCCCCCGCGTCTTCCGCTCGATATTGGCAATCCCCCGGCGGATCGTTTAGCATTTTTCTGTACGAGCAGAATCGCATGTGGGCATGGCACGGGTCGGCCACTCGCGTACCCGACGCAGATCTCGTTCCCGAGGATCCCGTTCGGCGCCACCTTCGGGGATCTGGATCGAGACGTGAAGATCTACGTTGGCAATCTGAGCTTTGATACGACCGAAGACGAAGTGCGTGACCTGTTCTCGCAACACGGCGAAGTCACGGACGTCGCCCTGATCACCGATCGCGAGACCGGCCGCCCGCGCGGCTTCGGCTTCGTCGAAATGCGTGACGACGACGCCGGCCGCAACGCCATTGGCGAAATCGACGGCCAGGAAGTTGGCGGCCGCCAGCTCCGCGTCAATGAAGCCCGGCCCAAGGGCGATCGTCCCGGCGGCGGCGGTGGCGGCGGTGGCTACCGCGGCGGCGGCGGTGGTGGTGGCGGTGGCTATCGCGGCGGCGGCGGTGGTGGCGGTGGCTACGGCGGCGGTGGCGGCGGCGGCGGTGGAGACCGCGGCGGCTGGTAAGCCCCTTCCGACCGCTGGAAACACGAACATGAACGGCCCGCGATCTGCCTTTGGCAATCGCGGGCCGCTTTCGTGGATGGCCGCGCCAGCAAGACTTGCGCGCACGATCCACCAGCCAGCGGCGACCGTCAAAGGGTTTGCGTCGTCCGGGAGCGATCGATGCGATCGAAGCACCGCCGGGCGTGGGCAAGCTGATCCCGCGCCATGAGCACGTCCGCGCCGAACGTGGTGAACGAAGGCTGCATCGCCCCGATGTGCCCATCGGCGGTGCACGAGCCAGCGATCATGTCATACAGGAAAGGCTCTTCTCGTCGCATGGACGCCACGTCGAGCTCATAGATCACGTGGGCGGTGGCGATCGGCAGAGACGTCACGCGGAAGCGCGTGCGAGCGATGGCACTGCGCGGCAATCCGCCAACCTCGCGGAGCAGTCGACGCAGGTCGTTGACAATGCGGCTCCAGTCCACGTCGTCGCGCTCGATGAGCACGAACGAATACGCGCGACCCTCACCGATGTTCCGGGCCACGGTTTGGAGAAACCGCCCGGCGGCCGGCTCGCGACCGGGATCGGACTCGACCAAGTAGTCCAATCGCAGCCCAACCGTGCGCGTGTGCAAACAGTACGACTCAAGGATGAGGTTCTCTTCGTCGGCGATGAGCCCCGGGTGCGCCCGTCCTGTCCGCGCATCATCCACCTCGGTCGAGATGCGGTCGGCCAATCGGCGCGCGACCCGCTGAATCAGAGCGGTCCGCGTATCCGCCCGACGCTCGAGTCGCCCGAGCCGGCGATCCCACATCGCGTCAAATGCCGCGGCCTCGGCCGGTTCGATTGACGGCGCGGGGCGGCCGAATACCAGGTCGTCGAGGGACACTTCCAGGACGTCGGCCAGTCCGATCAGCCGCTCGAAGCTCGGCCGCGTCGTGCCGCGAACGTATTGCGAGAGCGTGGACGCAGAAATCTGCAACGACTCGGAAATCCGCCGACGCACCACCGCCCCGCCTTGCTCCTCGATCAGGGTGCCCAGGCGAGACTCAAACACAACATCATTCGTCGTTGCCACAGTTTCACTGCTCCAGGCCGGCGGCAAGCCGGTGTTCCCCGGCCCTGAAATTCACTTTAACACAACACATGTCCTGCCGAAGTACATTCGCCGGCTTGCAGGTGGCCGGCGAATCGTTCATCGTGTGGTGGAACTGAAAGCAGGATGTCCGGATCACGAAGCGCTGGGGCTTCGCCGGCGCCCGCCCCCTCTTGCGGCCCGATCATTCGACCGGGCAGCCTGGACCCTCGCGCCGTGCCCGCATCCAAAGGCCCCAACGTGCCGGACTCCGCCCCCGCGGCGGCCACGCCCCCGAGCGAATCCCCGCGCCAGGGCGATCTCGCCCCGATCACCGATGCCCTCGCTTCCGTTTGGGGCGTCCGTGGCCGTGTCCGGCGACTGCCAGGCGAGCGCGACCACAACCTGGCGGTCGAATCGACCGACGGGCGACGGTACGTCCTCAAGATCGCCCCAGCCGCCGAGAACCGCGCCGCCCTCGAGGCCCAGGCCAAGGCCATTCAACACCTGGAAGTCGCCGGCCACGCGAGCGAAGCCGCCCTGCCGGTGCCGACCCTGATTCCCACAACCTCGGGCTCCCGCCTCGGGGCCGTCGCCATCGCCGGCGAGATTCGGTACGGCCGCTTGCTGCGCTGGCTCGAAGGCACGCTGCTGGCTGACCTGCGCCCCCACCGGCCGGCGTGGATGCACGCCCTCGGCCGGACGCTCGGCGCCATCGACCGCCGACTTTCCTCCCTCGAGCCCAGCGCGTTCGAGCGTTCGTTCCGCTGGGATCTGCGTCAAGGCCGGGCCTTCGTCGCCCGCCACCAATCGGAGATTCGGGACAGCCCCCAACGACGGCTGGTGCGCGAACTCGTGGCCCGCTTCGACGCCCAGACCGCACCACGTCTGGCCAGCCTGCCGGTCGGCGTCATCCACGGCGATGCAAACGACTACAACGTGCTCGTCGACCAACACGAACCATCCGAAGGCCCGTTCGCGCCGATCAGCGGCATCATCGACTTCGGAGACATGTCGACGAGCTGGCTGGCCGCGGAGCCAGCCATTGCCTGCGCGTACGCGATGATGGATGATCCCGCCCCGGCTGCGTGCGCCCTGAGCCTGCTCGATGGGTACGACAGCGAGCGGACGTTGTCGGACGCCGAACGACAAGCGATCCCCGGCCTGATCGCCATGCGACTCTTGACGAGCGTGACGTCCGCCGCCCTCGGCCTCAAGCACGATCCCGACAACGACTACCTCCAAATCAGCGTCCGGCCGGCCTGGAGCTTGATCGAACGCATGGCGGCGAGCGGCGAAGACTCACTGTGGTGCGCGATCGCCCTGGGCCTCGCGCCGGCTGGCCCCGCGGGCCTCAGCGCTTCCCCGCCGCAGCCACCGGCCGATCCCAAGCCGGCCATCGACACGGCCCTGCCATCCGGACCACCCGCGGCATCTGCAGCTTGTGCGGGCCCGGACAGCGCGCCAGCGACGAACGCGCCCGACGCGCCCGATGTGCCGAACGTTCCCGGCATGCCGGACGCTCCCGACATCCCGGACATGGCGAACCTGCCGGACACGCCAGCCCCGCCCCACGCGGCCGACACCCTGGCCGCAACGGATGCCGCAACCGCTCTGCGCCCCGCCACGACTCCGGTGCCGCCGCTAGAGCCGGCCCCCGCGTCGCCCATGACCCGAGACCTTCTGGCTCGCCGGCGATCCACCCTCGGTCGCTCATTGAGCGTGGCCTATGACCGGCCGCTGACGATTCTGCGTGGCGCTGGCGCCTGGCTCTACGACGAAACCGGCCGCCCCTTTCTCGATTGCGTCAACAATGTCTGCCACGTGGGACATGCCCATCCGCGGGTGGTCGACGCCGGCCGACGGCAGATGGCGGTTCTCAACACGAATACGCGATACCTGCACCCGTTGGTCCTGGACTACGCCGACCGCTTGACCGCCACGCTCCCGTCGCCGCTCGACACGTGCTTCTTCGTCAACTCCGGCAGCGAAGCGAACGAACTTGCCCTGCGGCTTCTTCGGGTCGCGACCGGCCAGCGCGGCATGGTCGCCGTGGCAACCGGATACCACGGTTCAACCGCCGCCACGATCGATGTCAGCAGCTACAAGTTCAACGCCCGCGGCGGCCTCGGGCGCCCCGTTGACACCGAACTCATTCCGTTGCCCGATACGTACCGGGGCGACGCAGCGTCGGATCCTTGCGATGCCGCCCACACCCTCGCCGCCATCGACCGGCTCGAATCCGCCGGAGCCGGTCTGGCCGGATTCATCGGCGAGACGATGCCCGGCTGCGGCGGACAAATCGTGCCGCCAGCTGGCTGGCTCGCCGGGGTACACGATGCCGTTCGATCCCGGGACGGCTTCACCATCGCCGACGAGGTGCAGACTGGTTTCGGCCGCGTCGGCAGCCACTTCTGGTCGTTCGAAACACAGTCGGTGCAGCCCGATGTCGTGACGATGGGCAAACCGATTGGCAATGGCCATCCGATGGCCGCCGTGGTCACCACCCGCGCTCTCGCCGATGCATTCGACAACGGCATGGAGTACTTCTCCACCTTCGGCGGCAATCCCGTCTCGTGCGCGATCGGTCTCGCGGTCCTCGATGTGATCCACGACGAGGGCCTCCAAGCCAATGCCGCAGCGATGGGCACCCGTTTCCGCGAGGGCTTCGAAGCACTGATGCGCCGCTTCCCGACGATCGGCGACGTCCGCGGCGCGGGCTTGTTCCTTGGCGTCGAATTGGTGCACGATCGCGATGCCCGCCGGCCGCATCCCGCGCTGGCCCACGCGATCGTCAATCACGCCCGCGAGTCCGGCGTCTTGCTCAGCGTGGACGGCCCCGCCCACAACGTGCTCAAGATCAAGCCGCCGCTGGTGATCGGGGCCGAAGAAGTCGATCTGGCCATCGACGCGATCGAACGGGCGTTCGAGGCGTGCGGACCGATGCGTCGAGACTGATCGCCCGAGCCCGAGCCCACGCCCATCGCCAGCTCACCCGTCGGCTGACTCCTCGCCCATCGGCGGGCCAGCTGGCCGAGGCGCCAGTGGTTTCAAACTGGTCAACCGGCCGGCCCATCCACTGCGGGCTGCTCCGCCGGCGGACGACGTGCCGCACCCGCACCCGCACCCACAACACGCTCCGTCGCACTCGGCGATGGTGCCGCCGCGCCCACTTGCCGGAGCGTCCATCGGCGGCCCCAGGCATCGCCGCCGGGCGGCGGATCGTGCGTGACGACGATCGTCGGAATCTCCCGCGCGGCGACCCACTCCGCGACGAACGCCGCGGTTTGGTCACGTCGACTGGGATCGAGCCCCGCCCAGGGCTCGTCGAGCAAAAGCACATCGGGGTCACGGAGCATCGCCCGGGCGATGCCGACGCGTCGCTGCTGCCCGCCGCTCAACGAACGCGGCAAGCGATCCATCAGCGGGCCGATGCCGAGGGCCTCGACCACCTGCGTCTCGGAGGCGATGCCGGCCGCGCCCCGCGCACTGCCGCGAATCGCTCCACGGCGATCGGGGCCACGGCGCCTCCAGCCTCGGCCCCAGCGACTTCCAAATCGGCTCGCGAACCGAAGGTTCCCACGGACCGTCCGGTGCGGCAGCAGGCGATGGTCTTGAAAGGCCAGTCCGACGCCGCGATGGGCCGGCGGCACGAACCGGCCGGTGGATGCATCGGACCAGACCGCATTGCCGCACTGGATTCGGCCCGCCGCCGGCCGCACGAGCCCGGCGACGAGTTCGAGCAACGTTGTCTTGCCCGCGCCCGACGCACCGTGGACCAGCGTGATTCCGGGCCCAACGCGCACGTCCACCCGCATGCGCACCGGACGCCCGACCACACCTTCCACGTCAAGATGAAGCTCGCGCTCGGGCGTCACGGTTGGCCCCCGATCGGCGAATCATCGGGAGCGCCGCCGACGAGTTCGACGCCGCCCGACGGTCGTGCCGAACGGCGTCCCCCGTCACGGCCCACACCATCGCGCTCGCCGAGCTGGTCGTCGTCGCCTTCGCCCTCGCCGAGTCCAGTGTCGTCGCCACGCCTGTTCCCGGCGCCACCGGTCGTCGACGCATCCACCCAACGTCCGGCCCGGGCTTCCAATCGATTGGCAACGATCAGGGCCGCAGCGGCAACGGCGACCGAGATGCCGACCAAGCGCAGCACCAACGCATCGCCACCCGGCGACTGCAATGCGTCGTAGATCGCGAGCGGCACGGTCTGGCTCCGCCCCGGAATGCTGCCCGCGATCATGATCGTCGCCCCGAACTCGCCGAACGCCCGGGCGAACGCCAAGGCCATTCCTCCGATGACGCCGCCACGCGCCAACGGCAGACTCACGGCAGCGAAGACGCGCCACTCACTCGCGCCAAGGGTTCGGGCCGCGGCTTCAAGCCGGGGATCGACGGCGGCGAAGGCCGTCCGGACCGAACGAACAAGCAGCGGAAACGCCACCACGGCCGCGGCAATCGCCGCCCCGCGCCACGTAAAGACGATGCGCAATCCGAGTTGGTCTTCGAAGAATCGGCCGACCATTCCGCCCGGACTGAAGAGCGTCAGCAGCAGCCAGCCAGTCACCACCGGCGGCAAGACCAGAGGCAATCCGACCAGGGTCTCCACCACCGCCCGTCCTCGGAATCGCCGCCGAGCCAACAGCCATCCGAGGAACACGCCCGGGCCAAGACACAGGGCCGCCGCACTGGCCGCCACGAGCAGGCTCAGGCGCAGTGCGTCCCATTCGCCCGATGAGACGGCCAGACCAGCACTCACGGTGTCGATCCGCCGGGCGGACGTCGGTAGCCATGTGCCGCGAACACCCGCCAAGCGTCGGGCCCGTGCAAGAACGCGTGGAACTCGCGAGCGGCGGAACGATCGGCCGCCGTGCGCACGAGCGCTGACGGCATGATGATGGGCGGCCCCGGGATGGTTGGGCCGACGGCCACGACGCGCACCCTCGACTCGCCACGGGCGTCACTCGCGTAGACCACACCCGCGTCGACCGCACCGCTGGCGACGTACCGCAAGACCGTTCGCACGTTCGGCCCACGGACGATGGCATTCTTGACTTCAAGCGTTTCGAACACGCCGGCAGCGCGCAGCATCGCTTCGGCGTATCGCCCCGCGGGTACCGACGGACCGGCAAGCCCAACGCGGCGTACATGGTCGCCGGCCAGCGCGGCGATGGCATCCTGCGCGTCGTGGGCGTTGTCCACGCCGTCGGCGCCGTCCACGTGGTCCACGTCCGTGGCACTGGCGGCCGCGCGTGGCTCGCCCGAGGCGTCCACGCCGTCGGCCGGCACCACCACGACCATCGCGTTGCCGGCCAGCGGGCGCACGTCCACCACTCGGCCGCGATCTGCGAGTTCGTCCATCCAGGCTTCGTCGGCCGCGATCAAGACGTCGGCCGACAGCCCGGCCAGCAACTGGTTCGCCAGCACGTTGGTGCCGGCCACGCTGACGTCCACCGGCTGCCCGGTGTGCTGGGTCCACAGCGCCGCCACTTCCCGGGCGGCGGGCCCGAGGTTCGACGCGGCCAGCAAAACGATCGGCTCGGACGCACGGTCAGCGACCGCGGTGTTCGCCGCCACCCCGCGGCGGCCCGCCACACGCTCGCAGCCCGCCAATCCGCTGGCGGCCACGCTGGCCACGCCGGCCACGAGGAACATCACCGCGGCCATCCGCGATCCCGGCCACAGCGCGCGCCGAGGCCCGGACGAAAGCCCGGACGAATGCCCGGACGAACGCCCGGACCGAAGCCCAGACCGCAGCCCGGACCAGAGCCCCGACCGGAGCCGCAGCGGCGCCCGAGTCATCAGTTGGTGCGTCGGCCGCGGCATGGACCGGTCCTCCTTCCCACACAAGCGGCGTGGCGTGGCCACGATCGTAGCGTACGATGCTCGGATCATGGATCATCCCGAACCAGTTGAGGGCCTCGAAGTCCGCGTCCGCCGCGCCCGGCAGCGAGCCGGCTGGACGCAAGCCGAACTCGCCCGGCGGGCTGGCCTTTCGCGGGCCGGCGTGGGGGCGATTGAAGCGGGCCGGGTCAGCCCGTCGACCGCCGCGGCCCTGGCCCTGGCCGCCGCCCTCGGCACCCGCGTCGAATCGCTCTTTCGACTGGCTGGCTCCGGCGACCCCGTCGACGAGCCAAGCGCCTGGCGTTGGTTCCGCCCGCCGCCCATCGGCCGATCGGTCCGGTTCTGGTGGGCGGAAATCGGCGGCCACTGGATACGGATTCCGACCGAGCCGGGCCCACGTGGCGTGATGGAACACGATGGCGTCGGAACGGCCGGCGACCGCAAGACGACAGAAACGGGTCCTGATCCGGCCATGCAAGCCCGAGCCCGCACCACCCTGGTGCTGGCCGGCTGCGACCCCGCAGCCGGAATACTCGCCGCCCGCATCGAAGCCGAATCGGGAGTGCGCGTTCTCTGCCTCGAACGCTCCAGCGGCCGCGGGCTCGACCTCCTGCAACGATCGATGGTCCACGCAGCTGGCACCCACCTCGCCGGCCCGGAGGCGATCGACGGAATGGACGCGAACGCCCGCGCGGTTGGCACCCTCCTGGGCCGCTCCGTGACCGATGGCGCGCCCTCGGAATCCATCGATGACGACGCGTATTGCCTGCTCCCCACGGTCGAGTGGGACTGTGGCCTGGCCATCGACCCGCGACGGCGTATTCGCAGCGCCGCCGGCGCCGCCCGGGCAAGCCTTCGGTGGATTGGCCGCGATCCAGGGTCCGGTGCAGCGTTGACGCTCAGCGCCGTGCTCGGCCGCACACCCGAGCTGCCACATGTCGCGCGCGACCACGCCGGAGTCGTCGCGGCGGTTCGTGGCGGGTGGGCCGACGCCGGCCCGTGCGTTCGTCTCGCGGCCGAGGACGCCGAACTGGGTTTCCTGACGGTCCACCGCGAACCGTACGAGTGGTGCGTGCGGCGGGAAACACTGGGCGACGATCGCCTCATCGCCTTGCTCGCCGCGGTGCGCAGTCCCGCGTACCACCGCGCGGTCGCGGCCTTGCCGGGACACGCCCCCGTCGCCGATCAGTCGCTCCGCCCCGTGCCCTTGGACCGCGTGGCTCAGTCTTCGCCCGTGGCCGACCCGAAGTAGCGACGGTAGATGCCGGTGATCGTGGCCGACTGCTTGCGGGACCACGACCGACCCGCGGCGGTCCGCTCCATTCGGTCGAGCCACTGAAGGTCGGCCGGCCGAAGCCGATCGGCCACCTCGCGCAAAACCTGAATCATTGCATCCGGGCTGGTCGCTTCGCCGGCGCGAGCGTCGGCCAACCAGCTGTCGACGGTGGGCTTCTTGCGCTCGACCGCCTGGGCGGCGATGAACTGGTTCAGCTTGCGGACGTCCTCCGGGGCCATCAGCGCACGAAAACTCGCCCGCCGCTCTTCCGGAAGATCGGCCAGCCACGCCAACCGCTGCTCCTTGGGAACCGCGGTGAGCTCTTCGATCAAGCGGGCCCGGGCATCGGCTTGGCTCACGGCTGCACGAGTCCTTCGCGAATCGCCCAGCGCGTCAGTTCCACCCGGTTGCCGGAGCTGGTCTTTTCCATCGCCGAACTGATCTGCTTCTCCACGGTCTTGGGTGACCGGTACACCGACTCCGCGATTTCCGCCGTCGTCATTCCACCGGCGACCAGGCGGACGACGTGCAGCTCGCGGGGCGACAACTCGATCACCCGGCTCGCCTTCGCCGCCGGCGTTTTGGCGAGCATGAAACGGGAGCGAACAGCGTCGGAGAAGACTTCGTGTCCCGCGGCGACGGCCCGCAAGCCTTCGAGAATGGCCTCGGCCGGTTCATGCTTGGTCAAGAAACCGGCCACATCGAGATCGATGGCCCGGCGGATGTTTGCATCGGTGGGGTATGCCGTGAGCACGACGACGCGCGTCTGCGGCACCGCGGCGAGTCCGTCGGCGAGATTCGTGAGCGGATCGCCGCCGGGCATTTCCAGATCGGAGAGCACGACGTCCGGCTTCTCGATGCGCATCGCCTCGGCGAGTTCGAACGCGTCATAGATGACGCGGCAGACTTCGACTCCGTCGGTCACCTCGATGAGGGCCGAGAGGGCGTCAGCCACGACACGATGGTCATCGACGATGAGCACGCGCACCGGACGAGCTTCGCTGAAGCCGGCCCCGGCGACCGTTTCGTCGCCAGCCGGCCCGGCATCGCCGCCGAGAGGGTTCCCCGGGTCGGCGGGCGAACCCCCCAGTGAACCGCCGGATGAGCTGCCAGACGAACCGCCGGACGAACCGCCGGACGGTCGACCGATCGGTTCACCGGCTTCCGGACCCGCGTTGTCGTTCATCCCCGCATCGCTCAGCATGTGCCGGCTCCCAGATCCGCGTCGTCGACCGCGCCGGTATCTCAATTCCCGATAAGGACTTTACCCCATATCTCCCCCCCTGGTGGCCCGTCATGCCATAATCGAACCCTTGCAGAACCCGGCCGCCTGGACGACCCGTGGGGAGAGCTCGCCCGTGCCGAACCCCGCCGACCCATTTGCCATCTCTGGCCCCGCGACCACCCGCACCGCGATCCACTGGGCGGCCGGTTTCGCGGTGGTCTACGCGGCGGCCCAAGCCCTCGGTTTCTCGCTCCGCACCGGCTCGGAAGAGCGACTGATCTCAGTGATCTGGCCGGCCGCCGGCGTGTTGCCGGCTGTGCTCGTGCTCGCCACGCCGCGGCTCTGGCCGGTCCTGCTCCTGGTCGCCGCCGGCGTCGAGTGCACCGCCGGCCTCGTGTTCGACGGCACCACCTTTGGCCGCGGCCGAGGGACCGTCATGGCGGCGGTCATCGGCTCGAATCTGACCGCCGGCCTCACGCTCGCCCTCGCCGTTCGATGTTTCGTGGGCCATCCGGACCCGCTGTCGGGTGGCTGGCGGTTCGTTCGGTACGTTCTGGCGTGCGCGGCGGCGGCGGCCGTGAACGCGGCGATCGCCACCCCCGTCTTGGCCCGGTTCAGCGTCGACCCGTTTTCCTTCGCCGGGGCGCAGAAGTTCTGGCTCAGCAGCGTCTCGGGCTGCCTGATGGCCGCCACGCCAATCCTCGTCGCCGCGGCCGGCCGACCATCGTGGCCGGCGCGGGCCCGCTGCATCGAAGGCATGCTTCTGTTCCTGACCACCGCCGGTTTGGCCGCCGTGCTCGGCTCGGCTCCGGCCGGCGTTTCCCGCGTGGGCGACTTCGGTGAAGTGATGCTGTTACCACTCCTGGCCTGGGCGATGCTTCGATTCGGGTCGGCCATGCTCGCCACCCTGGCCTCATCCATCGTTGTGTTGGTGATGCTGTCGATGGTTCAGGGCCGCGGCACATTCGTCGTTGCCGCCCTGTCGATGGACGAAAACGTGTTGGCCGCCCAGGGACATATCGTTCCCGGCATGCTCGCGGTGCTTGGCGTGGCCGCAGTCTACGAAGGCCGACGCGCTGCGGACGGACGGCTGCGGGAAGCCGAACATCAACTCCGAAAAGCCGAAAAAATGAACGCCCTGACGACGATGGCCAAGGGCGTCGCCGGCGATTTCGGCAACCTTGCCGTTGCCGTCCGCGCGGCCAGGACCACGGTGCAGCGAGGGCTGGGCCAACCGTCTGCACCCGTGCGGCGAGCGTTGCAACAACTGGATGCAGCCGCGAATCAAGCGGAGTTGCTGACCCGCTCGCTCGAGGCCGTTGGCACCCAACATCCCCGGCTCGATCCGGTGCCGATCAATGTCGTCCATGCCCTCACCGGCGTGCGCGACATGTTCGCACCCTTGCTGGAAGCGCGGCGCAGGTTTTCGGTGCACCTCCCACCGCGTCCGACGTTCGTCGCCGCCCAACCGGGTGATCTGCAACAGATTCTCAGCAACCTCATTGTCAATGCCCGCGACGCAACGGCTGATGGCGGTCGCATCTCCATCCGCCTGGAATCGCTTGACGATGTCGTCGCACTCCATGTACGTGATGACGGCGAGGGAATGCCGGCCGATGTCGTCGACCGCATGTTCGATCCTTTCTATACGACCAAGCCGCGCGGCAAAGGCACCGGCCTGGGTCTGGCGACGGTCGCCTCACTGACTCGCGATCGTGGCGGCGAGATCGACGTCACCTCGACACCGGGAGTCGGGACCCGGATCACGATCCGGCTGCCCCGTGTCGGCGCCGATGGCATGCCGGCCGATCCATCGCCGGAGGATCGACCATGATGCCCGGCAGCCCTGCTGGTACCCATGACCTACGACCGTGGCGGTTCTTCGAGTCAGGGACCCCACGCACATCAGCGGCGCTGCACTTGTGCTTCGTCTTCGCGTACGCCACCGCCCAATGGCTTGGGTACCAACTCAAGTACGGCCCGAATGGCTTCTCCATCATGTGGCCGGGACTGGGCATCCTCTGTGGCTGCCTCGCCGTCTCGCCCCCGCGCCGCTGGCTCGGCTTGCTGCTTCTTGCCGCTTTGGTTGAAGCCCTCATCACCCGCTGGCTCGGCGGAGGTGGCGGGTCGATCACCGCCTGGAAAGAGAACGCCGTCTTCGTTGGATCGAATCTGGTCACCGCGGTCTGCTTCGCCGTCAGCGTGCGTTGGTTGGTACGACGCGGCGACCCATTGCACAGCCTCCCGATCTTCGGCCTCTACCTGGTGATCTGCGTCGGTCTCACATCGGTCATCGCTGCCGCGATCACGACACCGCTGCTGGGCCAGTACACCGGCGGCTACGCAACGTTCGAAGGCTTTCGGACATTCTGGATCAGCGACGCGATGGGCACGCTCGCCGTCGCCACACCGATTCTCATTGTCGCCGGCGGCGGCCGCGTTCCGCCGCGAATCGCTCGGCGTGTGGAAGCGGCCATCCTCATCGGCGTCGCCGCCGTCACCACGGTGACGATTTCCTGGGTCCAGTTTGGGCCGCGCGATCTGGATGGGTTCGCCGAATTGATCTATCTGCCCATGCTCGCATGGGCGCTGGTTCGATTCGGCGCGGCGATGCTGACCGTCGTCGCGTTGGTCATGGCCGTCGGCATGGTGTCGGCCATGAGCATGGAGCTTGGCCCGTTCGTTGTGCCCGGTCGCCCGGCCATCGAGTCGGTGGCGGCGGCCCAGGCGTTCATGCTGCCGTCGCTCATTGGCATTCTGATCGTGGGGGCGATGTTTGAGCAAGGTCGGCACCGCGATGAACGCGTGCGGGAAGCCGAACAGCATCTGCGACAACTCGAAACGGTCGACGCGATCGGCACGATGGCCAGTGGCGTGGCCCACGACTTCGGCAACCTGGCCATGGCCGTGCAGACCGCCCAGACGACCCTTCGGGCGCACCTCCGCGAGGCCCCGGACTCGGTCCGCGAGAGCGTCGAACAACTCGGACGATCCGCCACGAAAGCGCAGAGTCTGTCGCAATCGTTGATGATCATCAGCCGCGAAGACGACGCCGGACACGTCGAATTGATCGACGTCATCGAATCCGTTGAGCAAGCCCGAGAAGCACTCGCCCCGATGCTCGAACGCACCCGCCGTTTCGCGGTTCGCATGCCGACCGGACCGATCCCGGTACTTGGGCGCCAAGGTGATATTGCGCGGATGGTGAGCAGCTTGGTCATCAACGCCCGGGACGCGACCGACGAGCGTGGCCGAATCGCGATCACCGTCGAGCGGCGAGAGCGAAGTGTTCGACTGACGGTCACGGACGACGGACGCGGGATTCCGATCGAGGCCCAGGAGCGAATCTTCGACCCGTTCTACACCACCAAGCTGGCCGGCCGGGGCACCGGACTCGGACTCTCGGCGGTGGCCGGCGTCGTGAAGGACATGAACGGCCAGTTGAGCGTCGCGTCCCGCGACGGCCAGGGCACGAGCATCACGATTGACTTGCCGGTGGCCGAGGTCCGATCCCGAGACGGATGACGGTTGCCCGGCGGATCACTGTCCGCCCCGCCGCAGTCTGACTCGTCGCAGTCTGACTCGTCGCTGCCTGGCGGATGATCGTCTGACGGATCGCTGCCGGACCGGTCGTGCTGCCGCGATCGTGCAGGCCCGAGACGATTCCCGAGGCTCGACCGAGGGTGGCCGCGCCACCCTGCGTTGTTCAATCGGAGGACCTTCGCGTGGGGCGTGGGGCCGCCGGTGGAGCTGGCCGATGGACGAGTCGACGTGGACGGAATGCAAACAAATCTTCGCGGAGGTTTCTGCGGCCCCGCTCTCCGAGCGTCGGGCGATCCTTGAGCATCGTTGCCGCGGACGGGTGGAGATTCTCCAGGAGGTGCACGAGTTGCTTGAAGTCGCCCGCCGGGGCCACCCACGACTGGACGGACCGCCGTGGACCACGCCGCCGCGAGATGCCGACTGAATGGGGAAAGCTTGCCGCGTTCGTTCCGGCAGCCGCGCTGAGGTACCGTGGTGATGTGCGCCGTCGAAGGCGCCATGGAGTTTCCGCGTGCCCGAACTGTCTTCGCGTATCCACGCCTGGTGTTTGCGCCGGCCCCACCCCCGCCGCCGAATATTCGCGCCGATCGCCGCGATGCTGCTCACGCTCGGTCCGCTGGCCCCGCCCGCGATGGCCGTCCAAGATGTTGCCGCCCGCCCTCACGCCGAACCCCATCCGGATCGCATCGCCGCGCCGGTCGAGGGCATGGTCCGTATTCCGGCCGGGACGTTCCAGATGGGCGCCGACGACGCACACGCTCGCCGCGACGAACAACCGGTGCACTCGGTCGCGCTCTCGGCGTTCTGGATCGACATCCACGAGGTCAGCAATCGACGTTTCGCCGCGTTCGTCGCGGCGACCAACTACCGCACCACGGCCGAGCGCGCGCCCGATTGGGAAGCACTCAAAGAGCAGCTGCCGCCAGGCACCCCTCGGCCGCCAGAAGAACTGCTGGTTGCGGCATCGATGGTCTTCCGGCCCCCGCCACCGGCCGTGGCCGCCGCGCGGCCGCTTGGCCCGGGCGACTGGTGGGCGTGGGTACCGGGGGCGAATTGGCGACATCCAGAAGGACCCGAGTCGTCCATTGATGACCGAATGGATCACCCGGTCGTCCACGTTTCCCACGAGGACGCACTGGCATTCTGTCGCTGGGCCGGCGTCCGACTGCCGACCGAGGCGGAATGGGAGCGCGCCGCCCGCGGAGGTCGTGATGGCGCGGCCTATCCGTGGGGAAATGCAGCCCCGTCCGACGCGTCGGCCAATCTTTGGCAAGGCCGGTTCCCGGTCGAAGACGCGGCGGCCGATGGTTTCGCGCAGCCCGCCCCGGTCGGTTCGTTCCCGGCGAACCGTTTCGGCCTGCACGACATGGCCGGCAACGTCTGGGAATGGTGCGCCGACTGGTATCGCCCCGACACCTACGACCGGCGCGCCGCGGGCGCATCGACGACCGTCCACCCTGCGAATCCGGCCGGCCCAGCTGACAGCTTCGATCCCGCCGAACCAACGGTGCCCAAACGCGTCATGCGTGGCGGCTCGTTCATGTGCCATGCCTCGTATTGCCGGGGCTATCGCGTCAGCGCAAGGATGAAGTCCAGTCCGGACAGCGGCATGTCCAACGTCGGCTTCCGGACCGTGTGGACGCCGGAGATGCCAGCAGCACCGGCAGCGTCGGCCGACTCTGCCACGCCGGGCGCCTCGACCGCGGCCGCACGGCCACTCACCCCATCGGCCATCCCGTCGCCGCCAGCCGAGGCCGGCGACGACGGGCACTGATCCGCCCGCGCGGCCGGCGCGAGGCTGGCGCCCGGAGGTCTCTGGCGTCGGCGACGGTCGCCCGGGACCAGACGAATCCGGTCGAAACTGCACGAGACCTCGGCCGCGATCACGCCACCTGCTTACCCAGACGTCGACCGTCGATACACGCCCGTGGCCATGATGGTGAAGACGTCTTGGTTCGGACGCGGCCCGACCGTGCCGACGATCACGACTTCGTCCAGAGGCTCGAGCCCCGCGGCCATGGGATCGGCGCCTTCGCCGGCCACGAGCTGCACCGTTGCGCTGTTGGCCGTCAGGCTGTCCTTCGGCTCGCAGCAGTAGTCCCACGGGACCGGGCAGTTGTCGCCCGGGATCTCGCCGCAGTGCGGCAGCTTCTTGTCGACGATCAAGAACACCGGGCTGCCTTCGGTCATGGGCGCGCGGTTGCCGCCGATGCGACCAAAGACAACGACCCGGTCACCCTCACTGGCCGAGGCTTTGGCTTCGCCGACGGGGACGACGCCGGCCGGCTCGGCGTCGAGCATCCACGCGACGGTGGCCGTCGTCGCGCCGGACGCACCATCGCCGTTGGCAACGGTGGCATCGTCGCCGCCGCAGCCGGCAAGGAGCAAGGTGGTGGCGAGGGCGGTACTGGCGGCAATCAAACGGAACGGACGCATGAGGAAAACTCCAGAAGTGGAAGGAAGGATCGATTCAGAAGAATGGCGTCGGTGCGGTGCAGCGATCGCACGCCAAGAGGCTGAACGAGCGTGATGTGCCCCGTCCCACCGGCAGCGCCGGCCATGATCGGGGACGAAAGAAACCAACCGCGTTCATCCGCAACAACCGCATCACCATCAGGCCGACTTGAGGGCCTGGGTGATCGGCAAACGCAAACAACGAATGGCCGGCGGGATCGCCCCCACCAAACCGACAAGCAAGCCGCCGAGCACGCCGGCAAGCAACACGGGGGCGTCGATGCGAATCGCAAACGCCCCCATGGAAAACCGAACGGCCAGGCCGTCAAGCAAGAGCAAGCCGACCGCGGCGCCAATGAGGGCGCCGCAGGCGGCGGTAAAGAGCGACTCTTCGGTCAGCGTCAACACGATCGCCCGCCGCGTGTACCCAAGCGACTGCAGCATGCCGACTTCCCGCACACGGGCGGCGAACGCGGCGTACATCGTGTTGAGGCCGCCAAGGATGCCCCCGGAGGCGATCAGGACCGCGGTCACCAAGACCATCGCGCGGATCGGCGCGTAGAAGGCAGCGATGGACGCGTAGTAGTCGACTTCCCGCATGGCGGTGATCTCGAGATCGAGCCGCGTCTTGGCGAAAACGTCGACGTCGGTGAACGAACCGCTTTCCAGGGTGACGATCACGCACGACAACGTGGACTGGCGGTTCGTGGCGATCTGCAGATCGGTCAGTGGCAGCCAGACTTCGGCGTCCATGACCGTACCGGGCGCCGAGAATCGGCCGACGATCGTCCAATCGCGCCCGTCGAAATGCAGCGTGCGGCCGATGGCGATCTCTTCTTCCGACACGCCAAGGCGCGTGGCGGCCAGTCCGCCGAGCATGAGTTCGTCGCGGCCGGCTTCGGGCATGCGTCCGGCGACGATCTCGACGTCGGCGTGCACCAGCAACGCCACCGGCCGCACGCCCCGCATCACCGCGGCCAGTTCCTCGGCGTCCCCGGCTTGGCGGCGCACCGGCAACGCGGCATGGATCTCCGGCGAGGCGTAGGTGATGCCCCCCGCTTCCCGCAGCCCACGCACCGAGGCCGCGGCAATGCCGGCCACCGATGCATCGATCTGCGAACGCTCCACGCCTTCTTCGCTGCCAGCGCCCAGGATCATCACGTTCTCGTGCAGCGATTGCTTCCGGTCCAATGACTCTTGCATGCCGCGCACGAATCCGCCGGCGGCCAGCACGAGCAAGACGACGAGCGATGAACCGAGCAGCGATGCGATCAGCCGCAAGCGGCTCCGCCCGAGGTTCCGCACCGCGTACGAAAATGGCAGTTGACGAATTCCCATCAGGCAGCCCGGAACCCTTCTGCGATCTCGCGCCGCGCGGCCGTCCACGCCGGGACCAGGCCCGCAAGCACGCCCATCGTGCCGCACACGACGAGTCCACTGAGCAACAGCTGCGGCCCGGCTTCGATCGGCATGCTCGTGCCCTCGACCGACAAGGCAAAGCTGCCCTGCTCGGCCACGATCACCGCGGCCAGCGCGCCGAATCCGCCGCCGACCAGGGCAAGGACCACGCCCTCGGCCACGATCAGGACGGCCACCAAACGGCCGGAGTAGCCCAGCGTCTGCAAGACCGCGTGCTCGGCCACGCGGCTCTGCACGCCAAGGACGATCGAGTTGGCGATCAAGGCCAGCACCGCGACCAGGCAGCCAAGCCCGAGCCAACGGGCGAAGCCGACGAGCTCGACAACGTCGTCGGCCACCCGGCCGATGAAGGCCTGCTGCGTGAACGTACTGGTCGGCTCCTGGGCCACGGCGAAGAGTTCGTCGATCGCCGCGGCCACCGGTTCAAGCTGCGCTGGATCGGTGACCCGGACGTTGAACTGGGTCACGATGCCGAGGCGGTCGCGGCCAGCAAGCTGAACGAATTCCAGTGCGGTGTACGCCACGTTCTGATCCTGGGCGTCGTCCGAGCGGATGACCCCGGCCACGTACGCGGTGATGCCGGCGGCGTCGAAGGTCATGCCCGGCTCCAGGCCGCGGCGTTCGGCCAGCGTTTCGCCAACGAGCGCGGCATCAGTGCGGCGCATCCAATCGTCGGCCGATCCACTGACGAACGTCCACCGGTCGCCGCGATTGGCCAGGAAGGCCTCCTTGGGCACGCCGCGGAAGGTCACCACATCCAGGCTCGTTCGGCAGTTCGACACGACGACCTTCACCGGGATGGCCTCGGCCACGCCTTCGACCGAGCGAATCCGGGCCGCGTAGTCCTGCGGCAATTCGCTGGTGGCCGGGCAGTAGCGGTCCTCCCGGTAGACGATCAACGTGGTATCGCCAGCGGTGGCCGCGGTCGCCCGCGTCACGCCATCGTTCATCGCCTGCACGCTCGTGAAGAGGAACATGGCAATGGCGATGCCCAGAACGGTGAGCATCGACCGCACGCGGTGGCGCACGACCTGCTTGAACACGTAGGGAACAAGTCGCAAGAGTTTCATTGGCCGGTCTCCACGAGCGCGGGGGCGTCCTCGACGGCAAGCCGTCCCTTGTCCAGGTGCAGCGTGCGCGTGGCGTACTCCGTCGTCCGGGGATCGTGCGTCACCATGATGATCGTCTTGCCGGTGCTCTGATTGAGATCCTGCAACAACTCCATCACCGCGGCGGCCGACGGTTTGTCGAGGTCGCCCGTCGGTTCGTCGGCCACGATGATCGATGGATCGGTCACGATCGCGCGGGCGATGGCAACGCGTTGTTCCTGCCCGCCGGAAAGCTGACGCGGAAAGTGTTCCTTCCGGTCGGCAATGCCCACGCGCTCAAGCGACTCCATGACGCGCGCGTGGCGTTGGCGGCGCGATATCGGGTGCAGCAACAAGGGCAGTTCCGCGTTCTCGTACGCGGTCAACACCGGCACGAGGTTGTAGAGCTGGAAGACGTAGCCGACGTGCTGGCTTCGCCACGCGGCGAGGCGGTTTCGGCTCAGCGTGGCCAGATCGACCCCGTCCACCCGCAGGGAGCCGCCGGTGGGTGAATCGATGCCGGCGATGAGGTTCAGCAGCGTGGTTTTCCCGCTGCCCGATGGACCCATCAACGCGAGGAAGTCGCCCGCCGGCACGCTCAGGTCGAGTTCGTCGAGCGGCCGGATGACGGTGTCGCCCTTGCGGTATTCGCGGGTCAGGCGTTCGCACTGGATGAAGCTCACGAGGCACCTCCGATCGGATCGACTTGGATCTGCACGATCGACCCCGGAGCCGGGGCCACGGCCAACGATTGGTCCACGAGGAGGTCGCCGGGACGCAGGGCGACGGTGGCGGTGAGCCACTGGCCATCGCGCTGGCCGCCTTCGACGGCGACCGATTCGATGACGCCGCGATCGCCGCGCCGTTGCCGGACGGCGGACACCGTGCCGTCGCCGGCGATGGCCGAAACGGGAATGCGGACGGTTGATCGGGCGGCGGCCGGATCGGGCGACGTGCCCGCGCTCGCGCTCGTCCCCGCCTGCCTCCCGCTCCCCGGGCGAGACGCGGATCCGGCCGCCCCCGCCCCGGCCGGCGGCGTTCCGCCCGGCAGGAACTTCACCCGCGTGAGCATCTCCGGCCGCAGCAGCGGCGACGGATCCTCCACGCGGACCTTGACTTGCAGGGTGTTCTTCTGCAGATCGGCCTCGTGCGTGATCCGGGTCACGGTGCCGCGGAAGATGCGGTCGGGCAGCACGTCAACCACGACCTCGCACGTCTGGCCAGGACGCACGTGCGACGCGTCGGCCAGCGGCACGTCCACCCGCACCTGCAGCGACGCCGGGTCGTAGACGTGGATGATGTGCGCCGCGTGCGGATCGTCCATCTCGCGCATGACCGTGTCGCCGGGCACCTTCAGACGCCGGAGTACGAAACCGTCGATGGGAGCGCGGATCACGGTCCGGTCGACGGCCAACTGGGCTTCATCGCGTTGCACGCGGGCCATGGCCACGTCGGCCGCGGCCCGGTCCACTTCGGCCCGTCCGCCATCGCGGCGGCGGCGTTCGTCGGTCTTCAGTTCGAGCGTGCGAACCGCGGCGCGGTGGTTCGCCTGGTGTCGCCGAAGATGGGCGGCGAGCCGCGGCTCGCGGGCCCGAATCGACTCGAGGGTGGCCAGCTGGGCCGCCGCGCGTTGCCGGGCGATGATCACTTCCAGGCCGGTGGCCCCGCCCCGGGCTTCGGACGCTTCGGCCCGGTCGCGCTCTTCATTGAGCCGGACGAGGTCCGCCTGGGCGACCTGGATCAGCGTCGGCAGCAGCGCGAGTTCCGCGTCGGCTTCGGCGATGAGGGCGGCTTGTTCGGCGACCGCCCGCTCCAGCTCGATCGGCTCGGCGAGATCGATCTCGGCGGCGGCCAGGTCGGCGGCGGCGATGCGCTGGCGGGCCATCGCCGTCTCGAGCATCGCGTCGGCCGCCTTCAGGGCGAGCTGCACGTCTTCATCGATCAGCCGGGCGACGACCTGACCGGCGACAACCGGCTCGCCTTCGAGGACGCCGACGGTGTCCAACGTCCCGTTCTGAAGAGCGGCGACGGCGATGAAGAACGGATCGGCTTCGAGCCAGCCGGGGGCTTGCACGGTGACGCCCGGGGCGCGCGGCGAGGCCGACGCAAGTCGGACGGTGTCGGCGCTGGCGTCGGGCGTGGCGTCGGCCGCATCGGACGCGGCCGAGTCGACGCCGTCCCCCGCGTTCGACGTGGGAGGAAGGACCTGGACGACGGCCACCCGCGGCACCGGGCGCAGCGCGGGCCACGCCGTCCAGCCGACGAGCAGTGCCGTCGCGACGATCACGATCACGGGCAACATGACAGGAACGAGCCGGCGCGGCGGCGGATTGGCCGACGCGCGGGCGCTCGCCTGGGACGAGCGGGAAACAGACATGGGAGAACCTCCGAGCGGAGCTCACGGCGATGCGGGACCGGGCGCGCGAAAACGCTCGCCCGGACGAATCAGACCGAGAGGGCAGCTCGAGGAGGTCGCTTGAGTTGGGTGGCTTCGGCGTCGGGGACGGTGTCCGGCGATGCCGGAAGGACCGAACTGGCGCCGGGGGTTCCCAGTGGGGCGGCGACCGGACCGGGCACCGCGCTGGAGATCTTGCCCGAAGCGGTGCAGCATGGCATGGAGCAGTCGCAGCCATCCTGATCAGCATCATGTTCGGCGTCGCCGTCAGATGAAGCCAGACTTGGATCGACCTCAGCATCCGACGAGCATGCCGCCGCCGCTCCCTCGCAACAGGAGGATCCCGGGCTCGATTCGCTCGCCGTGGCGGCGAAAGCCGCCTCCGATCCGCAGCAACACGGGGCCATGGCGACCCACACGGCCGCAACGGGCTGGACCGCGAGGGCGATGGCCAAGAGCCAGAGGATGGCCGACGTGCGGGGCATCACGATGGATCATACGGCTCACAACCCACCCTTCGCCGAAACAAATCGCGATCCTGACCGCATTCCCCCCTGCCGAAGGCCCATCATGCGGCTTGGCCGCCTTACAAGACGCGACTACCGTCTCGATCTCGGCCCACGTCCGTTGCTGCCGGCTCCGGCCCGCCGCGGCCCGTTCTCCTCGTGGAACTCCTTCCCGGACCTTGCCCCATGCTGCCCGCCACCCCGCTTCGGATTCCCAGCGCGGCCCTGGCCGCCCTTCTCTGCGCGGGTGCGTTCGCCGCCACCCTCTCGGTTGGCCGACCAAACCCCCAACCCGCCGAGGGCACGGTCATCGGCATGATCGACGGCACGGTCGGCAGCACAGCCGGCGGCACGGTCGGCGGCACGGTCGGCGCAAAGATCGCCGCGCCCCCCGCCTCGCCGGACACCGGCAGCGTGATTTTCATCCACCCCGACGGGGCGTCCGCCGCCACGTGGACCGCGGCCCGCGCCTTGCACGTCGGGCCGGATGGCGACCTCAATTGGGACCTGCTCCCGGCGATCGCCGTGTACCGCGGCCACATGGGCGACTCGCTCACCGCCACGAGCAACGGCGGCGGGACCACCCACGCCTTCGGCGTCAAGGTGCGCAGCGATGCGTACGGCCGCACCGGCGGTGGCGCGACCGGTGAACCGATTCTGACCGCGGCCGGCGCGTCGGCCGGCGTGGCTCGGCAAGCCATCGCCGCCGGCATCCCCGTCGGCCTGGTGCAGACCGGCATCGCGCCCGAACCCGGCAGCGCGTGTTTCATTGCCGATGCCGCGTCCCGCTACGAGTACGACGCGATCGCCGCCCAACTCATCGAGCGCGGGGCGACGGTGCTGTTCAGCGGCGGCGAGAAGCACTTCCTGCCGCGCGGCGTGGCGGGCGTCCACGGCCCCGGCGCCCGCGAAGACGATCGCAATCTGATTGACGAAGCGCGGACGGCTGGGTTCACCATCGTCCGCACCCGCGCTGAGTTGCTTGCCCTGCCGGCCGACACCGAACGCGTGCTTGGCCTGTTCGCCCACGACGCCACGTTCAACGCCGCCCCGGAAGAAGCGCTGCGAGCCGCGGGCCGCCCGCTCTACGTACCGGGCACGCCGTCCGTGGCCGAGATGACCGAGGTGGCCCTCCGCATCCTGGCCGCCAAGTCGGAGCGTTTCATGCTCGTGGTCGAGGAAGAAGCCACCGACAACTTCGGCAACCAGAACAACGCGGCCGGCGTGCTCGAGGCGGCCCGCCGCGCCGACGCGGCGATCGGCGTGGCCCAACGCTTCCTGCTGGAATCCCCGCAGACCCTGGTGATGACGACGGCCGACAGCGATGCCGGCGGCCTGCGCATGCAGGGCATCATCCACCGCGACGGAGGAGCCCTCGCCGCCGTGCCGGAGCGCGACTTCAACGGCGCTCCACTCGACGGTGTGGGCGGCACCGGGACGATGCCCTTCCGCGCCGCCCCCGATCGCTTCGGCCGTTCACTCGCCTTCCGCGTGCACTGGGCCGGGCGCGACGACCTCAGCGGCGGGATCCTCGTTCGCGCCGGCGGCTTCAACGCCCACCGCGTGCGGGGCACCATGGACAACACCGACGTCGCCGAACTGATGCGTCGCACCCTGTTCGGTTCGGCGATGGTCCCGGCGCAGCCATAGTCCGTTTCGCTGGCGCCGGCCGGCGGACAAGAACGCGCACAGTCCCGAGGCTCGCCGTCCCGAGAACGCCCAGATTGCTTGGGCGATCTCATCGCCACCCCGGTATTCTCGTGTGTGCAGCGTTCACGCCGCGCTGCACTCCGGGAACCGGGTCTGTGCACCACTTGCCACTGACACTCTGCTACACCTTCGGCCTGGCGTCCGGCATCGCCGGCGTCTTGCTGTTGGTGCGCAGCTTCTTCTCCGATCGTTCCCGCGGCCGCGATCGGTGCGGCCGCTGTTGGCATGAGTGCTCGATTCAGTTGACCGAACGCTCGCTCGCGGGCCCAGAGCGTGGCTGGCGCGCGGCATCGGCGCTCACTCCGACGGACGCATCGTCGATGGTGGGTCGCCGGGCTCCCCCCCACGATGACGGCCGGATCCTCCGTTGCGTTCCACGCACCGGAGGAGGTCGACGCCCCCGTCGAAACGCCTGAAATCGCGACCGAGCGAGCCTTGGGCCGACAGCGGGCCGGGAATCAGGACCGTCTCCGCCCCCCGCCGGCCACTCGCCTGGCCCCCAGGCAACCGCCTCCCGCGCCGCTGCTCTCGGCCGGATCATTTCAACGCCCTTGGCGTTCCAACCATTGCCCGAGGCGATCCGCCGATCTACCGTGCATTGCATGCCCCCCCGCACACCCGCCATGTTCTTGCTGAGCTTGCTGCTGGTGAACGCCGCCTTCGGCGGCTCACGCGTGCTGTCGATCTGCCTCGGCGGAGGGCACGAACACGACTCCTGCGCCCCGCTCGTCGCCGCCCCCGGATCGCCGGACGCGGCGCCATCGTGTGGCGCCGAGTGCTCACACCAAGCGTCCCTGCCGCTGCCCGTCCCGTCGGATGATCACGCCGACGATTGTGGCTGCACCGACGTCGAGGTGGAGCTGTGCGATGTGCCCGCCCCACCGCGGGACTCCGCCATCGATCGTCTGGCCGACAATGTCCCCGACGGCCCCGTCGCCTTGCCCGGGCACATCCAGATTGCCGCCCATGCCGTCCGCGGTCCGCCGTCGACGCCGCCTGGCTCGCCGCCCGGCCTGCCTCCGTGCCTCGGCGCCCTGCGCACTGTCCGCCTCCTCATCTGATTCCTGGCTGAGCTCCCGCCCGCGTTCGCGATGCTGGCCGCACCGATTGTGTGCGCCCTCGCATCACCGTCGCCCCGGACAGCTGTCCGGCTCTGCTTCGCGCCGCCCTGGCGCACAGCCCTCGGAATCCACCCACCATGTCATTGCCCCTGCGCTCCCCACAGCGCCGCCGGTTCGCGCCGTCCGCGATCCTGACTCTGATCCGGGCCGCGATGGTGTCGGTGCCGCTGGTCGCCTCCTTTGCCGGCTGCCGCACCTACACCCCGGACCCACTCGATCTGGCCGCCCACCGCGTGGATTTGATCGACCGGCTCGCGCATCCTGAGCCCATCGATGCCCTTGCCCGGCGGCTTGCCGGCACCGACGACGACGATCCTGCCGGCGTGAGCCCCGCACGATTTGACCCATCCGACGGACTGAGCCTGGCCGAGGCGGAGGTGCTCGCGCTCTTCGCCAATCCCGAGCTCCGTGTGCAACGCGCGGCGGCCAAGGTCGCTCGCGCCGACGCCGCCATTGCCGGCCAGTGGTCCGATCCGGTCTTCGGATTCGATGCGGCGGAGATTCTCTCGGGCGGCTTCGAGTCCGGGGCCGTGCTCGAGTTGACCCTGCCGATTTCCGGCGCGGCCGCCGCCGAGCGAGGCGTCGCCGACGCCGAAACGTGGGTGGCCCGGCTCAAGTTGGCCGCCGCCGAGTGGTCGATCCGCGCCGATGTTCGCCGCGCCTGGGCCACCTGGTCCGCCGCCACTGAACGCGCTCATGTCCTCCGCGGGATCGTCGAACAAGTCGACCGGGTCGCGGAGATCGCCGCTGCGCTGGAAGCCGCCGGCCAACTCGCGCGCGTCGAATCTCGACTCCTGCGACTCGAGCAGGCGGGCCGTCAGGCTGAACTGCTCGGACTGGAAGGCGATGCCACGGACGCCCGGCTCGCGCTGCTGGCATTGGTCGGACTGCCGCCCGACGCGGACGTCAGCCTCATCCCGTCGCTCCGGCCGCCGAATGGCCGAATCCAGCCCGAGGCATCCGATGCCGACGCCCTCAGCGATCGGCTGATCCGCCACCACCCCGGACTGGCGATCCGGCGGGCCGAGCACGCCGTGGCCGAACAGGCCGTCCGGCTCGCGGTTCGCCAGCAGTACCCCGACATCACCATTGGTGGCGGACTCGGTCGCGAGGACGGTGAGGACCGGTTGCTCCTCGGCGTCTCGCTGCCGATCCCGCTCCCGGGCCCGGCGAATGCCCGAATCGACGCCGCCGAAGCGCGCCGGACCGCATCGCACCGCATGGCCGAAGCCACCTACGACCACGCCATGTCGGCCCTGGTCGCGGCGATGGCCCGCCAGTCCGCTGCCCGAACGCAGCGCGAGCGATTCGAATCCCGCATCGCCCCGATGCTGGCCGAACAGGCCGCCGACATCGACCGGATCGCTGCCCTCGGCGAGCTCGACACGCTCCTGCTCTTTGAGGCGGTGACAAGCCGATATGAGGCCAGCCGTCAACTTGTCGACGTCCGCGAGGCCGAACTGCGCGCCGCGGCGACCGTGGCCGAACTCCGCGGCCCGGACGCGCCGCTCGCGCCCGCTCCGGTGGTCGAGCCACCGCCAGAGTCCCCCCCGACTGACAACGATCCCCCCACGTCGGGCGGGCCCAGCGTTTCCGCTGATTCCGCCGCTGACTCCGCCGCCGCTTTCGCTTCCGTCTCCGCCCCCCGCCGCTCCGCTCCCGAAGGACCGACGTCATGAACCACCATCAACTGCTTTCGGCCGCCGCCCGCCGCAGCGCCACGCCGCTCATGGCGACCATCGCCGCGCTCGCCGCGAGTTCCATGGCTGGCTCCTTGGCCGGCTGTGGCCGCACCGGCGACGCGCCCGACGCCCACACCAGCGGCCATGCCGCCGAGACGATGGCCGACGAAACACTGGCGTCCGGCGACCGAATCGACATCCCACCGGCCGTGCGCTCCAACCTCGGCATCAGCTTCGTGCGCGTCGAACGCCGGCCGATCGAACGCACCCTCCGTGTACCCGGCCAGTTCGAATTGCAACCGACGGCCCGCCGCGAGTACCGCACGATGTTGCCGGGCCGCGTGGAACTGGCCGTCCGACAGTTCGACACGGTGACCAAGGATCAATTGCTGTACCGAATCGATGCCCCCGCCTGGCGCGAGCACCAACAGAAATTGGTCGAGGCGGACGCGGCGATCGAGCGGCACACCACGCGGCTCGAGACGTATCCGCCCCTCCGCGCCGCCCACGAACGGCACGAGGCGAGCCTCGTCGAGTCGATCGGCGTCTGGACCGAACGCGTGGAACAACTGCGCACCGTCCGCGACGCGGGTGGCGGCGGGGCCAGCGACTTCGCCGAAGCGCGTTCGGCCCTCGCTGCGGCCCGGGCGGAATTGGCCGATGTCCAGGAAAAGAAGGCCGAACTCGACGCCGCTCGAGCCGAGACGATCGCCGAACTCGACGCCGGCCGCGCCCGCCGCACCTTCCTGATCGACTCGGCCACCGCGATCACCGGGATGCCGCCGGCCGAGCTGCTCGCGTCGACGGGGGCCGACGAACACGGCCACGCGATCCCGCGATGGAAGGGCGTCGACACGATCGAAGTGCTCGCCTCGCGATCGGGCGTCGTCGAATCCCTTGGCCTGACCAACGGGGCATGGGCCGACGAAAAGACTGCGGTGCTGACGATCACCCGCCCGGGCGAAGTGCGTTTCCACGCCGAAGGCCTGCAGAGCGATCTGGGCGTCCTGCGTGACGGACTCGCCGCCCGCATCGTCCCTCCCACTCCCACCACCACCGGTCGGGGCATTTCCCTTGACCAGACGATGGCCGGGACCCTCCGCATGGGCCTGACCGGTGATGCCGCGGCCCGCACCGTGGATCTCTACGTGACACCCGATGAGCGGCTCGAATGGGCCCGGCCCGGCGTTGCCGCCCAGCTCGAAATCGTCACCGATGGGACGGCCGCCGCCGAACTCGCCATCCCGCTGGCTGCGCTTCAGCTCGATGGCCTGAACCCGGTCATCTTCCGGCGCGATCCCAAGAATCCCAATGTCGCCCTGCGGTTGGAAGCGGATCTTGGTCCCGACGATGGCCGCTGGGTCTCGCTGCTCAGCGGCGTGCGCGAGGGCGACGAGATCGTCCTGGACGGTGCGTTCCAGCTCATGCTCGCCACCAGCGGATCGGTCCAGAAGGGTGGACACTTCCACGCCGACGGGACCTACCACGAAGGGGAGCATTGATCCATGCTTGCTTCCCTGATTCGATTCAGCCTGCGTTACGCATCGCTGGTGATCCTGGCCGCAACGCTGCTCGTGGCATTCGCCGCGTACCGGCTGCCGGCCATGAGTGTGGACGTCTTTCCCGAGCTCAATGCGCCAACCGTCGTCATCATGGCCGAGTCCGATGGCCTGGCCGCCGACGAAGTCGAGCAATACGTCGTCTTTCCGATCGAGACGGCGGTCAATGGCATGACCGGCGTGCGGCGGGTCCGCAGCGCGAGTGCCATCGGCCTCGGCATCGTCTGGGTCGACCTGGAGTGGGGCGCGGACCTCATGGAGGCGCGGCAACTCGTGGCCGAACGCATGAGCACGGTGCGCGAAGCACTGCCCGAGGACATTGAGCCGTTCATCACCCCCATCACGTCGATTGCCGGCGAGGTCATGCTGGTCAGTCTGTCCTCTCCCGATGGCCGGGTCAGCCCGCTCGAACTGCGTTCGTACGCCGAATTCGACCTGCTCACCCGCATCAAGAGCGTGCCCGGCGTGGCCCAGGTCGTGGCCATTGGCGGCGAGCTGCCGGAGTACCAGGTCAACGTCGACCAGGACCGGCTCCGGCTTCATGATCTGACGATTTCCGACGTGGTCGAAGCGGCTCGCGGCGCGCATTCCACCGCGAGCGCCGGCTATTTGCCGAACGTCGGCACGTACGAAATCCCGTTGCGACAACGCAGCCGCGTCTCGCGGCCCGCGGACATCGCCGCCACCGTCATCACCATGGACGGCCCGTCGCCGGTCACCATCGGTCAAGTCGCGGAGGTCACGCTCGGGCCTTCCATGCGCCGGGGCACCGCGAGTGAAGGTGGCGCGCCGGCCGTCATCCTCTCGATCCAGAAGTCGCCAGGCGTGAATACGCTGGCCCTCACCAATCGGCTCGATGAGCTCTTTGACCAGGTTGAACCGGCACTGCCGGCTGGTTCGGAACTCAACCGCGACGTGATGCGGCAAGCGCACTTCATCAACCGATCGGTCAAGAACGTCACCAAGGTGCTGGCCGAAGCGGTGATCATCGTCACCCTCGTCCTGATTCTGTTCCTGCTGAATGTTCGGGCCACGATCATCACCTTGACCGCCCTGCCGATTTCACTGGCCGTCGGCCTGCTGCTGATGGATGCCCTGGACCTCGGACTCAACGTGATGACGCTCGGCGGACTGGCCGTGGCCATCGGCGTCTTGGTCGACGATGCGATCATCGACGTCGAGAACGTGTTCCGCCGGCTGAAGCAAGACCGGTCGCGGCCGACCGACCAGCGTCGGGCCCTGACCGACGTGATCTACGGCGCAAGCAATGAGATTCGTCCGGCAATGGTGTTCGCCACCGTCATCATCGTGATGGTCTTCGTCCCGCTGCTGTTCCTGCAAGGACTCGAAGGTCGCTTCTTCCGGCCGCTGGCCCTGACGTACATGGTGTCGATCGCCGCGTCCTTGATCGTCGCCCTGACCGTCACCCCCGCCCTCTGCCGCGTGCTGCTCCGCGGACGTCTTGGACGCTCGGAAGACGGTGGCCATCGCGACGGATTCCTGGTCCGGTGGCTCAAGCGGGCGTACGAGCCGGTGCTGCGGGCGGCCATTCGAATGCGGCTGGCCGTGCTCGCTGCGGCGGTCATCGCCACCGTGGCCGTGCTGGCATTGGCGTCGACCTTTGGGACCAGCTTCCTGCCGTCATTCAACGAAGGCACGTACACCGTGTTTCTGATGGCGCCGCCCGGCACGAGCCTGGCCGAGAGCGATCGACTGGCCACCGGGGTCGAGAAGCGGCTCGTGGCGATCGATGGCGTTCGTTCGGTCTCGCGCCGCACCGGCCGGGCGGAACGTGACGAACACGCCGAACCGGTAAGCAATTCAGAGATCGAGGTCACGGTCGACGCCGGCCGCGATCGCGAAGAAGTGCGTGCGGACATCGACGCCGTGCTCGCGTCGATTCCGGGCATGACGACGATGGTCGGCCAGCCAATCGAGCACCGCCTGAGCCATGTGCTTTCTGGCACCCCCGCCGCGATCGCCATCAACGTCTACGGCGAAGACCTCGCGGTTCTGCGGCAGATCGCCGCCGACATCAAAGCGGCGATCGAGCCGCTTCCTGGCGCTCGCGACGTCAATGCCAATCGCGAAGTCATGATCACTTCGCTGCCGGTTCGCTACCGCCACGCCGAACTCGCCGCCGCCGGCTTGCGGCCGGCCGACGCGGCCGAACAGGTGCGGGAAGCGGTCCACGGAGAAACGGTGGCCACCGTGAAACAAGGCGTGCGTCAATTTGACTTGGTGGTCCGGCTCGCGCCCGACGAGCGGCGCACCGTCGATCAGGTGCGCGAACTGATGCTGCGCGGCCGCGGCGGGGCGACGGTCCGGCTGCGCGACGTCGCCGACATTGGGCCCGAGCGATCGAGCAACTTGATCGCCCGCGAGAACGCTCGACGCAAGGCGGTGGTGTCGCTCAACGTCGCCGGCGGGTCGAATCTTGGCGACCTGGTGGCCGAGGTGCGCGAGCGCGTCGACCCGATCGTGGCCGCGGCGGGGTGCACGGTGCGGTACGGCGGCCAGTTCGAGGCCCAGCAGTCTGCATCGCGGACGATCTTCGTCACCGGCGTGGTGGTGGCCATCTTGATGCTGATGCTGCTGCAAATCTCAACTGGATCACTGCGGGCCGCCCTGCTGGTGATGGGCAACATGCCGCTCGCCCTGATTGGCGGCGTGCTGGCGATCTACCTGTTTCCGCCGGATGCGGGGGCGGCCGGCCCCGTGGCCAACACGCTCGCGTTGCTGGCCGGAGGCGGAGCGTATGTCCCACCGGTGATCTCGATCGCGAGCTTGGTTGGCTTCATCACCTTGTTCGGGATTGCGGTGCGCAACGGGATCCTGCTGATCAATCATTACAATCAACTGATCGAGCACGAAGGCGTCGACCCGTCCATCGCCCTCGTGCAAGGATCGATGGAACGACTCGTTCCGATTTTGATGACCGCGATCTCGGCCGCATTGGGATTGCTGCCATTGGCCTTGGCCGCCGGCCGGCCAGGCAGCGAACTGCTCGCCCCGCTCGCCCTGGTGACGCTCGGCGGGCTGGTGACCTCGACGGTGCTGAACCTTTTGGTCGTCCCGGCGGGATACGCATTGGTTTTCGGCCACCGAGTTGGTCGCCACAAGCATTCCTGACGTCGGTCGTTCACTTCCTGAATACTGATGTGACCTGTTTTCAATTGGCCTGAATTTGCCTGACCTGACTGAACCCGATCAAACCCGATCAAACCTGAATCCACGCGAGGCCCATCGCCCCGCAGACTCACTCTGGAGTGCTTGACATGCTTCTGCCGCGCATCATCTTTGGCCTCGCTCTGTGCGTACCCTTGGCCCTCTCCACCGGCTGCAACTCGTCCACGCCGGACACGCCGGACACGCCGGAGACGCCGGCGGCCACCGTGAACGCGCCCGGGGCGAGCACGCCGGCTCCGACGACCACCTCCATGCCGGAGACTCCGGCAACCCCTGCCGCGGGCGACGGCCACGACGCCCACGGCGGCGGCGTATCGGCCGGCACCATCACCGTCGGCGGCGCGACCATGACCGTGGCCACAAGCGGCAGCCTCCCGGCCGGCGGCGTGCTTCGCGTCGACTTGGTGCACACGAGCGGCCCGGCCCCGGTCGCCGTGCGCATGTGGATCGGTGACGAAGCAGCGACCGGCACCATGAAATCGCGGGCGGGCGGCCACGACAACCACTTCCACGGCAGCGCGGAAGTTCCCGCGAGCATCGCCGCAACCGACAAGCTCTGGATCGAAGCAGAAACTGCGGCCGGTGAACGCGTCGCGACGTCGGTCGAACTGCCGAGCTAAGTGGACGGATCGCCGCGACTGCACTGCACGCAACGAATGAACGGGACTCGCTGAACGAGATCGACGCTCGCAGTCCGCCGTACACATGGCGACCTCGCAGCTCGAGGGACACCCGCCGCCGGCTTGCATCAAGCGCGGGCGCCCAACCCTGGGCGCCCGCGCTTTCGCTTACGGCTTGAGGTTCTTCTCGTACAACGTGATCCACTGCTTCGGCGTCATCTTCGTGCACAGTTCGCCGATCAGATCGAACGGAATCGTCTCGACCTTCTTGAAGCGGATGCAGCTCTTGCCCATGTCGAGTTTCGTTGAAACGTGCTTGGGCCATTGCTTCTGGAACCACGTCATGAGCTTGGTGTCGGCGTAGATGCCCATGTGGTACAGGCCGACGTGGCTCTTCTGCGACGCAAAGTTGATGAACGGCAGCGGCAGCTTCGGATCGCAGTGGTAGCCGTCGGGATAGGTCGACTTGGGCACGACGTACGCCGGCATGCCGTAGCCCAGCGCTTCCTTGAAACCGTCGGGCAGATTTGCCTTGATGGTCGCGCGCAGCTTCTTGCACGCAACCAAGCGATCACCTTCGAGTTGCTTCATGTACGCGGCGACGGTGGTCGGAGCATCAGACTTGACCGGCATGCAGGCCTCCAGGAAAGAAAGTCATTGGTCGTCGGCCTCGTCGCCCCACGCCCAGTGTTTGAATTCGGCGAGGGCTTCGGCCTCACCAGGAAGATCATGGTGTTCGATTCTCGCGATGCGGCCGTCATCGCCGACGCGGCACCATTGCTCGCACGTGTGCACGTGCCGGCGCCCGCGATGGGTGACCACATCGAGAAACCCGATGATGACCCACGGTTCGGCCCCCGGCCGCACCTTGGATCCGTACTCGATCGCATCGAAACGCGTGGCGGCGATGTCGCCGTTGCCGCGATACGTGTCGATGATCGTGCTCGCCCCGGCGTGCTCCACGCCTTTGATCCCGTACGTGCAGTCGGGAGCGAGCGTGGCCGTGGCCGCGTCGTAGTCCTCGGTATCCAGCGCTTCGGCGAAGCGCGTCACAACGCCAATGTGGCAGTCGGTGTGCATCTGGAGGATCATCTTTCGGGGGACATTCGAGCATCGGTCGTCGGCGAAGTCGCATTTTCGGCGTCCGATCGTGACCGGCAAGAAGTTTTCCTGACCCCTGGCCAGCCGCCGGCACGATCGCCAATGCCACTGAACCGTCCGGTTTCCGGCAGGGTCACAAACCACCGAAGAAACCGCACTGGCGGAGCCCAATTCGCGCTTTCTGCGGGATTTCCCTGTGCTGGCGTGGCCGGCTGAGGTGTCGCTTGGATGCCCGGCGAACGGCGAAGCCGGCGCCTCCCGGCGCCCCGTTGCCCCAGAGAATTAACGGTTTCCGCCCTTTCGGGCCCCCACCTCGGATAAGCTGGGGGGTTCCTACTCACCGATCGCGTCGCCCGGCGGGTCGGTGCACCTCAACGTTCAGCACGAGCTCGAACAACGAGGGGTATCAGGCTGATACGCATTCCGGGCATGAGATATCGCAATGAAGATCTATGTTGGCAACCTTTCCTTTGACACCACCGAGTCCGAGCTCAACGAGGCCTTCGCGGCCCACGGGTCGGTCCAAAAGGCCGACCTCGTGATGGACCGTGACACCGGTCGTCCCCGTGGCTTCGGCTTCGTCGAGATGGCGGACAACGACGCGCGTGACGCGATCGCCGCCCTTGACGGCACCAGCCTCGGTGGCCGCCAGATCCGCGTGAACGAGGCCCGTCCTCGTGAGAACCGCGGCGGCGGTGGCGATCACCGTGGTGGTGGCGGCGGCGGTGGCCGCTGGTGAATCGCCGGGTCGCCGAAAGGTGATCCCGTCGATGCCGTGAGTTGACTCGCATCGCGAGGACGCACACGGCCGCAGAATACGAAGCCCGGCTTCACTTCGGTGGAGTCGGGCTTCTTTGTGCGCCGAGTGAATTCAATGCTCGCGTCCACCGCCATCTGGCCGTCGCCAGTCAACGGTGCTGATCGACGAGCACCGGATTTCCATCGGGATCGATCAGGGTAAAGCTCGCCGGCCCCGACCCGTCGGGATCGGCCTCCGTCGTGAGGGCGACCCCTTGCTCCTTGAGCTTGGCCTGGATCGTCCGAATGTCAGTGAAGGCCCCATCGTCAGGATGCGTCCCGGATCGCGCCCACCCCGGATTGAAGGTCAGGATGTTCTGCTCGAACATGCCCTGGAAGAGTCCAATGGTCGCGTCGCCGTTGCGAAGGATCAGCCAATTCTGGGCCGCATCCCCGCCGACCGGGACAAAGCCCAGCGTTTCGTAGAAGGAACGCGAGGCATCGAGATCCTTCACCGCAAGGCTGACCGAGAAGTTTCCGAGTTCAAGGGTGGACGACACAGGCGGACTCCAATTCACAAGGTCGGTAGGTTGATCGTTCAGTGATGGATCGACGGACCCCGGAGTGGCGGTTCCGGCCGTACACGAGACGAGCGTGGAGACAGCGACGAGGCCGAGACCCAGAGCGAAGCCGCGACCAAGGCCGAGCCCGGATCGAGACCCCGAACCGAACCCACGTCGCCGTCGATCGATTTCATGTGGAATGTGCATGCCCGCACCGTACGGCACGGCACGACACGAGGCTTGACGGATCTTGCCGACTTCACCGGACGAATCAAGGACCGGCCCCGACACCACCGGACGGGTCAACCGGGCGATCGATCACATCGTCACCCACCTCGCCGACCCGCTTCCGCTGGAGGTTGTCGCGTCGGTGGCCCACTTCTCGCCGTTCCACTTTCACCGGGTGTTCAAGGCGGCGATGGGCGAAACCCTCGGGGCATTCGTCAAGCGAGTGCGCCTTGAGCGAGCGTTGATGATGCTCTCGCGCCCGCCGAAGCGATCACTGACCGACATCGCCCTGGCGTGCGGTTTCGGGTCGTCGTCGGACTTCTCTCGCAGCTTCAAGCAGCGTTACGGGGTTCCTCCGAGTGCGTTCGATCTGTCGACGTTTCGACGCGAGCGCCGCGGGGAACTCGAGGCACTCTTTGATGCAGACCCCGAGTTGCGTCATCGCATCGCTCGCCCACCCGCCGGCACGAATCCCGACGGCTTCGAGGTCCAGTTCCGCGATCTGCCCGAGCGCGTGGTTGCCTACCGCCGAATCACCGACCCATTCCGCCCTGGGGTCGTCGACGGCGCCGCGGCCGACATGGAACGCTGGGCCGACGCCCGCGGACTCGCCGACGGGCAGTGGCTCGGGTACATGTGGGAAGACCCTGAAATCGTGCCGCTTCGTGACTGCCGGTACGACGTCGGACTGGTGGTCGACGAGGTTCGAGCGGAAGGCGACATCGGACGAATGGTCTTTCCCGCGATGCGGGTCGCGGAGATCCAAGTGCGCGGCCCGATCGACCTGGAACAGCGCGCCCTCGACTGGCTGTTCGCCGAATGGCTCCCCGGCAGCCGTTGCGTTCCCGACGATCAGCCATGTTTCGAGGCGTGGATCGGCCGGCCCTTCGCCCACGGACTGGAGCACTTTGAGCTCCACGTCCAGCTCCCGGTGGTGCCGTCCTGACGCCGCGTGACCGCGACCAAGACCATCGCCGTGGCCATCAACATCCCCGGCGCCGGCCCCAGCGAGATCACGCTCAAGGCGCGGAGGCAACCCGCCCCAAGGCTCGCTCCAGCATCGCCAATCGCGCCACATCGTCTTCGGTCCATCGGCCCGCGAACATCTCTCGACCCCATGCATCCAGGACCGAGACAACTGGAGCACTCAGTTCCAGGCCGGAGAGTTCTTGTGGCGCTTCGCCCCACGGACCGAAGCGCCCAGGCGAGAGTCGCAGGTGGTAGACCGCTCCCGCGGCAAGGCCGCCGGCGATCGGATACCGCATGGGTTCGTCCACCCAGACCCGTGTCCCGTCCGACGAACGAAGAAGCAGCCGAAGGTTGATGGCGGAGATCAACGCGTCGGTGCCGTTGTGAATCGTTGCTTCGATGCGCGGCATCTGCGTGAACCGATCGCCTACCCAAGCGAACTGCGCGTCGGTGACTTCAACGCTGGACCGCGCGGCGCGGGCGTCGTCGGCCGCGAGGCGTTTGTCCAGCAGCTCATCGCGTTCGGCCCGAATCGCCACGTCGATGGCCGCTTCTCGCCATCCCGCAGTTGCCTGACGACGCGTGGCCAAGGCTTCCCGAATGTCGGCGGCATCGGGATGCGAATGGGCCGCCAGCAAGGCTTCGAGCCGCGCTTCATCGGCGTCGTCGAAGTACGCCCCCGTCAGACTGATGCCGCGCACGCCCACCAGTTCCAAGGGCCGGGCCACCAGGACCACCGGGGCGACATGGTCGATATCGGCATTCCATCCATCGGTGGCCGAGGTCCGAACCCGCCAGGTGGCGGACTCGCCCGCTTCGATCCCACCAGGAATCGTGTATCGGATCGTGCGATCGATCCAGGGAACGGCGCGTCCCGGGCCCACGAGCAAGAGCTGAAGTCGAACCGCCGCGATCGGCTGATCGAGGTGGTTCCGCACGTCAAGCTGAATGTCACGACTGCCAGAGATGAGCCCGGCGTTCGTGCCGACGAACCGGACTCGCTCAATGGCAAAGTCTCCCAATCGCGCCTGGGCGTCCGCGTCCAAGCGTCCGCGGAGAGCGGCGACTTTGGTGAACGCTTCGGCCCGGGCCCTGGCCAATTCGGAGACTCGATTCGCCTCGGCGGCGATCGCCCTGGATTCCCGCACCCGCTCGGCTTCGGCAATGATCTGGTCGGCGCTCATGCCGTGGATGCGGCCACGGCGCCGGCGGGCGGCTTCCTGCGGATCGGCCATGTCGGCGATGGAGGCCTCTTCGCGTTCGAGGGGCGCCACGAGCAGGCTGACCGCATCGAGGAAGTCCGACCGACGCTCCCCCGCCAGACGCGAAGCCGCACGTTCGACCGACTGATCGAATCGGTCTCGCGAACCCGCGGCGTCGACCACGACGACTTCGCGGCATGAAGCCGCCAGCGAGCCAGCCAAGAGAAGGAGGATCGAGCAAGCGATCCGACAGGCCACCATTTCGTTCGCTCCGAGTGCGCCGCAAAGAATCCTCGCGGCATCTGGACCCCGGGGCCGCCGGGATCGGCTGACCGTCATGGTTCTATCGGGCGAGATGGCGCAATCCCATGACTCTCCGAGCGCGGATGCGCTCAGCGTCCACCCCGCAGATCGCCCGCCCAGGTTGGGTTCATCGAGCCCGGCTGCGGGCCCGCGATTGAGCATCCACGGCCGGCCCCCTGGCCCACGACGGCGTCCGGCCTGGCAGTTCTCGGACATTGCCCGGACGCCCGGCACGTCTGGATATCGGTGAACGATGTTTGTGGATGCGGCTGCGTGTCGCGGGCAAGCGACCGCGCAAGTCCGAGCGGGCCAAGTCACGTTGGTCAATTCACCCGCGTACTTTTACGCATGCCAGACGAGCGGCGCCGGCCCAACCCCGCCGACGATCGAACGCCGTTCCGAGCACGCCAACCCACCGCCTCCAGCGAGCGGCCGAGCCCACGATCGCCTGGATCGGCGAGCATCCTCGGGCCAGCCCGGTCACGCGCGGAGCATGGCCACGACCCAGTCCGGCGTCGACCGCAAGAACCGCTCGATGTGCGAACGACGCGAGCGGTAGTAGAGGGCCGCAGCCCCCTGGGCGAAGAAGCTGGCGACGATGAAGGCGACCCCGATGGTGATCGTGAGCGACCGGGCGAGGTCCTGATACGGCTCGAGCATCTCGGCCACGTCGCCGCCGGCGGCGATCTGATCGGCGTACAGACCCGGCCCGCTCATCGCCTCCAGGATCCCCCACCCTGCGTACACGGTGATCGCGGCCACCAAGCCCACCTGATTCATCGCCAGGTGCAGCGGCGCTCGCAGGTCGAAGACCCGCAATCGCTTCGCGCCTCGAATCTCGACCCACGCCACTGCCGAAAGGGCGATGCCAAGCAGCAGCGCTCGCAGGCTGAACAAGCCAGAGACCAGGGTGATGGCCCCGAAGAATGCCATCGTCCAGCCGCTGATCGAAGCCACGGTGGCCGCCCGCGTAATCTTCCGCGCCCCGCGGCGGGCTTCGGCGATCACCGCCATGTGGGCCGGTGTGATGGTCGGGCTCCCCGCGCTCGCCACTGCAGCCGCCCCCGAAGGATCCGCCGCTCCGGGCTGCCCGGCCCGGGCCGCGGAGGACCCGATTGGCGGCGGCGTCGCTGGGGGAACGGCGGCCAACGAAGCGGACGATGCGGGCGTAGCAATGGAACTCATTGGTCCAACGTCGGATGCCGAGGGATCGCGCTTCGACCCCCGATGTCCGATCGGCCGATTGCCGGCGTCCGCCTCGCCGGCTTTCACGATCGGGTGGTTGCGCGCCGGCCGATAAGCCATCGAAGCAGCGGTCCGATCGGCGATGGAGCGTCCGGATTCACGAGCACCCGGCGGCATTCTGGGCGGACCGCCTCAATTCGACGACGGAACCGTGCCGTCGCCCATGGAACGTCTGGTATCCCAACGCGGCGCCGCCCCGGCGTTCCCGGCCGGCAACTTTTCGCCCCCCGGCACACGAAACCAAGTCGATCGCCGCCGCACAATTGTCTCGCCGTGATTCAAGGGCCATACTGGAGGCAATGAAGGGCCCACATATCGGAGGCCCGCCCAACTCCTTGACCCTTGCGACCGCTCGCGGCGACCACGCCGCCGAGTGCGATGATTGCTGCCATGTCCGACGGTGACGCATCCGATGCCCGCATGCCCGGCGCCCGCGAAACAGCGGCGGATGGCCCCACGTGCAACGAGAACGCCTCCGACGAACACACGATCGCCAGCCAACCGAGCGTGACCGGCGATTCCGACCAATCCGCCGCCGCCCTCCTGCCCGAGGTCTACGAACAGCTTCGCGCCCAGGCGGGTCAGTTTCTTCGCCGGGAGCGGGCCGACCACACGCTCCAGCCGACGGCATTGGTCCACGAGGCGTACGTCCGCCTCGCCGACGTGCAGAACGTTCCGTGGACCAGCGCGGCCCACTTCCAGGCAATCTCAGCCCGGGTCATGCGGCAAATCCTCGTTGACCACGCCCGGCGGACCGGCGCGGCCAAGCGCGGCGGCGGCCGCCACCGGCTTCGACTGACGGGCCTCGACGTCGAGCACGGTGGAACCGAAGTGGACATGCTCGCTCTGGATGAGGTGCTCAACAAGCTGGCCGAACTCAGCGAACGCAAGGCACGCATCGTGGAGCTGCTGTTCTTTGGCGGCCTCACGCACGCCCAGGCGGCCGACTTCCTCGGCATGAATCGCAAGGCGGTCGAGGCCGACTGGTACCACGCCCGGGCGTGGCTCAGTTTGCAACTCAGAGAGTCCGGAACATGAGCGACGCGGAACACTTTGATCGGATTGGCGCTCTGTTCGCCGGCGCCGTTGAACGGCCAGAGTCGGAGCGATCGAATTGGCTGGACGCGGCGTGTACAGATGCCGACGTGCGCGCTCAGGTGGACGCCCTGTTGGACGAGCATCAACGCCCCAGCCCCCTCGACGCGAATCCAGTCGATTCCGATGATCCGAGCGGCGGCGCCGCCGAGGCGATCGCCGAACTCTTCGGCGGCGGCGACGATCCGCGCGATGCGTCTGACGGTGCGACGAGCGGGAGCGTTCCAGCGACAATTGGCCCCTATCGCGTGGTGCGGCGCATCGGCCACGGCGGCATGGGCATTGTGTGGGAAGCGGTCCAGACGACCCCGGATCGCACCGTCGCCGTCAAGGTCATTCGTCGCGAAATCACAAGTCCCAGTGTGATTGCCCGGTTCGAAGCCGAGCGGCAGATGCTCGCGTTGATGGACCACCCGAACGTGGCCACGGTGCTTGGCGGCGGAACCACCGATGGCGGCCGGCCCTACCTGGCCATGGAATTCGTCGACGGCGCTCCCCTGCTCGAATACGCCCGCAACGCCTCGCTTACCGTCGTCGAGCGGCTCAACCTCTTCATGGACGTGTGCAGCGCGATTCAGCACGCCCACCAGAAGGGCATCATCCACCGCGACATCAAGCCTTCCAACGTGCTCGTCACCGTCCGGGACGGCGTCGCGGTTCCCAAGGTCATCGACTTTGGCATCGCCAAGATTTCCGCGGAGAATCGCAACGACGCCACGCTCACCGAACATGGCCAGTTGGTTGGAACGCCGGCGTACATGTCGCCCGAGCAAGCGGGACTTGGCGCATCGCACGACGTTGACACCCAATCGGACATCTACGCCCTCGGCGTCCTGCTGTACGAGATGCTGACGGGATCGCCGCCACTGGACACTGAATCCGATCAAAGCATGGCCGAAGTGCTCCGCATCATCCGCGACGAGCAACCGGTTCCGCCGAGCGCGCGGCTCACGTCGATTGGCTCGACCGATGCCACCCGCATCCGCGGCGACATCGACTGGATCGTGATGACGTGCTTGGAGAAGGAACGGACGCGGCGGTATCCGAGTGCCGCGGCCCTGGCCGACGACATCCGCCGACACCTCAACGACCAAACGGTGACCGCCGGCCCGCCATCACTCGCATACACGCTCCGCAAGTTTGTCCGCCGCAACCGGCCGCAGGTGATCGCCGCCGGCGTGGCCGCACTCGCGCTCAGCGCCGGCGCGATTGGCACGACCGCCAACCTCATGCGGGCCCTGGACGCGGAAGCCGCGGCCAAGTTGGCGGCGACCGATGCACTGAACGCCGCCGCGGCCGAATCCGAGGCCCGGGCCGCCGCCCAGGCCAGCGCCGAGGAAGCCCGCGCAAGCGCGTCCGCCGCCGAATCCGAGACGCTCGTGGCCGAGGAGACCATTGACTTTCTCCTGGACGACGTGCTCGGAGCCGCCGACCCGACCCGCGAAGGAAGCCGTGATCTCACGGTGCGCGATGCGGTTCGCACGGCCGGCCGCGAACTTGAAGGGCGATTCGCCGAACGTCCGGATGTCGAACTGCGGGTCCGCAACTCCGTCGCCCGGACCCTCGAACGCATCGGAGCCGTGGCCGACGCCGAAACGCATCGCCTTCGCGAACTGGAACTTCTGCGCGAACTCGACCCGCCCGACAGCCGGCGTCACCACTGGGCCGCGGTCACCATCACCACGAACATGATGCGACAAGGGCGGCTGCAAGAAGCCGTCGCCATGAGCCGAGAGATCGTGGAGCAGTTGCGGCCGATCGCCGATCCCGATGAGGATGTCCTGCTGGCCGCCCTCGGCAACCTGGGTGTGGGGCACCTCCAACTCGGGCAGCTCGACGAAGCGGCGCCGGTGCTCGTCGAAACACTGGCCGCCAAACGCCGCACGTTGGGCGACCGAGCCCCGAGCACGCTCACGGGAATCCACAACCTCGCCGGACTCCAACAACAGTTGGGCGAGTCCGAACTGGCCCTCGAACTGATCCGCGAAGCCCACGCGGGGCGCGAGGAAGTGTTCGGCCCGAGCGACCCTCGAACCCTGAGTTCGCTGAACCTGATGGTGCACATCCTCGCGTTCCTCGACCGACCCCAGGACGCGATCGCCGCGCTCGAGGCCGGCATGCGGACCGCCGACGAGCAACTTGGCGAACGACATCCGACCACCCAGCGGCTGTCGCGAAGTCTGGCGTCCCTCTACCACCGCGGCGGCGATCTGCCCGCGGCCGAACGTCTCATGCGCCGGTCACTGCAGGTCCTCCGCGAGGACGTGGGCGACGAGAACTTCAACACGATGCTGACCATGAAGTCGCTGGCCGTCGTCGTGGGAACCCAGGGCCGAGGTGAAGAAGCCCTCGCCCTGCTCGAAGAAGCACTCACCGTCGCCCGAAAGATCTGGACCCCCGACTCCATGGACCTGGCCGACCTGCTCGCCCACGTCAGCGCCGAACTCCGGGAAGCCGACCGATTCACCGATGCCGAGGTCCTGCTGATCGAGGCGGTCGAGATTCTGACCGACGGTCCGGCCCTGGATGGCCGGGCGGTGCATCGGGTGGGACGAGCGGTCGCCCGGCTGGCCGAGCAATGGAGTGCGGCGGAGCCTGATTCCGACCACGGCGACAGAGTGCTCGGCTTGCTGCCACGAATCGGGATCGACGTCCCGCCCGACACGGACCCTGTCCAGGCGGTTCAGCTCTGGCAGGCGGGCCAGCGGCCGAACGGGGCCGTGCCGGAGCCGAAACCTGGCGGCTGAGCCCCGTCGCCCGCGGCGAATTGGCGGCACTGTGTTACCGTGGTCCGGTCCTGGCCCCCGTTGCGGTGGCCGCCCACCCCCCCGAACGCCCGGAAGCCCCCCCCATGTCCACCGAACGCAAGCCCGGCAGCCGCGGCGAGACCGCCCGTTTCACCGGTGCGGCCAAGAAGTCCGATCCCGCCTTCGACCGCGACACCGCCGTCGACCCGGAGGGCCCGAAGAAGGGCTCGACGAAGATTCCGTCCCGCAAGCCCGGCTTCAAGAAGCGCCCCCGGAAGTAATGCCTCGGCGGCGGGCGCCCTCGACTCCCGAGCGCGTTGCGCTCAGTTGCCGCCGAGAAAGCGAGCCATCTCCGCCACGCTGCGGTAGCCGACGAGCCGGTCCAGAACCGCGCCGTCGGCATCGAGCATGAGCATGGTGGGATAGCCGCGCACGGCGTATCGCTTGACCAGCTCGCGCTGCTCGTCCCCGTCGAGCTTGACCACCTGCAGTCCCTCGGCCGCCTGCACGACCGCCGCGGCGGGATAGACCCACTGGTCCATCTGCTTGCAGGGCCCACACCACGTCGTTTCAAAGTCGACGAAGACGCGGCCGCGTCCTTCGCCGCGTTCGACCTGCGCCCGCGCGGCGACGAGCGCTGCATCGAGGTCATGGCCGAAGACCAGCGGCGTGGTCGCGCGCGGCGCTTCGCGGTCCACGCGGTAGATGTCGGCCTTCTCGCGCTCCTGGGCCTCGGTCACGCCAGGATCGAATGGCTCAAGCCGAATCGCCCGCCCGTGCGGATCCACACTGATGGGCAGGTAGGCGGCGCCGTCAAGCCACGCGTGCTGGGCGAGCGAACGAGACGCACGCCCCAGATCCTTGGGGTCGCGGGCCAGCATCCACGAATCCTGGCGATCGAAGATGCCGTCCATCGCCCGGTCGGTGACCAACACGTACGCGGGGAGCCCGCCGATCGTGCACGATCCTTCGTGCCAGCCTCGCCGCGACCAACGCAGCGCCGGCTCGGCGTCAGGTTCCAGCGGGTCGGCGACGAACCACAGATTGATCGGGTACGGCCGGGATGTCGCGGGCGATGCGGTGGATGCGGTGGGCGTGGTGGGTGTGGCGGATGGCGCCCCGGGGGATGGCGCTGTGGGGGACGCCGCCGCGCCAGGACGGTCACCGTTCGCACCCGTGGTACCGGGCGTGGATGCCGGCGGCACCGCGATCGTGACCGTGGCCGAAAAACTGGACCACCACTTCCCGCGACGCTCGGTCGGCGTCGTCGAGCGATGCTCGTCGGCATCGTCCGCGGCGTCCGCATCTCCATCGCGGTCCAGATCAATCCAAAGACGATCGAACTGCGGCGATCCAGAGCTCCGCTCGAGCCGAAGCGCGATGGGCGGCGTTCCCTTCGGACCGAGACGGATTGACCCGACGAGCGAGTCCCCTTCCGGAGTCAACGCCACCTTCGCGCCCTTGGGACTCCATTGCAGCCGGACCGCACTCGCCTCGGTCGCGGGCGCCAGCGATACGTTGACGCCGGGGGGCGCAGACGCAGGACTGGCATCCGGATCGGCGACGGAGACGGACGACATGAGCGACAGGGCAACGAAGCTGGCGGAGATGAGCATCCACGCACGGTAGCTCCACGTCGCAACGCCACAAGCACGAACCCACAATTCCGGACGACTGCTTGACATGCCTCGCGACGCGATGCATGATGCCTCGTGACACGATGCATGAGAGGAAGACCATGGCCCTACGCCGACGCGGGAGCACATTCATGAGCGGCGTCCCCGAGCTGCTGATTCTGCAGCTCCTCGGACGCTCCGAAATGTACGGCTACGAACTCGTCACCGAGCTCGAGCGCGTGACCGGCGACCGGATCCGATTGGGCGACGGCGTCGTCTATCCGCAGCTCCACACGCTGGAACGCGGCGGCCATCTCCTGAGCCGGCGCGAAGTCGTCTCCGGTCGGCCACGCGTCTACTACCGCCTGTCGGCCAAGGGCCGGCGGCGCCTGAGCAGCCTGCGCGCGGACTGGTCGCACACCACGACCGCCGTGGACCTCGTTCTGAATCTGCCGGGAGCCGCGCGTGTCGAACCCACTTGAATCGCTGCACGAAGAACTCCGCCGCGCGGGCGTGGCGCCCGGCCGCGCCCGACGCCTGGTGGACGAGCTGCATGACCATGTGGCCTCGCACTCGTCGTTGGCGAATGTCGGCGACGCCGACGTGGTCAATCGCGCTCACGATGCCGCGATCGGCCGACTTGGACGCACCGATGATCTGGTTCGCGCGGCGACGATCGATCGACGCAACCTGTGCTTCGCCCGCCGATGGCCGCGGCTCGTCTTCGGCGTGATTCCCCCGCTGCTGGTGTTGGCATCCGTTCCGGCGGTCGCGTTCATGGTGATTTCGACGATCGAAGCCATCGAAGGCATCGAACGCCTCCTCAATACTTCATTCGGTCCGGCGGTGACGGTCCGCGTGGCCGAAGTCCTGCGACTCGTCGGCCAATGCGTCTGCGCCTCGGCCATCGTCGTCGCGTACGCCTGGCTTGGCCGGCGAGCTCGCTGCGCACTGTTTCCGCCATTGGGCGCGGCCCTCGTCGCGGCCATCCTCAGTTCTGCGGTGATCACCGGTATCGACCACACCGCCCCCAGATCGCCCAACGACCTGCCGTTCAGCTACCACGTCAGTTTCGCGCTGCGACCCGTCGCCGGCGTTCCGGCCGTTCCGCGGCTCGAACCCATCGTCGCCCTCACTACGTTCGCCTGCCTGACCTTGGCCTTCGCCGGAGCCCGCGCCACCGACCCACGCGGCGCGGGCCCGGTGGAGCATTGACGCCGGGCGACGTTCCCACGCCCCCACTTGGAGTTTGCCCATGCATGCTGCCTTGACGTCCTCCCGCCGCACACTGGTCCTTGGCCTGAGCGCGGCGGCCACCCTCTTCGCTACCGGCTGCACGTCGATCCCGAATCCTGGCGCTGCGGTGCGCATCGATGCGTACGACCCACAAGGCCGGAGCGAGACGGGTCCGAACGCGCTGGGCCAGCGCCCCGCCGACGCCCCGATCATCATCGCCTTTGAACCGGGTGACGAACTCACGACGCAGCTCCACATCAACGCCCCGTCGCTCGTGAGCACCAACGACAACGGCACGGTGCGGGCAGTCCGCGCCTTCGAGCTCATGCTCGGGCCAAGCGGGGTGTACGTCCGCGAGCCGGGCGGCGAGTTCGAGCGTCGCCACGGCAGCATGAGCGCCGACCTTGCCGTCGTCGCCGCCACCCAGCGAAACGAAGCGAGCATCACGATCCAACTCGACGATTCCTGATCGGCGAGGATCCCGCGCGCACGCGACCACGAGCGCTGGGTCATTGCCCAGTGCTCGCGGTCGATCGTGCGTGGCCGATCGCTCCTGACCGATCGCACGGAGCCGTTCGATGACGGCTGATCGCATGCGGTCGACTGTGCCCGCGGGTCAGGTCACCGCAAGTCGTCGAGCGGGAACGCTGGCCGCGCCAATGGGCGCAGCGCCAGCGCGAGCAGCGATCGCTCCGAATCGTCGCCCGCGATCCGATTGACCTTGATCACGCCGCACGATCGGCAGCGATGGATGATCGCCCATTCACCGGCCCGATCGCCGCCGCGCACCTCGACCCCGATGGGCTCCATGGTGCCCCGGCACGGGCTGGCGCGATCGCCCGGGTGTTCGTCAACGTGCCGGCTGTGCAGGCAGCCGGGACAGTGATTGCGATGTTTGGTGCCCCAGGACTCACCGGGAACTTGAAGACGGCACTGGATACACGTAAAGCCCTTCGCCTCGTGGCGACGCGAGCGATGCTGATGCGACATGTGGGATGGAAACCCGTGCATCCCCGGTCGGTTCCGAGGACGCCAGCTCTGTGCGGCAACCGGTGGTTGCTCACCTGACGGCGGACCTCGCGGGCGCACCGACCATGTCCTTCGACGAGCGAAGGTCCATCAGCACGCGTGGGCTCAAGATGAGCGGCGAGGTGACAAGGATGGGGGCCGTCAGGCAGTGGGCTGCATGAGTTCGCACCGTACCGAGCCCGCCCGCGCCTCGCCAGATTGAACTGGGGAGTCGGTTCAGGAAAGTCGCGAGCTGGCGAGGGCGATGCTGTGGCGCTCGCGCGGGCGGCGCGCCCGCCGCCGCTCGCCGTTTGCCGCTCGCCGCTCGCCCCCGACCACGCTCACGCCAGCGCTTGCCGGCCCCAGACGGGGCGACGCAAGCCCATCCGGCGGCACCCGTCCTCGCCCCCAACCACGGCCGATTCGGCTTGATTTCTGCCGGCGGCGAGCGAACCATGGGGCGATTGACCGCTGTCTCGCCGCCCCCCTACGACTTCCGGAGACTCCCATGGACTGTCCGACGTGCCCCGATGAACGCCTGACGATGGCCGAACGCAAGGGCATCGAGATCGACTACTGCCCCAAGTGCCGCGGCATCTGGCTCGACCGCGGCGAACTGGACAAGATCATCGAGCGATCGATGGATGCGGCGCCCGCCCCGAGTCCGCGCCGCGCGGCCCCCGCACCCGCGCCGGCCCCCGCGCCGCCCCGCCACGCGGCCGACCACCGAGATTTCGACCGGTCCCATCGCGACGACCGGCCTCGCCGCCGGCCGGACGACAGCGACTACGGCTCGTACCGATACAAGAAGCGCAAGAGCTGGCTGTCGGAGATCCTCGACTTCGACTGAGGATCGCGAGCCGCGAGCCGCGGACCAAGGCAAAACGGGCACGCGATGTCAATCGTCCCGTGGGTCGCCCACCACAAGTGGCGCCGCGCCGACATTCCGATCAACGCGACGAGGACCGCAGCAAAGTTGCGACGCCACTGAGAGAGTGGCTCGGCGATCGAGTCCAGTGCCGCCAGGCGAAGAGCGGGTACGCACCGGAAGGTTCCGCGCGCGTCATTCAGAGCGCCCGAACATCTTCTTGATCCCCGTCACCACGGCCAGGACGATTGTCCCGAGCACGATGCCCACCAGGGCATTGAAGAGCATGCCGACGACGGTCGCCAACACGCCGGACATGCTGTGCGTGATGGACTCGGCCATGTGATGCAGCGGCGCGACGTCGTGCACCAGAATGCCGCCGCCGACCAAGAACATCGCCGCGGTCCCGGCGATTGACAGAAAACGCATCAGCAGCGGCGCGAACCAGAGGATCGCGCGGCCGACGGATTGCGCGGCCGCTGATCCCCGGCGCGCCAACGCCATACCCCAGTCGTCCAGCCGCACGATCCCGGCCACCAGCCCGTACACGCCGATGGTCATGAGCGAGGCGATCGCGATCAGTACGCCCACTTGGACCGAGAACGGTTTCCCGCCCACCGATCCGAGCGTGATGACGACGATCTCGGCCGAGAGAATGAAGTCCGTGCGGATCGCGCCGCGGACCTTCTTCTTTTCCAGTGGCGTGGGGTGTTCGACCTCGAGCTCGTCCACCAGAGCCTTCGCTCGGGATTCGTCGTCGGCGTCGGCGCCGGCTGCATGCTTGCGGTGCAAGAACTTGTGCACCAGCTTCTCAACGCCTTCGTAACACAGAAACGCCCCGCCGAGAATCAGCAGCGGGATGATGGCGACTTCCAGGAAGTAACTCAACGCGAGGGCGGCCGGCACCAAGATCAGTTTGTTGATCGCCGAACCTTTGGCCACCGCCCACACGACCGGAAGTTCGCGTTTGGACGCGACGCCCGAGACTTGTTCAGCGTTCAAGGCCAGGTCGTCGCCCAGCACGCCGGCGGTCTTCTTGGCCGCAACCTTGGTCATGACCGCCACGTCATCCAAGACCGTGGCGATGTCGTCGAGCAGGAGAAACAGGCTGCTGGGCATGGCGGGACCCGGAGAATCTGAGGAACGAAGGCAGGCGAATGCGATGGTGCGCGATCGTACCGTGCCCGGGGCCGGACGTGGACGCTCCGCCCACCGCCCACCGCCGACGGTGCCGTGCGTCCACGATGTCGACTCAGATCGCCGTCGCCCCGTCGCCCGATCGCTGCCACGCTCCCGGAGACGTCCCGATCACGCGCTTGAACGCCCGGCTGAATGCCGCCTCAGAACGGTAGCCGAATCGAGTTGCACACTCGGCCAGCGGCAGGTCTTCTTCCCGCAACGCCATCGCGGCCGCCTGCATCCGAACCCGGGTCACAAACTGCAACGGTGACGTTCCCATCACGCTGGCGAACCGATCGGCAAACGCAGATCGAGACATCGATGCTTCGCGCGCCATCGACGCGACCGTCCACGCTCGTGCGGGCTCGTGCTGCACGCGGCCGATGACCGGCCCGATGCGTTCGTCGGCCAGCCCGGCCAACCAACCGGCGCTGGCCACGGGAGCGTCTTCCAACCACGCGCGGATCGCCTGGATCACGAGGATGTCGGCCAGTCGCGTGACGATGGTTTCGCCGCCCGGCCGAGGCGACGCGGCTTCCGTCGCCATCAGCCGCAACGTGCTGTGCATCCATTCGGCGTGCGGAGACGTCCACGCTTCAATCGACAGAACCGGCGGAAGTTGGGCGTGCAGTTCACGGGCCGCCGGATGGTCGAAGCGTACGGCGCCACAGACCAACGTGGTCGCGGCGCCGCCGCCACCGTGGCGCAAGACTTCGTAGCGCGGGGCCACCCGTTGCCACGGCAAGTCGAACAGCGGCGTCGGACGAACGCGGCCATCGCTGGCGATCACGTGGCCCCGCCCGTGCGGGACAAGGGTGAACGCGCCCGGCCGCAGTTCGTACTCCGTCGTCGTCCCGGCGTCGCCCGGGACCGAGAGCACGCACGCTCCCTCGGTGACGACGTGGAACATCACGCAGTCTTCCATCGGCGGAAGGTCCATCCCCCAGGGCGCGCTGAGCTGCGAGTGGGTGTAGACGACGCCCGACATGCGCATCGAGTGCAGCGCCGCCCCAATGGGATCGGCCGAGGCCCATCCGTCGAGGGCAGCGTCACGGCCCGGAGCCGGCCCCGGGGCTGGACCCGGGGCCGGACTCGGGGCTGGACCCGGCCCGGGAGCTGAGGGTTCCCGCGTGGCATCGCCGCGCGCCGCGGCGGCCGAGGATGTGCGTGCAGCCGGAGGCATCCGATGAGTCTATCGGCGCTGAATCACCATTGCACCGACTTGTCTGGACGAATGAGCATGAAACACGGACAATCGGCCATTGATACTCCGGCCATTTGGTTCGAAGGTAAATCATCGGCACGGCGACGATCGCCCTGCCGTCCCCACGACACCGTCTGGAGTACCCGAGATGCCGACCCAACCGATCGATTTTCACCGCACGCCGTCCGATGCCCCCGTCCTGGTGACCGCCGCCAGCGGCAAGACCGGCCGGCGGATCGCCGATGGCTTGACCGCACACGGCGTCTCGGTCCGGCGTGGATCTCGCCGCGGCCAGACGCCCTTCGACTGGGACGCCCCAAGGACATGGGCGGCCGCCCTCGAAGGCGCCTGGGCCGCCACAATCTCATTCGTGCCCGATCTGGCCGTCCCGTCGGCCGCTCCGGCCATCGCGGCCTTTGTCGATGCCGCGGCCCACGCGGGCGTGCAACGGCTGGTGCTGCTGTCCGGCCGCGGGGAGCCAGGCGCCCAGGCCTGCGAGCGCATCGTCCTGGACGGTCCAATCGACGCGACCGTGGTTCGGGCGAGTTGGTTTAACCAGAACTTCAGCGAAGGCCCGTTCGCCGACATGATCCGCGCCGGCGTCATCGCCCTGCCGGGAGGCGACGTCCCCGAACCGTTCATCGATGCCGACGACATCGCCGAGGTCATGATCGCCGCGCTGCTTGAGGACCGGCACATCGGCACGGTGCACGAAGTCACTGGCCCCGAATTGCTCACGCTGAGCGAAGTCGCGGCGCTCTTCACTCGCGCGGGACATCCGGTCGCGTACACGCCGATCAGCGTGCAGGATTTCGAGCGCACGTTGCTCGATCGCGGCGCGCCCGCCCCGTACGCCGCCATGTTGTGCGACCTCATCACCATGGGAAGCGACGGCCGAAATGCTCGGCTGGCCAACGGCATCGAGGATGCGCTCGGACGTCCCGCCCGATCGATCCACCAGTTCATCGATCGGCATGTGGCCGGCGGCACGTGGTCGCGGAGCGCGATGGAGGTGCCCCATGGTTGATCGCCTCGACGCACTTTGCATTGCCGGGGCCGCGAGCAGCGGCATCGCCGCCGGCGTCTGCTTTGCCTTCAGCAACTTCGTCATGCCGGGTCTCCGGCGCACGCCACCCAGCGGCGGCATGGAGGCCATGCAGGCCATCAATCGCGCGGTCTACAACCCGCTGTTCATGGTTGGCTTCCTGGGCTCGACGGCCGTGGGCGTCGTCGCCCTGATCGTCGCCCTGATCGCACCGATCGCCACGGACGATGCCCACGTCTCCACGTGGCTCGCCATCGCCGGCCTGCTCCAGGTGCTTGGCATCTTCGTGGTCACCGCCGCGGGCAACGTACCGCTGAACAATCGGCTCGATCGAACGGCACCCCACGACCCCCTCGCCCCAGCATTGTGGGCACACTACCTCAGAGTCTGGACGAATTGGAATCACCTGCGCACCGTGGCCGGAGGGCTGGCCGCGATCGCGTACTGCCTCGCGATCTGAAGCGGCACCGGCTGGCCGCCACGAAGAAGGGGCCCCGGATTGCTCCGAGGCCCCTGTCCCGATGAGTGGTCATGGCGACCGAACTTCCTCCGACTTCGGCCACCATGAGGCGCCCCCGGGCTCGGCCGGAAGGGCTCGACTGCACCCCTGGATGGGGCTCAGGGGCACGGTCCGAAGTTGGACAGCACCTGGAGGATGTCGCCGAAGTCCACGGCTCCGTTGCCGTCGAGATCCGCCGGGCATCCCGGGCAGGTTCCCCAATTCGAGAGGACCGCGAGGATGTCGACGAAGTCCACCTCACCCGATCCGTCGATGTCGTTGGGGCACGGCGGCGTCCCGCCTCCACTGCCGCCGACGAGGAATCCTCCGGTGATGCTCCAGTCGCCACCGGTGGCCGGGCCACCCGCGTCGGGCTGACCGATGGTGCCGAGGAGATGCAGGTCGCCAGCGACCGACGCTCCTCCCCCGCCATCGACGGTGCTCCAACTCAGGTCGAAGGGACCGCTCCCTTCCGGGTCGCCGGCGATCGCTCCGCCGGCCGCCGCAACGATGGCCGTGCTGGCCAGGACGATGCGGGTCACATTCGCGCGCGTGGTCATGTGCATGACGTTCGCTCCTTTCGTGTCGACGTGACGAATCACTTGGTGGCCAGCAGTTCGGCGGCCATCAGCTCGAGGGCTTCAAGCCGGTCCCGCAGGTCAGCGAGTTCGTGCTCCCGCGCCGTGGCCTCGCGTTCGAGGCGCTGGATCACGCGTTCGGCCGCCGACTCGCGGTCGGCCCCGACGAGCACGTTCACCTGGCCGCTGAGCTCGACGCCGCGTCCGGCCCAGGCCGTCCCGATGACCAGATCAAGCTGATCGCTGCGGATGTCGGCCGGCGAAACGGCGATCGCCCGGCCATCGCCCAGCCCACTGGCCAGCACGAAGTCGCCGGGCTCAACCGAACCACTGACGTTGACCGGCACCTGGCCAATGAATGCAACCATCTCGTGATCGGCCCGATCGGCGAACTCGGCGCCGGAGCTGTTGCCGACGACGCCAGGATCGGTGCTGATGACCATGACCTGGTCCGCGCCGATCGTGCGGCGACTGATGCGGCCGGCGTAGACGCCGACCACGTCGCCCGCGGCGAACGTCTCGCCCGAACTCAGGTGCGGCAGCCATTCGGCGTAGTCCGCCCCGCCGGTGGAGAAGGTGCCATCGGCGAACACGTTGCCCGTGCTTTCCACACGGAACTCGGTGTCGGCGTTGTTGCGGGCGGTGATCAGGTCGCCAGCGTTGTCCGACCGGTTCGCGTCAAGGGCGACGCTGCCGCTGGCTTGTGCAAGCACGCCGCCAAAGAAGCTGCCAAGGCCGTAGTTGTTCACCGTGGCCACCGTCGTCGTGAATCGCTGGAATCGAGCGACGTCTCGCGTGACGCTGGTGCGCTGCGACATCACCAGCGGGACGCCAGTGCCGGCATTTCCGGTCTGGAAGTACGCGGCGGCCCCGGTGCCCTGGGCCTCAGCAAAGAGCGCGTTGCCGCTGCCGAGCGTGAAGGCCGAAACGGCGGGTGCGACGTTGTCCGACGCGCTGTTGCGGAAGTTGCCGGCCGAGCCGCGGCCGAAGTGGAAGACCTCGAGCGCCGGAGTGCCGGCGTTGTCACTGTTGCCTTCGACGTAGACCGTCGGCGCGTTGCGCGAGGTGGACGGGTCATCGAACGTGGCCGCCGAACCGCCAACCCCGGACGGGGGATCGTCAGCGCCGATGACGACAAGGGTTGACTCGGGCGTCGTATCGCCGAGGCCGAGCCGGCCCGACGTATCCAGCGTCATGTGGAGGCCCGAGTTGAAGACGTTCCACGTCTGGTCGCCGCCGTCGTAGTAGGTCCACATGAGCGAGCCGCCGGACGTGGAGTACCCGTAGAAGGGCCGTCCGTCATCCGCATCCGTCTGGATGTACATGCCGCCGTACTGATTGGACGAGGTCGGCGTCTGGACGCCGAAGTACTCGGCCGTCGAGACCACCGCGGTGCGTCCGACCATGACGCGGCCGTCGCGGCTGGTGATGCCGTTGGAGACCGACCAAACTTGCGTGCCCTGTGGACCTTGCGGTCCCTGAGGACCCTGCGGTCCGGGAATGCCCTGCGGGCCGCCGGGGCCGGTCGCACCCTGGGGACCTTCGGGGCCAACCGGACCCGCGGGGCCCGTCGAACCGGCCGGGCCAGCGGGACCCGCCGGGCCATTCGGGCCCTGGGGACCCGTCGACCCTTGCGGGCCGGTCGGGCCGGCGGGGCCTTGCGGACCTTCGTTGCCGTTGAGGGCGAAGAGTGCGTACGGCGTGGCCATCAGCGGCTGCCGCGGCGTCAACGTGGTGCCGTCGACCTCGATTTCCAGGAAGGCGTCCTGGCCGGTGAACACGTCACCAAAGTCCAGATCCACCGTGAAACGGCCGTCGTCGATCGAGAGCCCGGGGCTGAAGAGCGTCGCGCCAATCTGGGTCCCCCCAAAGGGAGCGTCGTAGAGCCGGAACGACAGGTTCGCGGTCCCGGAGAACAGCGAGCCGGCGGACCGAAGCTCGCCTTGGTAGGTGAAGCCGGTGCCGACATCGGCGGTGGCGGGGGCGGAGATCACGACCGCGGACAGCAAGGCGGCGGCGGGGCCGGAAATCATGCGTGGGAAGGCCATCGGAGGTCCTTTCGCTGGGGACTGGCCGGGACACACTGGGAGTCCCGGACGGTGGTCAGTAGGATCAGAGTTGGGCGAATTGCACCGCCCGCTGCCGGACAACGCGACGAACGTGGCCAACGCCCGACAGCCGAACCCGAGCTTTTTTCCGGTTGTCCCTGACCGCCCCGCGATCCGGCGCCTGATTCAGCGGCGGGCGGGTCAGTTCCTCGCCCCACCGTTCCCCGACCCCGCAGGAATTCGAGACGTGAGCGAACCAGACGTCACGCAACTGCTGATCGGTCTGGCCGACGGCAATGATCGTGCAAGCGATCATTTGCTGCCGCTCGTGTACGACGAATTGAAGCGGCTCGCCCGGCACCACCTCGACGCCGAGCGCGTCGATCACACCCTGCAGGCGACCGCCCTCGTACACGAGGCCTACCTGCGACTCGTCGACCAGGACCGCGTTCAGTGGCGGAACCGCGCCCACTTCGTCGCGATCGGAGCACAAGCGATGCGCCGCATCCTGGTCGACCACGCCCGCGGCCGGCGACGGCTCAAACGCGGCGGGACGGATCGACACCGCATCAGTCTGGACCGGGCCATTGATCTGGCCGCCGTTGAACACGGCACCGATCTCATTTCCCTCGACGACGCCATGCAGCGGCTGGCCGAGGCCCACCCGGACAAGGTGCGGGTCGTCGAAATGCGCTTCTTCGGGGGACTGACGACCGACGAGACGGCCGCGGTCCTCGGCGTGACGAGCCGCACCGTCGAGCGGCACTGGCAGTTTGCCCGCGCGTGGTTGTTCCGATCGCTCGAACCGGACGCCGGCGATCGTTCGACGTCGACCGACGCGAACCCCGATTCCGGCGACGCACCCAAGGGGGACCACCGATGACCCAGCCCAACCGATCGATCGACGATCTCTTTGCCGACGCCCTCGATCTCCCGGAGTCCGAGCGCACGGCGTTCCTGGCCCGCCAGACCGCCAACGTCGAAGTCATGGCCGAGGTGCGTTCCCTGCTCGACGCCCACCGCCGGGCCGGCCAGTTCCTGCCGGGCGCCGCGGGCTCCGGCCTGCACGACACCGATCCCATGATCGGCCAAGAGCTCGGGGGCTGGCGCATCGTCCGCGAGATTGGCAGCGGCGGCATGGGCCGTGTGTACCTCGGCGAGCGACCGGGTGAGGGCTACGTCCAGCGGGCGGCGATCAAGCTCATCAAGCGCGGCATGGATACCGACGCCATGCTCGAACGCTTCCGGCGCGAGCGGCGGCTGCTGGCCAGCCTGGAGCATCCCGGCATTGCTCGCCTGCTCGATGGCGGCGCGGCCCCGGACGGGCGCCCGTGGCTGGCCATGGAATTTGTGGCCGACGGCCAACCGATCGACGTGTACGCCGACGAAGCCGGACTGTCGTTGCCCGAACGTATTCAGCTCTTCATTCAAGCGTGCGACACGGTCCACGCCGCGCACCAGAAACTCGTCGTGCACCGCGATCTCAAGCCCGGCAACCTGTTGGTGACGGCCGACGGACGCGTGAAACTCCTGGACTTCGGCATCGCCCGGCTGATGACCGGTGACGACAACACGGGATCGGCCGCAACCGAACTGACCGCGCCGCAGGATCGAATCCTGACGCCCACCTACGCCAGCCCCGAGCAGCTCGCCGGTGGATCGGTCACCACCGCGTCCGACATCCACGGACTCGGCGTCCTGCTCTTCCGCTTGCTCACCGGCGAGTTGCCCTGGCGTGATGGCCGGCGCGACCAATCGACCCGGCCGGAACGCCCCACCACCCGGCTCTCGTCGATGGACGCCGACGAACTCGACCGCGTGGCCCGGCAGCGGCTCACCACGCCCGACGCCCTCCGGCGCCAGCTTCGCGGCGACCTCGAACGCATCACCATGAAGGCGATGGCCCCGGAAGCCGCGGACCGCTACGGATCAGCGGCGGCGCTCGGACGCGATCTCGAGCGATTCCTGCAGCACGAGCCGGTGGAAGCGTCGGCCGGCGGCGCTCCTTACCGGCTGGCCAAGTTTGCCCGGCGATACCCGATCGGCACCGGGCTCGGCGCCGCCGCAGTGGCGTCATTGGCCCTCGGCGTGGTGGGCTTGGCCGCGGCCTTGCTCATCGTTGGCCGGGCCCGGGCATCGGAACAGACCGCCCTGGTCGAAATGACCCGGGCGCGCGACGCGGAACGGTCAGCCCTGGGCGAAATGTCGCGAGCCCTGGACGCCGAGACCTCGGCCCTCGGCCAGATGACCCAGGCCCGGGATGCCGAACGCGAGGCCCTGGCCGCCATGACCACCGCCCGCGACGCTGAAGCCAGGGCTCTCAGCACCGCCCGCAGTGAGCAGGCAACGGCCGAAGCGGTCACCGGCTACATGGCCGACTTGCTTTCGTCGCCCGACCCGTGGCGACGCAGCGAGCAGTTCGAGAACGGCCGAGACGTCAAGGTCATCGACGTCGTCAATCGGCACGCCGAACACTTGGACGCTGAACCGCCGAGTGATCCGGCGATCGAAGCGGCAATTCGCCGCATTCTCGGCCGCACCGCGCACGCCCTGGGCGATCAGGTTTCGGCCCAGAAGCACCTCCGGCGGGCCATCGCCCTGGACTCCGCCAATCGCGGGCCGGGCCACGCGTTCACGTTGACCAGCAAGCTGCTGCTGTCGAATTCGCTCCGCATCACGAATCGTTACGGCGAAGCTGAACAGTTGATTCGTGAAGTCGCCGACGGCCGCACCGAGATGTTCGGCCTCGACAACGTTGAAACCCAGCTCGCCCGGAACAACTTGGCGGTGCTGCTCTGGGAGCGCGGCCGCACCGACGAAGCGCTGCCGCTGGCCCGCACCACCCTCGCGTGGCGCCGGGCGAACTTGGAGCCCACGGATCCGGACCTGCTCAAGGCAATCAGCAACCTTGCATTGATCTTGACCGACCGCGATCAGATCGAAGAAGCAGAACAGCTGTTTCGGGAAGAGCTCGACATCGGTCGATCGATCTTCCCCGAGGATCATCCGCAGTTGCTCAACACCATGAACAACTTGGCCCGCTGCCTCCACGCCCGCGGATCCTTCGCCGAGGCCGGCCGACTGATGACCGAAAGTTTGGCCGGCGCGCGGAATCGCCTGGGCGACGAACACCCACAAACGCTGAACGCCATCGGAAACCTCGCGGCCATTCTCGAAGCCCAAGAGCGATTCGACGAGGCGCTCCCGCTCTACCAAGAGTCGTTGGCCGTGCGCGAGCGGACCTACGGGGCGGACAGCCCGAGCCTGGCCGTGACCCTGACCAATCTCGGCAACCTCAGTCGGAAGGCCGGACAGCTCGACCGATCGCGCGAACTGTACGAACGCTCGCTGGCCATCCACCGAGCCGAATACGGTGACGACTTCTGGGCGATTGGCGTTGTGCGAAGCGGGCTCGGCGCGACGCTCTTGGAACTGGGTCGCCTGGCCGAGGCCGAGCAGGAGTTGCTCGAATCGATCCGGGTGCTGGATGCCGGCGGCCGCGGCGAGTCGTCGTTCATGACGCGGGCCCAGGAAAAGTTGGCGGAGGTCCGCGCCGCTGGCGCCGCTGACGAGGGCGGCGAAGGCTAGACCGGACCCGCGCTGTTTCCCCCGCGGCCCACTACCCCCCCGTCGGGCGCGGACCGCGCAGTCGCGTGCGCATCACGTTCATGTCCTCCGGCGAACCGATGATCGTGACGCGATCGCCCGACTCCAGCACCGTTCGCCCGTGCGGCACCACCATCCGGCCGCGTCGCACCACCATCACGATGAGGCAATCTTCGGGCAAGCCGAGGTCGCGGATCGCTTCGCCGGCCAGTTCCGCCGCCGGTCCTTCGCCGGCGATCCACACGGTCATGTGGTTCTCGTCCCGCAGCAAGACCTCGCGAATCTCCTGTTCGTCCAGGGCGGCCCGCCAATCGTCGGCGAACCCGTCCTCGTCCACGCGGCCGGCGATCTGGGCCAGAATCCGCAGGTGCTGGGCGGGGTTTCCATCGGGACTGATCAAGAAGAACACCGCGTGTGCTTCCCGGTCCGGTTCGATCTCCGGCGTCATCGGGTCGTCGGACGGGACATCAATCGGATGGTGCGCCCGCACTAGCAGCAACTCGGCCACGTCAATGGCCGCGGTTCTGAAGTGCGGCAGCGCCACGCCCTCGGTGACCGGGGTCAGCCCGCGCCGCGTTCCCTCGAGGAAACGCTCGGCGAGTTCGTCGGCCGTGTACGGCAGACGGGTCGCCAACTGCTCGGACGCACGGCGCACGATCTCTTCGAAGGTGGCCGGCGACCGGACGTCCATCACCTGACTGCTGGCCACGATCTGGTCAAAGGGATCGTCCTCGCGGAGTCCCTTCTCCTTCATGATCTGGCGAAACTCGCGATCAAGACCCTCGTACTGGCGACGCCCAAGCCGGCTGAACCAGTGATAGATCGCCCCATCACGCTGCACGTGCGGATTGCGGTGGGCGTAGTGGTAGTACCAGAGAATGCAGATCAATACGACGGCGACGGTGAAGAGCGTCGCCTGCCATCCCATGTAGACGATCAGCGCGCCACTCGTGAGCATGCCGAAGATCTGAATCCACGGATAGAGCGGTGACCGGTAGCCCGGGTCGTACGACGGGATATGACTTTCGCGCATCACAATGACCGCGAGGTTCACCAGGATGAAGATGAACAACTGAAACGCACTGGCCAGCTTCGCGATGCCCTCGGCTTCGAGGAACGCAATGCACACGATCATCAAGGCCCCGGTGACCAGGATTGCGGGCGTCGGCGTCTGGAAACGGCCGAGGGTCGCAAACCGCGGCGGCAACAGGTGGTCGCGGGCCATGGCCAGTGGATATCGGCTGGCGGCCAGGAGTCCTGCGTTGCCGGTCGAGGCGAAGGCGGCCAGCGCCGCGATCACCACAAGCAGCAGTCCGAGACGGTACGGGGCCCACTCAGTCATCGCCGCGGCGGCGGTCGCCACCGGACGCAGATCTTCCTGAAGGTCCGCCATCGGCACGACCGCGACGATGATCGACACGCCAACAAAATACACCAGTGCGGTGATGCCCAGCGACAGCATCATGCCCAGCGGGAGGTTTCGGTCGGGGTTCTTCACTTCCTCGGCCACGCTGGCGACCTTGGTCAGACCGGCGTACGAAACAAAGACAAAGCCGATGGTTGAAAGGAGGCCGGCCAGGCCAAAGCTGGCGTATGGCGTGAAACGATCGGCGAGTTCGGTGCGCGGGATGCCCGCAACATGCACGAGCCCGATCACAATGAACAAGGCCATGACCGTAAGCAATACGATGACCAGCCATCGCTGCAGCGCGGTGGTTTCCTTTGCGCCCACCGTGTTCAGGATCATGAACACGATGGTGAGGGCGACGGCCACCCACTTCACCGGAAGTTCAACGTAGATCGCGGCGTACGCGCCGATGCCGATCAGCGCAAACGATGTCTTCAGCGTCAACGCCAGGTATGTACCGAGTCCGCCGATCGTCCCAACCAGAGGCCCCAGGCTGCGATCGAGGTAGAAGTACGTGCCGCCGGCCCGTGGCAATGCCGTCGACAATTCCGCCTTGCTGTACATCGCCGGCAGGATGATCACGGCGGCCAGCAAGTAGGCCAGGGCCACCGCCGGCCCGGTCTTGGCCGCCGCCAGTCCCGGCAGCAGAAAGAAGCCCGAACTGAACATGGCCCCGGTGCTCAGGGCGAAGACGTCGAACAGACCGAGTTCCTTCTTCAGGCGGCCAGACGAAGCGGGCGTGCCGGGCGTGCCGGGAGTCGAACTCTCGGAACTCGGCGTTCCAGCGGAAGAAGTCCCGGAGGCGTCGGGGGCGGACATGCGGGGAAGGCTCACGCAAGAGGAGGAGGGCAATCGGAACCGACGGATACGGCCGAGGATACCCGCCACGGCGATTCGCGGCGGGCCAGTCGGGATTTGGTCGGCGTGCGTCTCACCGGCGCATCGACCATGCCGATGCGGGGATCCCGTTGTGTGACTCGACCTCACCAATCCGCCGGACAATCGGCCCGACCACCAGCGGGGCCACGGCGCGGATCGGGCGTCGTCCGCACCGGTACCATCGACGCCATCGCGCCGATGCCTCGCCTGGCGTCGTCCACCCGACCGCCGACGTCGATGCAACGCACCGGGAGCTCCGTCGCATGCACGAACGATTTGTCCGTCGAAATCACGCCGCCGCGCTGACGGCAGGATGCATCCTGGTCACCACCGCAGGGCTCATGGCCGGCGATGGTCATGCCGCGAGCCTGCCACCTGAGCCGTCATCGACCGCCAGCGTGGAACCATGGCGTGCGACCCCATCGACGCTGGGCGCCCGATCGGCCGACGACGCGGACGCGGCCGCAAGCGCTCCGCTCGCCGCCCCACCTGCCGGATGGACGACGATCCGTTCCACCGTCGTCGGTGACGCCGACCGAACGTCCATCGGCAAGCAACTCGGCGTCGAGCTCACGTATCTGGACAACATCATCTACCGGCTTCCCGATGGACGCCAGATCCAGGTCAACACGATCCGCACCGGCCACGAAGCGGACGCCGAAACGTTGGCCGCGACGATCGGCCGTCAGAAGCCGCGACTGGTGCAACGCACCGGCAACGCCGTCATCGAACTCGTCGGCCAAGATCGGATCGCCATCGAGTACGCACGTCGCCACTGGGGTTTTCATGCTCCGGCCCAGAAGTGGACCATCGCATTCGATGCGGTTCCAATCGAGTCCGTGGACGAGGACGCCCTCAATCCATTGGCTAATGCGATGGTCGCCGGCGCATCGCGGGATCGCATTGAAACACTGGCTGCCACGGTCATATCAGGGAACACACTTCGGCTGGCGGGAACCAGCGGCGGCCGCGCCGTGCGATGGGAGATCACGCCCACCGGCGAGGCCGCGTCCCATGCCGGCGGCGAAATCGTGGACATCAACGTCGCCCGGGCGCCCCGCGACCGCGGACTCCCGCGGGTCAGTCTGCGCGCCGAACTCACGACCGGCCCCCCGCGCCCGCCGTCCGCCCGGACCGACTTCAGCGCACTCCTCGTCGCCACGGATGACTGGCCGTCCGACGAACCCGGCATCCGAGCCGAGGCCCGCCGCATCGCCGGCCCGCCCGAACACCCTGATCTCGAACGCGCGATGAATCTCCTCCAGTGGTGCTCGGGGACGTTCACGTACGGCGGCGATCGACTGGGCTCGCGCGTCGGCGTCATCCGCACACTGATCACCCGGACCGGTCGATGCTGGGACCTGAGCGACGTCTTCTTCACCTTCGCCCGGGCGGCTGGCCTGCCCGCCCGCCAGGTCGCCGGATGGCTCGCCGGCGACGAAGGACACGTCTGGTGCGAGGTTCTGATCGACGGCGTCTGGACCGCGATCGATCCCACCGCCCCGCCGAGCCTCGGCGTTGATCAGCGGTACCTCGGCTACGTGATCAGTGAAGACGGACGATTCCCCTTCGTCTACGCGTCGTGGCCGCAGATCTCGCCGCTCGGAGCGTCGCGGCAGGAGTCGCCACTGGAGTCGCCACAGGAGACGCCGCCGCCGCATGCACCCGCGCCGCCGCCGCCGTGAAGCCCAGCGTGTCTGACCCACCCCCGAGCTGGACACGCGCGGCGCCCACGGATCCCGTACAACAGCGTCGCACTTTCTCATTGAATCGCAAGGCCCCCTGACCATGCTGACCCAGCTCACATCCACGCCCAGCCTTTGGTTCACCATCCCTGCTCTCGTCGGGACGATCTTCTTCATCGTCCGGCTCGCGATGGCGACGATGGGGATCGAGTTCGGCGACGGAGCCGACGGTGATGCCGGCGGGCTCGACCTCGACTTTTCCGGAGCCGATGCGGGCGACGGGGCCGGCCCGTCCACGACCGACGACGCGATGGACCACGCCGAAACATCCAGCGTCTTCAAGTTCATCTCGATTCAGACGGTGACCGCATTCGCGATGGGCTTTGGCCTCGGCGGACTGATGGCCTTGCACACGTTCGGACTGACGATCGTGCCGGCGCTGGGCGTGGCCATCGGCGTCGGCGCGGCGTTCTCGTGGCTGATTGTTTGGCTGTTCAAGCTGATGTACTCGATGGAGTCCAGCGGCAACATCTCGATCAAGGAAGCCTGGGACGCCGAAGGCATCGCCGCCGCCGGAATCCCCCCCACCGACAGCGGCACCGGCCGCGTCCGCGTCGTCATTGGCGATCGCCAGCGAACGTACGCCGCCCGGACCGACGAATCCGATGCGATCTCCATGGGCGACCGCGTACGCGTGGTCCGCATCAATCGCGACAATACGGTGACGGTTGTTCGGGCATGAGTCGATGCCCGTCGCAAGCGTTGGCCTTGCGATGCTGAACGCATCGCTGCTCCGAGCCAATCCGAGCTGAACCACGTCGGCCCGAACCAACTCGGCCCGAAACAAGCCAAGCCAAGCCGAGCCAAGTCAAGCCGAGCCGAGCCGAGCCGAGCCGAGCCAAGCCGAACCAAGTCAAGCCAAGCCGAACCACGACAGATCAAACAAAGACACGCCAGCCCACCGCACCGCCCACACCCTCCCCGCCCTGGCCACCGACGCCCTTCCGGAATCCCGCCCATGATCGCATCCGCCCTCCCATCCCTGCTCGGCACGATCGCGTTGCCGACCACCTCCGCTGCACCCACGACGATGACGGATGCAACAACGGCCCCGACGACGACGCTCGCCACCTCACTCATCGGCGAGGGCCAGCCGGTCTTCGTGTTTGCCGTCGTCGGCGCGCTCCTGCTCATCCTCTTCTTTGCGTTGGTCATCCTGATCAAGCAATACAAGCGGTGCCCGTCGAACCGGATCCTGGTCGTCTACGGCAAGGTGGGCGGACAGAAGGCGTCCAAGTGCTTGCACGGCGGCGGCACGTTCGTGATCCCGCTGATCCAGGACCACGCGTACCTCTCGCTTGAACCGATCGTGATCGACATCCCGCTTGAAGGCGCGCTCAGCCTCAACAACATTCGCGTGAACGTGCCGAGTACGTTCACCGTCGGCGTGTCGACCGATCCGGTTCTCATGAACAACGCGGCCGAACGCCTGCTCATGCTCAACGTGCAGCAGGTTCGCGAACAAGCCCAGGACATCATCCTCGGCCAGCTTCGCCTGGTGATCGCCACCCTTTCGATCGAGGAGATCAACAAGGACCGCGAGAAGTTCATGGGCCTCATCAATGAGAACGTTGCCCAAGAAGTGAACAAGATCGGCCTTGAGTTGATCAACGTCAACGTCCGAGACATCACCGATGAATCGGGCTACATCCAGGCGATCGGCAAGCGAGCCGCGGCCGAAGCCATCAACCGGGCCAAGGTTGAAGTCGCCCAGCAGGTCCGCGACGGCGCGACGGGTGAAGCGATCGCCAACCGTGAAATGACGGTCAGCGTGGCGAGCGAAGAAGCCGCGTCGCTTGAAGGTGAGAAGGAAGCCGAACGCCAGCAGCGCATCGCGGTCGCGGCCTTCGAAGCCCAGGCGATGACCGGCGAAGCCGAAGCCCGGCGAAACCAGGAGATCGCGATCGCCGAGCGGCACGCTGAAACCGTGGCCGCGCAGAAGGCCGCCGAGCAAGAACAGCGCGTCAAGGTCGCCATCGCCGAAGCCCGCGCGGTGACCGGCGAGAACGAGTCGCGCGAGTCCATCGCCGAGTCCACGGCCAAACTCCGCGAAGTGGAAGCCGAAGCCACCCGCCGGGCCGAGGTCGCCAGCGCCCAAGCGCGAGAAGCCGCACTCCGGGCCGAACGCGAAGAAGAGCTCGCCCGCCTGTCCAAGGTCGTCCTGGCCCCGCAGGAAGTCGAGAAGCAGAAGATCGAGATCGCGGCGGAAGCCGAGGCCGAACGCACGCGGCGCGAAGCGCGCGGTGAAGCCGACGCGACGCTCGCCCGCTACCAGGCCGAAGCCGAAGGCCAACAGGCCGTGCTCGAGGCCAAGGCTGAGGGCTATCGCCAGCTGATGGTCGCGGCCGGCACCGACCCGCGCGTCGCCCCGACGTTGCTGCTCATCGAGAAGCTTCCGGAACTCGTCCGCGAGCAGGTCAAGGCGATCAGCAACCTCAAGATCGACAAGGTCACCGTGTGGGACGGTGGACGTGGCGGCGGTGGAAAGCCGGGGGCGAGCGGCGGCGGCGGCGGCGCGGGCGGCGCGACGGCCGACTTTCTCGCCGGGATGATCGGCGCCCTGCCGCCGGTGCACGAACTTGCCCGGCAAGCCGGCATCGAACTCCCGGACGCCCTCGGCCATGTCGCCGATCAGCGGGACGTGGTTGACGAGGCACCCGGGGCCGGTCAGGCCGACGAAGACGCGAAGATGTGAGGTTCGGTTCGTGTGGGCGATCCGTCGCCGTGAGATCGATCCTCGACATCCTTGGCGGCCGGGTGTGGGGTGGCG
>JBGCEZ010000002.1:0-41188 GCA_045106735.1 Phycisphaerales bacterium | reverse complement strand
CCGCCGTCCGGGCACGGCCCCCAAGCCGACAGCACGCTCACGATGTCGCCGAAGTCCACGCTGCCGCTGCAGTCCACGTCGGCCGGGCCGGCGCCGCCCGGGCAGCCGGCGGCGTCCAGGCCGATGGCGGCCACGTGGGCGAGCAGGTTGAGGTACGCCGACTGGTACGGGATATGACACTCGGTCACCTCCCATGAGTTCTCCGGCCAGTCGCTGTTCCAGTCGAGGTAGCTCTTGAGCGGCGGTTGGTTCATCGGCGGCTCGAGGACCAGGTTCGGGTCCGACGGGCTGAAGTACTGGTTCGGTCCACCGGTGAGGTAGCCGGGCGGCGGGCCGTACAGGCTGGTTTCGGCGTTGTCCCACACCGTGCCGTCGGCGAACCAGCCGTGGTAGAGCTCGTTGACGCTGCGCTCGATGCCGATGCTGGCGAGGTTGGTGAGGAACGCGACCCCCTGGGGGTTCGCGCCGTGCAACGCGTGCAGGTACTGGGCCGCCGCATCGCGGAAATCGCGCTGCATGGCCGGCGTGTCGCCGAGTTCGTGCCGGTGGCCGAGCATGAACGTGAGCCCCTGGTGCGAACGCGTGCGGTTGCTGCCCCAACCGATGTCGGCGTCGGGAATCCACGCCCCGTACGCATCACTGCGGCCCGTCCACTGGCCGATCGCGTCGGATCGGCTGACCGCGAATCCGAGCACATCGCGGATGTCGGCCGCGACCGACGGCGTGGCGTTCGGCAGATCCGCGTACGTCAGCAGCATCGAGTGCCACACCTGCTCGTAGGGAATCATGCTGAACCAACTGAACACGTTGAGCGCGTCGTACTCCGCATCGACCACCGCCTGGTACGCGGGATCGCCGGTGAGCCGGAACAGGTGGACGGCGGCGCGGACGCGGTTCGCCTGGCGGTTGTACAGGTCATCCTCGGCCGCGACGGTGCTGAACAGGCCGCCGTCGTTGTCGTAGATCTCGGCCCAGGCGGCGGGGTTGGCTTCCACCCAGTCCCAGGCTTGGATCGCCCGGGCGGTCAGGTCGACGGCCAGCGCCTGCGACGCGGCATCGGGCTGCTCGCCAAAGACGATCGCCGCGTGGGCGAAGGCGCCCGCGACGCTCATGGTGGCGGTGGCCGTGGCCCGCGCGTGGTAGCGCACGTTCGTGTCCGCACTCGGCGGACTCTCGCCGGTGTATCCAAGCACGCTCACCTTGTGCAGCACGGATCCGTCGGCGAGTTGCATGCGCCGCAGCCAGTCGAGTTCCCACTGGATTTCGTCGAGCAGGTCCGCGCGGCCGTTGCCCGACTCGGGGATGTTCGTGTCGTCGGTCCACAGGTCCGGGGCGATGACGAAGGCCTCGAGCAACTCGTGGACGACGTCGTCGGCAAAGTTGACGTACTTGTTGTAGTCGCCGGCATCGAACCAGCCGCCGGACAGATCGCGTGGCGGCGACGTGTCAGGCTGGACGACCCAGTGCATGGCCACGTCGCCGGGAAAGCTCGGGCCGTCGGCCCAGGCGGCGCCCGCGTGTTCGGCGAGCTTGGGCGTGCCGCTGCGCTGGTAGTAGTACATGCGCTGCGCCGCGCGGGCGAGCTCCCGGTACGGGTCGGCGTCGATCACGAACGCCGGGCCGATGTCGCCGGTGGTGGGATCGACCGCCCGGTAGCGGCCGGGCGTTTCCAGCGCGCTGATGTCGGCGAGCCAGACGCGATCGCCGCTGGCCGGATGCACGGCGCCGCCGTTCCACGCAGTCAGCGGCGCGGACATCACGAGCGCGTTGTCATCGGTGCGGCGGATCTCCAGGGTCGGGCCGGGCACGCTCGTGTCGCCACCATCCCAGCCGACGATCGGCCGCCGCACGTAGATCGTCTTGACCGCGTCGGGCAGGAAGCCGGCTTGGCCGACGACGATGCGGTCGCCGGGAGCAGCCGGTCCGGCGGCAAGGCCGGCGGTGTCCGCGTGCGCCGGGGCGGCGGCGGCGACCAGGACGCCGAGGCCGAGGCCCGCGCCGATGATGGCCGCGGCAGCAGCGCGGCGCGGTGCGTTCAGTGAATGTGCGGAACGCGGTGAACGGTGGGGGGTGGTCATGGCGTTGATCCCTCGCAAGCTGATGGTGCCCCCGGAGGGTGCGTGAATCGTGGGGCGTTCGAGGCTGGGCGCCAAGGGCGAGGTTGGCGGAAGCGGCGAACTGTTGGATCGAGAGGACGGCGGTTTCGCAGAAACGGAGGGGAACCACCAACGGACGCGAGGCGAACGGAATCGCTCGGGGCCGGGCGCGACGCAGAGGGTGGCCGGCTCGGTTGCCCGTCACCGGCCGTTCCCGGAGCAGGTCCGGGAATCTGGCGGTCGATGGACACGGCAGCCCGTCGCCTTCCGGCTCGGCTCGACTCGGCATGCCTGGGCATCCTCCGGGAACGAATCGGCCCAGCTCGGCGCGAGCGGGCTTGGCGCTGCTCCGGTCAGCTCGCTCCTGCCGGCATCCGCCCTCAACCGCGGGGTTCTCTGCCGGGTCACGCCAGCGAATCGGCGGATCCTCGCCTGAATTTCCGAGGGTCCTCCGCCGCGTTCTCGTTGCTCATGCCGTGCCCGGTCGGTCGGCGGAATTCCTCCCAACCCGCTGCCAACCCGCTGCCAGCCCGCTGCCAACCCGCTGCCAGCCCGCTGCCGACCCCGTTCGCTCGCCCCTCCCTCAAGTCCGTGGACCCGAAACCAATGACGACGATCAACGCCGCGATGCCTGCCCGCTCCAAGAATCCTTCCTCGGCCCACGCGACCGCCCGCACGACCGCCCTGGCCAGCCTCGTCGCCGGCCTCGCCCTCGCCGCGGTGCCGATGACCGCGACGGCTTCCAAGGCCGGTGGCCCCGAGGGCGACTTCGCCCGCATGCAGAGCTCGATCGGCGGCGCGACGATCGACAGCAACCTGGAGATCGGCGGACCCGAGCAGGTCACGTTCTTCAACGGCGACGCCGGCCAGGCGATCACCAGCAATTCGCAGTTCACGGTCGTGGCCAATGGAGCTTCGCTTTCCAAGGTCGAGTACGGGCGCATGTACCTGCAACCGTTCATCAACCTCGACTACTTCGTCGAGCAGGGTTCGTCGCAGAATCAGGTCTGGGGCGCGAGCCACAATGCCGGCGGCGAGTTCGCCGACACGCTGACCTTCACCTGGGCCGAGGGCTTTGATGCATCGCAGCCGATTCCGGTGACCGTGCACCGGCTCATCACCGTGCCGTCGGACGTGGCCATCAGTACGTCGTTGTTTTCGACGTTGATGATCAACGGCAACTTCCGGGCGACGACCGAAGCAGGCTTCATCTCCGGGGATGCTTCGATCGTCATGGGCTACGCAGCGGACCGCAACAACTTGCCGACGGTGCCGCGTGCGGCCTCCGGCGAGGTCGTGATCGCCAACGGCGGGCGCATCGAGCTGTACGCGAACGTGTTGAACCGGGCCGACACCGCGGTGCGTTGGAACGCCGGCAACCCCGAACTCAACGTTCCGAGCGGCCGATCCGGGATGCCGATGTGGGCGTCGATGTGGATCGACGTGCCCGAAGGCGTCGTCGTCAGCAATCTGTCGGTCAACGACTGGACGGTGCGCTTGCTGGCCCCGAACTGCCAGGCGGATCTGGACGGCGACGGCACGATCGGATTCAGCGATGTGCTCGTCGTGCTGTCGAACTTCGGCTCGGACTTCCTGGGCGACGCCAATGCCGACGGCATGACGGACTTCCAGGACGTGCTGCGCGTGTTGTCGCTGTACGGGACGGTGTGCACGGAAGGTTGAGCGCTTCTTTCGACGCGCGACCCCATGGTCGCCGCCGCGTCCGCCGCCATGGCCGGCGTGGCCGGCGTCGTGTCGGCGTCTTCAGCCGGTCCACTGGCTGAGGACCACCAGCACGTCTTCAAAGTCGACGTCGCCATCGGCGTCGAAATCGCCGGGGCAGTCGCGGCAGGTGCCCCAGCCGCTGAGCAGGTTCAACAGGTCCTCGAAGTCGACGTCGCCATCACCGTCGGCATCGCCCGGTCCCGGGGCATCGTCGTCGCCGCGGATGAAGGTCAGCGATGCGAACCCGCTCACGCTGGCCGGGGTGTCGAAAGACGTCACGCCGCCGACGTTGATCGTCGTGTTGAAGCTGACCAGGTTGGACGGGGCCGCTTGGGTGTCGACGCTGAGCGGGGGATCGCCTGGTGCCCAAGTCCAGGAGTCAGCGCCAATGGTGAGGTTCACGACGATCCCGCCAATGAACGGGTCGCCCGTGACGCCGCCGTCGACCTCGAGCCGGATGCGCGTCGGCTCGGTGGTGAAGAAGCCGACCGAGAGTTGTTCGACGAGGCTCGCGAAGGCGGTGATGGGAAGGCCTTGCGATCCACTGGGCACGCCGTCGGCGCTGACCGTGTAGTTCGTGTTCCACGTCAAGACGTTCGTCGAGACGTCGCTGGTTACGGTGCCGCTCACGCCTGCGGTCGCCGAGCCAATGTTCGCGTTCGTGGCCAGGTCGAGGTCGAGGGTTTCCGGGCCGCTGGTATCGACCTGGAGGGCGTCATCGTCGACCGTGCCGCGATTCTGGTCGAACACCATGGCCGACGTCGTGACCGAGCGGAACGTTGGCAGCGGCGGACCGGCCGCGTGAATGGCGGTTGCGGCGGTAAGGAACGCGCCGATGACGGCAGCGATTGCGGGGCGGCGGTGCATGGGCGTGGCTCCGGTGCGGGGTCAGCGTGGCGGCCTGAGGAATCGCCAGTCCCGTCGATGGGACCGCCGGCCTGCGTCAGCTCTCGTCCCACACCGCCAGGTCGATGTGGACGCGTCCAACGCCCAGGCCATTGGGGGACACCGGGCCCGGCGCGATGAGCTGCGTGTGCGGTGCATCGCGCGGGACGAGCTCCAAGGCCAGTGCGGTGCGGCCGAGGATGAGCCATTCGTCGGGCAGCACGACGCGGGCGAACCAGCGATCGTTGCGACTCGTTCGGCGCACGTCGGGGGGGGCGGCGGTGGCGCCGAGCGTGTCGGTTGAGGTCGCGGCGCTGATCAAGCCGATCTCGCCGCGTTCCGGAATCTCGATGGTCCAGCCGGCGTCGGGGCGGCCGATGTGCAGCCGGGCCATTGTCGGATCGCCTTCCGGGCGACGCACTTCGATGAAGCACTCCCACTGGCCGGCGCGGCGCCGCAGCCGGACTTCGGCGCCGCGTCCGCTGGCGCTCAGGCCGTCGACTTGGGCGCCGCGTTCGATATCGGCGAGCGTGGGCTCGGGGCGGATGCGCAGGTCGATGCCTGGCGGGCGGGCCGGAAGCAGCGCGGGTTCCCAGGACATGGAGACGCGGCGGCCGGCTTCGGTGGCGATGAGCAGCAAGCGCGTGTCGCCGGGGTCGGCGCCGAAGCGATCGCCGGGCCACGCCGCCTGGAGCGTGGGGCCGGGCGAGCCGCCGCGGGGGCGGTCGGTGGTCGGGGGGGCTGCGGGGGCGGGGCTGCGTCGGCTGCCGTCGGCGGCGGGGCCGGCGAGACGTACGAGCGGAACGGGGTCGCGGCGCACGCCAGAACCTGTCCGCGATCCTGATCCCGTCGTCGTTCCCGATTCGGCGTCCGCGGTCGATGAGGTGCCGGGGGCGGCCGAAACTTCGGCAAAGCCGTTCGGTGAGAGTTCGCCCGATCGCCGCACTTCGACCCGTTCCAAACGGCGCGGCGGGATGGTGATGGCCGCGGGAGCGCCGCCCGATTCAGGCCACGAAACCGTGATCGTCTGCGGTTCGGAGCTGCGGTTGAGGGCCATGAAGGCAACGTGGGCGTTCCCGTCTTCGCCGGAATGGGCTTTCCAGACGGGAACAGTGACAAGCGTCCGCGTCCAGGCGTCGGCGTCGGCCGCGATCCGGGCCAACGGGCGATCGAGATCCAGCAGGCGCTCAAGCAACGCGTCCAAATCGCGCGGGCGCGTCGGCCACGCGGCCACGCGGCCATTGGGACTGTCCACGCGGAGGCTGAGCGTCTCGCGCACGCGGCGGGCGACGGCGGCATCGCCGCGGGCGAGGCGGTCAAGTCCCGCGTCCCATCCGTCGGCCAAGGCGCGGGCGAAGTACTGCGTGCGCCGGTCACCGGCCGGTCGCGGGGCCGGCGTGCCGTCGACGTCGGCCAAGACGCGCCATCGCCAGTAGGCGTGGGGATCGACGGGATCTGGCTGGTCGGCGCGCGGGGGCGTGGCGGTGGTGGGCCGAGGCGGCGGGGCGCCGTCGAGCATTCGCGCGTCGCCGGCCCATGTCACGGTCACCGTCGTCCCGCCGATGCTCAGGTCGCCCGCGCCATCGCGCGGAGTCCGGACCAGCAGGACGACGCCCGGGGCCGGACCGCCGGCAACCTCCGGCTGCAGATTCGCCGTGAGTGCGGCGCGGGGCAGCTTGTCGGTCCAACCGCGCGGACCCCAGTCGGGCAGCCGGGGCGGGCGGATCGCCGCGAGCAAGCCGGCGACGGGTGCTCCGCCGATCCGGACCGGGAGGTGGACCGGGCCGGTGTGGTCCGCGGGCAAGGGAAGTGAGGCGGGGGTTGAGGCCGAGCCTGAAGCGAGCCCGGCACCGGTACCGGCGCCGGAATCGGCACCGGCATCGGCGGGCCGGATCGGGACCAAGATGATGCCGCCGCGCCGAGCGATCACGCGATCGATCAGCGGGGTCCATGCCCCCGGGTCGCTGGCGAGCCCGAGTTCGGCGACGGAAAGCGGGGCTTCGGCTGCGTCGTTGTCGTCGTCGGCGGCGGGAACGGCCGCGTCGGCTGAGGCACTGTCGACCGAGCCCCCATCCACCGAGGTTCCATCCACCGAGGTTTCATCGCCCTCGCCCGCGCCCTCGACTGCGCCGTCGCCCGTTCCTTCGACTGCGGCATCCGCTCCGGCGTCAACCGCCGCGTCGGTCTCGGTCGGCCCGGCCTGGCAGCCCGCGGTCGCGAGGATGAGGACGAGGACCGCGGCGAATCGTCCGCCGACCACCGGAGTGGGCATCGACCCTCGACTGCGCGATTGTGTGGCGATCGCTGCGCTCCCGGGCACTGAATGAAAGACCGATAATCGCGTTCGCGCCGACCTGAAAAGGCGGTTCAAGCGGGGCACTGCGGCGGTCGATGGAAGTGGTAGCGGCGTCATGTTCGAGGTATCGGTCGGCATCGTAGCTTCCCCCTCCGGAGGCTCCCGACCGTCCGAACTGGCGCGGGCGGGAGGCGGCGACATGGTCCAACTGGAATCTGACGGACGACTGACATTCGAACTCGAGGCCCCCGAGGCCACGACCGTCGAACTCCTGGGTGCCTTTCGCGGCTGGCACCCCGAGCGGATCCCGATGAACCGGCAATCCGACGGTCGTTGGACGGTCGTGATCGAGGTGCCGCCGGGCGACTTCCTCTTCCGATACGTCGTCGATGGCGAACATGAAGTGATCGACGACCACGCCCACGGCACGCGATTCGACGCCGATGGCCGGCCCTGGAGCCGGGCGTGGCGGCCCGATTGGTCATGGGCGGAGGCCGGGGTGCTGGCCACCATTGTTGCCGATCGTGCCGTGTCCGAAGACGCCGGTCCCGACGCTCGCCCCCGCGCGGCCTGAAACGGCGCCGCTGCCAACGCGACGAGCCGGTCCGAACCCCAGGCCGCCGATCGCGGCTTCCGATTCGCCATCCTCGCCGCGTGGGGCTCAGTCTCCTCACATCGGCTCGCGGGTCACCGTTTCACCGCTTTCTCGTTTCACCGGTTCGCGCGTTGCAAGACCGCGGCGGGCCCGTCACCATGCCTCCCCCGACGGAGCACGCCCTCTTGTGCTCCGCAACCACGGAGCGCGTGATCGATGGCGAGCGACCCCACCCCTCCCGCGGCGGATTCTGCCGGCTCTCTTCCTCCCGGCGGCCCCGGCGGCCCCGGCGGCTCTGGCTCTGGCGGCGGAGATGGCTCCGGCGCCGGCTCTGGCGGCCCGAGCGGCCCCGGCGGACGGGTCGAGCCCGACCCCATCCACCGCGACGAGCCGTTCTTCGCTGATCTGTTCCAGACCCGCTACCGCGAGGTCACGGTCAGCGCTCTGGTGTTCGCGATCATCATCGGCGTGGTGATGAATGCGGCGATCACCTACGCCGGCCTGAAGATCGGCTTCACGATCACCGGCTCGGCCATCGCCGCGGTCCTGGGCTTCGGCATCCTCCGGGGCGTCCTCCGCACCGGCACGATCCTCGAGACGAACGTCGCCCAGACCGTCGCCTCGGCCGTCAACACATCCAACTCCGGCATCATCTTCACCGTGCCGGTGCTTTTCCTGCTCGGGTACCGGCTCAGCTTCGGCGACGTCGACTTCTGGCTCGTCACGCTCGCGTGCGTGGCCGGCGGCATCCTTGGTACGGCATTCATCGTGCCGCTGCGCAAGCAGATGCTCGACATCGAGCGGCTGCGTTTCCCGAGTTCGACCGGCGTGGCCATGATCCTCAAGTCGCCCGGCGCCGGACCGGCCAAGGCGATCGTGCTGCTCGCGGGCATCGTGCTGGGAGCGTTGATCTACCTGCCCGTCGGCTTGCCCGGTCTTCCCGGACGGACCGTCGCGAACGGACCGGATCTTGAAGCCCGGCTCGATGCGCTGGTTGACGACGGCGCGATCAGCGCCGACGTGCGCGAACTCACCCTGAACATGCAGGTCTGGATCGCGGAAGAAGAATCCGATCCCGAGGTCGTCGGCTTGGGCCGCGTCCTGGCCGAGCAAGAGGTCATCGCCAAGGAACTCGCTCGCCGGACCGCCGCCGGCGAGGACCTTGGAACCTTCACCGAGATGGTCCGCCGGCAGCAGATGGACGTGGACGCCCAGCTCGAAGGCGTGCAGTCGGTCTACCCCGGGGCAACCGAAGACCTCGGCCGGGCCGTCTTTGCGGCCAGCGAAGGCGAGCGCGAATGGGCGTCATTGGCCGACCGCAAGCTCGGCTGGGCCGCGAAGCCGTGGCCGGGCTACGGCACGCTGGACGTGCGACTGTCCGCGGAAGCGGCGGTGGATGCCGACGGCACTCCGGTCCCGGACAGGGATCTCGATGGCGACGGCACGCTCGAACCGGTGCTCTCGACCCGGGTCGATCGCGACGCCGACGGAAAGCCCGATCGCATCCTCACCGACGACATGGTCGACGTGGGCCGGGCCATCGGTCTGCCCGACCAGTTCCAATTGATGTTCGCGATCGCCCCGTTCGCGATCGGGGCCGGCTACATCACCGGCCGCGCCGGCCTCTTCGTCCTGGCCGGCGGCATCCTGGCGTTCTTCGTTCTCAATCCGATCGCCTACAACATGGGCTGGACGCCGGCAACGGTGCAGGCCCACCAGGCCCCCGGCTTCCTCTTTGGGGCGGTCAACCGGCCGCTCGGCATCGGACTCTTGCTCGGCGGCGCGCTCATGGGCGTGCTCGCCTCGCTGCCGGCGATCAAGGAGGCGCTCAAGTCGATCGCTTCGTCGGCCGGCACCCGCGGCGGATCCGACGAACTCAGCTTCAAGCCCCTGGTGGTCGTGGCCCTGGCCGGTCTGGTCTTCTTGTTCATCGCCACGCACGTCGTGGGCGCCAAGTCGCTGAACCCCGTCTGCCCGATCACCGGCAACGCGGTGTCCGCGACGGGGCAGGTCGAGTCGGCCGGCGATGTGGTGGCTTCGAAGACCAGCACCGTGATGAGCGACGACATTCGCACCGCGGAGTACAAGGGATACGTCATCTCGTTCGACGGGGCGGAGGCCCGGGCCGAGTGGGATGCGTGGGACACGAACCAGCGCGAAGCATTGCTCGAGACGTACAACGCCCGCCCGGGCTGGTTGTCCGCCTTGCCGCGGGTCGTCCGTTCGTTGCTGATCGCGTTGATCGGTGCGGTCTGGATCTGGTTCGCCGGCATCATCATCGCCCAGTGCACCGGCATGACCGACTGGTCGCCGATCTCCGGCATGGCCCTGCTCACCGTCGTTCTGGTGATGTTGCTCGCCGGCACCGGGGCGGTGGTTGGCGCGGTGCTCATCGGGGCAACGCTGTGCGTGGCGATCACGCTGGCCAGTGACATGATGGGCGACCTGAAGACCGGCTACCTGGTCGGCGCCAAGCCGCGCCGCCAGCAGGCGGTGGAAATGACGGTGGTCGCCATCGGCCCGGTCGTCTGCATGCTGACGCTGACGCTCATTGCCGCGGTGAACATGGAGCAGACCGGGATCCCGATGGGACCGGGGACGCCGACCGCGGCGCCGCAGGCCCAGGCTCTGGAAGCGATCATCACCGGTGTGCAGGGCGGCGAAATGCCGTACGCCCTCTACGGATTTGGTGCGGCCCTCGGCGTACTGCTCGGCCTTGGAGCCTTCAGCGGCCTTGGCGTGCTCGTCGGCCTGTCGATGTACCTGCCGTTCTTCTACATCGCGACGTACGGTATCGGCTGCGTCCTGAACATGGTGCTGGCCCGCATCAAGGGACGCACGTGGGCCGAGGAATGGGGCGTGCCGTTCGCGGCCGGACTCATTGTCGGCGAATCGCTGCTGCAGCTCACGATCAACATCATCGTGTTGCTCAGCGGCTGATGACCGGGGCGTCAGTTTGACGCGCCTGCTTCGCCCGCTTCGCCCGCTGACCGACCGACCGACGACCGACCGACAGATAGGGAACGCCCTCCGATGATGCTCAAGCTTGCCGCCAATGTCCTGGTTTGGGGTTCACTCGTGCTCGGCACGGTGAGCGTGTCCACCGCGTACTTGCCGCCGGTCGAAGCGGTGCGTGCGGCGGCCGACGCCGCGGGGTCCGTCGGCGGCGAACCGCTTTCGCTGGTCGCGCCCGCCGGGCGCCTCGCGGACTCGGATGATCCCGTGCTCGCTTCCGGGACGGTGCTGACGGTGGACGAGCTCGACAAGCTCGAAACCTCGGTCGAACCGGTCGAGCGACTGCGCGTCAAGCAGTTCTCATTCCGCCGATGGCCGGAACTCGTGTGGTTCCTGCTCGCCGCCGTCGGCCTGGTCGGCGGGGCGATGCTCATGCGGATGGAAACGCGGCGAGCGAGCCGAGGCGACGCAGCGGCCGATGCCGCGGGCCGCACGCTGACTCCGGACGCCGCGCTCGCCGCCGCCGATGAGGTCTTGTCCGACTTGCTGCGTTCGCGGGGGCAGTCGAACGAGGACGCGCGCAAGCACCAGATTCTCGACCAGCTCGACATCGTGCGGCAGCAGCACTTTGAGCCCTTCGTGGGCGCGCGGCCGCAGTTGGTCGACCGTCTGGGGATGAGCGGCTTCGCCCAGGTGATGGATGCCTTCGCCGGGGCCGACCGCATGCTGAACCGCGCGTGGTCGGCGGCGGCCGACGGCTACGCGGCGGAGTCCGAGGAATGCCTCGACCATGGTCTGGCGCGGCTGCGCACCGCGCGCGAGCGCCTGGACGGGTAACGCGTTCGGAGAGCGCGTGCCGCTCAGGCGGCGGATGCACCGTGGGCCGTGCCGCGGGTCGAGCGCCCCGGGCCACACTCCGGGCACGGGCAATGCGAAAGGTCGTAGCCGCAGTCCGGGCAGTCGTGGGTGACCCGGCCCCGGCGCCGTCCGACGATCATGCCGTGCACCATGGCCGCCGCCCCGGCGGCAAGCACCATCGGGCCCCAGAGTGGCACGATCAGGCGCGACGGCCCCCCAGGGCTTGCCGCCCGGTATGGACGCCAGGCGGCGGTGCGGAAGGACGTCCATTGGGACCGCTCAAGGGTGAGGCCGGCTCCGGCGAAAAGCTGTTCGTTCAGGCGCCGCTGCATCGGCGCCCGTCCCAGGACCAGGCTTCCGCCCGAGAGCCCGGCGACGAGCTGCCCGCGGCGAAGGTGGTACGTCGACCCGGACGTTCCGACGAATCCGGCCAGGAGCAACCCGGCGGCGAGGACCAGCGCGAGCCGCAGCCGGCGGAGGCGTGCGGTGGCGTCGGTCACGGGAGGTCTCCGGAGGGTGCGTCATCGGCCGACTCATGCAGCAAGACGCCGGCGGATCGGCAGAGGTACGAGCGGGCGGCGACGAATGGCTCGAGCATCTTGGCCTGGCGCTCGGCGGCGTCGGACGCCCGGAACGCGGCCAATGCCGTGATGCTCGACCAGCGGGCGACGTTGATCACCGTCCGGCCGTCGGCGCTCGCGTAGAAGTGGGCGTCGATGAAGCCGGGCTGGGCGGCGACCCCGCTGGATCCGCGGAGCCGGCGCAGCAACTCGCGGGTGTCGACGGGCTCGATGTCGAACTCGATGAACGCGGTCACGGGGGCGTGCTGCGGCATGGAGTCCGCCGCGGGGGGCGTTGATTCGATCATGCCCGGAAGTCTACCGCAGCGGACAGGCGCAGCGGACGGGCGCAGCGGATGGGCGCGACTGACCGGCGCGGCTGACGGGCGCGGCGGACGAACGCCTCGGGCGAACGCCGCCGACGGGTGCGGCCTCAGGCTTGCCATGGCCGGTTCGCCGCGCCCCGTTCGCCGCCCGGCACCAGCATCGCCCCACCCACCGTGCCTCCACCGCGATGGCACCGCGATGGCGCCGCGATAGCACCGCGAGAACGCCGCGATGGCGCCGCAGCCGCGTCAATTCTTGCCCAGACCGGGCCGCCGCACCAACCGGCAGAAACGGACCCCGAACGCGCATTCATTGCGGCGGGGGGGCGGCGGTACGGCCAACCAATTCGATCGTTTCAGCGTGCAGGTCACCGCGCAGCGGGGGGATCGGGGCACATCATCCCGGGCGGAACGTGGTGTGGCGAGGATGCCCTCCACCGGACGAGGGAGCTGAGTATGAAGCGAATGAACACGATCACCCTGCTCGCCACCGTTGGTGCCGCGAGCGTCGCCGGCGCACTGACCGCCCAGGAGATTCCTTCCAGCGACCTGAACGGCCCTTGTCCGTCGGTCATCGAGTACGACCACGTCTACCAGTATCGGGTTGGCCAGCGCGCCATTTTCCACATGTCCGGTGCCGCCGTCACCTGCGGCGACACCCAGGGCAGTGCAATTCTGGACGCGGTGGAGATGCCCGATGGAACGCTCTTTGAGCACTTCTACTATCCCCAGCGCGTCTTCAATCTTTGCTACTCGGGGAACGCTTCGTCCATGTCCGTTCGCGGCGGGACGAACACCCAGGCTCCGGTGCAGGGCCAGGTGAGGATTGGCCAGGCGGGCGATTCGAACGGCTCCGACGTGTCGGCGGCCGATCTGGAGGCCTTCTCTGAACTGATGCTGGGTGCGTTCCGGTATCCGGATGTGGCGCACTACGTCGATCTCAACTGGAACTGCGGCACGGATTGGTCGTTCATCATCGACTTCGGCGTGGAAGTCCTGGACGACGATGCCGATCGCGACGATCGGGGCGAGATCCTGTACTTCGAGCGGGGAAGCTGCTCGGGCAACAGCCACCTCGTCTTCCAGGCGGTTGATGAGAACGGCTGCCCGCTCGGCACGCCGCTGGTCATCGGACCCGAGGAAACCCTGCCGACCACGCCGGCCACCGTCGTGTCGCAGGAGTTCGGGTGTGCCGCGATCGATCTGTCCCGTCTGGGCGTCGATCGAGCCCGGTACATCAAGGTCATGGCCGCCACGCCTGGCGTGGGTGGATTCCAGCACGGGGAGCAGAACCCCGACTTCAAGGTGATGGCCGTGTACACCACCGAGCCGGATCCGGATCGTGTGCGGCGGGTGATGCCCGACGCGGTCTTCGACTGAGTTCATCGGAGGGCCGATGTGTAACGCTGACGCCGCCGGCGCTCCCAACGGAGTGCCGGCGGTGTTCGTTTTGGGGAACGCTGGGTGAGTCCGCACGCGGCCGGTCAGCGTCCCGGCATCGTCCGCGGGCGGGTCACGTCAAAGCACATCGCCCAGGCCGCACACATCCACCGCGCGCGGCGATTCACTTCGGGTGAGCCGCGCACCATCCGCGCCCCAATTTGACCCTTGAAGCGTGCAGGTTGCCGCGCGGCGGTTGATCGGGGCACCATCATCCCAGGCTGAAAACGACTCGTGATGAGCGAGGGGCGTTGGAAGGGGGATAGCCATGTTCAAGCGTGAGCATGTCGTCGTGGCCGTTCTCGCGGCCGTGGGAATTGGACCGACCGAGTTCGCTTTCGGTCAGGAACTGGCAGTGCCCAACGCTGGACGCAACTGCCCTTCGGAGATCGAGTACGACCACAGTTTTCAGTACCGAGTCGGCCAGCGCGCGACGTTTCACATGTCGGGCACGGCCGTTCTGAACGGCGATCGTGAAGGCACTGCGATCTTCGAGGCCGTCGAAATGCCCAACGGGGAGATCTTCGAACACTTCTACTATCCGGAACGCGTCTTCAACCTGGAGTACAACGGCAAGCCCAAGAGCCTGTCGGTGCGGGGTGGCAAGAACACTGATGCGCCGGTGCGCGGGCAGATGGCGATCGGTTGGGTCGGCGACGGCAAGGTCAAGGACGTCAGCGCCGAAGACCTGGCCGCGTTCGAGAATCACCTGCTCAACGCCGTGCAGTTTCCCGATGTCGGTTTCTACATCGACTTCGGCTGGGGCTGCGGGACCGACTGGTCGTTCGTGATCGACTTCGGCGTCGAAGTCATCGACAACGATGCGGATCGGGACGACCGGGGTGAGCTGCTCTACTTCGAGCGTGGTGCGTGCTCGGGCAACAGCCACATCGTGCTGCAGGCCGTGGACGCCGATGGCAACCCGCTGGGTCCCGAACTGTGCATCGGGGCGTCGGAAACCATTCCGACCACGCCGGCGACCGTCGTGAAGCAGGAGTTTGGCTGCGCCGCGATCGATCTCTCGCGGCTCGGCGTGGACCGGGCCCGGTACATCAAGGTGATGGCCGCCAAGCCCGGAGTCGGAGGATTCATTTACGGGGAGCAGAACCCGGACTTCAAGATCATGGCCGTGTACACCACGGAGCCGGATCCCGAGCGGATTCGCCGCCCGATGCCCGAGTCGATCTTCGATTGATCGTCGATGGACGAGCGGGGCCCCGGTGATTGCCGGGTTGGCCATGAGCGCAACGAACGCTTGGAGGAGTGCGCCGCCGCCGGTTTCCCAATGGGGACCGGCGGCGGTCGTTGTGGGCGCGGGGGCGGTCGTGGCCGGTCGCGCGACCGCCCATGTCGCGGTTCGCTCGATTGACCGCGCGGTCGATCGCGTCGCGGCTCGCTGGATTGCCCGCGTCGCCGTGCGGTCCGTCGACCGCGCCGGCCATCAAGCCGGGGCCGCCGCCGCGGCGTCAACCAGTTCGAACGTGCCGGGACGATCGCTCGCCGTCCGTACTTGCACCAACGGATCGCCGGCGTCGTGGCCCAGGGCGATGATCCAACCCTCGGCCGCGGCTCGCTCGAGCATGGCCTGCTTGGTGAGCATGTTGGTGTACGGCTCAATGTCGTAGGCGGTATTGAAGGCGGGGCCGATGTGGGCCCGGGTGGGCATCACGTCGGCCGGGAAGCAGACGGTGCCGCGGTCGGTCTCGGCCACGATCGCCTGCTGGCCCCAGGTGTGGCCCGGGGTCGGCATGAGCCGCAGGCCCGCGGCGATCTCGGTGTCGCCGTTGGCGGCCACGACCTGATCGGCGATGGGCTCGAGGTGGGAGGCCAGGTACGTGCGGGTCATGACCGCGCGGTTGGCCCGGGCGTCGTCCCACTCGCGTTGCTGGATGTGGATCTTGGCGTTGGGGAAGCTGCTCACCGACGCTGGCGGGGTGGCGCCCTCGGTCGCCGGGCCGTCCCAGTGGGTCAGGCCGCCGGCGTGGTCAAAGTGCAGGTGCGTGACGATGACGTCGGTGACGTCGCCGCGGTCGACCCCGGCGTCGGCCAGGGCATCGAGCACCGTGCGGTCTTCCATGTGGTAGATGCCGCGTTCCTTGGCCGACCACTTGCCTCCGTTGCCGGTTTCCACGAGCACCGTGCGCTCGCCGTCGCGGAGCAACAGGCAGTTGGTCTGCAGGGCGACGGTGTTGTCGTCGGCCACGTCGACCAGGCGCGACCACAGCGCCTTGGGCACCACGCCGAACATGCCGCCGCCATCGAGGCGAAAAGCGCCGGCCCGCAAGACATCAAGTTTCCAGGTCACGGGCGGCCTTTCGGTGGCGGTGGCGGTGGCGAGATCGGGGGCGATCGCGAGGCGAGATGGAGCCCGGCGGCGCGGCCGTCGAACACGATGCGGATCGTGCGATCACGGGATCGCACCGTGGCCGCCGAAGAGAATCAGGCCTTCAGGACACGGGCGGCCGGATCGGTCACCCCGATCATCGCGTTGCGGCTGTCCACCACGAGGCGCGCCTTGGCGCCAATGCGGGCGTAGTCGACCGCTTGGTGGTCGGTGACCACGAGCACGCAGTCGGCCGCGGCCAGACGTTCGTCGGACAGGTCCACGCTCTGCAGGTCGATGTCGTGCTTCCGCATGCGGGGGAAGACCGGCACGTGCGGATCGTGGTACGCGACGTTCGCGCCCGCCTCATCCAGCAGATCGATGATCTCGGCCGCGGGGCTTTCTCGCATGTCGTCGATGTCGGGCTTGTAGGCGACGCCGATGATCAGGATCTCGGCGTCCTTCAGCGAGTGCCCGTCGTCGTTGAGCGCGCTGGTCACGCGGTCCACCACGTAGCGCGGCATGCCGCGGTTGACTTCGCCGGCGAGCTCGATGAACCGAGTCGTGCGTCCGATCTCCTTGGCCTTCCACGTGAGGTAGAAGGGGTCGATCGGAATGCAGTGGCCGCCGAGTCCCGGTCCCGGGAAGAAGGGCTGGAAACCGAAGGGCTTGGTGCTCGCCGCTTCGATCACTTGCCACACATCGATGTCCATGTCGGTGAGCAGCATCTTCAGCTCGTTGACCATGGCGATGTTGACGGCGCGGTAGATGTTTTCAAGCAGCTTGGCCGCTTCGGCGATCTCGGCCGACTCGACGAAGTGCACTTGGGCGATGCAGCTCGTGTAGAACTGGTTGGCCAGTTCGCCGCTGATCGCGTCGCAGCCGCCGACGAGCTTGGGAATCGTCTCGGTGGTCGTGCCTTGGCGACCCGGATCTTCGCGCTCCGGGCTGTAGGCGAGGAAGAAGTCTTCGCCGCAGCGCAGTCCGCCGGCTTCGAGGATGGGGCCCATCTCGTCGCGGGTGGTGCCGGGATAGGTCGTCGACTCGAGCACGATCAACTGGCCGCGGCGCAGGACCTTCGCACACATGCGCGTCGAGTCGAGCACGAAGCTCAGATCGGGTTCGTTGTGCTTGCCCAGCGGCGTCGGCACGCAGAGCAGGATCACGTCGGCCTCGGCCAGGCGCGAGTCATCGCAGGTGACGGCGAATCGATCGCTGGCTGCGAGTTCGCGCGACAGGTCTTCGCCGAGGTGCTCGAGGTAGGTCGTGCCTTCCTCGAGGGCGGTGATCTTGGCCGGGTCGACGTCGTAGCCGAGCACGGGGTAGCCGGCGCGGTGCACGGCCCGGGCGAGGGGCAGGCCCACGTAGCCAAGGCCAACGATGCCGATCACGGCGGTTCGTTCGTCGAGGCGGCGGCGGAGTTCGGCCGCGGGAGAAGCGGCGGGCGCGGCGGTGGACATGGTCGGGGCTCCGTCGAGGGGGGACAGAGAATAGCAGGGCGGACAAGAGATCGATGGGTCGTGCCGGGGCCGTCGGGCATGGGACGCGGCGGCGGGTCCGGAAGGCGGCTTTGGAGCGGATCGGGGCCTTGGTGGCCGGGCGTGGTCAGAGCGTTGTCAGGGCGTGGTCAGGGCGAGTTCCGAGAGCGTCGGGCGTGGTCGGGGATGGCCCCGGGCGGGCCGGGGGTGGTTCGGGCCCGTGCCGGGTGGCTGGCCGTTCAGCTTGGTGCTCGGGCTCGCGATCGGGCTGATCGGTCGGGCTGGTCGATCGGGCTGATCGGTCGGGTCGACGGCCCGGGGTCGGGTGGGCTCGCCGGCGAATGCATGCTGGGCGGATACGTTGTTGGGTGCGGCGGGGTTCGGAGCCGCGATGTTCGGTGGGGCCTCAGGCCGCCTGCTCGGAGGGTGAGGTCGTGATCCAGTGTTCGCATCGGTCCACAAGCTGGGTGCGGTTGACCGGCTTCGTGAGGTAGTCATCACATCCCGCCTGCAGGCAGCGAGCGCGGTCACTCTCCATCGCGTGGGCCGTCAACGCGATGACCGGCGTGCGGAGCCCGTTGGCCCGCATGGCCGCGACCGACGCGTATCCGTCCATCACCGGCATCTGCATGTCCGACACCACGAGATCGATCGCCGGTGCGTCGGGGTCGAGGATCCGGCTCAGGGCCAGCTGGCCGTTCTCCACCAGCTCGACGTCGGCCCCGGCCTTCTTCAGGATGAAGCCGATCAGTCGGCGGTTGTCCGGGCCATCTTCGGCCACCAAGATGCGATGGCCATCGAGGGGCGTGGATGCCGGGGGAGCGGGTGCATCGCCCGTGCCCGCGCCGGCTGCCGCTCCGGCCGTCGGCGTCGGGATGGAGCGGTCGGCATTCTTGGCCCTCGCTGCGTGCTGGCCGCGGGCGATGCGCTCGGCTGCATCGCCGATCGGGGTCGCGTCGAGGGTCTCGATCGGAATGGACAGCTCGAATCGAGCGCCCTGGGCGCCCGCTGGTGTCGGCAGGTACTCCAACGTTCCACCGAGGCTCTCGGCGAGCCGGCGGGCCAAGGCCAGTCCAAGACCCGTGCCGCCATGGCGCCGGTTCATTCCACAGTCGAGTTGCGTGAACGGCTCGAAGATGGAATCCACGTCGTCCGCCGAAACACCGCTGCCGGTGTCCTGCACGGTCAGGACCAACGTGTCGATGGACGCCGGGCGGTACGCGATCACGAGTTCAACCGAACCAACGTCGGTGAACTTGACGGCGTTGGTGATCAGTTCCGTCAGGGCGTTCTGCACGCGGTTGGGTTCGAACCGAAGCGTGGAGGGAAGCGTCGGGGTGACGCTGACGTTGAATGCGAGCCCCTTGGGTTGCACTTCGCGGCGCAGCGCATCAACCATGTCCGTCAAGTACGTGCAGGAATCCACCGGCGTCACCTGGACCGTCGCCAGACCGGAGCCCAGGTTCGAGTACTCGAGGATGTCGGTGATCAGATTCGCGAGTTGGCGACCGTTTCGCTGCACCGTTTCGCGCCGCTCGCTCATCTCCGCCGGCGTGGCATCTTCGTCGTCGAGCAAGTCGCAGAACCCAACAATGGAGTTCAGCGGCGTTCGAATCTCGTGCCCCATGACGGTCAGGAACGCTTCCTTGGCCTTGATCCCGGCTTCGGCCCGGTCACGGGCACGGGTGAGCTCCCGAGTCTTCACCCGAAGCTGCGCCGTACGGGCCATGACCACGCCTTCGATCGCCCGGCGTTTCTGTTCGGCTGTTTCGCCGTGCCGGATCGTCCGGTCGAGCAGGACGTACCCAAGCCCGCCGATGGCGAGTCCCAGTCCGATCGCCAGAAGCAGGCGGAGCTGCCCCCCGAAGCTCCGTGAATCGATCCCCGGGTCGATGTACACGGGGATCGTGTGGTCGGAGATCTGAAGATCGTGTCGCACGATTCCCGGGCGTTCCGATTCCGCGGGGGCGGCGAGGCTCGTGGCCGCCCAGGCCGGAATATTGGACGCGATCATGGTGTTCAAGTCGATGCGGAAGATGACCACCCCGGTGGATCGTGGGCCGGGAGCTTGCCACTCTTCGGCGGGATGCAACGCACTGCGCACCGACTGACGTGTCACGCTTGCCGTGAAGGCAGTTTGGCTCGGGCGATCGGTCATCCCGACGAACACGCGCAGTTCGCTCCCCTGGCGGGTCACGACCGGCGCTGAAGGCCGCGACATGACCCGGTTGACCGCCATGCGCGATTCCGGATCGTCGTACGCCGACCGGCCCAGCCTCGGGACGGTCTCCGGCGAGATGGGCTTGACGTGCGTCACCACGACCGACTCTTCCTCGGTGGCGGTGGAGGCATCGAGCGTGAAGTCGGCGAATCCGTTCCGGCGCATTCGATCGACGATGTCGTGCCGTTGGTTCGTGCTCGCCCGCTCGGCCACTTCGACGGTTTTGATGGCCGGACGTTCTTGAATCATCGGCGTGACGAATTGCTCGAATTCAAGTGGAATCATGTCCTCCTGAATCGAGGCGAACGCCTCGGTCGCGCGGGCAAACTGCAGGTATGCGTTCGCTTCGGTTCGCAGGTCGTCGGCAATGACCTGGGCGGCGGATTCGAGCTCGGTCCGGCGTTCGGCCGCGCCGATGGTTGCCGCCAGCCAACCCAGCACGCCGGTCAACGCGAGGGCGCCGGCGATGACCGCAACCCGGGCGAACCGGGTCAAGCCGGCGGCGGGCGGCGTGCCGGCTGCGTTGGAATCGGGTGTGGCGGGCGGTCCAGTCATGGGCCGTCCACCTGGGCTTGGGTGAGCTCGGCGGTGAGCCGGCCATCCATTCGGTTCAGGAGGTCCGGATTGACGCTCACGGTCCAGTAGCGGTTGGGAATGATCGCGCCTTCGCCGGAGATGATCCCGTCGATGATCGCGCTGGCCATCTGGCCGCCCCATGCACCGAGGGCGTGGGGATCGGCGGCGATGTGAATCGCGGCGAACGGCGCGGCCGCGTCGGTCATGGCGAAGGATGGCTTCCGGTGCATGGACGCGACCGAACGAATGGGGGCTGCGGCTCGGGCATCCACCCCCGGCGGCGGTGAATCGAGCAACACGAAGTCGGCATTCAGGTGGGCCCGCTGCACGGCCACGCGCCAGGCGGCGGGCGTCGTGGCCACCACGCGGTTCACGCGGATTCGTTCATTTCGGGCCAATTCGTCGGCCGCTTCGAACCGGGCCAGGGCGGAGGGCGTGCCGGCGTCGATCCAGATCGCCGCGTCGGCGGTGGGCGCGAGATTCTGCAGGAGTGTCAAGACTTCGCCCATGGGCGTGGTCGCGAGCATGCCTTGGCGGCCGGGCAGCGTGAGGTCGTCGATGCGCGACGGCCACGGCAGACCGACGAAGACCGTCGGGACGCCGCGGACGGCAAGGTCGGCGAGGAAGACATCGCGATACGCCGCTTCGCCGCACACGACCACCACGTCCGGACGGGCGGAGGCGATCTCGGAAAGCAGGATTGCGGTGGCCGGTCCGCGGTTCGCGGCGTCGGCCGGTGGCAACGAGCGGATCGATCGCTCGACGCGGGCACCGATGTGCTGGGCCGCCCCCGCGACCAAGGCCAGGTTGTATGGGTGCGTGGCCGGCTTCGACGTCACGATGTACAGCGAAGGACGGCGTGACACCGGGATCGAGGGCAGATGCTGCGCCGTGGTTGACGGACCGCGAAGCATGGCGGAATTCGTGTGGCGCGCGGAGATGGCCTCGCTCGGACGCGAGGGTTCCAGTCGCCACGCGACCGCGGCCAGGGTCACCAGAGCGGCGATGGCCGGGAGCGGAGTGCGGATGTTGGGGGTTGGAGGGGCACGCATGGGATATCGATCGGGTCCCGGCAGTTCGCCGGTTTCCCGTACGGAGTCTGATCGTCCGGGACGCGCGGGCCCTTGACCCGATCCGCGGAGCCGGCCCGAGGTTCCTCGATTTCTTGGGCGTGGGTGCGCAGCGACCGTCGTGCGGGTCGGGCGGACGCCGCGCGTGGCCCGCTCCAGCGCGGATCTCGCGTGCGGCGGCAGCGCATCCGATGCGCGGTTGACCGATTGGATCCCGGGCGGTGATCAGGGTCGGCCGTGGCGGCATGGTGGCGGCGGGGATGGGGGGCGCGCCGACGGAGCCGTGGGCGCGCACGCGAACGCTGCCCGCGGCCCGGCCGTGCGCGGCGCACGAGGGTGGCGAGTGCAACGCGGGGTGCATGCCCTTGGTCGCCGGGGCGACGCGAGGGCTCCGGTGGGCGGCGACCTCAGGCCGTCGGCAGCATCGACTGCGGATCTTCGAGCATCCGCTTGACGGTATTGAGGAACCGTGCCCCCTCGGCCCCATCCACGACGCGGTGGTCGCAGCTCAGGCTGAGCGGCATGACCGTGCCGGCGATGAACCCGCCGGAGCGGACCATGGCCTTCTGGTACGCCCGGCCGACGGCCAGGATGCCTACCTCGGGGTAGTTGATGATCGGCGTGGCGAACATGCCGCCGTAGCTGCCGACGTTCGAGATCGTGAACGTGCTGCCCGAGAGATCTTCGCGGGCGATCGTGCGGTCGCGGCAGCCGGTGGCCACGCGGCCGACCGACGCGGCGAGGTCGCCGATCGACTGGCGATCCGCGTCGCGAATCACCGGCACCATCAGGCCGTGATCGGTGTCGACGGCGATGCCCAGGTGGATCACCGACTTCATCAGGATCTCGCTGTTGGCGTCGTCGACCAGGGCGTTGAGGGCGGGATGCTCGCGAAGGGCCCGCGTGACCGCGGTCAGCACGAAGGGCAAGAAGCTGAGCTTGCGGCCCAGGACCGCGGCGTACTCGCGGCGCTTGGTGTCGAGTTCGGTGACGTCGGCTTCGTCGACCACGGTGAAGTGGACGGCGGTCGAGACCGAGCGGTGCAGGGCTTCGGCGATCGTGCGGCGGACGCCGCGGAAGGGGATGCGCTGGGCCACGCCGTCGCCGCTGACGGCGACCGGGGCCGCGGGGGCGGCGGTGCTCGGGGCGAATCCGCCGGTGGCGGGGGCGGTGCTCGTGGCCGGGGCCGTGGCCGGAGCGGCCGCCGGGGCGCCGCCGGAGAAGTTGTGCACGTCGGTCGCGGTGACGCGTCCGCCGCGGCCGGTGCCTGGCACGCGATTGATGTCGACGCCACGTTCGCGGGCGACGCGGCGCACGGCCGGGGTGGCCAGGGCCTTGTTGCCGGCGGGGGCGGACGCGGCCGGCTCGGGACGGCGGGCGAATCGATCGCTGACCGTGAGCGTTGCGTCCACGCTGCCGACGACGGTGCCGGCGTCCTCGCGTTCTTCGGTGGCCGTCGCGCCGTTCGCCGAGCCGTTGGAGCTCGCGGCGGCGGCCGCGGCCGCGGCGGCGGGAGCGGAGGCCGGGGCCTTGGCTGCATCGCCGCCGATGTCGTAGGTCACCAGCGGCTTGCCGACGATCATGATCTCGCCTTCCTGGCCGCAGAGTTCCTTGACCACGCCGGGCCACGGACTCGGCACTTCGACGAGCGCCTTGTCGGTTTCCATTTCCGCCAGCGTCTGGTGTTCGGCCACGGTGTCCCCGGGCTTCACCTTCCAACTGATCAGCTCGGCTTCATGCACGCCTTCTCCGAGGTCGGGCAGGATGAAGTGCGACTTGTCCGCGGGCTGCTGGGTGGCCATGGCTGGTCTTCAGGTCCGGGGGGAGTGGGGGGAATCAGAGCGAGAATCGGTTCGGCCGAGCGAGCGGGCGTCGGAATGCGACACCCGTTGGCGGCCGGCAGTCGGCATCGGCAATCGGCAGTCAGCCAGGCCTCAGTAGGCCATGACTTCTTCGACGGCCTTGGAGACGCGCTCGGCGTCCGGCAGGTAGTCGAGTTCGAGCTTGTAGTACGGCATGATCGTGTCGAAGCCGGCGACCCGCTGCACGGGCGCTTCCAAGTGCAGGAAGGCTTCTTCCATGATCCGGGCGACGATTTCGGCACCCAGGCCGGCGGTCTTGGGCGCTTCGTGCACCACCACGCAGCGGCCGGTCTTCTTGATCGACGCGAGCACCGGCTCAATGTCCATCGGGTAGAGCGTGCGCAGGTCGATGAGCTCGATCGAGCGGTTCGTGTGCTCGATCGCGTTCATGCACTGCACGACCGAGGCGCCCCAGGACACCATCGTCAGCTCTTCGCCTTCGCTCACCACGCGGGACTGGCCGAGGGGAATCGTGTACTCGTCCTCGGGCACTTCTTCGCGGAACGCACGGTAGATGCGCTTGGGCTCGAAGAAGATGACCGGGTCGGGATCGCGGATGGCCGAGATCAGCAGGCCCTTGGCGTCGTACGGGCTCGAAGGCATGACGACCTTGATGCCGGGCTGGTGCACATAGATCGCTTCCGGCGAATCGCTGTGCAGCTCGGGGGCGTGGATGCCGCCGCCGACGGGAACGCGGACGGTCATGCCGATCGGGAAGCGGCCGCGGGTGCGGGTCCGCATGCGGGCGGCGTGCGAACAGAGCTGGTCGTAGGCCGGTCCGAGGAAGCCCTCGAACTGGATCTCGGGGATCGGAACCATGCCGTTCATGGCCAGGCCGACCGACGTGCCGATGATGCCCGACTCGGCCAGCGGGGTGTCCACCACCCGGTCGCCGCCGAAGCGTTGAAAGAGGCCTTCGGTCACGCGGAAAACGCCGCCGTTGAGGCCGATGTCTTCGCCGAGCAGCATGACGCGCTCGTTGGCCTCCATCTCCTGGATGAGGGCGAGGTTGATGGCCTGGACCAGGGTGAGGTTCGCCATGGTGCGGGGGTTCCTTGCGGGCGTCGCCGATCGGATCGGCGGGGGTGGTCGGGTCGGGGGCGGGCCGGGCGGTCGCCGGGCGGGGCGGAGGTGCCGGTGGCCGTCGGTGCAGGGGGGCCGGGCGGTGCCGGCTTACGCGGTGCCGGCGGGCGTGGGGGCGTCGATCTGCGAGGGATCTTGGCCGATGCCGCTGGTCCGCATGGTGTCGCGCTGCTTGGCCAGGTCCGGCGGCGTGGTCGCGTACATGTGATCGAAGAAGTCGCTGATCGCGGGGGCCTCGATGCCCTCGGCCTCGGCCACGATGGCTTCGACCTTGGCCTTGGCCTCCGTGCGGCAGGCGTCTTCCTTCTTCTGATCCCAGATCTTGAGGTTCTTCTCCATGTGCTTCCGCAGACGGAGGAGGGGATCCTTCTTCTTCCAGGACTCGAGTTCGTCCGCGTCGCGGTAGCGGCGGGCGTCGTCGGCCGTGGTGTGGTCGCCGAGGCGGTACGTCAGGCCTTCGATGAAGACCGGGCGGTTCTCCTCGCGGGCGATCTTCGCCGCGTCCTTCATGACCTTGACGACGGCGAAGATGTCATTGCCGTCGCACTGCCAGCACTCCATGCCGTACGCGATGCCGCGCTGGGCGAAGGTCGGGGCCGACGACTGGATCTTCGACGGGACGCTGATGGCCCAGCCGTTGTTCTGGCAGAAGAAGATGACCGGGATGTCCAGGTTGGCCGCGAAGTTCGCCGCCTCGTGGAAGTCGCCTTCGCTCGTCGCGCCATCGCCAAAGAACGTGCAGGCGATCTCGCCCTTCTTCTGGTTCTTGCTGGCCCAGGCGATGCCGGTGGCGTGCAGCATCTGCGTGCCGATCGGAATCGACAGCGGCGTGGCGTGCACGTCGTCGGGGATGTAGTTGCCGCGTTCGTCGCCCATCCAGTGCAGGAGCACGTGGGTCATGGGAACGCCGTGCCAGAAGAGGCCAGCGTTCTCGCGGTAGCAGGTGACCAGCCAGTCGGCCTTGTCCAGCACGTAGGCGGCGCCGAGGCTCGTGGCTTCCTGGCCCATGTTCTGCGGGTAGGTGCCCATGCGGCCGGAGCGCTGCAGGAGGAAGGCGATCTCATCGAGCTCGCGGCACATGACCATGTGCTCGTAGAGCTTGATCAGGTCGTCATTCGGGATCAGGTCCTTGCCGAGCTTGGCGTCGAAGCTGCCGTTCTCGTCGAGGATCCCGACGTGCTTGATCTCGGCCTTGAATGCGCTCTTGATGGGCATGGCGGGCGTTCCTCGGGAAAGGGCCGTGGGGGGCGGGGGAGGCCGAAGGGGCGGGAGCGATCCCGGGGCCATCCCCAGGATGACCGGAGGGGTCGGGTGGCGTCTCGCGGCCCGCCGGCACTCCGGCGGATCGGCGAATCAGGTTCAAACGCATCAGCCCAATCAAGGTCGAGGGCTGACGGGTCCCGGTCCGGGGTGGCGAACGTCCGATGCGCGGCGCGGCCGGCCGGAGCCAGCGGTGCTTTGTTCGGGCCATGTTCGCGGAAGGCACACGGTGCCGGGCCGGACATTGTAGCGGGTCCGGCCGTCCGAGCGACCGGCCGTGGCGCGGCGCCGGGGCGGGGTCGGTGGTCCGGTGGGGGTGTCCCTCGGCCGCCCTTCGCCCCTCCGCGCCGGCGTCCGTCGTTACATGGCGGTGGCTGGACACTCGCCGCCATGTCGACTGAAGTGGCGGAGCCGCGGACGGCGGGCGACGGAGTCCTCCGCGCCCCGGCCGCCATCGTTCACCCCCAGCGAGTGCTCTCCATGCCTGATGCCGTTGACCGCCGCCGATTCGTCGCCCTCGCCGGCCTTGCCGCCGGCACCGCCGCCGCCACCACCGCCGCCGGCGTGCTTGCCGCCGACCGTCAGGCCGCTCCGCCGGCCGCGGCCCCTGGCCCGCTTCTGAATCCCGTGCCGAACATCCCGCAGACCTTCGGCGACGCGATGGGGGCGATGAGTGACGGCCTCCGCCTCGTGCGGCGTGGCCTCCCGGCGGCCACCACGCCGGAGGCGCTGCTCGCCCTGGGCGGACCGGCGCTCGCAATCGTGCGGGCGATCACCGACGCGATCGATCGCGCGGCCCGGATCCCCATCGCGAACTCGGCCGCGGCCAAGTACGGCGATCGCACCCAGGACTTCACCCGTGACATGCGGATCATGCTCAACGAGTCCGCGGTGATGGCCCTCGGGCTGCACCGGCACCTGCTGCGAGGCGACAAGGCCCGGGCCGAAGCGGCGCTCACCCGGCTGCTGGCCTTCGAGGGCAAGGGCCACGGTGCGTTCACCGGCTGACCGGCATCGCGTACGTCTCCCTCGGATGCACAACGACGCCGCGGACTCCCCGAGTGGGGCGTTCGCGGCGTCGCCGACGATCAGACTGACACATCATGCGGTGGCGCCGCCCTGGCGCCCGTCATCACGGGCACGGCCCGAACTCCGACAGCACCGCGAGCAGGTCGGCGAAGTTCACCGTGCCATCGGCATTCGCATCGCCGTCTGGCCCCACGCCGCCGAAGTTCGACAGCACTTCCAGGATGTCGGCGAAGTCCACCGCGCCCGAGCCATCCAAGTCGGCGGGGCAGGGCGGCGCGCCGCCCGGCAGGTCCACGCGTTCGATCGCGTCCACCGGCGGCATCGCGGCCAGCACGTTCCGCGAACCCGCGTCAAAGGCCAGTTCCTTGGGCGTGGCCGGCAACGTGTACAGGTCGATCGGCGTGAGGGCTCCGCCAAGGACGTCGATCACCAGCAACTCCGAGTTCGTCAGGCCGGCGATCAACTCGCCGCCGGACGCGCCATCGAAGTCGGCCACCAGATCGCGCGGAGAGCCGTCGCCCAGGTCGAGCGTCATCGCCACACTCAGCGTGTTCAGGTCGATCGACCGCAGCGCATTGGTGCCGGTGCCGCCGCTTGGCCGGGTGCCCACGTAGGCAAAGTTCCCCGGCCCGTCGACCGCGACCGAGATCGGGAAACGGTCCAGGCCGACGACGTCGCCGATGGCCGATGAGCTTGCCCCGTCGATGTTGACCACGGTGACCGAGTCGCCGAAGTGGTTGACGACGACGGCAATCGAAGCATTCGCCGCCACGCCCACCTGCAACGGGAAGTCGCCCGTGGGGACGCTGGCGACCAGTGAGCGGGCCGCCGTGTCGTACACCCGCAGCAGATCGTTGAACGAGTCGCAGGTGAGCACGTACGCGCCGTCGGCGGTGATGGCCATGCCGCTGACTTCGCTGTACGTGGGGCCGTTGGCTGCGCCGGCCTGGCCGGCACCGATCTGCGTGATCAACGCCGGTACGGGCGACGAAAGATCAATGAAGGACAGCCGGTCCGTCCCGGCGATGTTCAGCACGTACGCCTCCGACGAATCGGGGCTGAACTCCACGTGGGCCGGCCGATTGAAGATCGGGATCGCGCCGCGCACGGTGTCCGTGGCCAGATCGATGAACACCACTTGGTTGGCGTCCATCGCGCACACCGCGGCGGTCATGCCGTCGGGGCTGATCCGAGCTTCCTTGATGCGGAAACCGCAGGGGATCCAGGCCCGCACCGTGCCGGCGGGCAGGTCGATCACGGCCAGGTTGCCGGACCAGAGGTTGCCGGCGATGGCCGTGTTGCCGTCGGGGCTCACGTCCACGGTGAAGGGGTTGTCGCCCTCGGCCGGCACGCCGGCGGCGCGGTTGCCATCAAACGTGCTCGCCGCGTCGTTGATCGTGAACGTGTGGATGTCCGAACTGAAGATGTTGTTCAGGGCCACGACGGTGTCCCCGGTCGGGCTCGCCGCCGTCTCGTAGGTCGGCGGGGCTTCCACGGTCTCGACGAGCGTTCGCGTGGCCAGGTCGATCACCCGCAGCCGGGCCGATCCCACGAGCAGGTTCGCGCCGTCGCCGGTGAACTCCAGGTCGCCCTTGACGAAGTTCGCGTGGTCGACGCCGCCAAGGATGGCGCCGCTGCTGATGTCGAAGAACGTGACGAACGTCGTCGTCCAGCCCACGATCTCCTGGCCGTTGGGCGTGATGAGCAGTCGCCGGTCACCCAAGCCCGGGGCGGGGAAGGTCGTGACCAGGGTGGCGGTGGAGAGGTCGATGACCGCCAGTTCGTCGGCGGTTTCGCAGCCGATGGCGGCGAGCGTGCCGCCCGGCTGAACGGCCACCGAATCGGGGCCGTCGGGCAGGTCGACGATGTTCACGACGGTGCCGGCCAGGACATCCACCACGGTGGCAACGTCGTTGGCCCGGTCGTACGTCACGAGTCGGCCGTCGCCGTTCATGGCCAGGTCGGTGAAGAAGTTCTTGAACTCCGCCGACTCGACGTTGAACTGCACGCCAATCGCGCCCTGGCCGCCGGTGGCGATCGAGGCGACCTCGGTTGCGGTGGCCAGGTCGACGACGCTGACCGCGCTGCTGACGCCGTCGTTGATGACGCCGGCCGCGGCGCGCGAACCGTCGGGCGTGATCAGCACGCGGTACGGCTGGAGGCCGGTGACCGGGACGTCGGTCACCGTGCCACTGTCCAGGTCCACGATCGACAGGCTGTTGCCGAGCACGTTCGCGGTGACGGCCGTCGCGCTGTCCGGCGAGAGGGCGACGTCAACCGGAAAGTCGCCGACGACGAAGGAAGCGCTGACGTCGCCGCTGGCCGCGTCGTGCACGGTCAGGAGGTCGGTGTCGCGGTGGATGACGACGTACGCACTGCCGTCGGGCAGCCAGCGAATCTCGCGCGGCATGTCGCCTTCGGGATCCTGCTCGACGGAGATCGAGTCCTGGGCCCCGCCTTCGGTGTCGCCGCCGGCGCCGCTGCCGCCTTTGGCGCCCGCATCGGTGACAAGCCCGAGCTCGCCCAGCATCGTGAAGGGCACCGGGCGCGTGCCGTCCCATTCAATCGTGCGGATGGGCGCATTGCCCTCCGGGTCGACGTGGACGTCGTCGGCCTCGGCGGCGATCGTGCCGCTGGCGGGCACGAGCACCGAGATCGTGGCGGCCAAGATGAGATGTCGTTGCATGGTTGGAGTCTCCACGGGGCAGGCACCTGGGCCGGATGGAGCGTCCGGGGGCGCCGGCGGACCGTCAGCGAGGCTACCGCGAGGGAGGGGCCGGCGCGACATGAAAACGCCCGGATCGCCGCGGTGAAGCGGGCGATCCGGGCGGGTGTTCGATCGGTTGGGGTCGGGGCCGGGTCAGCGTTGACCCGGTCGCATCAGGCGTTGGCCGCCTCGCGGGCCCGGGCGTCCTTGGCGTCGCGGATGCGCTGCTTGGCCACGGATACCGCGGCGAAGTAGGTGTTCGACTCGGTTTTGGCCCGCTCGAGGAGCTCGAGGCTCGTGGCCTCGATCGCCGCGATCTTCTGCTTGCGATCGTTCTCGTTGATGCCGCAGTGCACGCCGGCGAGTTCGATCACGCCGCCGGCATTGGCCACGAAATCCGGCACGTAGACGATGCCCTTCTCCTTCAGGGCCACGCCGCCTTCGTCGTAGTCCTCCAGGATGTTGTTCGCGCCGCCGCAGAGAATCGGGCACTTGAAGCCGTCGATCACCCGACGGGTGACCGCGCCGCCCATGGCGCACGGCGCCATGATGTCGCACTCCACGCTCAGGATCTCGTCGACGTGGACCGCGGCTGCGCCGTAGTCTCGGCAGACTGCTTCAACCGAACGATCGTCGATGTCCGCGACCGTCAGCCGCGCCCCAAGTCCGGCCAGAATCCGGGCCACGTTCGTGCCGACGTTGCCCGTGCCCTGGATGGCCACGTGCACATTCTCAAAGCTCGACGGGCGACCGGTGAAGGTCAAGGCCGCCTTCATCGCGTTCACCACGCCCTGGGCCGTGTGCGGCGATGGATCGCCACCGGCCACGTGCTCCACGCCGCCGCAGACGTGCCGCGTCTCGCGGGCCATCCAGTCAACGTACTGCGTGGTCAGGCCAACGTCTTCGGCCGAGATGTACTCGCCGTTCATGCGCTCGATGAAGCGGCCCATGGCGCGGGCCTCGGCCTCGGTCGCCCCGAATCCGGGCTCCGGCAGCAGGACGACGGACTTGCCGCCGCCGACCGGCAGGCCGGCGACCGCGTTCTTGTACGTCATGCCCTCGCTCAAGCGGAGCACGTCGTGCAGGGCGTCCGACTCGGTCGCGTAGTACCAACGCCGGCAACCGCCAAAGCCCGGGCCGAGGGTGGAGTCGTGGACCGCGGCGATGGCCCGCAGGCCCGTCTCGGGGTCCTGGTGGAACATCAGCAGTTCGTGGCCGAAATCGCGCATCTGCTCGATCGAGTTCATCAAGCGGGCTCCTTCTTGGGCCCCTCGGGGCCTTCCTGCGACGCGCGGCGGCCCACTTGAGCCGCCGCGCGAGGATTCACTTCTGGATGGTGGGGACGATCAGACCTTGACCTGACCGGTCTCGACAAAGACCGAGCCCTCGCCGAACTGCTGGATGAACTCCTGCTCCAGCTCCTTGCCGGAACCGCGGGCGTCCATGTCGGGCGTGCGTTCGGGGATCGCGTACCACTTGTTGTCGAGGTCGTTGACGTGCTTGATCGCAACCTTGGCCGCGGCCCGCATGGCCTCGTCGTAGTTGCTGGTCAGGCCGCGGATGTTCTCGTCGATCTCGCGGGCGAACCACTCAACGCAGTAGTTGACCGTCGCCATCTCGCTGGCCAGCGTGTCGCCGTTGATGCCCTTGCGGATGGTGCCGTCGACGCGGCTGAGCACGCACGCCATCGCGTGCAGGTAGATCGCGCACCAAGACAGGCGACGCTGGGTCATCTGATCGGTGATCAGCTTCTCCTCGTGCCGCTTGAAGCTCATCTTCACTTCGTGGCTGAAGCGCTGCGTGAGCTTGGTGAGCCGCTTGCCGTGGTCGTAGAGCTGAGGGCTGAGCGTGTGGATCTCGGGGGCCTTGGGCTTGATGCCGCCAAAGAGCTGCATGCCGATCTTCATCGCGGCGCCGGGGTTCTTGACCGGGTTCTCCTTGACCCCGAGCATGAACTCGCCGAGCTGCTTGGAGCCGTAGGCAAAGACGAACGAGTGCATGACTTCGTTCGCCCCTTCCACGACCGTGTTGATGCGGCTGTCGCGCCAGACGCGCTCCAGCTCGTTCTCGGTCATGAAGCCTTCGCCGCCCATGATCTGCATGGCCGCGTCGGGGCCCAGGAAACCGAAGTGCGAGCAGAAGACCTTGCAGATCGCGGTCTCGAGCATGATGTCGTCGTCGCCGCGGTCCACCATGCCGGTGGTCATGTACAGCATCGCCTCGGTCGCGTACACGTACGCGTGCATCTTGGCGATGTTGTCCTGGACGAGATCGAAGTCGGCCAGCGGACGATCGAACTGGTGGCGGGTCAGGGCCCACTTGGTGCCTTGCTCAAAGGCAGCCTTGGCTGCACCGACCATGCCGGCGGACAGCGTGCAGCGGCCGTAGTTCAGGCAGGTCAGGGCCACGTTCAGGCCGCGGCCCTCGTGGTGCAGCAGGTTCTCGGCCGGAACGCGCACGTTCTCGAACTTGATGCGGGCCTGCCAGGTGCCGCGGATGGTGCTCTTGGACCGGTTGCGGCTGAAGATGTCGACGCCGTCCATGTCGGGCGTGACGATCAGCGCGGTGACCTTGTCCTTCTTCTTGCCCGTCTTGGGGTCGACGATCTCTTGCTTGCCCATCACGGTGAACAGGCCGGAGAGGGCGCCGGAGGTGGCCCATTTCTTTTCGCCACTGATGATCGTGAACGAGCCGTCGTCGTTCTTCTTGAAGCGGGTCTCCTGGCCGCCGGCGTCGCAGCCGACGTTCGGTTCGCTCAGGCAGAAGGCCGACAGCGTGTCGGTGGCCATGCGGGGCAGGAAGCGCTTCTTCTGGTCTTCGGTGCCAAAGAGCACCAGGGCGCCGCAGCCGATCGACTGGTGGGCCGAAACGACGACCGCGGTGGAGCCGCAGGTCTCGCCGATGCGCGAAAGCACGCGGTTGTAGCTGGTGATGCTGAACCCACCGCCGCCGTACTCCTGGGGAATGATCATCCCCATGACGCCGAGGCCAAAGAGCCGGTCGATGGCCCAGCGGGGAAGTTCCTGGTTCTGGTCCACCTCGATGCGCGGGTGATCGTTCTTCAGGTACTCGTCCAGGCCGGCGAGCAGTTGGTCGCAGCGGCTGATCTCTTCGGCTGAGATCTCCGGGTACGGGAAGACGAGCTTCTCGCGGAAGTTGCCCCAGAAGAGGTTCTTGATGAAGCCCATGTCCTCGGGCTCGGGTCCGAGCATTTCCTCGGCCTGCTGGATCTGCTTGCGATCCTTCTCCGAGACGTTCTTCAGCTTCGAAAGGTCGACCTTGGACATGGTGAACTCCGTGGCAGGGGGGCGGACGTGCCGCGCGGGGGGCCGGGGATTCGTTCGGGGGCGAACGACGGCACCGCCCGAGTCGGGGCGATCAGGATGATGCCGCGGCACCCTCGGCTGGCCAACGTGGCCCGGCGCCCGGTTGGGCAGGGACGAGTCGGGAGGCGGGGGGCGGCAGGTGAACAAGCGGCGTCCGGGGCCAATCCCTCGCCGGGGAGGGGGCGACCACCGTCAGTGTACGGGGCCCGGGTGACGCACCTCGGGGCGGCGGACCGATCCGAGGCTGTGAATCCTAGCACGAAGTCGGCCGCCGATCTCGGCGGCGGCGCGATCAATCCTGGGCCCCGAAGTCGGCGCGCTGGGCCGAGTGATTCAGGGCGTTCGGCCACGATCTGGCGGGCCGACCACGCCCCGAACGGGCGATCGGGGCGAGCCCGTGCAATGATGCAGCCATGCACCTCACGCTCATCGCCGCCATGTCCGAGAATCGCGTCATTGGCCGGGAAGGCGACCTTCCTTGGTCGCTTCCGGACGACATGCGGCACTTCATGAGGACGACCCGTGGACACACGGTGATCATGGGCCGCCGGACCTGGGCCTCGATGGACGGGGCGCTCCGCCACCGCCGGAACGTGGTCATCACCCGGCAGCCGGATTTCGTGGCCGAGGGGGCCGAGGTCGTGGGCTCGCTGGACGCGGCGATCGCCCTGGTGGCGGCCGACACCGGGCCGGCCGAGCCAGTCTTCATCATTGGCGGCGGCGAGATCTATCGGCAGTCCATTGATCGGGCGGATCGCCTCGACCTGACGATTGTCCACGCGACGATCGACGGCGACACGACGTTTCCCGAGTGGTCGACGGACGACTGGCGAGTGGTGTCAGAGTCCGATCACGCGGCCGACGATCGCCATGACCACGCGTTCACGTTCCGGGTGTACGAGCGGGCCTGAGTGCGTTGGTCGCCTGGGCTCGGTCGCGCGGAGTCGATGGCGCGGATGCGCGCAGGCTCAGCGCTCTTCGAGCACCGGGCCGATCACTTCCAGTCCCACGAGCGTCGGTTCGCTGTCGACTTCGATCTGCGCGAGCACGATCGGCGTGGTGCGTTCGGTCCGGAAAAACCCGCCAGCCACGAACTGTTCGCCGAGTTCGTCGCGAAATCCTTCGAGGCTGATCGAAATCGATCCCCCGGGCTCGAGGTCGGGAATCTCGCGCACCCATCGTTGGTTCAGCCACAGCCGGGCATTGCGGTAGGGCTGCACCGTGGCGTTGAAGATCGTTGCGTCGGGGCCGTCGCGGAAGAGCTGGATGTCGCGGCTTCCGGTGAGATGGCGGGCGGCCGGGTACGGGTCGGCGGCGAGCTGCGGGTCGTACCCCCGCGGGACGCAGCCGCCGGCACCGGCGATCAGGCCCGTGGCGAGCAGACAGCCAGCGAGCATGCAGGCCAGTCGCCCGGCCATGCCGGCCCGGCGAAGACGGTGGCCACTCAGCCGCGGGCGGGACGCAGTCGCTGGGGCGACGCAAGACATCATCGGACGATCGCTCATCCCCGAACGATACCGGACGCTGGCGCGGCCGCGCACACCGCACGTCCGGAAGTTCACCGGGCTTGGATGCCGGGGGCAGGTACTCGGCCGGGCTCGCGGGCTGTGGAGAGCCGATGCCCCTTTGGTGCCGGCCGCATGGGGCGGTCCGGGAGGGGACGTGATGAGCCAGGCGAACGATCAATCCAATGCGACCCACGATGCCTTGTCAACGTTCGCGCGGCTGGTTCGTCTGACCGTCGCGGCCACGGGCGCCGACGTCGCGGCCCTGTTCGTTCGCGGGCCGGTGGACCGGGTCTTCCGGGTGGCCGCCGTCCACGGCATGGATCCGTCCGTCGTGCAGTTGTCCCCGGCCTTGGCCATGGCCATGCAGTCGGAAGACGGCAACCAGCACCGACATCTGGACATGCTCGATCCGCTCGCCCAAGACGCGGTTGGCAGTGTCTTGCTGCGCCGAATTGGATCATCCGAAGCGCCGCTGGGCTGGTTGATCGCCGGGCTTCGAGGGATGGAGCCGGCGCCGCAGGCCCGATCCGGTCTCGCTGATCTGGCCGGATTGGCTGAGGACCTCCTGGAAACGGAACGGCGGGCCGAGCGTCAGCGAGCCGATGCCGAGCACACGCGAACCGTGCTGGACTGCTTCGCCGGTGGGATCATGCACCTCGAGCCGGTCGGGTCGCCGGCCGCCACGGATCTGGCCGACATTGACTTTCGCATCACCTCGGTCAACCGGTCCGCCGCGTACATCCTCGGATTTGCCGAGCCAGACCTCATTGGCTGGTCGCTGCGGGAACGCTTCCCCGACGCAGACATCGAATCCATCATCGAGTCGCACCGACAGGCAATGTGTCGCAACACCGCGCAGTACGCCGTCCAAGAATTCAGCCATGGCCGCGCCGGGGGTTCATTTGCCGTGCATTCGGTTCCCGCGCCCGGTGGCGTGGTCGTTTCATTCGTCGACGTGACCGAGCAGGTCGCCACCGTGGATCGACTCCGCCGACGGACGGAGATGCTCCGGGCCATCGGGACGGTGGCCGACGTGGGCGGTTGGGAGTACGACTGCCACGACGGCACGATGTCATGGTCCACCGAGATGTTCCGGCTTCACGATGTGCCGATGAACTTCGCGCCGACGCTCGAATCCGCTCTCGGGTTTCTTCGCGTCTCGGACGCGATGGAGATCGGCGGATGCCTGGAGCGAGGAACCTCGTTCGACGAGGTCGTGTGCTACCGGACCGCGTCGGGAGAACGGCGTTGGGGGCGGATGCAAGGTGTGCGCCAGTCTCGAGCCGACGGAACAGGAGGCTCGCGGTGGATCGGCGCGTTCCAGGATGTCACAGAACAACATCGGCAGACGGAAGCGAACGCCCAGCTTCGCTCGCGGCTTGAGGCGGTGATCGAATCAGTGCCGGTCGCGATCGCGTTGAAAGATGCCAACGGTCGCTACCTGATCGCCAACGGTGGAGCTCGCCGATTGTTCGCCGGTGAGCATGACCCGATCGGCCAGACTGACTTCGAGCTGATGGTGGCCCACGACCTTGACGGGATCATCGACCCGAATGACGCTTCGGACATCGAACGCGCCGTCCTGCGCGACGGCACGATCCACGAGCGAATGGTGTCAGAATCGACACCGGCGGGGGGCCGGAGTTGGGCGGTCAGCCGCCATCCGTATCGCGATGAAGCCGGTCGACCGGTTGGCGTGATCGTGGTCGCCCGCGACGTCAGCCTCTACGAGCAGCGGCGGCGCGAAGCCGAAGAGGCATCGGAGACCAAGAGCTCGTTCTTGGCCAACATGAGCCACGAGATTCGTTCGCCCATGACCTCGGTGCTCGGATTCACCGATTTGCTCATCGAAGAATCGGATGAACTGTCACCGAGTGACCGAGCCGGATATCTCCGGACGATCCGGCGGAACGGCTGCTCCCTGCTGCAGCTCATCAACGACATCCTTGACCTGTCCAAGATTGAGGCCGGGGAGATGACGATTGAGCCGGCGACGGTCCATCTCGCCGGATTGGTCGCCGACGTCCGGAGCTTGATGCAGGTTCGAGCCAACGAAGGCGATGTCCAGCTTTCGTTCGACGTGGCGTCGGATTCGACGCTGCCGGTCCCGGCGGCGATCCTCACCGATGGACTGCGCCTGCGCCAGATCCTGATCAACCTGATCGGCAATGCCATCAAGTTCAGCCAGGGCGGTTCGGTCCACGTTGCGGTTTCGCGCTCGCAAGCCGGCATCGCGTTCTCCGTGCGAGATACCGGCATCGGAATGCTTCCCGAGCAAGTGGCGGACCTCTTTCAGCCGTTCCGCCAGGCCGATGCGTCGACGGCGCGTCGTTTCGGCGGAACCGGGCTTGGCCTCTCCATCTCGCAGCGATTGGCCCACGCCTTGGGCGGGCAGGTCGCGGTGGACAGCGAAGCCGGCAAGGGCAGCACGTTCACCGTCACCGTGGGCGCCGGTCCGGTGGACCCGGCCGCGCCGTCGATCGAGGGGTTCGACGTCGTGGATCGTGGGGCGGAGTGGACGGACGCGGCGGGGGCGACGGGCGAAGCCGGCGGGAATCCCGCCGCCGCGGCCGACATCTCCGGCCTGCGGATCCTTCTGGCCGACGACGGGCCCGACAATCGCCGGCTGATCTGTCACCTGCTGCACAAGGCTGGTGCCCAGATCGTCGCGGTCAACAACGGTCGCGAGGCGATCGACGCCGTCCACGCGGCGGTCGACGCCGGCGAGCCGTTTGACCTGGTGCTGATGGACGTCCAAATGCCCGTTCTGGACGGGTGCGACGCCACCCGCGAACTGCGGCGCGGCGGCCTCGCCGCCCCCATCATCGCACTGACGGCGGACGCGATGGCCGGGGCCCGCGACCGCGCCCTGGCCGCCGGTTGCACGGACTTCGCCAGCAAGCCGATTCGCCGTCTCGAGCTGCTCGCCCTGTGCGAACGGTGGGGGCGGGGTGTGCGTCCGGAAGCCGGGGCGATCTGACGCCGGCGGCGGGCGTTGGGCGGCGTGCGGCGTGCGACGTGCGGCGGCCATTTCGCCCCGGAGCCCGCGCCGCGTACGATGCCGGCGATGAGCGTCGAACTGACCCCCGCCAGCCTGCCCGACCGCCGCACCGAGCGATCGATCGCCGAGATTGCCGCGACCCTGACCCTCGACCCGCGGATCCCCGCGTTGGTCCCGGGCTTTGACGCGCCGTTCTACCAAGCCGGACTCGCCGGGTATTCCGACGCCCCCATGCGACTGGTGGCCCGGCGGCACGGCTGTCCGCTCTGCGTGACCGAGGCCCTGCTCGACCGCACGCTGGTCGCCGGCGGCAAGGGCCGGACCAAGGAAGATCCCGACCTGCTGGCCGAGGAGTGTGGCACCGGCGATCCGGATGAGAACCGCGCCGCGGGGCTGGACGACCACCCGATCGCCGGGCAGATCATGGGCACGCACCCGGCGGAGATGGCTGCGGGTACCGAGATTCTCGTCGGCTTCGGCTACGAGATGATCGACGTCAACCTGGCCTGTCCGGTGAAGAAGATCCGCCGTCGCAACCGCGGCGGGCATTTTCTGGCCCATCCCGACGACGCCATTGCGGTGCTGGCCGCGGTGCGGGCGGCCACGCCGGAGCACATTCCGACGACGGTCAAGCTGCGCCGGGCCTGGGACGACACCCCGGAGATGGCCGCGAACTTCGAGCGCGTCTTCGCCGCCGCCTACGACCTGGGCTACGCCTGGGCCACCGTGCACTGCCGCACGGTGGAGCAGCGTTACAAGGGCCCCGGGCGCTGGCCGTTCCTCGCCGAGCTGCGCGAGCGGCACCCCGACAAGCTCATCTTTGGGTCCGGCGACATCTGGGTGGCCGACGACATCTTCCGGATGATTGAGCTCACCGGGATGAGCGGCGTGAGCGTGGCCCGCGGGGCGATCGGCAATCCGTGGATCTTCCGCCAGGCGCGTCAGATGATGGCCGGCGAGACGCCGATGGTGCCGTCGCTGGCCGAGCAGCGGGCGGCGCTGCTGGAGCACTTCGACCTGGCCGTGACCCTCCACGGCGAGCGGCGGGCCAGCCGCATGATGCGGAAGTTCGGCATCAAGTTCAGCCAGCACCATCCGGATGCCAACACGGTGCGGGTGGCGTTCATCGGCTGCGCGACGGTTGAGGACTGGCATGCGGTGATGACCGCCCACTATTGCGACGATCGGGCGACAGGCGACGGGGTCTGACGTCCTCACACGAGCCAGCGATGAGACTTTGAGGAATCCCATCGCTCACGTTCAGGATTCCGAGGCGCACAACGTATGACTGGGTGTCCGGGTGTCGCGCGGACCTTCTTCGCGCCCGTTCAACTCGTCGGATCCACGGCCTGAATGGCCTGGCCGAGCTCGCGCCGGCTCGCGGACTCGAGCAGTTTGCTCGCTCAGTCCGCTCGGCCGATCTCCATCGGCCGGTCAGCGATCGATGCCGTTCGGCGAGCGTTCCAGTTTGTCTTCGAAAGAGTACGTCATGCCTTCGCTCGCCTTGCTTCAGTGTCACAATGTTCGCCCGTTGTCTTGGCGAGCCGTCGGAGCCTCGGCGATCGCCGGCGGCATCGCGTGCTCCACCGCCACGTTTGCCGTTGCTGGTGATCTGCCAACGTTCGACCAGGTGTTCCGAATCGCGACCACGGACTTGAACGGCGACGGTCGCGATGATGTCATTGCGTCGGTCCGGCCCACCAGCAGTGCCCCGTTTCAGATTTCGACGTTCTTGGGCCAGGCAGACGGCTCACTCACGGAGGGACCGGTCACCAATTTCAACGCCGGTATCTTCACCCCCGCTGATCTTTCCGGCGACGGGCGGATTGACCTCGTTTGGGGGACCGCTTCCTCAATCTTTCGATTGATTGGGCAACCCGACGGCACGTTCAGCGCGACGGAGTCAACGACGGTTCCGTCCTCGTTCGTGACCCGGGTGGCCGTCGGAGACATCGATGGCGATGGTGACCTCGATCTGGCCGGTGGAGGCCTGCAACGCGACTTCCTCATCGCGCTGGTTCAGAATTCAGACGGGTCGTTCACCGAGAGCGACCGGATTTCCGGCGGTGGATTCAGCTATGAGTTCTCGTGGAATGCCATCACGCTGGCAGATATCACCAACGATGGACACGTCGATCTCATCTTTGGTCCGTACGCGGCATCGAATCGGACGAGTGTGTTTCCCGGCACCGGGGACGGGGACTTCGATCATGAAGCCATCGTGCTCTTTACGGGCCGCCGATTGACCAACCTGATTGCCGTGGACCTGAACCGAGACGGATTGATGGATCTCGTGGGCACGCATGACCCGATCTCCGGGCCGCACCGATTGGTGACGTGGATCAACGGTGCAGAACCCACCATCACGGATCAAGCAGTGTCGCCGACTCCGGATTCGCTGGAAGTCGCCGATGTCAACCACGACGGTGCACCAGATGTCGTGCTTGGACTGTTCGGCGCATCGGCGAGTGTGCTCGTCATCCTCAACGATGGCAATGGGGTCCTGACCGAACGCGTCTCCCCGCCCGCACCGGCAAGCACCTTCTACTCGCTTGCCACGACCGGCGATACGAACGGGGACGGACGTACGGACATCGTGGTGTCCACGCGTCAGCCGGACGGCGAGTACCGGATCGATGTGGTCCTCGGCCGCGGGCGAGCGGACTGCCCGTCCGATCTGGACGTCGACGGACGTGTCGGGACCGGCGATCTCCTCGCCGTCCTCGCTTCGTGGGGCGCCTGTGAGGCATCGTGCCCGGCGGACCTGACCGGCGACGGCACGGTGAACTTCCTGGATCTGCTGGAACTGATGAGCGCGTGGGGCCCATGTCCGGGCTGAGAAATCGACGCGATCGTCGGAGCCGGCACGAGTCGCGCGATTCCTAGATCGTCGCGGCGGTGGCACGGGTCACGGGGCGTTCGCAGGCCACAACGCAACACGGGGCGGACCCGAAGGCCCGCCCCGAGTGCAACTGTTCGTCAGTTGGGGGGCCGGGTCATCGGCGTCGCCGACGCGCCCCGGCCATGCCTGCGGCCATGAGAAGCAGGGGGGTCGCCGGCGCGGGGATGGTCGTGAAGTGGATGTCGTCGACGGCATTGAGTCCGGTCCCATTGCTGATGCGGATCTCGTCGAAGGCGATGTCTGAGACGAAGCCATGGACCTCGTTGCCTGGCAGCGCGACATAGTGAATCACTTCCGAATCCCGAAGCAGTCGAAGCACCGTTGTGGACGGCGCGATGAATGCGAACTCCGTGATCTCCTCATCGAAGTAGACGCTGAGCCAGTTGGACGCCACGGTGGTGGACACGCCCCAGCCATCGAGGAACGAGCCCGGGCGTGCCTGTGGCACCTGCGTCGGCTCGAAGCTGACGCCGAGGTGCGCGTACTCGTCGGTGATGGGGAAGATCGGCTGGCCGAACTCCGCGAAGGTGATGGTGCTGGTGGGTCCGGTGGCGGCCTGCCACGCCTCAAGGCCGTCGTACTGGATGACGTCGGCGGTGGCGTTCGTGCTCAAGGCCCATGCTCCGAGGACGAGCAGGCAGGGGCCGAATCGGGATGGGCGGTGGCGATCGGTCATTCGTTGGCTCCGAGGAGTTGCATGAGATTCACGAACGTACCGACCTCTCCTCCGTCGCCGTACGCCGCTTCGACCGCGGTGATCCCCGAGTTGGGCAGGGCGACGAGGTCGTTCAGGTCTGCCGCGCCGAGGGCGTCCCATCGCAGCGCGAGAAGGGTTGGTTGGTCGTATCCGACGATGACACCGTGCTGATTCAACGCCGTGGCGGTCGTATCATTGTCCGGATCGATCGGGCTCGGCGGCAGGATCGTGAGGTCGAACTTGAGATTCACGGGATCCCAGATCCAACGCGTCGCCCGTTCGATGCAGACCGGCGGTGATCCCGGCTCGAGGATCCGGGCGTATCCCGTGAGCACGCCGAGGTCGTTGGCGTCGCGGGACTGGCCTTCTTCCCAGAGGTCAGGACTGGCGAAGAGGCCGGCGCCGTACA
>JBGCEZ010000019.1:0-22392 GCA_045106735.1 Phycisphaerales bacterium | reverse complement strand
GCGGGCGATGATCCATGACGTGCGGCGCGACCTCGGCGTGCCGGACCTTCCGGTGGTGATCGCCGAACTCGGGGTGAACGGAGCGGCGGAAGGGACGCGGCCTTCGTACGTGGCGCTGCACGCGTTCCGTCAAGCCCAGCGTGCGGTGGTCGAGCATCCGAGCTTGAAGAACGTGCGATTCGTGGAAACGGCCATCCACTGGGACGACGAACTGCACGCGCTCTCGTCGCAAATTGACCGCTACGAGGCGGAGCGTCGCGAGCGGCAGGCGCAGCGCGGCTCGGGCTCGGGCTCGGACTTGGAGGCGGACTCGGCGGCCGAGGCGGAACGCGCGGCATTGGAGGCCCGCTACCGGACCATGGGCGGCCACTGGGAGTGCCACTATCACGGCTCGGCGTCCACGTACGCCCTGATGGGGGCGGCATTGGCCGAGGCGATGCTCGAGCTCGAGCGGGAGCCGGACTGAGCGCGAGGGCTGGAGTCCGCCGCGGTGGCGATGCCAGAGCCAGCGCGGGGGCTCCGAGTCAGCATCGACTGACCTGGCGATCCGGCGACCCGGCGATCGCTGACCACGGGCGGGCCGGGACGCGAGCAAGCGTCCGGGCTGGCCTGACGAGGCGATGACGTGGATGCCGGCCGGCGTTTCCCGCCGCCGCCGGGCCGGCCGCCCCTCGGGCCGACCGGGCGGCGTACACTCCGCCGCCCATGTCAGACCCCGACCACGACACGACGCCCCTCGGAGGCGACACCTCCGAGGCGGACGCCGCGCCGGCATCTTCGGCCCCCGGTTCGGCTCCGGACTCGGCTCCGGACTCGGCTCAGGACTCAGCTCACGACTCGGCTCCGGGCTCAGACCTGGACCCCGCGGCCGCTCCCGCCGCCCCGGTCGTGGCCTCCGACGGGACGATCCGCTCGGGCAAGCTCGCTGGCCGTTCGATGAAGGCGGCCATCTGGATGCTGGCCTGGCCGGTGCTCATCCAGCAGACCCTCCAGGCCTTCGTCGGCATGGCCGACAAGCTGTTCGCCGGCCGCCTCCCGGAAGCGGGGCGCGTGGCGGCCCTCGACGCCATCGGCATCGGCTCGTACATCGGCTGGTTCATCGGCATCGCCATGGCCGGCCTCGGCATCGGCGGCCAGGCGCTCATCGCCCGGGCGATGGGGGCGGGCGACCGCGATCAATCGCACCGGGCCCTGGGCCAGGCCATGACGCTCAGCCTCCTGTGGGGCGTGCTCGTGGCCGTCGTCCTGGCCACCGCCGCCGCTCCCATGGGCCGGGTGACCGGACTGTCGGAGGCGGCCCAGCAAGACCTGGTGACGTACCTGCGGATCCTCGCCATCAGCATGCCGATGGCCGGCGTGATGATGGTGGGGGCGATGTGTTTGCACGGGGCCGGCGAAACGACGCGGCCTTCGTGGATCGCCATTGGCGTGAACGTCGTGAACGTCGTCACCAGTTGGCTTCTCAGCGGCGTTGACGTGCCGATTCGCATTGGCGAATGGCAGTGGACGCTGATGAACCCGATGAGCCTGGACATGGGCGTGGCCGGAATTGCGGGTGGCACGGCCATCGGCTACACCTTCGGAGCCCTGTGCACCGCGATCGTCCTGCGACGTGGGGTCAAGGACCTCAAGCTCGAGACGCGCGACCTCGGCTTCGACCGCGTCATGTTCACCCGCATCGTCCGCATCGGCCTGCCGAACTTCGCCGAGGGCATCTCGATGTGGGCGGTGAACCTGTTTGTGCTGGTGTTCATCGGCATCGTCGCCACGCGCGAAGCAGCGGGCGAGGGCCTGCAAGGCGCCCACATCATCGCGGTGCAGTGGGAGGCGTTCAGCTTCCTGCCGGGATACGCGATCGGCATCGCCGCGGGCACGCTGGCCGGGCAGTACCTGGGGGCCGGCAGCCCGGAACTCGCGCGGCGGGCGATCGTCCTCTGCGTGATCGCTGGGGCGATCTTCATGAGCTTGCTGGGCGTCGTCTTCATGACGCTGGGCGAGCCGCTGACGCGGATCATCAGCAGCGAGCCGATCCATCTGGAAACCGTGCCGCGGCTGCTGTTCATCTGCGGGACGATGCAGGTGTTCTTCGCCATCACCATGGTGATCCGCCAGGGCCTGCGCGGCGTCGGCGACACCAAGTGGTGCCTGATCATGACGACGACGAGCAGCTACCTCGTGCGGCTGCCGGCGACCTGGCTGCTTGGCGTGCACTTCGGCCTCGGCCTCGAGGGCATCTGGATCGGCCTCTGCGGCGAGTTCTTCGTGCGGGCGATGCTGTTCGGCGGGCGATTCCTGCACGGTGGGTGGTCGCGGGTCCGGGTGTAGGCGGGCGGGTCGGTCGTGGGATCGATCCAGCCGATCGGCCCCACGCACGTGTCGATCTTCCGGCGACGCTGCGCTTCGGCGATGCTGGGCCCGGGCCGCGAGACGCCTCGCGAACGCACGAGGCTCGCCCGGCACGGTTGACGTCAGCGGGCAGAAACGCGAAGCAGGACCAGGCCGCGTGCCGGGTCGACGCCGACCACGGTGCCGATGGCATCGACCGGTCGTCCGTTGTCGGTGTACCAGGAAAACGTGGCGTCCTCGGGGACCGAGCCAGGGATCGATCGCGTCCAATCCGGCAGTCCAGTGTGGGGGACGGGCATGCGGTCGCCGATCCATCCACTGAACTGGCCGTCAGGGACGGTCGCGATGGCCCGAATGTCCCATTCGCTCGGTCCCGGAACCGTCAGCCGGCCATCTTCATTGTCGTGGATCACGACCGTGAACGATGCGTCGGTCAGCGGAAGATCCGAGTTGACGTAGCGTCGCAAGACGCGGACGCGTTCACTGGCCGTCGGGATGTCGCGACTGGTCAGATCAGCATCCTTGCTGCCGCGCCCTTGGTCACTGAACATCATCAACGCAACAGCGATGGCGATCACAATCGTGGCGAGTGCGACGACTGTGCCGGCGATGGCCATGCCCACCGCGAGCAAGGTTCGTCGACTGCGTGTGGGCTTCAAAGGCACAAGATCGGTTGCCGGTGGGTACTCATGCACCCGCATCAAGCCACGCGACGAGCTCGTCAGCAGACCGCTGTCCGCGCAGCGTGCGCACGACCACCCCGTCGCGAAGCACGTACGTCATCGGGATGGACGCGCCGCCGAGGTACTCGGTCGCCAGCTCCGGTTCACGGTCCACTTCAATGTGCACGGGCAGGACGTCGCCGGTTGAGAGTCGGGCAATGACCCGGGCGTCCTGCAGCGCATCGAGTTTGAATTGCTGGCAGGGAGCGCACCGGTCGGCGGTGGCGAAGGCGATGACCGGGCGGCCTTCCGCCGCGCCTCGGGCGACCGCGACATCGAGCCGGGGGGCGTCGGTCAACACGGCCGGCAACGGCGTGACGCCCTGGGCGACGATGAATCCGGTCTCCGGGTCGTAGGTGTGCGGCACGGTGAGCCGGTCCATCCACGCCTGGATGGCCGGGGGCGGGGTGTTCATGGCGGCATCCGAGGCGGGCGGCGAAGGTGTGGCGGTGCATCCGGTGGCCGACGCGGCGACCAGGGCCAGGAGCACGACGAGGAGCACGACCAGGAGCGGGGACACGGGGCTTGTGGCGGCGGGACGCATCGGCGGGATCTCCTGGGGTGGACGGGTACGCGAACGGGCACCTGAACCGGTACGTGGACGTACACGTGCGCTGGTGCGGTCGGGTTCGGCCCGGCGGCGGGGAACCGGTGGACGGATGGTAGCCCTGGTCACGTGGCACCAGACGGCTCGCCGCCTCCCGGCCGCGGCACGCGGGTCGCCGCGGACCGGCCAGAAGACGAGCACGTCCGATCAAGCACGCGGGCGAGCCCGTTGACAGAATGCGGCCATGGAATCCACGGAACGCGATCCCGATGTGCCGATGCCGGCGCCCCGCGACTCGGCGGCGGCCGACCCGGTCATGTCCGAGCTCGATGCGGCTGCTCCCGCGGCCATCGATCTCGCCGCCGCCGATCCCGCCGATCTCAGCGATCCCGCTGACTCCGTGGCCATCGACCCCGCGGCCATCGACCCCGCCGCCGCCGAACCGGCGGTGCGGATTGCCGCCGCGATTCGGTTGATCGAAGCCGAACTCGACGCCGACATCCCGATCGAACGTCTCGCCGCGGCCGCGCACTACTCGATGTTCCACTTCCACCGCCTGTTCCGCGGTCTCACCGGCGAGAGCGTGCGTGGCATGACCCGGCGCCTCCGCCTCGAACGGGCCGCCTATCGCCTCCGCCGGGCTCCGGCGAGCGAGTCGGCCGACATCCTCGGCATCGCCCAGGACGCCGGCTACGCGTCGCACGCGGCATTCACCCGCGCGTTCGCTGCCCGCTTCGGCATGCCGCCCTCGGCGTGGCGAACGGCCGGGCCGGCGGGTGACGGGCGCGGCGTTGCCGACACCGATCCCGCCACCGTTCCGGCAACTGACCCCGCTGCCGCCGCCGCGGACCTCGCCCGCATCGCATCCCACCCCCACGAATCACTGCTTCTGGAGACGTCCGCCATGGACATTCGCCTTGACGCGCGGCCGGCGAGCCGCATCGCCTTCGTTCGCCACGTCGGTCCTTACAACGGGGTCGCCGACGCGTGGAAGAAGCTCTACACCTGGGGCTGGCCGCGGATGCTCCTCGGCAAGCCCCAGACCTTCGGCCTGTGCCACGATGATCCCGACGTCACCGTGCCCGAGCGGGTGCGCTACGACGCGTGCATGGTGGTCGGGCCGCGGACCAAGGCCAAGCCGTCGGCCGGAATCGAGGTCCGTGAACTGCCCGCCGGCTCGTACGTGGTCGCGCTCCACGCCGGGGCATACGAACGACTCGGGGAAACGTATGCCCGCTTGTTCGCCCGCGTCGCCAGTGGGGCCATCGACGGACGCACCGTCGAACTTGGGGACCCGCCGTCGCTCGAGGTGTACCTGAACGATCCCCGAAAGACCGCGGCCGATGATCTGCGCACGGAGATCTGGATGCCGATTCGATCGAACGATTGAGCGGTACGGGCAACGAATTGCCTCCCGAGGGATGGCGCACATTCGCCCGCGGCACCGCCCACCGAACGCCCCCCCCAGAACGACCCCCGCCTGAACGACCATCCCCGAACGCTCGCCCCCCAACGACCGCCGCCCGCCCCGAGAACGGGAACGGGCGGCGGGGTGCGTGTGTTCAAAGCGGTCGTTGGCCTGGCCGATGGCGGCCGGCCCCAGGGTTCAGCCCCAGTTGGCCAGCACCGTCAACAGGTCGTTGATCTCGACGATGCCGTCGCCGCTCGGATCGGTGAAGCAACCGTCGGGGTCGTCGCACGGGCCCCAATTCGACAGCACCGTGAGTAGGTCGAGGATGTCGACCGAACCGTCGTCGTTGAGGTCGGCGTTCGTCGCCGCGTCGTAGTCGTCGACGAAGGCCACGACCATCGCGTGTCCGTCGTCGGCCCGGCGGCTGGTCGGCGTGTTGCGGCTGCTGATCCGGAAGGGGATCACCGCGCCTCGCGGCCAGTCCGTCCGCACCGTCACCGGAATGATGCCGGTCCACGTCTCGCCGGCCACCAGCAGCGGCAGTCCGATGGTCAGTCGTTCGCCGGTATCGCAGATGCCGCCAGGACAACTGCCGGGGATGGACGAGGACGAGATCGAGTTGATGCCCGGCGGGTACTCCAGGGTCAGGACCGCACCGTTGAGGTCGAAGGCGGTGCGATTGGTGAACTCGATGCGCACGTCGAAGGTCGCGCCCGGGTTGGCCCGCAAGGCCAGAGCCGTCACTTCCACGTCAAAGGGCGCGGGATGCTCGTATCGCGTCGTTTCCTGGGCGCTGACCGTCCGGACCACATCCGTCGCGTCGCTGAAGGTGGCTCGGGCGCCGTCGGCGGTGCCGGCCACCGCACTGCCATCCAGGGCCACGCTCACGCGCCGCGAACCGGCCGCACCCGGGCCGAGCGCTCCGAGCGACCACGTCACGCCACCATTCTCGACGACGCCGTCGCCGCTGATGACGTCGATCGTCGTCCCGGCCGGCGGCTCGAAGCGAAGCTGACCCGCGGCGATCGGATCGGCAAGATCGTCCAATCCCCAGTGCAATGTGTATGTGTTGTGGCCGACGGTCTCGACCGGATCGTCTTCCTCGATCATCACCAGGTCGAGTTCGCGGCCGGCGTCGACGGCCAGCGAATCAACCGCCATCCGCCGCTCGCCCTGCCCGGTGCTGACACGGGCCTCGATCGGGATCACGGTTCCATTGGGCGTATTCGCCGCGACCCGCAACGGAATCGAGAAGTGCCGGCCACTCTCGGCGAGCAGTTCACTCAGCGAAAACGTGATGGTCTCCGTCTGATCGCAGATGCCGCCGGGACACGAGCCGCCAAACTGCGAGGCGGAAATGCTCGAAATCTGCTGGGGCATCTCGACCGCCACGACCACATCCGTCCGGTCAAAGCTGCTGCGATTGCTGACAACGACGTCCAGGTCCATGATCTCGCCGGGGCGGATCGGATTCGGCGAGATCGACGCGATGATCCCGATCGGGTTCGTCTCCTCTACCGCGCCGACCACCTGCGTGCGGAGTTCCTGGTCGTCGAAGCTGAAGCGGGCGGCGGCCGGGAGGCTGATGCCGAGCGGAGTCGCGTCGGCGACGGCCACGGTCAGGCGTTCGACGCCGTGGGAGCCCGGGCCGATGGGTGGCAGCATCCACGTCACGAGGTCGCCGTCCACCGTGGGATCGCCGGTGGCGGACTCGAACGTCGTGCCGGGCGCGAGCCGGAACTCCAGGCGGCCGTCCGATGCGCGGCCGCCGGCTTCGCGCTGGCCCCAACGCAGCGTGTACGTGAGTTCTTCGCCGGGGCTGACCGGGTCCTGCGATTCCGCGATGACCAGTTCGAGGTCGCGGTCGTCTTCGACCCGAAGGATGGCCGAGGTTTCGGCGAGGCCGGGCTGATCACTGGCGGCCAGGACCTGCAGTTCGACGAGTGCACCGTCGGGGTGCGAAGGATCGATGCGCAGCGGAATGTTGACGACTCGGCTGCTGAATGCTTCCAACGTGCCGAGCTGGGTGAAGATCTGTTCCTGCGGATCACAGATGCCGCCGGGGCAGCCACTCCAGGAGATGCCGGCGATGCCTTCCGGGAACTCGGTCACCACGCGGACGTCGTTCAGGTCGAACGGGGCCGGATTGGTGACGACGATCTGGTAGTCGAGCAAGGCGCCGGGGCGGGCCGGCGTCGCCCCCGGGGCGATGGCCAGGTTCAGAAGCACGCGTTCTTCCACGCGAACGTCGGACTCATGGCGGACGCGCTCGCCGCGATCGTCCTCGAACGAGGCAGTCAGCGGGACGATGGATCCCTCGGCCAGGCTGGTGTCGGCCACCAGGCGGAAGCCAACTTCGCCGCTGGTGCCGGGAAGCACAAAGCCGAGCGGCCACTCGATCGCGGCGCCGACGATCGAGCCGCCGGCGGAGATGTTGGTGACCGTGGCCCCGGCCGGCAATGGCATGACCACCCGGGCATTGAAGGACAGATCCGCGCCTTCGCGGCTGCCCCAGGCGATGGTGATGTCGGAGTGTTCGCCCGGGCGGACCGGTTCGACCGACCGGCCGACGGCGAGTGATTGGTCGCGGTTCGGATCAACCACCGTCAGATCACTGTCGGTGGCGACGATCTGCCCGTCGTCGATGACCACCAGGTCGAAGTTGATCTCGGCGCCCGCCGGTGCGTTCGACAAGACCCGCAGCGGCAGCGTCAAGGTCCGGCCAGTGCCCTCGGGCAACTCAGCGAGGAAGAAGTCGGCCGTTTCTCCGGTGTCGCAGATGCCGCCGGGGCACGAGAGTCCGAAGACGCCGCCGGACTGGCTGGCCACGTTCTCGGGGTACGTGAGCCTGACCGTGACGTTTTCGAGGTCGTCCGGGCCGTTGTTGACGACGGTGATGTCAACGTCGGTCAGTTCACCGGGCCGGACCGGAACTTGCCCGGTGCTGACGCGGACGGCGACGTCGGCCAGAGCCGGGGCGCCGACCATCGCCGCGGTGGCGGCGACGATCGCCAAGCCGGTGCGGGTGGGGTGTGCGGCGCGGGTCCGGGGGCCGGCGTGCGTGCGGGCGATTGCGCCGGCGTCGGTGGTGGCGACGGCCGGCCGGGTCGCGCGAGACGGGGTGTCGGATGCGTGAACGATGCGGGGATGCATGGGCGATGCTCCGGTGGTGGCCGGCTGCGCGAAGGGCAGCCGCTCCACCATCGGAAGCGCATTCAATCACGGAACCCGCACCGCTTCGTCCGAAAATACTGTCCGAACTCGTCCGGACATGACGTTCGGCGGGCGCTCGGGTGGCGGGGCGGGCGCGCCCCGGCGTGCGGCGCACTCACCCTTCCGGGCACGGCCCCCACACCGACAGCACCGTCAGCAGATCAGGAAACGCGATCGTTCCGTCGCCGGTGAGGTCTTCGATGCAGTACGCCGCTGGACACGCGCCCCAGGCGTTCAGCACCCGCAGCAGGTCGACGAACTCGACCGCGCCATTGCAGTCGACGTCACCGGGGCAGGTCCCGGGGACCGAGGCGGCGGTCCGAACGTTGTTGCACTCGCGGCATTCGTCCAGACCCGCGTCCGGCACGATGGACGCGGATGCAGGGTCCGCGCCGCACGCGGCCAATTGCGCGAGTACGTCGCCGTACGACGCACTGCCGGCGTCAACCACGATCGCGATCGGGGCGTTTGGCGGCAACGACACGTCCAGCGGAATCTCCAGGTCGACGAATCCGCCCGGCGTGAGGGCTTGCGTCAGGTCCGCGCTGCCGATCGGCCCGGCATTGGGGCCGGCCGCGGGGTCGTACGCGCTGACCGTCACCACCACGTTGGCCAGGGCCGCGCCGCCATTGCCGATTCGCGCGCGCAGAATCGTGATCCCCGGCTGTTCGCAGGCGACGATCCGCGGGCGGGACACCGTCAGGTCCGCCCGGGCCAGGGCCGACACGCCTGACGACGGCAGGTTCTGGCGGAAGTTGTTGAAGGGATCCGCGGCGGGGAACTGCCAGTTGGGCGTGGCCGCGTCGGGAATCGTCAGGTCATCGTTCACGTTGGTGATCGAGTACGCGTGCTGGTTCCACACCCGCCGTGTGTTGACCCAGTCGTCGTTGAGATTCTCGAGCACGAACACGCCTTGCTCCGGACCGAAGCCGCAGCTCGTGTTGGCCACGGCCACGATCTCGGCGTGGGCGTCGGCGTCCACGTCGGCCACTTGCACGTACTCGGTCCACGTGCAGGAACTGATCGCCAGCGGCGGCGACTTGTCCGTGCCCGTGGCCCCGTCCATCAGGTAGAGCACGTTCTGGTCGCGGTAGACGACATCGGCAAAGCCATCGCCCTCGAAGTCAAAGACCGACGAGCCCGTCCGATTGGAACTGGTGTCGTTGATCTCGCGTTCCCAGCGGATGGTCCCGGCATCCGGGCCGGTGCCCTCGACGACGATGTAGCGAACGGATCCCGCGGTGCCGATTTCGGGGGCGCCGTCGTTGTCAAAGTCGGCGATCGTGGGCGGGCCGCCTTGGCCGCCGCCGGGAATGCTCAACGGTCCCCAGATCAACGTGCCGTCGTCGTCGTACAGCCGGACGAATCCGCCGCCAACGGTCACGATCTCCGCCTGATCGTCGGCGTCGAAGTTCGCCACCGCGCTGAAGTGGTTGGTCTGCAGCGCGTGCTCGATGGTGCCGTTGGCGTCGTACACCACGCCGCCGACGAAGACCTCGACCGCGCCATCGAGGTCGTAGTCCGCCGCGTAGGCGATGCCCGAGCCCAAGGTGGAGCCCCCGGCGCCGATCGAACCGGTCCATCGCGTCTGGCCGTTGCGGTCGATGACCCGGGCCCGGGCGATGACTTCGGGCAGGGGGTCGACGCCCGGAGGATCGACGTTGGCCAGGGCGACGGCATTGAAGCCCTGCAACACGTTGGATTCGGCCGAGTCGAACTTGAACGTCCCGTCGTGCTCGAACACGCGGACCGTGCCGCCCGGGAATCCGGCACAGACGATCTCCGGCAGCCCGTCGCCGTCCAGATCGCCGATGGCCGGCGAACACGCAGCGATCACGCGATGGTCGGGGTCGGTGACCGAGTACCACTCGCGGCCGGTTTGACCATCGACGACCCGCAGGACGCCGGCGAAGCTCGCGCCGCCACCGGCGTTGCTGGTCGACGGGAAGACGACGTCGGGCACGCCGTCCGGGACGCCCGCGGGACCGGTCACGTCGCCGATCGCCGGCGTGACCATGACGTTCACCCAGTCGGCGAAGGCTGGGTCGCCGGCGTAGTCAGGGTCTTCAAGCGGATTCCAGTGCCAGGCGACGACCGGCTCGAAGGTGGGCAGGACGGTCGGCCCGGCGCAGTCGGCGGCGGAGGCGCCCACGTTGTTGTCTTCGTCGGTCTCGGCGATCAGGTCGTCCGGGTCGACGGCGGCGTACAGCAGGTTGTCGCGAAACAGCGTCGGCTGGTCGTCGAGCATGAAGGGCAGATCGACCGAGTCGCCGGCGGGCAGCCCCGCGGCGACCGAGGCGGCGCCCACCACGCGGTCGAGCCCCGCGTCGTAGCGGCCGAGCGTGTTGGCCGGATCGTCCGTCGCGTCCTCGAACAGGACGAGTTCCACCGGGCCCGCAGCGTCGCCGGAGCCATCGTTGACGATTCGGACGCTGACGGGCCCCGAGACGAGCGATCCGTCGGCCGACGACACCAGGGCCGCGGCGTCCACTTCGGCGATGCGAAGATCCGGTGAGCCTCCGAGGCCAGAGGCGGAGGCGGCCGCGGCAGGCGAAGCCCCGGCAAGCGGCCCGGCGATCGCGGCGGCGGCGGCAATCCCGGCGGCAAGGGACGCGATCGGGGCGCGGGACGCGCGGGACGCGCGCGACGCGGGGCAAGTGTGGGAAGCGGCGAATGCCACCCGCGGGGCGGTGCAGTTCGGCATGGACGGACTCCGGAGGCGCGGGGGCGGGGAGGGACAGATCAGGGCGCAGGCAGCCGCGCCGCGACATGCGACGGGCTTCCGGAGGGAATACGAAAAGCGGCCGCCAGCCCCCTGGCGAAAATTCAGGGAGCAGGCGGCCTCGATCAATGCACCGATGAAGCGGGACGTGGTGCCGGCCCGGTCGGTGACGTCTCGTCAGGGGCAGGGGCCGAAGTTGGAGAGCACATTCAGCACGTCGGAAAAGCCGACCACACCATCTCCGTCGGCGTCCGCCGGGCAACCGGGGCACGGTCCCCAGGTGGAGAGGGTGGCCAGGACATCGGTGAACGTCACCGCGTGGTCGCCGTCCACGTCACCGGGGCACGGCGGCATCACGAGCTCGAATCGCAGCGTCCCGAGCGAGGCTGGCCCGATGATCTGACCCGAGGCCTCGGTGATGAGCGTGATCGGATCCGGCGGCGTGGTCTCCGGTCCGAAGAGCTGAAAGACGTTCGCGTCGCGGGTGCCGCCGTCGTACGGGTGCAGATCGACCACAAGGTCTGGGATCCACGATGTTCCGTCATGCAGCGGCAGGGAATCGACCCCCACGAACCAATCGGGCGATGGTCCGAGCATCGTCACCAGGCTCACCCGAGGATGGTCGAGACTGATGTCAAACTCGACGACGTGCTCGCCGCAGCTCGGATGGTTGGTCTCGTCCGGACAGAACCACCATCGCCAGTCCAGGGCATTGCCGGCACTTCCGCCGGCGATGGCCGAGTTCACTTCGCCAATGAGCGTGGTGGTCACCCCCGTCTCGGCCATGCGCACCACCCCGGGGCTGGCCAACTCGCCGATCCGCCAGAAGTGGTGGTCCGCCCCGTGCGTTGCCCCGCCGATCCAGGACAGGTGCGCGTCCGGCGGAAAGAGCCCGGGATGGGTCGTCGTGCTCCACGTCGTGTCGACGGTCAGCCGGTACGTCGCGGTCTCGGCCTGGGCGGCGGCATTGGCGATGAGCGGCAGCGAGGCGGCCGCAACGAGGAAGTGGCGCATGACGAAGCTCCGGAAGGACGGTCGGACGTGCGGTTCGAGAGGCGCGCGGCCACGAAGCCGTGCGCGAAGCAACCGGGCAACCCGCCAAGGGTTTGCATGGGTGCCGGCCGCGGGCGCCCGTGGGTCAATGGTGCAGAACTGGATCGCTGGATCGCAGGATCGCAGGATCGCGTGGTTCACGCGGGCAGCCATCGGGTGGCTCGGGGGTCCGATGGCTCGACCACTCAGTCGTCTCCACCGCCCGTGCCGCTCACGCCGCTCAGCGGCCGAGCTTCTTCCGCAGTTTCTCGTCGTCCTCGGTGACCACGAAGAGCTTGTGCATCTTGGTGATCTTGAGGATCTGCATGATCGGATCGCTGGGCTGGTGGAGGGCGATCTTCGCCTTCTTCGCCTTGGCGTGGTGGTGCATTTCCACGAGCCGGCCGATGCCATTCGAGTTCATGTACTCGATGTTGCGGGCGTCGAGCACCAGCCACTTGAGGCTGGCCGCGGCGTCCATCTTCGCGATCGTCTCCTCGGCGATGATGGCCGCCGAACGATCGTCGACGCTGGGACCGACGAGTCGAGCGATCACCACTTCGGCGTCGCCCTCAAAGTTCACGAACTGACTTTGACCACCCTGGTCGCTCATCGCTGCCGGACTCCCGATACGCCGCCTGTGGACCCCGCGCCCGATTGGGCTCCAGGGACAGGCCAGCGTAGCCGCCCGCCGAGCATTCCGCCCGATCGGGGGCCGGCCATGGCGAGGCGAAAAGCCGGGAAACGGCGAATCAGGCTCCGATCGCCAGTCGCTCGCTGAGGACCGGGGGCAACCCGGTGGCCTCAAGCTCGCGCCGGGCGGCGGTCACGTCGTAGGTGACCCGCTGGACGGAGAAGCGGTGGGTCCCGCCGGGGCCGAACTCCAGCAGGGCAAAGCTCGCGCGGGCGTCGCCATCGCGCGGCTGGCCGACGCTGCCGGGATTGCAGATCGCCCGTCCGTCGGCGTCGAGATCGACTTCGAGGGCCTCGCCAAAGCGGTGGAGCAAGAGGTTGTTGCCGGTGAGGGCCGAAGCCGGATCCGGGTCGACGGTCTCGAACACCGCGGGCACGTGGGTGTGGCCGACCAGGCAGACGGGCAGGTCGACGCCGCGGAAGGCCATGGCGGCGACGGCGCGGTCGTGGATGTAGTCCGTGGGGCCGGGGACCGGCGAGTCGTGGACCACGAGCACCGTCCGCTCGGGGCCGACTTCGATCATCGTCGGGAGCTGGGCCACGTAGGCCCGGTGGGCCGGTTTGAGCTGGGTCGCCGTCCACTCGATCGCTCGGCGGGCGGCTCCGTTGAACGTGCCGGCGACCCGCGGATCAATGAGGGCCTCTTCGTGGTTGCCCCGCACCACGTGGTGGCAGTGGCGGGCGACGAGCTCAAGGCACTCGGCCGGACGGGGGCCGTAGCCGACGACGTCGCCCAGGCAAATGATGCGCTCAACGTTGAGGGCGGCGATCTGGTTCAGCACCGCCGTCAGCGCGTGCAGGTTGCCGTGGATATCTGAAATCACCGCGTAGCGTGTCATATCTGCCTTCGCATCCTGCGGGCGTGGTCCGTTGGTCGCTCCCGCGGGGCGGGGGCAGCGGACGTGCGTGGGGTCCCGGAGATGCGCTCCAAGAATCGGGGGGCCGTCATGGCCGGTCGGGCCCGGAAGGGGTGAGGACCATCATGGTCCCGTCCGGTGGCGCGTCCGAGCGTCACCGAGAAGAAACGGGTTGCCAGGGACCGGGAGGGAAACGTGGTCGCTTCGCCGGGCCCTCTGGCGGGAGTGGCGAAAAGGCCGCCGACTCCCGACAGGAGATCTATCGGATTGGGACGCGCGAACTTGCCAGAACTTCCAGCGGATCAGGAGGTTTCTTGGCCCAAATGAGAAAACGGCACGCCGAGGCGCACCGTTTCCGTGGTCCTGACCTGGATTGTTCGGGCCGAGGTGGCCGTGCATCCCCGCCGGTGGCGGAAATTCGCGGCAGACCGGCGCCGGCCGGGCGTCGGGCTGAATCCGGGGTTCGGGGTTCGACGTCCCAGTGCCGTCCGTCTTGACCCGTCGATCGTGGCCCGTCGGTCGCCCGCGGAAGCCTCAGTCCGACTTCGCCTCGGTGGCTTCCGTCGCCTGAACGTCCACTTCCATGCCCTCGCCAGAATCGCCGGGGTCGCCCTCGACCTCGACGTCGACCTTGGCTTCCGCCTCGGCCAGCGCCTTGATCTTCGCCTCGTGGGCGGCCTGGGCTTCCTTGGACTCCTTCCGCTTGCGGATGAGCTCGATCTTCTGCTTGTCGGGCGACAGGATCATGGTCATTCGGCGACCGGCAAGCCGCGCGGGGACTTCGAGCTTGGCCACATCCAGCATGCTTTCGACGATCGCGTTCATGCGGTCGAAGCCCTTCTGGCGGTGGATCATTTCGCGGCCGCGGAAGTTCTGCACGATCTGGACCTTGTGGCCATCGAGCAGGAACTTGCGCGCCTGGTTCAGACGAATGCCCACGTCATGCGGGTCGATCTTCATCGATCGCCCGAGTCGGACTTCCTTCAGTTCCGCCGTCTTGCTCTTGGCCTTGTTGGCCTTGTCCTTCTTGGACTGCTCGTAGCGGAACTTGCCGTAATCCAGGATGCGACACACCGGCGGATCACTGTCCGCATGCATCTCGACGAGATCGAGGCCATTGTCCCGCGCACGGCGCAGGGCTTCCTCGGTCTCCACCACGCCCACCATCTCGTTGTTCTCATCGATGAGACGGATGGGGGACTTGCGGATCTGATCATTGACTCGGGGGCCACGGTTGAAATTCTCACCGGGGCGGAAGAAGCGTCGACGGGCGATGGGTCGGTCCTTTCAATGGTCCGCCGGCCAGTGGCCGGCGCGGAAGTCGTGGGCTTCGGGGCGGGCGGTTCAGCCAGCCACCGAAAGACGAAGGGCAGCCGCGCCGGACCGAGGGTCCGAAGCGAGGCCGTGGTTCGCGGAGTCGTTCGCGAGGAAGGTGCCGCAGGATCGGTTTCGTGCAGTGCAGCGAATGCACGCTCGGCGGGGCCGGGCGAAGGCATCCGTGCGGGGCACGGACCGGAGGATCAAGATGATGATCGCACGAGGGCGCTCCTGACGAAGATGGGCAGGATTCCGACGTCGGAATCTCCCGCGGACGTGGCACTCCGGCCAGGTCCGGTGCGGTCCGAAAGAACCGCGAATTCATGGTATCCCCCCCGGACCCGGTCGCAACTCTCTGTCCGCGTGAACCGCGCGAGATGGCGATTCAGGCGGGATGCGGTCGCCACCGGGGAGGTGGAAACAGGCGGTCAAACCCCGAATTCGCGCCCGGCCGGTGCGCACGGGGTGCGCGAGATGGCTTGGCCGCGCGTCTCCGCGCTCGCTCCCTGACCGGGACGGGACTGACCGGGACTGACCAGGATTGGCCGGGACGGGACGGGACGGGGCCACCCGGGGAGATCGGTCCCCGCGGCGTCCATTCATCATCGGTCCGCGGTGGCTCCAGCCTCCATCGCCGCGGCGGCTTCGGGGAACAGCCGGCTGACGAGGCTCTGCCGGCCGCGGGTGCGGACTTCTTCCACCAGGCCGGCCACGGCTTCGTCGAGCCCGGCTTGGCCCAGGTCCTTGGTGAGGCCGCGGGCCCGGACGCTGACCGCGTCGTGCTCGGCGTCGCGGGGGCCCACCACGAAGAGGTAGGGCACCTTCATGTCGGCGGCCACGCGGATCTTGCCCTGGATGCGTTCGTCGCCGGTATCCAGCACCGAGCGAACGCCGGCGGCGGCCAGCCGGTCGTGCACGCGCTCGGCGTAGTCCGCGCTCTTCTCGCTGATCGACAACACGCGGACCTGCTCGGGGGCGAGCCACGTGGGGAACGCGCCGGCGAAGTGTTCAATCAAGACGCCGATGAATCGTTCCATCGAACCGAACGGAGCCCGGTGGATCATGACCGGCCGGTGGGTCTGGTTGTCGGCCCCGATGTAGCTCAGGTCGAAGCGCTCGGGCAGGTTGTAGTCCACCTGCACCGTGCCGAGTTGCCATTCGCGGCCGACGACATCCTTCACCACGAAGTCGATCTTCGGCCCGTAGAACGCGGCCTCGCCCGGCTCTTCGCTGAACTCCACGCCAAGGCTCTGGGCGGCGTCACGGCAGGCCGCTTCCGCCCGGTCCCAGTTGGCCGGATCGCCGGTGTACTTGCTGGAGTCCGGATCGCGCAGGCCAACCCGGACGCGGTAGTCGGTCATGCCGAGCGCGCCAAAGATCACCTTGACGAGGTGCAGGCAGCCCTGCAGTTCTTCGGCCACCTGATCTTCGGTGCAGAAGAGGTGTGCGTCGTCCTGGGTGAAGCCGCGGACGCGGGTCATCCCGTGGACCTCACCCGACTGCTCCCAGCGGTACACGGTGCCGAACTCCGCCAGCCGCACCGGCAGGTCGCGGTAGCTCCGTTGCTGCGAGGCGTAGATCGCAATGTGGTGCGGGCAGTTCATCGGCTTCAGCAGGTAACCGTCGACGTCGCCATCCTTGAGCCGGTTGCCAAGTTCGGCGCAGCTGCAGCCTTCCTTGGCCAGCAGCTCCATGGTCTCGCGCTCGACGATCGGCGGATACTGGCTGTCGGCGTAGTACGGGAAGTGGCCACTGGTGCGGTACAGGTCGAGCTTGCCGACGTGCGGCGTGAAGACCTCGCTGTATCCCTGCTTGGCCAGCTCGGTACCGATGAACGCCTGGAGTTCCTTGCGGACGACGGAACCGTTGGGCGTCCACAGGATCAGGCCCTGGCCCACGCGGTCGTCGACGTGGAACAACTGAAGATGCTTGCCAACGACGCGGTGGTCGCGCTTGCGAGCTTCTTCCAGGGCTTCCAGGTGACGCTTGAGCTGCTTCTTGTCGACGAATGCGGTGCCGTACACGCGGGTGAGGCGGTCGGAGTTGGCGTCGCCGTGCCAATAGCTTGCCGCGATGGTCATCAGCTTGACCGCGCCGATGCGACCGGTGCTCGGGACGTGGGGGCCGCGGCACAGGTCTTCCCAGTGTTCGCCGGGGGTCCCGGTGGCGTACCAGGTGAGTTCGTCGGAGCCGGCCTCGATCGCCCGTTCGGCGTTGTCGAGCTTGTACTTGCTGCCCTCGGCCTTCAGCTTCTCGAGGCCCTCGCCGGTGTTCATCCCGTAACGGGTGAACGGCCGGTCTTCCTTGATGATCGCCTTGATCTCGCGCTCGATCGCCTCAAAGTCATCGCTTGAGAGCGGCCGGTCGTCGGGAACCGCGATGTCGTAGTAGAAGCCCTGGTCCACCGGCGGGCCGTAGACGAGCTGCGCCTCGGGCACGATTCGCTGGATCGCCTCGGCCATCACGTGGGCGGCGGAATGGCGAATGAGGAACAGGGCGTCGGGATCCGCTTCCTTGCCCGGCACGGCGGTGATCAGGGCGATCGACGCGTCGGCGGCCATGACGTGGTCGAGGTCGACGAGTTCGCCGTCGACCCGGGCTCCAACGGCCACGCGGGCGAGGCCGGGCGAAATGTCAGCGGCCACATCAGCCGGGGAGACAGGACCGTCGAACTGACGGACCGAACCGTCGGGCAAGGTGATGGCGGGCATGGGGCGGGTTCCGAGTGGCGGTTCGGCCAGAAAGAGGTGCGGGACAGCAGGCGGGCGGCAAGCGAGAGGACTGGCGGACGGGGTCGGGCGAGAGGTCGGGCGGTCGGGCGGACGGTCAGTCGGTCAGTCGGTCAGTCGGTCAGGCGGGCGGAAGGCAGGCGGAAGGCGTCGGGCCGATGGCCCAGCGGGACAGATCGGACGATCGAGGCCAGACCGGCCACCGCGGCGGGCGGGCCGTGGCCTCGTGCCGTTGACCGAATGGGGGAGGGATCCGGGGGGAGCGTGGAGGCAGCGGCCGGGCGACTCAGTGGGTCGCCAGCGTGGTCTGGGAAGTCGTCGTCGTGGTGGACGTGGGCCGGGCCATGGCGGCGAAGATACGGCCGTGGCCGCGGCTGTCAACAATTGGCCGCCGAGGCCTGGCCCGCGGACCGTCCGCCGGCCGCCGAGTCTCTCCACTACACTTTCTTGGGGCCAAGGCCGCCTTCGGGCCGATTCGTCCCCAAGATGTGCTCACGCCGCCGGCTTCGACTGGCCTCCATCGGCGCTCCGCCCGCTGATTTCGACCCCATCGCTTGAACGGTGCTGCTCCATGATCTGTCCGTACTGTGGCGCCGACGAGGATCGCGTGATCGACAGCCGGGCGGCCGAGGGCGGCGAGGCCATTCGCCGCCGCCGAACCTGCGGCAATTGCACCAAGCGGTTCACCACCTACGAACGCGTGGAAAAGGCCCGGCGGCTGACGGTGGTCAAGCGCGACGGCACCCGCATTCCGTTCGACGGCCAGAAGATCCTCGCCGGAATCCAGGCCGCCTGTGGCAAGCGGGCGATCGAGGAGTCGCGAAAGCTCGCGATCATCCACGACCTGGAAGAAGAGCTGCACCAGGAGTTCGAGCGCGAGGTGCCGAGCCGCGAAATCGGCCGGCGCGTGGCGACCAAGCTCCGCGAGTTGGACGAGATCGTCTACCTGCGGTTCGCCAGCGAGTACTACGCGTTCGCGTCGGTGGAAGAGATGAACGAAGAGATTCGTCGACTGGACCGTTTCGTTGGTCCGTCCGCCGATCAGCCCGCGCTCTTTCCTGACGCGCCGTCGTCACCGAATGGTGCACGCGGCTGACGTCGGGCGAGGGCATGGCACGGCAGGCCAGATCACGAGGGATCAGGCCACGCCGAGCGATACCAAGCGAAACCGAGTGATGTCATGCCAGACGGGCCGCGCGAAACGCCGCGGCACACCGCCAACGGCGCTGCTTACTTGGGGGCGAGCGCGCCGCGGGTTTCCTCTTCCAGGAAGAGGATGCGCTTGCAGTTGGTGCATTGCACCGCGTGGTTGACGGTGCCCATCAGGTTGGCCACCAGCTCGAACGGCAGGTGCATGTGGCACTCGCCGCAGGCATACTCGCGGTGACGCCGGCTCACCTCTTCGACCGAGGCCATCGCTTCGCCGTCGTGCAGGTCGGCGGCGTTGTCAAAGACGCGCAGGGCTTCGCCCGGCACGGCGCCCGCGGCGTCGGTGCGTTCTTGTTCGAGTTCGGTCAGTCGGCCGCTGACTTCGCCGGCCCGCTCGTCGCGCTGGGCCTGGGCCGCATCGCGAAGCGTGGTGCGTTCGGCGACGTCGGTTTCGAGCTGCGTGATCTCGGCGGCCAATGACTCAACGCCTTCCATCTCCTGGATGGTCTGGTCGTCGATTTCCTTCCGCCGGTTCTTCACCGTCTCAACTTCGGTGAGCACCGCTTGGTACTGCTTGGTGTTCGCCGCGTTGTTCAGGTCTCCGCGGAACTTCTCGATCCGCTCGTCGAGTCCACCGCCTTCAGTTTCGAAGGCGGAGATGCGGGCTTGCATCTGCTTGCGCCGCGTCGTGAGTTCTTCGAGCCGGCCGGTCAACTGATCGAGCTGGGTCTGCTGCTGACGCAGGTATCGTTCCGAAGAGTCGAGCCGCGAACGAAGACCACGCACCTGGGCGTCCACACGGTGAAGCTTGAGCAAGCTGTCCATCAGCGGCATCGGGCGAGGCTCCGTACAGGCGGGGGTCAGGAAGCAGGGCGGGCAGAAGAGCGGGGCATGCGAGTCGCGACCGGTGGGCGAGCCATGCGGTCAGAACGGCGTTCTGGACGGATGACGCGATCGGTCGATGGGACGACGTGTACCGCCTTGGGGTGGGCTCGAGAACGGCCCATTCCTCAGTTCGTCGGTGACACGGGTCTCGGACCGCCGAATATAGCAAGGCCGACGGCAAGAAGCAGTGCGCCGCGCAGCCGTGTGGGCATTCTGCGCATCAGCCGCCTCCGAGGCCCGCGGCGATTGGGACCAGCCAATAAGCCAGTGGGGCGACCATGGCCGGCGAATCCAAGACGTCCATCACGCCGCCCATCCCGGGAAGGACGCGGCCGGCGTCCTTGATTCCGGCGTCTCGTTTGAGCAGGCTCATGGCCAGATCGCCCAACTGGCCGACCCCGCCGAGGATCGCGCCCACGACCGCGCCGGCCAGCACCGGGACGTGGTCGCCGGCCATCGGCAGCCGGGTCGAGAGGGCGGCCAGACCGGCGCCGACCGCGGCGGCGGTCAGCACGCCGCCGGCCAAGCCTTCCCACGTCTTGCCCGGGCTGAGCCAGGGGATCAGTTTGCGGCGGCCGATCGAGGTCCCGGTGAAGTACGCGCCGATGTCGCAACTCTTGGTCGTCATGACGATGCCGACGATCCACCACGCGGAATGTTCGTGCCGGATGGCCAGCAGCATGCCGACGGCCAGCCCCGGGTAGGCGAACGTGAACACGGTCCCGGCGGCGGCGAGGGTCGCGCCATCGGTGCGCCGGCCGCGCGTGGCGGCGAGCAGCGTGCACGCGACGAGGGCAACGGGCACGGTCGCGGCGGCGGCACTGACCGCGCCGGGGCGGGCCATCAGCGGGCCGGCCCACGGGAGCACGACGCCGGCCCATGCGGCGATGATCAGCAGGGGAACGCTCGCGCGGGCGCCAAGCGCCCGGAGCACGGCGGCGATTTCCGTGGCGGCGAAGGACATCGCCAAAACGCCGATGCCGAGCAGAATGGTCCCGGCGGGAATGACGCCGCTGGCGACCGGTTCGCCGTCGGCGGTGCGCAGCGGGGCGCCCAAGGCGTCCGGCCGGGCCAGTCCGGGGCCGCCAAGTCGCTCGTCGAGCCAGACGGCGGCCAGGAGGAAGATGATGAGGATCGGCCCGGTGATCAGTCGGTAGCGCAGCACGCGAGGTTCCCGGAGGACGAATGACGGTCGAATGGCGGACGAGCGGCGGACGAGCGGCGGACGAATGGCGGTCGAACGGCGAACGGCGGACGGGTGACGGCGGACGGGTGACGGACAGAGAGCGGACGACGAGGGGGGGAAGCGGCGGCGGGCCACGGCGACGAGATCGTGCGGTTTCAGTATCGCGGGATTAACGGATCGATGGCGACACTCCAAGCGTCGATTCCGCCGGACATCGAGCTCACCGCGTCCATGCCAGCCCGCCGAAGGGCGTGGGTGACCCGGAGCGATCGCACTCCGTGGTGGCAGTAGACGACGACGCCGCTGGCCGGGACGACGGCCTGCAGTTCCTCGAAGCGGGGGCCCAGTTCGTCCATGGGGACGTGAATGCTGGGATCGATGGACGCCGTCTCGCGTTCGCCCGCGGTCCGGCAATCCAGCAGCAGCGGCGGATCGGCGGCGGCCATCGCTCGATGGACATCATCGGTGGTGACTTCGAGCGGATGTTCGTTGGGGTGGGACATGATGATTCCGGCGGATTCGAGAAGGCGTTGGGTGCGACGGCCGGGCGTGGGGGCAGGCGGAAGAGCGGGGCAGGAACGAGGACCAGGGCACGGGCGAGGGAAAACGCAAAGGCGAGGGCGAGAGCAAGACAGAGGCACGGGCGGGCGAGTGGTTTCCGTGCCAAGGCAGGAACCAAATGGCGCCGGCCGCCCCCGAGCGACGTTCGGTCAGAAGTCCGGTGCGGGCGGGTCCGCCTCGTCCGCCGGGCTCGGCGAAACTTCCCCAGAAACCTCGCCAGCGACCACGTCGCCGCCCCGCCCGCCGCGTGTCGCGGACGAAGCCCGCATGAGATCGTCCCAGCGAACGCCGGCGCGATCGAAGGCGGTGAGGATGGCGTCTTGGTCGAACCCGCGACCGGCCAGCCGGCGGGCGATGCGCGTGGCGGCGGCCGCGGTCGGGCCGCCGGAGCGTGGCTCGGGGCTTTGAACGTCGACTCGATCTCGTGGTCCGAGCCGGGCGATGGCGCTGGCCACCGCGGCATCGACCGCCGACTGTCGGTCGGGCACGACTTGGCGGGCGACGTTGGCCGCGAGATCTGGGTCGATGGATCGGGCGGCGAGCCTCGACTCGATCCACGCGGGATCGGCAGCGCCGCGGGCGATCAAGGATTCTGCGTGCCCCCGGGCCGCCGCTGCGTCATCGAGCCAGCCAGCGCCGATCGCCGTCTCGATCGCGGTGTCGACAGCGTCGTCGGTGTGTCCCGCTCGGATCAGCGCGCTCCGCAACTCGGCCGACGGCCACGGGCGGCGAGCCAGCCGGCGCTGGGCATCGGCGAGCGCACGGGCGGTGGCGGTGGGCGCGTCGGTCGCGTCGGCCGAAGCTGGCGAACCGTCGGATGTTTCGGGCTGAGGCGACGGCGGCTTCATTCGAGCTCGTCGATCAGGGCGGCCAGTTCGCCGGCGGCCTTGCCGTCGCCGGCCGCTTGGGCGCGGGGGAGCTGGGCGCGGGCCGCGGCGATCGCATCGTCCGTCCGCCCGGCCGCGTCGAGCGTTCGGGCTTGGTGGTAGGCCGCATAGTGGTAGTCCGGGTCGACTTCCAGG
>JBGCEZ010000018.1:0-60354 GCA_045106735.1 Phycisphaerales bacterium | reverse complement strand
GGTGCCCGTCGCCCCGCGACCACCCGGGATCGTCAGCGATGCGGTCGCGGCGATCGAGGCGTCGCTGTCCGATGCCGACTGGGCACGCGACGAATCGGCGATGGACGCGATCGAAGTCGCATCACTCTTCGCCGGAAACCTGCAGCTTGCCGGCCGGGCTCGCACGACCGTCGTCTCGGCCCGCGAACTGCAATGGACCACGGCGGATTCGAGCGGCGGACCGTCGTCGGCTCCGCGTTCACTGCAGGTCTTGATCGTGGATGCCGGCGATGCTGAAACCGCGGTCGCTTTGGCCGAAGCCATGGACGCCCAGCAGGCCCGGCGCATCGGGTCATTCGTCGCCGCCCTGCAGGAAGAAGCTGGCGGTGCGGGCTCGGCCGACGGGGTGATCTTCGGGCGGCAGGGGCAGATCGCTGGTCCGGACAGCGGTCAAGTGGATCCCGACGCGCGCGACACCGTTCGCATCTGGCGCCGCGCCCTGAGGCTCAGCGACGCGGGCGAGGTTCGGTTGATCGAACTCTCTGTGGCAACCTCTGGCCGGCTCATGATTCGCTTCGCCACCGATGGCCGCGTCTTTCGGGCGGATGCCCCGGATCAGGCCATGAACGACATCATGTCGGGCGTGGGCGTGGGCGGATAGCGTTCCGCGGAGACGTTCCACCGCTGCGTGCCGCCGGTTGCGCTCCGCCGTCGGCAGGACTGCTCATCGAGCGTGCGGCGGCGGCGAGTGCGTCCACGCCCTCGGCGAACCGGTCGAGCCATCGTCCATCGCCTGACGCCGGGACAACCACCGGCACCAGGCCGTGCTGCTCGCGGATGCGCTTCGCACGCTCGGGCGTGATCGGTCCGGTGAAGAGGATCAGGCCCCGCGGGCGTGAGGCTTCGCCCGGACGTGCTTCCGGCAGCAAACCGGCCGCACCGGGGCCGCGTTGCGTCTCCGGCGCCTCGGCCGCCGCGTCCATCGTCAAGTCGAGTCCGGCCTCGACCGCCGCCGCGTCGGCATCGGTCCACGAATCACCGCGCGAGATCGCCACCGAGCTCGTGCGCCATTGCGGCCCGCGCGTGAGGTACATCGCGGGATCTGCGGCCAGCAGCACCGGGCGGCCGCCGAGCCGGCTGCCTGCATCCGCCAGGGTCGCTTCAATCTCGGCCAGTTGATCCGTGAGCCGCGACGCGTTCTCCGAAAGTGCACGGGCGTGCTCGGGCCAGCGCTTGCCCAGCGCTTCTGAAATGCTCAGTGCGGCGTCGGCCGCGAGTTCTGGGGCGAACCACGTCTCGGGGATCGGCGCCCGAGCCGTTCCCGGGCCGCCCGGGCCGTGGCCGTGCGAGCGCGACCCCGGCGACAGAACCCACGCTTCACGGTGACCGTCGGCCACGACCAAGGTTCGCGAGCGGGGGAGATTCGCGGTGCTGGCCCACGTTTCGTGGCCCGCGCCGTGGAGGACGATCAGGTCGGCGGCGATGACGGATCGCAGGTCGTCGCGGCCCGGACCCGTCGACGGGACGAGATCAATGTCGAACGGAAGATCCGCGGCGATGCGCCGCGCGAGATCCGCCAAGGGCGCGGCGCTCACGACGATGCGCGGACGATCAGTGGCCACCGAGCCACCGCCAACGCTCGTCCCGGTTCGTTCGTCGGCCGATGACGTTGCCGCCGAATCATCCGCGCCGCGGCAGCCAGCAGATGCAAGTGTCGCGGCCAACAGGACGCTCACCATGAGTCGGTGCGGATGGGATGGCCAGCATGACCGCCGCGGCCAGTTCGACCAGTTCGACCAGTTCGGCCACCGGGACCGGTCGGCTCCAAGCCAAGCATGTCGCGGCGTCGCCATCATCCGGCCCCACTGGCAAAGACGCGGGCCGCGACGGCGGCGGCCAACTCGGCCAACCCCCAGGCACCGGCCGCGGCCGCGAGCAGCGTGCCGAACAGCTCCGCGCCGATGACCGTGAGCCCGACGCGGCGCGGGGCGCCAAGATGGTGCAAGGTCCGGAATTCGTCCGCTCGCGCCCGGGCCGTCAGTCCGGTCACGAGCCCCACGAGCAAGACCGTGCACGCCCCGAGGACCAATGCCAGCGCGTCGATGACGCGTTTGATGCGCACCGCGAACCCGAGCAATTCTTCGAACACGGTCGACGGGACGATGGCCTGCATCGCTGGCGTGGCGTTCGCCCGCGAGCGGATGATGGTCGCGGCCTTCTCGTCGGCCGGGATCAGAATGATGGCCGAGATGGGGGCGTCGTCCAAGTCGCCATGGGCGTGGTATCGATCGAGGGCCTCGGCGTCGACCCGCTGGTCGGGAATCAGCGATGGATCGACGACCACGCGCTCGTCGTCTTCGGCCATCACCGGAACCTCGTGGTCGCGGTCCATGTCGTCGACGTCGTCGTGGCCGTGGAGCAGTCCCTCCACGATCCACGCGGTGGGCAAGCCCGTGAAGATCGCGTAGTCGTCGGCCGAACCGGTCGGGGCGAGCACTCCGGTGATCGAGAGTTCGATGCTCGATGGTGCGGCAATGGAAAACGCATCGAAGGGATCGGTGTAGACCGAATCCCCCGCCCCGAGGCCGAGCTCGCGGGCCGCCACCGCGCCGAGCACGGCGTCGCCCATGAACAGCGGCAGCTCGCCGGTCGTCGCCCGCAAGCCGCGGAATTCAAAGTATTCGGGACTGGTGGCGACCATCGGCCGGCCACGCACCTTCGCTCGGACGTGGAGCGGGACGGCGATCACGTCGAGCCGGCTCGAGCGTGGACCCGCGCCGTTGACGAGTTCATCGGCCAGCCGCGCCGGAATCGGCGGCAGCTCGGCGGCGCGAAAGTTGAGTGCGGTGAACAGCACCTCGAACCGGCTGGCCGCCGGACCGACCACCATCGGCGTGCTGACCGCCCGGGCCCGCATCGCTTGGTCGTACGCCCCCAAGACTCGGGAGGCGATCAGCGGAACGGCAATGGCCGCGGCCATCGACGTGGCCAGGACAATCGTCCGGATCGGGTGGGCCAGGGCGTGGCGGAAGGCAAGGTGCAGCGCAGACCTCATGACCCGCGCTCCAGTTCCATCGGCGCGGCGGGGCCGACACTCGTGGCCGGGCCGGCCGCGCCGGATGTCGCTCCCAGATCGATGACGCGATCGAAGGCCGGCAACAGACCGTGGTCGTGCGTCACCACCAGCACCGCGGCGTTGATCGCCCGAGCCCGGTTCAGCATCAATTCGATCGAGGCCCGGGCCCGCGGCGGATCCAGATTGCCGGTGGGTTCGTCTCCGGCGATCAGGCCGGGCCGGCTCAGCAGGGCCCGGCCGATGGCGACCCGTTGGCGTTCTCCCTGGCTCAGCCGAGCTGGGCGCCGGCGCAGGCGAGCTTCGATCCCCAGGTCGCGGGCCAGGGCGCGGGCGTCCGCCCGCGCGGCACGGCCACGGGTCCATCCACGGGGGGCCCCGGCGAGGCGACCGGGCAAGAGCATGTTGTCCATCGCGCTGAGGTACTCGATCAAGCCGAGGTCCTGGAGCACGAAGCCCACGCGCTGGCGACGCACATCGCGGCGCTGGGATTCCGAGGCCCGGCCGAGGTCGACGTTCTCGAACCGGACGGTGCCGGGGCGCGCCGGCAAGATGCCGGTGACCAGGTGCAACAGCGTCGTCTTGCCGCACCCGCTCGGGCCGATGCACGCAACATGCTCGCCGGGCATCAGGGTGAAGTCGGGAACGCGAAGTTCAAACGCGCCGCTGCCGCGTCCGCGCCGGACGACGGCTCCGCGGCACGCGATCACCGGGACGGGATCGGGATCGGCGGCGGGCGATGCCATCAGAGGTCGTCGCCGGGGGCCAATCGGCCGGGGGCGGGCATGTCGAGCGGATCGGTGGGCGACGGAAGTCGGCGCTGCTCGAAGACGCGCTGATCGACGATGCGCCAACCGCCCTCGTCGCTGGGAGCGAGGCCGAAGTTCGCCACGTACACCTGCCGCCGCGCGTGGGCGTGCCCCCAGTGGACGACCGTTCCGTCGACCTGCCACCGTGCGTGGACCACGAACGAATCGTCGCGTCGAAGCGGTCCGTCGACGGCGACATCACTGGGCGGTGACGCATCCTCGATCACGTCGAATGCGGCCGGGCCGCGCGATCGAACCGCGGCATCCAGCAGGACGACGTTCGTCACGCGGGCGATGGCCCGATCATGATCTTCCATCACCAGGCTGCGGAAAATTCGGTCGTACAGGTCGCCAAGCAGCGGGCCTTGCACGCTGAACGCCAAGGCGTCGTAGATGTCGCTCTCTTCGCTGTAGTCGAAGGCGCGGTACACGTTCGTCAACGTCGGCTCAAAGACGGCCAGGAGCGCGGCGTCGGGGACGAGGCCCGGGGGCGCGATCGCCAGGGGAGCCGATGCAGGGGGATTCGAGAACGCCGCACCCGGGGCCGAGGGCTTCGGGGCCGAGGGATTCGGGGCCGTGCCGTCCGTGCGGCGGCCATCCCCCACGCCGATTGCTTGATCCGAGCCGGGCCGCGCGACGCTCCCGGAACTCGCCGGCGGGGAGGCCGAAGCGACCAATGCCGAGCCGTCGGTGCGTTCCCACGGCAAGATCACGGATCCTTGCACCGGAGTCCAAAGGAATCCGGCTCCACCGAACAGAACAAGGATCGAGCCATACGTGAACACGCGCGATACGCCCGATCGCCGGACGAATGGCACGGTGACCAGCAAGAGCGCGGCGAAACCGATCAACGCGACCGACAGCATCGGGATGGTGCGGCGCGGCCCGTTCGCCAGGCGTGGCGTGATGCGGTTAGTCGAAACGCCAGCCTCACCGCCAACTGGTTCGGCATCCAAACTGCCAGCCGAGTTGTCAGCCGAGTTGTCAGCCGGTCCATCAGCCGGTCCATCAGCCAGACCGTCGGCCGGCCGTGCTTCGCTCGTTGGCACGGCCGCCACCGAATCGCCGGCACCGTTCGGCGTGCGCGCCGCCGGTTCGGCGGAATCGCCGGGCAGGTCAGGCGCCAATGACGCCGCTGCACCCGCGGCCGGGGTCGAGTCCGGCTTCGCGCCCACACCGGACGCCACATCGAAAGGATCTGGCACGGGCTCCATGCGATCGGCGATTGAGACCGCCCCCACAAACCATGTCACTTCCGGGTCGGGTTCGCTGAATCGGATGAGGTCGATGATGCCGTTGGCTTGGATCTGCGCTTCGATCGCCAGGGGCACGATCTTCCCGCCCTCCAACTGCGTGGCCAGCAGATCCGTCGGGTAGCGGGCCCACGTCAGCGTCAGTTCGCGCGGGTCGGCCGGCAGCGGGTAGTCAATGATGATCTCGGCCCGAATCAGCCCCCGCATCCCGCTGACCGGAAAGAGCGGGAGCAGCGTGCGGTCCGGCCGACTGAACGCAAACCGGGTGACCGTGGGGGTGAGCGTCACCCCGTCGACCACGACCTGATTCTCCTCGGTCAGGACCGCGGCCACCGCGTCGATCACGTAGCCCTCTTCGACCGGATCAAGTGCATCTTCGCGCTCGCGTCCAACGTCGACGATCTCGTCCATGAAGGCCAGGTTCATCCCGATGCTCCACCGGACCCGCTGGTCGTCAAGGCGGATGCGGAGGTCGACGTGCGGCCCGTCCTGGGGGTGCACGCCCGCCGTCGTCGCGTGCGCCGTTCGGACCCCGCCGAGGGCGAGGGCGAGGGCGAACAGCAGGAACGCGGGGAGCGTGCGCGCGATCGCCGCGCCGGCAGAGCCGAGGGCGTTCGGGCGGACCGTTCGCGGCGGGCCAGCGGTGAAACGATCGGTGGGGCGATGGGCGGGGGAGTCGGGCATTGGACGGACCAGTCTATTCGCGGCGTGCCGGCCGCGATGGCCGCCGTCGGGGGGCGACGGCGCGGGGCTCGGGTGATCGGCGGGGCGAGGGTCTGGGAGGGCGGGTTGGCGGTCCTTTGAATCGACGAGTCGGACGGGTGCACGAGCGAGCGGGCCGGAGAGCGGACCGGCGATCGAGGTCCGCGCCGAGGAATCCTGGCCGGGCCGGGGATCGAGCCTCGGCTCGATGTGGACGCTCCAAGGGGCGTGTCGGCCGCCGACTGTCCGCCGACTGTCCGCCGACTATCCGCCGACCGGGCGGCGAGTCGATCCGCGAACCGGTCGGCCAGCCGGTCTGCTCGTCGGTTTGCCAGCCGGTTTGCCCGTCGGTCCGCGATCCGGACGGCCGAATCGGCGGGAACCATCGGTCAGGCAAATGGCCGGTGGGCCGAGCGGGGCCCGGAATCCGGTCCCTGGGCCCGCCGGACGGCCCCTCTGTCCCCTCGGACCACCCCCGACTTCCACCCGGACATAGAGTCAGGACGGCAACCGGCTGCACTCCAACCGGTAGCCTGTGGTACCGAATACGACCTTCCCGGGGCGACCCCGGGCCTTGGTCCGTCTGGCGGCCCCATCCCCCCGAACCCTCCGCTCGTTGCGGTCGGCCGCCCCTCCCTCTTGTCCGTTGCCGGAGTCCTCGCGTGAACACGCTTGCCCGAATCCCTCTCGCCAGCCGCCCCGGCGTCCGGACGGTCGCCGCCGCCGGTCTCGTCGCCGGCCTTTTCGCCGGAACGGTCTTGGCCGCCGATACCGATACCCGCTCGGCCATGGACGGCGATGCTTCGCCGATCGCCGACGCGCTGGCGGAGGTCGATGACGACGTCCGCATCTTCGACCTGCACCTCAGCACACTCGCCAACCCCTGGATGGAAGGCCGCGTCCCCGGCTCCAAGGGCATGGAGCGAGCCAAGGAGTACTTCGAAGATCACCTCCGGCAATTCGGCCTCGAAGCCCCGTTCCCGGTCGAGGGATCCGGTGTTGACGGCTCGGGCCGCAGCTACCGCCAGGCCTTCGATCTCGGCGGCTCGATGGAAGTGACCGGGGCCGAACTCGCCGCCCTCACCGGTGGCAAGGCAATGAACTTCGAAGCCGGCACCGACTTCAACGTCATGGGCCTCGGCGGATCCGGCGACATCACCGGCGGCGTCACGTTCGTCGGCTACGGCATCGAAAACGGCCCCGAGGGCTATTCGAACTTCGCCGACGACACCGATCTCGAAGGCGAGATCGCGATGATGTTCCGCTTTGAACCGATGAACGACGAGGGTCGCAGCCAGTGGACCGAAGACGGTCGTTGGTCGCGGCAGGCAGGCTTCAACGGCAAGGTCCGTTCGGTCCTCGCCCGTGGGGCGGCTGGCATCATCATCGTCAACCCTCCCGGGGCCGATGATCCCCGCGCGTCCACGCTCATTGAAGCGGGCGGCGGCGGCAACGGCCGCGGCAGCGTCCCCGTCATGATGATGAGTTCGGGTGCGGCGGACGCGTTCCTGGCCCGGGCCGACGAAGACGGTCGCACCTTGATGGACCTGCGGGAGATGGCCGACGACGGCATGACCGCCATGCCCCTCGACGGCATTCTGTCGATGAACGCCCGCCTGGAGCGCACCGCGGTCCTTGGCGAGAACGTCGGTGGCATGCTCCGCGGCAAGGGCGACCTGGCCGACGAGTACGTCGTCATCGGTGGCCACCTCGACCACCTTGGCATGGGCTACTTCGGCAGCCGCGCCGGGGCCGGTGAACTCCACCCCGGAGCCGACGACAACGCGTCCGGCAGCGCCGGCATCCTGCTCATCGCCCAGCGCATGGCCGAAGAGTGGGAAGCCCTCGGCGACACGCCTCGCCGATCGGTCATCCTCGTCGGCTTTGACGGCGAAGAGTCGGGCCTCAACGGTTCGCGGTACTACGCCAACAACCCGATCGCGCCGATTGAGGACCACGTCCTCATGATGAACTTCGACATGATCGGCCGGATCCTGAACGGCCGACTGAGCCTCTCAGGTGCGAACACGGGCGAAGGCCTGGCGGAGTGGATCGAGCCCTACGTCGAAGCGACGCCGCTCACCGTGGTGCAGCCGCAGCGCATGAGCGGGGCGAGCGACCACACGTCGTTCTTCCGCCAGGGCGTCCCGGTGCTCTTCGCGATCATCGCCGACTTCCATGACGACTATCACACCCCGGCCGACACCGCCTGGAAGATCAACCGGGTCGGCGCCACGCATGCCGCTCGCCTCTTCCACGACATCGGTCTGGGCATGGCCCTCAAGCCGGATCGCATCGCCTTTGCCGACTCGAGCAGCTCGGCCCGTCCGCGCCGCGGCGCCCAGGCATCGGCTGAATCTTCGGCGACTCCTGCGGCTCCCGCCGCTCCCGCCGCGGGTGGCCCGGCCATGTCGGACATTCGCGTCCGCTTCGGCATCCGCCCCGGTACGTACGATCCGGACGTCGACGGCATCCAGATCGCCGGCGTGACCGAAGGTGGTTCGGCGGCCGAAGCCGGCGTGCAGGATGGCGACATCCTGGTGCGTTGGGACGGCCAGAAGATCACCAACGTCGAAGAGTGGATGGTCCTGCTGGCCCGCCACGATCCCGGCGACACCGTGAAGATCGGCGTCAAGCGCGGCGACGAAGAGATCACGCTGGACGCCACGCTGCAGGCCCGCGGCGGCTGATCGCCCTCGCCTGACGCACGCGACCATCATCGACGCGGCGGGTTCCAGTCCAGGAGCCCGCCGCGTTGTTCGTTTTGGGTGAAAGCGGAGACAGCGGCAGCGGCGGCGGCAGGCCGGGCGAGGATTGGCCGAGGCCTGGCCGAGGACCGGGTCCCGGGTCGCCTGCCCGCGTGGATCACGCCCAGCGCTGCAACCACATGGCCAGATTGATCATCGGCCATGCGGCCATCTTCTGGCCGACGGGATCCTCGGTCACGGCCTGGATCGCTTCGGCGGTGAACACGCCACGACTGATCGGGCACGTTCCCAGGCGGTGCGTCTGGTCGGCGAGCCAGTCCCCGAATGGCAGCGGGAAGCTCTCCTTGGGACGCTCAACGATCGAGTCGGGCAGGAGGCCGCGCCAACCGCGGCGGAGGACTTGCTTGGAGCCGAGCCGGGGCGGGGCGATCGTCGCGGGCCCGTCGGCCACGGCCAGATTGGCGTCCTGGCCAGCGCCCGAGTGCGCGTTGGCGGTATCGCCCGACGCGAGCAAGGCGGCCCAGTCGCCACCGGAGACCAGGGCCGAGAGCGGAATCGACGCCGCGAGTTGGGCCACGTTCGCGTCGGCCAGGGGCGTGCGGCCTTCGACCGAGGCAAGCATGGTCGACGAATCGAGCCGCGCGAGCAGGCCGCTGAGGTTGCGCCGGGCGAGGCTGGTCAAGTGCGATCGCGGATGGGCGGGGTCCCCGGCGTCGTTGGTCAGCGAGCGGGCCGCGTCCCAAAGCGCGGCGTCGTGCTCGGCGGCCTCCATGACATCCGGCTGCAAGACCCGCGACTTCAGGCGCGAGGGAATCCAGCTCGTGAGTTGCAAGAGCAGGGCGGCCGCATCTGGAGCCGCGCCCGTTCCGTGGATCGCCGGCCCGCACGCATCGAAGATGTGCGTGGTGGCCGGCAGGTAGCCAGCAAAGAGTTCGTCCGCTCCCTCGCCCGACAGCAAGACGGGAACGCTGGTGCGGGCGTGGGCGGCGATCGCGTTGATCGCGACCTCGTTCGGGGTTCCGAGCGGCACGCCGAGTTGGCCGACGAGTTCGGGCCATCGAGCGGCGAACATGCGCCGATTGACGCGAATCGTGGAGTGGGTGAAGCCGAGCTCGCCGGCGAGGGCCGCCGCGTGGACGGGATCATCCGATGCGGCGCTTTCGCCCGCCGCATCGGATCCATCGCCAGATGTCTCGATCGGTCCGGCCGCGCACCAGGTGTGCAGCGGGCGTCCGCGCTCCGAAATCTCTCGGGCGATGATCGAACTGTCGATTCCGCCCGACAGCATCGAGCCGACCGGGACGTCGGACTCCAAGTGGGCGGCCACCGATTCGCGGACGGCGAACCGCACGGCGGCGTCCACTTGCTCGACGTCAATCGGTTCCGCCGCGTCGGCCTGAGGCCAGATCAAGTCGAGGCGCGTGTCGAGCTCGCGGTGCACCACGGGATCGTTGCCGGACAGGTCGACGATGAGGCGATGTCCGGCCGGCAGCACGTTGATGTCGCGGTACATCGTGCGTTCACCGCAGGTCACGCGAATCGTGCTCAGGTAGGCCGACGCAGTGGACCAGTCCGGATTCGCACTGACCGAGGGGTGGTCAAGGATCGCCGGAATCTCGCTCGCGGCCACCACTTCGCGTCCGCGAGGCGTTTGCACGATCGTCCAGTACAACGGCTTGATGCCGAGTGGATCACGAGCCAGGACCAAGCGCTTGCGCTGCGGCCACCAGGCGGCGAACGCGTACATGCCGCGCAGCGAATCGATGGCGGCGGGGCCCTTTGCTTGCAGGCATCGGGCGAGCGTTTCGGTGTCTCCCGTACCGGTCCATGGGCCAGGCAAGAACGCCCGCATGGACTGATGTTCGTAGAGTTCGCCGTTGTAGGTCAGGACGAGTTCGTCGCCCCATTCGGCTTCGGGTTCGACCCACGGCTGCGCCCCGCCGCGGGGATCCATGATGGCCAGGCGGCGATGCCCGGCGGCAAACGAGCCGTTGATCCATTCGGTCGCGGCATCGGGGCCGCGGTGGGCCAACCGATCGCGCATGCGAACCAGCGTCGCTGGATCGACCGATACGGTTCTTCCCCCCGCCGCCGCGATAACGACAAGTCCGCACATGCGATCCACATCGGCCGATTCCGCCGGTGGACAAGAGGTTCATGAGCTTCGGCCGCCAGGGGCGGATGATCGGACGTTCGGCCCACCGTGACCGGGCACATTTGGCCGAGCCCGGTCTTGCGCGGCGATGTCCAGGGATGCTCGGCGCACGATCAGCGCGATCAGCGGCCGAGGGGCAGGGGCGCGGCGGGGCGGAAGCGCACGATCTCGAAGGGGCGAACGGGCGTTCCTTCGCCGCCGCTCAAGGCGGGGTGCCGATGCAGTTGGTTGACGACGACGTACATCCAGCCGTCGGGGCCGCCCGACATGCCGTCGGGCCAGGCCAGCGGCGGGCCACCGGTGAACGGGCGAGATCGACCATCGGGGGTGGTGATTGTGATGCGCCCATGTTCCAGGTCCGTGACGTACACGTTGCCAGCCACGTCCACGCCGATCCCATCGCTCACCGGCTTGTCGCCGTGTCGCTCGACGCTCGCTCCGAGCTCGGCCGCCGGCAGCGAGTCGTCGGCCAGAGCCGCCGCGCGAACACGGTAAAGCGACCGTCCGTTCATGGCCCCGAAGTAGACCCACTCGTCGTTGGGGCCGATCTCGATCGGATTGACGCCCACGCGCGGCCGCGAGCCATCGGCGAACGTGGCGGGGATGCCCGCGACGGTGACGTCGACATCTTCCGGCATGACCGAGCGATGGCCTTCAAGCACGCGGCGGGCGCTCTTCGTCGCAAGGTCGACGACAATCAGCGCCGGTTCGCCCGTCTCCGGCGTGCCGCCAATGGCCGCGTCGGCCAAGTAGATCCGTCCGCGGTTCAGGTCGATGGCGAGGTCCTGGATGAAGGACGCCTCACGGCTCACCGGACGCGGCAGGTCAACAACGGCGTGCAGTGCGTTCGTGCTCAGGTCCCAGGCCACCACGCGCGGCGGGGCATCCGGCCCGCCGGCGTCGAGCATCCACAGCCGCCCGTCGGCGTCACATTCGATGCCGATGATCGATGCAATCCCTGGAGCAGCTCCGGTCCGCGGCCCACTCCAGCCCGGCGGGAACGGCGCGGGAGGGCGCGACGGATCGATCTCAAAGACCCGGGCCCCCGATGGCTCGCCAAACGGATGCATGCTCACGAACACGCGGCCATCGGGGCTGACGGCCAGGTTGCCCGGCGTGTCCGTCAGGGTGGCCCAACGCTCCGGGACCACGCGGGCCGAGGGCGATCCCGGTGATGCGCTCGCGTCAGCGGTCCCGGCTGGCGAACCACCGGACACGCAACCGGACAGAACCGTGGTGGCGACCAGGGCGGCCACGGCGGCGGCGGAGGAGGACGCTGCTGCGAGCGACGTTCGAATGCGACGCTTGGACTGATGCACGGAGGGCTCCGCAAGTGGTTGGGCGAACAGAAGGCGGACTGTAGCCCGAGCAGAAGTCCGGCGGCCGCCGTCGCCGGCAACCTCCGTTCGGGACCTGATCGAGGCCAAGTGATGCGTGGGCGACGTGTGGGCGATGCCGGTGCGTTGGGGTCTCCGTCCGCCGACTGGTAGCATGACCCGGTCACCTCCCGTCGGAGCCTCCCCACGTGTCGGAATCCGCAGAGCCGCCACACGCCAGTCCCCCGGATCCACTCGAGCCGGGGGCGCTGCGTCCAGAGGATGCACTGCCACAGGTCTACGAGCAGCTGCGGCGCATTGCCGGCAGCTACTTTCGGGGCGGCGCGGCCACCTTGCAGCCCACTGCCCTCGTCCACGAGGCATGGCTCCGCTTGGCCGACTCCGATGGCTTCCGCGATCAGGACCACTTCATCGCCGTCGCTGCGACCGCGATGCGTCAGATCCTGGTGGACCGCGCCCGACGTTCCGGGGCCATCAAGCGCGGCGGTGATCGGCGACGCGAACCGCTCCACGAACACGCCGCAGTTGCCCCGGCTCCCGACGAGCCGGCGGTCGACGTTCTCGAGTTGGATGCGGCCTTGCGGTCGATGCACGAACACCAGCCACGGCGAGCCCGCGTGGTGGAGTTGCGGTTCTTTGCCGGCGCGAGCATTGAGCAAGCCGCCCGGGCCCTCGGCGTCGCCCGCAGCACCGTGGCCGAGGATTGGCGGATCGCCCGCGCATGGCTGGCCACGCAGTTGGAACCGGCCGATCCGTCAGGGCCAGACGCCGGCGACGGGGCCGCCGCCCCCCCGGATTCATGAGCTCCGCCTCGGACCCTGCCCCGGACTTCGACCCCGACTCCGGTCAAGACGCTGGCCCAGACCCCGGTCCAGACCCCGGCCAAGTGATGGACATCTTCGCCGCGGTCATCGGCTGTCCTGAATCTGAACAGGCCGACGTGCTGCATCGCCGCTGCGATGGCGACGCACGGGTCCGAGATGCCGTCGTTCGCATGCTCCGAGCCGACGCCCAGCCGCCGTCGTGGCTCCACGACGATGCGATCGCTCGCGCGGCAGTGGATCGAGCTCGCTCGGCCGCGGTCACCGAGTCCGAGTCCCCGGCGACGCGCCTCTCGGCCGATGCCGGACCGGGCGGGGGCGGGGGCGCGGACGCGACAGGGGAGGCAAACCCAGGCCCCGCCGCATCCGCCGCGGCCGCCGCCTCGCGAGCGGTCGCCGCCGCCGCACGCTTGCCGGAGCGCATCGGCCCGTTCCGGATCGTCCGGCTCCTGGGCGAAGGCGGCATGGGCACGGTCTTCGAGGCCGAACAGGATCACCCGCAGCGCACCGTCGCCCTCAAACGGCTCCGCAGTGGAGCGGGCAGCCCCGAGCTTGCCCGGCGATTCGAGATCGAGATTCGCTCGCTTGCCCGCCTTCGGCATCCCGGGATCGCGCAGCTCCTCCAAGTCGGGGTCGAGGACGGAGCCGGAGGCAGCCATCCATGGATCGCCATGGAATTCGTGCCCGGCGCCCGATCGATCACCGGCTACGCCGACGACGAGCAGTTGGGAGCGTCCGAACGGCTGCGACTCATGGCCGCCGTCGCCGATGCGGTGCACCACGGTCACCAGCGAGGCGTGATCCACCGCGACCTGAAACCCGACAACGTCCTGGTCGACGAACAGGGCGCGGTCAAGATCATCGACTTCGGCGTTGCCCGCGGCGTTGATCCTGAGGCCACGGCCGGCGCGACGTTGACCGGTCAGTGGGTCGGCACGCCGCGGTACATGAGTCCCGAGCAGTGCCTCGGCAAGGTGCGCGATGTTGACATGCGCACGGACACGTGGGCGATCGGCGTGCTGGCGTACGAATTGCTGACCGGCACCACGCCGCACGGAACGCACGAGTCGGTGGTCGCCCTCGGCCGGGCCATCGCGGAAGTTCCGCCGATCCCGCCGCACCGGCACGACCGATCGTTGCGCGGCGATGTCGAGGCGGTCTTGCTCCGGAGCTTGGAGAAGCGGGCCGACGACCGATACCAAACAGCCGCCGAGATGGCCGATGAGTTCCGCCGGCTCGTGCGCGGCGAAGCGGTGGCGGCGCTTCGGCATTCACGCTGGTACGTCGCCCGGCGATGGGCGGCCCGCCGCCGCAAGCGCCTCGCCGCGGCGGCGATCGCCCTGGGCCTGGTGGCCGCGGTGGCGATCGTGGCGGTGATCGGTGAACGCAACCGCAAACTCGGCGAGAACCGGCAGCTCCAACTGTGGCTCCTGCAGGCCGCCCGTCCGATCAGTGATCCGTTCGTGGCCATGCCGGTCGACGCCGATCGGGTCGCAACCTTCGAAGCGGCGGTGGAGTCGAACGCCAACGCCAAGGACGCGAGTCCGGCGGACCGGCTCGGCGAGGCTGACATGCGCCTGCTCCTGACGCGCTCGTGGATCGACCTGGGGCAACCCGAGCGCGCGGCCGGCCACGCCGAACGGTGCCTTGCCCTCCGCGAGGAACACGATGCCGACCCCAGGGCCCTGGCCGAAGCCCACCATGCCCTGGGCCGCGTCCGCTACTGGCAGCGCCGGATGGACGACGCCGAAGTCGCCTACCGTGCGGCGGTCGAGCTTCGCCGGCGTCATCACGGCCCACGTTCGGCGGAACTCGCCGATTCACTCAATGACCTTGCCGCCACGTTGTCTCGTTCTGGCGCGTACACCGAGGCCGTCGGCCACTACCGCGAGTCGCTGGAGATTCGTGAAGCGACGCTCGGCCCGGACTCGCCGTGGACGGCCGCCACCCGCAACAACTTCGCGATCCTGCTCGCCGACCTTGGCCGGCTGGACGAGGCCGCCGACTTGCTCGGGTCCGCCGCCGACACGATCGAGCGCCGGCGCGATACGGAATCGGACCCCGAGACCCGGACCCGGTTGGAACGCTACGCCCTGCGGGCCCGGCTGCACTTGGCCAGTTGCCGCATCGGGCAGGGCAACGTCGCGGCGGCGGGGGCGATCCTCGACGAAGTCGAGACCCGGTCCACCCAGTTCAGCGCCGATGATCGTCGGCGGATTCGGGCCAGTTTGGTCCGCACCGCTTGGTGCTTGGCGTCGGAGGACTGGGACGGGGCCGCCGCGCTCGCCAGCGATGTTCGTGACCGGCTCGCCGCATCCGAAGCACGCCCGGCCGCGGCGATCAGCGAGGCAGAACTCTTGCTCGCGCGAGCCGAGATCGGCCGCGGACGGCCAGAGACCGCGGTTCCCATCGCCCAGACGGCCCTGGCCGAACTCGTGGCCGTCCACAGTTCGGATCACCCGGATGTCGCCGATGCCCACCTCGTGCTGGCCGCTGGCTACCTGGCCCGTCAAGAACCCGAACGCGCGATCGAACACCTGGCATTGGCCGAGAACATGCTCCGAACGCCGCTTGACGAGGCCCATCCACTTCGCGAGCGGGCGCGGAAGCTCCGAATCGCGTGTACCTCACGGAGCTCACCTTCGGTACCGTAAGCCAGGCCGCGGCGTCCCCATTCGCCGGGCCTGGAGGAGGACATGGGAATGAATACGCGACGCTTTGGGGCCGCAGCGGCCCTTGTGGCTGCATGCTCGGCGGCCCTCATTGGTGCCCAGGCCGGGGCGGGCCCGGTTTGGCTCGAGGATTCCATCGGCGATGCCGGTGATCGCCCGGACAACGGGCAGGTCACCGACGGCAGTGGCCCGCTGACGAAGATCAACGGAGTCATCGAAGGCCAGATGGGCCCGATGGAACCCGATGTCATCGACCTCTACCTGATCCGCATCTGCGACCCCGCGGAGTTCATCGCTTCGTTGCTGCAGGGCGAAGGCGGCAACACCGACTTCGACACCCAACTCTGGCTGTTTCAGCCAGAGGGCCCCAAGCAAGCGTTCGGTTTGCTCGGCAACGATGACGCGGACAACGGCGTGCAGGCGAGCCGGTTGACTGCCTTTTCCAACGATGGCTCGGGCTTCGAGCTTGAAGAGCCGGGTCGATACTGGATTGGGATCTCGGTCAGCAACGTGGATCCTGGCAGCCAATCGGGCCCGATCTTCACGCAGGAGACGCGGGAAGAGCTCTCCGGCCCCGATGGCCAGGGGGCGGGCGATCCGTTGCTCGCCTGGCAAGGACCGTTTCGGCAGGGCGGCAACTACAGCATCGGTCTCCAGCAGGTGACCTTCGGTGGCGGACCGAACATGGACTGCAACTGCAATGGCATTCTCGACGCGTGCGACATTGCCTTCGGCGAGTCGCTCGACGAAAACCAAGACGGCATTCCCGATGAGTGCGGGTGCCCTGGCGACTTTGACTTTGACGGGGCCATCACGTTCGTCGACCTGGTCCAGTTGCTCGCGAATTGGGGACCGTGTTCCGGCGGGCGGTGTCCCGGCGATTTCAACTGCAATGGTTCGGTCGGATTCTCGGACCTCTTGACCCTGCTTTCTGGGTTCGGGGAATGCCCCTGACCGGGACCAAGGAAGAGAAGCGCGAGAATTTCCCCACGCGGGTCGGTCAGTCCGGCCCGCTTTTTCGTGGCCCCTACGGGATGCCAGATGGGATGCCAGCTGGGATGCCAGCTGGGATGCCCGATGGGATGCCCAGGGCAATCTGCCCCCGATCCGGTGGACGGCCGCGATCCCCGCGAAGACCGACCAGATGACGGGGAGTTCAAGCCGATCGCGGCTTGTCCCGGCGGAACAAGGCACTCCGGCGCCCGTCGGTCAACGTTCGGTCGACGGCCCGGCGCATTGCCCAACCGCACACTCCTGTTTCCGCAGAAGAGGACAACTCCGATGACGTTCAAGACATCGCTTTTCGTCGCCACGGCCATGGCCAGTGCGGCCGCCCTGGCGTCTCCGGCATTGGCCGCGGACGCCACCGTGGACTTCTCCAGCCAAGCCATCGGGAATGCGTGGGGAGGCCCACTCGGCACGCCGCCCGGCGTCACCCAGTTCACGGAGGACGCCATCGACGTGAGCTTTGGCCCGATGAGCAGCGGCGCATACAACGTGGCCACCATCGATCCGCCGTTGCCGCTGTTCGGCACCGGCCAAATCCTGCGGCTCAACAATCTGCAGTCGCTTTTCGACCTGAGCGCCCTCGGCTGCGTGGAGCAGGTCACGCTTGGGTACGTGGACTTCGGCGGATCCGAGGAGCTGCAGGTCAACGGTGGCCCGGTCTTTGCCGGTGACATCGCGGCCGCTCCGCTGAACATTGCCCCCGGCATCACCGCCACCGTGACGGCCATGGCGATTCCCGGCGGCAAGCGCGGCACGATCACCCTCGATGGCAACGTGCAGAAATTCGCCATCGCCGGCCAGGAATTTTGGATCGACGATATCTGCGTCACCGTCTGCGACGGACCGCCGCCGCCCGGCCCCGACTGCGACCAATTGATGGACTTTGAATCGGTCCCCGTCGATACCAAGTGGGGCGTTGACGTCGGCACCGTTCCCGGGGACGTGCAGATCGCGGAAGACGGCATCGTCGCCGGCTTTGAGCCGAATACCGCCGGGGCCTTCGACCTTGCCGTGGCCGTCCCAGCCTTCAACGGCATGGGCGATGGCATCATCATCTGCCTGCAGAACATCGCCATGTTCGTCAAGACGAGCGATCCCGCGACCGTCGGCAAGGTCGAGTTCGAGTACATGGATCTCGGCGGCACAGAGGAACTCGGCGTCAACGGCGCTCCGATCTTCGTCGGCCAGATCGGTGCAGCCCCGTTCAACATCGCGCCGGGCGTGACGTGCACCGTCAGCAGCATTCCCGTCCCGGGCGGGACCCGAGGCGTTGTGACCTTGACGGGCATGATTTCGCTGCTGCACATCGCCGGGCAAGAGTTCTACATCGACAACATCTGCGAATCTGAAGGAAACGGACCGCCGCCGGAGTGCGACCACCTGATGGACTTTGAGTCCCAGGCGCTCGGTACGAGCTGGGGCGCGGCCTTCGGCACGCCGGTTGGCGTTCCGCAGTTCTCCGAAGATGGACTGGATGCGGCGTTCGAGGCGACGACCGGCGGCTTCTTCAACGAAGCGCGCATCATTCCGAGCTTCGCCGGTCTCGGGAGCGGCCGCGTTCTGGGCCTGAACAACATCGCGTTCTTCACCAAGCCCGGGGCCGTGGGCTTGGTGGAGCGCGTGGAGTTCGTGTACGCCGACCTCGGCGGTACCGAGGAACTGCAGGTCAATGGCGCGCCGATCTTCGTCGGCAATATGGCCGGGGCGCCAGTGGCGATCGCCCCCGGGGTGAGCTGCAGCGTCATGACCACGCCGATTCCTGGCGGCGTCTTGGGACGCGTCACGCTGGACGGTCCGGTCGAGACCTTGCTGATCGCGGGCCAGGAGTTCGCGATTGACGACATCTGCGTCACGTTGGCCGACATTCCTCCGTGCGTCGGCGACGTCGACATGGATGGGATGGTTGGCTTCACCGATGTGGTCGCGGTCCTGGCGGCGTTCGGGCCGTGCCCCGGTTGCCCGGCCGACGTGACCGGCGATGGAACGGTCAGCTTTGACGACTTGCTGGCCGTCCTCTCGGCCTGGGGTCCGTGCTGAATCGATCGTCCACGCCCGATGAAGACCCCATGGTGACTGCGTCGCCCAGATCCTCATGAAGGACGGCGCGGTTGCAGCTCCCGGCCCGATGGCGCTTGCGTCATCGGGCCGTTGGGCTGCGCCGACCGGCCGCTCCGCCCATCGCTCGCTATCGTGGACGACCGCGGACCTTCCGTTCGCGGCACACCCCTCAGCTTTCCACGGAGTGATTTTCGCGATGGGCGAATCGAAGGATCCGGACCGCAGCCGCCGAGGCTTGATCGAACTGCAGATCGAACTTGGCAAGATGCAGCAGCACGTGATCGAGTCCGACCAGCGGGTGCTCATCATTCTTGAGGGGCGCGATGCCGCCGGCAAGGATGGCACGATCAAGCGAATCACCGAGCACATGCGACCCCGGAAGACTCGGGTCGTCGCCCTGAGCAAGCCGAGTGATCGTGAACAGACGCAGTGGTACTTCCAGCGATGGGTCGCCCATTTGCCGTCGGCGGGGGAGATCGTGATCTTCAACCGCAGTTGGTACAACCGCGCTGGCGTCGAACGGGTGATGGGCTTCTGCGATCAGGTCCAGTACGACCGATTCATGGACACGGTGGGCGAGTTCGAGGCGATGCTCGTCCGGAGCGGCATCCATCTGCGGAAGTACTTCTTGGACATCACCAAGGATGAGCAAGCCGAACGCTTCGACGATCGGCGAAGCGAGCCGTTGAAGCAGTGGAAGATCAGCCCGATCGACCAAGTGGCTCAGGAAAAGTGGAAGGAGTATTCGGCCGCCCGCGATGCCATGCTCGCCCGAACCCACACCGTCACCAGTCCCTGGTCAATCGTGCGGAACGACGTCAAACGTCGCGGTCGCCGAAATCTGATCCGCGACTTGCTTCTGGACTTTGACTATCCGGAGCGCGATGAATCGAAGCTCCGGGTCGATCCCGAGATCTGCTTCCGGTACACCGAAGAGGCGCATCGCGCAGGGCTCATTGCCCCCTGACTTCCCGTCGGCGTTTTTCCAGATCTTTGTCCGCGTTCACGCGTTCAAGCATTCACGCGTTCACGCGTCCGTGCGCACCAGCCGCCACGTCTTCCATCATCGGAGTTCGTTCATGCTTCGCACCACCCGCCGACTGTGGACACTCATCCCGGTCCTCATGTCCGTCGCCGCGACCGTTGCGTTCAGCCGTACCGCCGTTGCCCGTCAGACCGTCCGCGTGGAGGCGGTCGAGTCCGCCGGATCGGCCCCCGGTCAACCCTGGGTGATTGGCGGTATTCGCTACCGAACCACAGCCGAGACCGAGATTGACGGGTCCGATCAACCCTTTGCGCCCGGACGCCTGGTGCGCGTTGAGTGGATCGGCGGCGACGAAGGTCCGGTGGCCACATCCATCGACGGCTTGCCGGTTCAGGCGAAGGATGTCGCCGACGGCCCGTACGTCTTCCACCGCGAGGACGGGACGATCGAAGTGGTTCGTGTTGTGGCCGGAGTCGCGAAGCGAGAGCCGATTGCACTTGTCAAGGATGTGGCCGGCGACGGCATCCGGGTCCCGGCGCCTCGAGTGCCTGGCGGATCTGTTCGCATCGACCGTTCGATGCCGCCGGCGGCGCCGACCCAAGTCGACGTCCCCGGGGCGCTCCTGGCCATCAGCGACCTGGAAGGCAACCTGGATGAGACTCGGCAGATGCTCAGCGGCCTCGACGTGGTCGACGACCAAGGCCGATGGATCTGGGGCGACGGATGCCTGGTGATCGTCGGAGACTCGGTGGATCGCGGCATGTACGTCACCGAGCTGCTCTGGTGGCTCCGCGAACTTGAAGCCCAGGCCGCGGCGGTGGGCGGTGGCGTGCACGTCATCCTTGGGAATCACGAAGAGATGGTCCTCGGCGGCGACCTGCGGTACGTCCACCCGAAGTACACGTTCACCGCCGAGCGCATGGGCATGTCATACGACGCCCTGTTCGGGCCGGATGCGGAGCTGGGCCGGTGGCTGCGAACGCGGGCGTCGGTGCTGGTCGCGGGAGAGTTGCTGTTCGTGCACGCGGGATACTCACCCGACCTTGACGCTCTCGGCCTGTCTCCGGCCGCCGTCAGCGCTGGTGTTCGGGCCCGCCTGGGCCCCAAGGCCCGCCGCGAGGGCGAAGGCTTGTCGGAACGTCTCGGCCGTGACCGCATGGGGCCGCTGTGGTACCGCGGACACCATGAGCGGTACGCCGAAGACTGGGGCGGCAAGCCCGATGCAGTTGCCGTCGATGCGATCCTCGAGCGGCACGGAGCCCGGGCCATGGTGATCGGGCACACCGTCGTCGATGACGTCGGCTGGATCGATGAAGACCAGCGGATCCTCAGCGTGGACGTCCGCTGGGCCCGCCCCGGCGAGGCTGAAGGCTTGCTCCTGATCGACGGGATGCTCACCGCGGTGACGCCCGACGGCGTACGACGCGAGCTTCCGGCCGGGGCCCGGGCTCCGGTGATGCCCTGATTCAGTCGGGCCGCGAGTGCTGATCGACCGTGAATGATGGCCGGCCGGCTGCTCGTGGCGCATTGATGGCGCCGCGAGCCGCCGGCGGTCACTTCTTCCCGGCCCACCTCGAATGCTTGGCGCTCCGTTGGCGGTGCCCCGATATCGGCGGGCCATCATCGCGGCGTCGCGCACGCCGTGCGCCAGGACCAACCGAATTCCACCTCGGGGACGGCCGAAGACCGAACGCGCGTGCATCACCAGCCTGGGATTGAAGGTCCACGACCCACCATCCGATGCCACGTTGACCCCGACTGTCGACTCGGGGCCTCCGATTGCCATCCATCGAAGGTGTGCCCGTGGGTCAGGAACAGCTCATCAGCTTGCTCTGGGTGTCGGTCAGCTCGGCCCTCGTCCTGCTCATGCAGGCGGGCTTCCTGTGCCTTGAGGCTGGTCTCACGCGCACCAAGCACGCGATCAACGTCGCGGTCAAGAACATCGCGGACTTCGGCCTGTCGATCCTGCTCTTCTGGGCCACCGGCTTCGGCATCATGTTCGGGGCATCGCACCTGGGATGGTTCGGCACCGACCACTTCTTCGTCGATCCTTCGGCCGCGGACTTGGCGGCGTTCTTCATCTTCCAGGCGATGTTCTGCGGTGCGGCGGTGACCATCCTCTCGGGTGCGGTCGCCGAGCGAATGAAGTTCGGCGGGTACCTCGGGCTGGCCGCGGTGGTGTCCGCCCTGATTTATCCGGTGGTCGGACACTGGGTCTGGGGCGGCGCGCTGGGCGGAGAGCCCGGCTGGCTCGCCGCGATCGGGTTCGTTGACTTTGCCGGGGGAAGCGTCGTCCACACGGTCGGCGGATGGGCCGCACTTGCCGCCGTCATCGTCGTCGGGGCCCGGACCGGCCGGTTCGCCGAGGACGGCACGCCGCAGACAATCCCGGCCAGCAACCTGCCCATGGCCGTCTTGGGCGGCGTTCTGCTGTGGACCGGCTGGATCGGGTTCAACGGCGGCAGCAGCTTGGCGTTCACCGAAGCGACGGCTCCCATCATCGCCCGTACGATCCTGGGTGGAATTGGCGGGCTCTTCGTCGGCCTCGTCCTCTCCCGGATTCGCCTTGGCTACCACAATGTCATGGCGCCGGTGAACGGCGCCTTGTCCGGACTGGTGGCCGTGACGGCCGGCGTCCATGCCCTGGACGCGCGGTCAGCGGTCGTGATCGGTGCCGGCGGCGCGGTCATCGCGATCTACGTTGAAGCCTTGATGCTGCGGCGGCGGCTCGATGACGTCGTCAGCGCGGTCCCCGTCCACTTGGCCGCTGGCATCTGGGGCACGCTCGCCCTCGCCCTGGCTGGCAACCCGGCCGCTTTGGGGACCGGGCTGACAGCCGGCCAGCAGCTTTTGGCCCAAGCCGTCGGACTGTCCGTGGTCGGCGCGTATGTCTTCCCGATCGTGTTCGTCACCGCGTTCGTTCTCAAGCGCGCCGGATGCCTGCGCGTCTCGCTGGAAGACGAGCAGCTTGGTCTGAATATCACCGAGCATCGCGCATCGAATGAAGCACTGGGCCTCCTGGAAGTCATCGACGAGCATGCCCGAACGCGCTGTTTCAATCGCCGGGCGCACGAAGAACCGTTTACCTGGGTCGGCCAGATTGCCCGGGGGTACAACCGTCTGGTGGATCGACTGCAGGAAGCGCGGATCGACGTTGAATCGCTGCGCCGGAGTGAGGAACGCCTCCAAGACCAGGAAGCGCGCCTGCGCGACCAGGCATTCCGCGACCCAATGACCGGTCTGCTCAATCGAATCGGATTTCGCGATGCGATGACCGAGATGATGGCGGCGGCGCAGCGCGATCCGAATCTCGAGTTCTGTCTGCTCTTCCTCGACTTCGATCAATTCAAGATGATCAACGATGGCCTCGGTCACGAAGCGGGCGACGATCTCCTGACCAAAGCTGGCTCGCGGATTGCCGGCTTCGTCGAAGATCTTCCCACCGACGACGGGCTTCTTCGGCGGCACGCTGGAGCCCGCCTGGGCGGCGACGAGTTCGCCCTTCTGATGGTGACCGACGGTGGACAAGAGCAAGCCTCTGGGTGGGCCGAGCGCCTGCGGGTGTTGATTGCTGAACCGATGGACATCGCCGATCGCGAGATCAGCATCAGCGTGTCCATCGGCATGACCATGCGCCGGAAGGAACACCAGCAGCCGGCGTACATGGTGCGCGACGCGGACACCGCGATGTACGAAGCCAAACGGGCGGGACGCAATTGCATCGTGACCTTCGACAGCTCAATGCGCGAGGCCGGGGAACAACGTTTGGCGTTGACCCAGGAGTTGCGCCAGGCTCTCTCGGAGGGTCAGTTCGATGTCTACTACCAACCGATCACTGAACGCGGCGACGGAGCGCTCGTCGGATTCGAAGCGCTGATCCGGTGGAACCATCCCACACGGGGCATCGTTTCTCCCAATGACTTCGTGCCATTGGCCGAAGAGATCGGGATGATTCAGTCCATCGGCCGATGGCTGATGCGTCGATCGATCCGTCAACTGGCCAACTGGCAAGCCCGTCACCCACGCGAAGATCAACCGCTTTGGGTCGCGATCAACCTTTCACGCCGAGAATTGACCGAACCGGACCTGGTCGAGTACCTCTGTGAATTGACGCGCGATTGTGGTGTGCCGCGTGAGTCCGTGCACCTCGAGATCACCGAGAGCACGATGATGTTCGAGGCCGAGATCAGCGCCGAGACGCTCGAGCAGCTCCACGCGTATGGCTTTCCGATCAGCATCGACGACTTCGGGACGGGGTACTCATCCCTCGCGTGCTTGCATTCGATCCCGTTCGACACGCTCAAGATCGACAAGGCCTTTCTGAGTGAAGCGGCCGGCGACCTCTCGAAAGCCGCCGTTCTCGAACACATCATCGGATTGGCCCACACCTTTGACGCCCAGGTCGTGGCCGAAGGCGTGGAGACCCGCGCCCACGTCGACATGCTCGAACGCATTCAGTGCGACCTCTTGCAGGGTTACTACTTCGCGCGGCCGATGCCGTTGGCCCAAGCCGATGAGATGCTCCGCCGCGAAACGGGCGAACGCAACGGCAAGCCGGGGGATGCAGCGAAGATCGCGCCTTCTGAAGATCCGGCCGCGGACGCCCGGAAAGCTGGCTGATCGGCGAATGCGCCGCGGTCAGTTGGGGCGATCCTGATCGCAATCACCCTTGGTGACAATGGACGGCAGGAACGGACGGCCCGCCGCGTGGATCAGATTGCCACGCGCTGCGGGCGGATGAAAGACCGAGGGCAGGTCCTTGGTGGCCAGCGCCCAGCCGGGACCCGGACAGTCGAAGTCCCAGGCATCCATGAGGTGCGGCACGCCGGCGACGTCGGCCAGTCGTCGGCCACGTTCCCATACGCATCGCAGTCCGTCGGTGACGCCATCGGTGATTCGGCAGGCGTGGGTGACGACGCCCCAGGCATTGGTCTCGGTGCGGAAGACGCCCGCCGGCGAACGCTCGTACGCGAGGATCGGATGGTCGTCGTAGCGATGGGCCAGCCAGGCATCGTCCGGCTGGTGCTCGGTGATCGCGGGCGGGGTGGGGCGCGTCCACGGACGCTCGCCTGCCTCGGCCAAGCCCTTCGGATCGAAGATCCAGCGGCGGACGGCCCGGACGGCATATCCGCGCTTCAGGTACACGGGCACGGCTTCCGGTCCCGCGCCGAAGGTCCCGATCCAGCCGTCCGCCGATTCGGCGTGCGATTGCATTTGGGCCAGGAGTTTTCCGCCGAGGCCGGTGCCCTTCAGGCTGGGCAGGACGTGCCAGAGTGCGAGCCAGTACGAAGTCGGGCGCGGGTAGGAGGCCACGATGGTGCCGAGGAATCCGAGCAATTGGCCTTTGGGCCCGTGCTCTCCGTCGTCGTCGTAGATGCAGAGGACGCTGGTGCCCGAGGGAAAGTGGGCCCGGTCCACCCAAGGCGTTCGATAGGTGAAGTTGAACATCCGCTCGTCGCGGGCGAGGACGTGGCCGGCGCGCCAATGCTGGTCGATGTACGCCCGGAGCTGCGCGTCGTCGCGGCAGGGCGCGATGTGGCACGATGTTGCGGTTCGAGAGGCGGTGGCGGGCGAGCTCATTGGCGGTGCTCCTGCGGGATCGAGGTCCCGCGAATCTCGGACGCGAGGTCGGCGGCGTTGGGAGCGTCGGCGGGTCCGTCGGCGAGACCGTCGGCGAGACCGTCGGTGGGGCCCGGCATTGGTTCGGTCGTCGGGAGGTTGGACGCGATGCCAGACGAGATGCCAGACGAGATGCCGGACGGGACCGCGGGAGCGACCGCAATCGAGGAGTCCGTCGCCATGCTCGCCTCGGCGACCTCCAAAACCTCCCGGGCATCGATCCGCTCTTCGGTTCCGAAGCAGCGCGTGTACCCCAGTTCCGCCGCGATCTCGGCGGTGACCGAGGTCGATCGACCGAACGGATAGGCCAACGAACGATTGGCCGGCCCGAGCAGTGCGTCCAAGACTTCGCGTGCCCGGCGGAGGTCATCGCGCTGTTGATCGGCCGTCATGGTCGAGTAGGGGAAGTGGTCGTACCCATGGCCGGCGATGGCGAACCCGCGGCGCTCAAGATCGATCAAGTCCCCGGGTCCCATGAACCAGTCCCGGGCCTGCAGACCGACCTCGGCGTTGATCTCGGTCAAGATGCCAGCCACCGTCGACGGATCCAAGGCGAAAGCGATGGAGTACTTGAGCCTGCGCTTGGCCGGCACCTCGTAGTGGTACAGCTCGTTCATGTGTTCAAGGTCGATGGAGATTCGCAGACTGCGGGCGGCCACCGCGGCGTCAAACGCTCGCTCGAAGGCCGGCCAACCCATCTGCTCGGCGAGGGCGTGCAGCAGGTGCTGGGCGATCCACTGTTGGTCCGGACGATCGTCGTGCACCGGATCGAAGGGGCGCATCGGGGCGAAGAACACCGCCGGCATGCCGAGGGATTCGAGGATCGGCGCGGCCCACGTGTATTGGTCGCGGACCGCATCGTCGAAGGTGATGAGGGCCAGCCCGGATGCCTCGGATTCCCGGGCGATGAACTCGTCAACGCCCACCACGTCCCAGCCGGCGGCGATCGCCCGGAGTTGGCGTTCGAACGCCTCGGGCGTGATGCCGGTGACGCCGTCCGAGTTCTCGGGACGAACGTAGTGGTACGTGGCGATGAAGTGACGCGGGCGGGAGGGGTGCGGCACGGGCAAGTTTCCAGAACCGATGAGCCAAATCCAGTGTCGGCGGGATCGCCGGCTGTCCGCGAAAATCCGGGGCGATGGGGCCATCGAGACGGGGACCCAGACGGTTATCCGGACCTTGCTGGCCGACAGAACCGAGCCGGGGTTGGTGACGGTCCCCGCGAGCCGATGACGGCTTGCTGGGGGCTCGCGGCCGCCGGAGCGCCAGTTGCCCCGCGCCATCGCCTCGATGCTCTGCCCCGATTCCTCGCCACCGGAACCCCGCCATGCCCACCTCGGCCACCATTCGCTGGACTTCGCGTCTTGGCTTCCGTCCTCGCACCCGCGTTCAGAGCGCGGCCGGATCCGACCTTGGCCATCGCGCCGCCCCGGCGGCCCAAAGCGGTTCCTCAGTGCTGACCCCGGGCTCGAGCCGGATTCCCACGTGGGCCGGCCTGGCGTCGCTCATCGCCGTGGTGACCCTGATGCCGGTGGTCCCGGCCGGTGCAGCCTCGGCGCGTGCGGTCACGTCGTCCACGTCAACGGCGTCGACGGCCCATCGGGGGATGGACTCCGTCATGGCCGCCCCCGGCCGCACGGCAAACACCGTCGCCCAGGTCAACTCCAAGCTCAAGCGGGCCGAGGCGAACCTCTCGAGCGTGGACGGCAGCATCGGCCGGCGCACGAGTCCACCGAAGGGATCCGCGGCCAAGCTTGCCCGCAGCCGACTGGACCAGGCGGCCACCGACCTCGTCGCGGCGAAGGCGATTCTGGACGGGCTCCCGGCCGGGGGGGCCGGCGTCTCCGATGCGGCAACGCGGTACAACGCCGCCGTTGCCGTGCACACCCGTCTCATGGGCATCCTCAGTGGCGGGGCGGGGACGCCAGTCAAGCCCGAGGATCCCAACGCCGTCAAGCTCAACTACCAGCAAGAAGACATCCTCAAAAGTGCACGCTTCAACATGCGGGAAGTCGACGCCGGATCCCGGGCGTTGACCCAACTCATGGGCGAACTCGTCTCGATCCCCGATCAACTTGCGATCGACCACCGCCGCGTCGCGGCCGGGCTGGCCACCGCCGAGAACGCGCGGCGCAAGGCGGGATTCGTGGCCGACGCGCTCGAGCAGCTGCCGGCGAACGGGCGCGGCGTGTCCGCCGTCGCCGAACAACTCAATGCCGCGGCCGAAGCCATCGACGGCTCGTCCAAGTACCTCAATGACCTGGCCGGCAAGCTGCAGGCGATCATCGATCCCGCCGCCTATCCCGAGGGCGAAGCGGACTTCCGTCGGCTCCAGAACCTCGCCGGGATGTACCGCGATCCCGGCATCCTTGACTCCCAACGGGAACGAGCGGCCGAGGCCATCGAGCAGTCGGAGGCAGCCCGGGCCGAGGTCATCCGAATCGCCGGCCGCTACCAGCGCGTGATGCAACAGAAGACCGACCTCGGCGTCCGCATCGAGAACGCCGGCAACTGGTTCCTCCAGGCCCACGCCGAATTCATGACCGCGGCGGCCGAGGCCGGGAAGCGGCTGCCCGAGCAGATTCGCTCGCATCTGACCGAAGCGGCGGGATACGCCGACACCGCGGTGGCCGAGCAGAAGCCCCTCTGGTTCAGCGGCGGCATTCCGCAGCAGCTCGGTTTCGCCGAGGAGAAGATCCAGCTTCTGCGGCGCATCGACCCGGCTTCGGGCGACGCCATGGCTGGCGAACTCGCCGCCGCCCGCACCGTCTTGAAGCGGCAAGCAGATTCGCTGAGTGCCCTGATCATTCGGGAGAACAAGCTGCCGCGCGATCTGTACACCGGCGACGACCGCGACCGGATCATCGCGGTGGCGATCGATGCGTGGATGGTGCAGCAGCCGACGTTCGAACTGTTGGCCGTGCGCATGCCGATCGAGACATGGGCCCGCGAGCAGAAGATGACGTACTCGAGCGGGAGCTGGGTCTACTCCGATCGCTCGCGCTTGCAGATGCGGCTCCTGGTCGCGGATCCCAAGCAGCCGGACCAGATGATCGATCGCCCGATCACGGTGTGGATGGACCACGAACGCGGCGATTCAATGATCGGCACGCCGCTCTGGTCCATCAAGGAACCGGTCCAGCCGCAGTGGAGGCTCCGCCGCGAGCTGGCCACGCCCGAACTGCGGGCCACGGCGGCCAAGGCGTACGAGGCCGCGGTCAAGGCTCGTGCGGCTCGGGGATAAGCCGAGTCGCGACGCGCGGGGCTGACGGGTACCCGTGCAGGCCGGACGTCGTGCCGCCGCCGGGCGGGCATTGTGCCGCCACGGCGCGGGGTGCGGACCCACATCGGTGCGCAACGTCGGACCGCTCGGCGATCAGTCGATTGGCGACGTCGCCAAGATTCAGGTGGAGCTGGACGGCCCCGCGCCGAGAGCCTGCTTCAGGCGGGCCAGCAGCGGACCATCCGGCCCCGCCGGCCCGGCATCGGCCAGCCGCGCGCCCGGAAAGTCGTAGGCTTCGAATGGGCCCAAGCGGCGCCGGGCCGGATCTTCCGCAGCGAAACGCGGGATCACGTGACCGTGCAGCTCGGGGACCTGATTGCAGAGGATGAGGTAGTTGATGCGTTCGGCGCCGGTGGCCTCGAGCACCGCGTCGCCGAGGCGCACCAGGTCCCCCATGAACCGGCCGCGCTCGGTCTCCGACAGATCGTTGACCGACGAAACGACCGGGTCCGGAATCAGCATGCAGCATCCGGTGATGGCCTCAGGTTGCTGATTGCTCAGGATCGCCCAACCCGACGCCATCCGGCCGAGCGACTGGGGGTCGTCGCCGCGGATGATGCGGGCGAGCCGGCTGGTGATCGGTCCGGGGACGGCGGGGGAACTGTTCATGCGTGGAGCGTATCGCGCCGGCGATCATGCGGCGGCCGGCGCGGGGTCTGGCGGCGGGAAGAGGATGGCTCCGAGGCGCGCCCGACGGCGTCGCCATGGGTTCGACAACGCACGCTGAACACGGCCCGCCGATCGTGCTACGCTTCGCGCCCGGCACGTGCCGGCGACCCCTTGATCCCGATTGCCCGGAGCCCTCCCATGACCGCACTCTCGACCCACGACATCAGCCTCGACCAAGCTCGCGCCGCGGTGGATGCCGCCCTGGCCAAGGCCGCCGAGATCGGCACCCGAATGGACATCGCGGTCGTGGACGCCGGCGCGAACCTCAAGGCATTCGCCCGCATGGACGGCGCCTGGCTGGGGTCGATCGACATCTCGATCCGGAAGGCCCGGACCGCTCGCCACTTCGACATGAACACGGGCACGATCGGCGAGCTCAGCCAGCCCGGCGGCCCGCTCTTCAACATCGAGCACTCCAACGGTGGCCTGATCACCTTCCCCGGTGGCGTGCCGATCAAGGTCGGCGACGTCGTCATCGGCGCGATCGGCGTCAGCGGCTCTTCGGTTGAAGACGACCACACGGTCGCTGCCGCCGGCGCCGCCGCGATCAGCTGATCACCCGTACGGGCAGAACAGTCGGTCCGACCGAGCCCCAATCCGCCGCCCCGCCGATCCTCTCTGATCGGCGGGGCGGTGTTCGTTGGGGAAGATGCCGCCGCCGCGATCAGCTCCAGTTGGCCAGCAACGTGATCAGGTCGCCGGTGTCGACGGCATCGTTGCCGTCAAAGTCGGCCGGGCACGGACCGGCGACGGGACACGCGCCCCACTGACTCAACAGGTTGATGAGATCCCCGGTGTCCACATCGCCATCACCGTCAAGGTCGCCAACGAGCCCGGTGCTCGGGCAAGCCTGCAGTCGGGCGATGCCGCTCGCCGTGACGCCGCCGATCGTGGAGTAGCGGCCGGCCACGTAGAGGGCGTCTCCAGTGCCGTCGTCGAAGACCAGGGTGCGGTAGGTGTCGTCGTCGGTCATGCCGACGTTCTCCCAGCTCACGCCATCCCAGCGGGCCAGGCCCGTCATCGGCGTGCCGCCAGAGGCGGAGAACGTTCCCGAGGCGTACAGCGCGGGACCGTTGCCGTCGTCGAAGACCTGGAGGCCCCAGACGACGCCATCGTCAAATCCGTCGCCGACGGCGCTCCAATTCGTGCCGTCCCAGCGGGCGATGCGGTTGACGGCGACCCCGCCTGCGTCGTTGAACGTCTGCCCGGCGGCGTAGAGGGCTTCCCCAGTTCCATCGTCGAAGGCCGCCATGGCCATCACCGACGGGGTCGCACCGGGGCCGGTCAGGCCAGCCCCGAGCCCGGACCATGCGGTCCCGTCCCATTTGGCGATGCGGCTGGCCGCGGTGCCGCCCACATTCAAGAACCGTCCGCCGATGTAGAGGGCTTCCCCGTCGCCATCATCCCACACGTGCGCGGTGAAGACGATCAGCGGCACCGCACCGCCGATGCTCCCGCCAACGGGGGTGAACGCCGTGCCGTCCCAGCGCGACACGAAATTCGCCCCGGCCACACCGCCGGCGTTCTGGTAGTTGCCGACGACGTAGAGCGCTTCGCCCCCTCCGTCGTCCCAAGTGGTCATGTCCCAGAGCTGGTTGCTGAAGAGTTCGAGCTGGGCGTCGAGGGCGTTCCACGCCGTGCCGTCCCAGCGGGCAATCTTCGCCGTCCCCGGCACGCCGCCGGCGACGTTGAAGTATCCGGCCGCGTACAAGTCGCCGCCGTAGGACTCGATGGCGTAGCACTCGGCCGCATCGAGCCCGGTGCCGAGGGCGCTCCACGCGACGCCATCCCAGCGCGCGATGCGGTTGGCCGCCACGCCGCCGATGGAGGTGAAGTTGCCCGACGCGTAGAGGTCACCGCCAAGGGATGCATGATCGAAGACGATCCCGGATGTGATGCCGGGCTGGCCAAACGTGGGGTCCCACGTTGGCTCGCAGTCCCCGGCGAGGGCCACGGCGGGAATCGCGGTGATCGTGATGGCGGCAAGCACGTGGGTGCCGCGGGCGATTCCACGGGTGGCGCCGCGTGTCACGCGGCAGGGGGACGGTTCGATGGAGCGGGTCGACATCGGTTTCTCCTCGGAAACCCGCGAGCTCCGCCGTTCCGACCGGAGACGGCGTCGCCCGTGGTGGTGTACGGGCTATACCCGCGACCGGCCGGAGGCGATGCACCCGTGGCGTCGGATGCGGACAATGCGGATCGAGTGCATGGGCGGCCCATGGAGCCGCCTCGATCCCAACTCGGGGGCAGATCCGCCCCGGCCCCTCGTTTCCGGCGAGTGGCGGGGGATGCGTCGACGTGTGACGCCGTACAAGTCTCGACCGCGGGTGTCGATACCACGTACTGGAGTCGGGCCAATGTCCTTGCCGAATCCGTTGCCGAAGCCATTGCCGAAACCGTTGCAGAAGCCGTTGCAGAAACCATCGCCGCATCCGTCGCCGCATCCGTCGCCGAAGACGGCCCGACGCCTGACGTGGGTCGGCGGTGGGATCGGGGCCGCCATCGCCGGGACATCCGCCATCACCAGGGCCGTGGGAGTCGTCGGACTCACCGTGCTCGCCGTGCTCGCCTCGAGCGTCCCCCCCCTGACGGCTGCGGCTTGGGGGGCGCCGCGGTCCGATCCGCCGGTCGCCGTCCCGTCCACTTCGCCCGCGTTCGAGGCGGCGATGCGCCGACGGTCGGAATTGCGTCAGCGCTTCGGGCGGCTTGATCGCGATGGCGATGGCATGCTCTCTCGCGAAGACGTCGCTGACGCGCGGTGGCTTCGAGCGGCACTTCGGCGTTTCGACGAAAATGGCGACGACCAGCTCAGTCGGGAAGAGCTTGGCGGCTCGGCCGCCGGCGATGCTCCTGCGGCGATGCCCGCGATGCCGAGCGTGCGGCGACACGCAGATGTTGCGTACGCCGCGCACCATCCCCAGCAGCGCCTCGACATCTACGTTCCAAGGCCGGATCCCGTACGAGATCGCAACGCGCACGCGCACGTCGTCGCCGGCTCCGACCGGCCCGTTGTCATCATGATCCACGGCGGCGGCTGGCGTTCGGGGGACAAGGCGAACGCCGCGGTGGTTGGCGCGAAGATGCGACACTTCGTTGCCCGCGGATCGGTCTACGTCAGCGTGAACTACCGGCTCTCTCCGGACGCATCGCCAGGATCAACCGAGGTTGAGGCAGTTCGGCATCCCACACACGTTGCGGACTGCGCCGCGGCCATCGGCTGGATCCATCGGAACATTGCCCGCTACGGAGGCGACCCGGAGCAGCTTCATTTGCTCGGCCATTCTTCTGGCGCTCATTTGGCCGCACTTGTCACGGCGGACCCACAGTGGCTGCATGCCGAGGCCGTTCCGAGGGCGGTCGTGCGGACAACGGTCCTTCTGGATACCGCCGCGCTGGATGTGTCGGCGCAGATCGCCCGATCGCCCGCGAGCCGCGGCCTGTACGTGAACGCGTTCGGCCATGATCAAAGTGAATGGCGAGCCGCTTCGCCATTGACGCAGCTGGTTGAGAACGCCACGCCCGACCACCCGCGTACGCTGCTCCTGGTCAACGGCCGGCGACGCGACGCCATGGCCGATGCCGTCCGGATGGCGACCATCCTCAATGCCGCGGGCGCGCTGTCGACGGTGATGGACACCGGCCTGCGAACGCACGCCGAGATCAACGTGCTCTTGGGCACGGCCAGCGATCCGATGATGGCCTATGTCGACCGACTCCACGCTGGCGATGATCCCCGCAGCTTTCCGGCGACCGTCGACCCTGCGCGACCTCAAGCGCCGGCCCATGTGGCGGTGCCGGCTTCCGACCCTGATGCCGATCTCGATCCCGATGCCGCTCCCCATCCCGATGCCGATTCAAACCCCGGACCGCTGACTCCGAGCCGCTGAATCACTGGACGTCTGGGTCGCTGGCGAGTATCCACGGGAGCATCGATGCGGCCGCGCTCGGGCGTCGGGTGATGCTCGGCAACGCTGCACGGTCAGCGCTCGCCCTGGAGTTTCCCGTGCTGCACCTCTCGCGTTCCGTGTCCCGTCGCCACCTGGTCGCCCTCGGCCAGCAACTCGCCGTCGCGTTGATCGCGATCGCCGCGGTTCCCGCGGCCGCCAAACCCGGGGGAGCGACGCTGAACGACGGCGATCGGGCGGTCACGCGTGCCGAGCCGGTCATCTGGCATGTGTCGCCGGATGCGATGCCGAACGGCGACGGATCTCGCGATCGCCCGCTGCCCCTTGACGAAGCCGTCCGCCGCCTGTCGGCCGAGTTCAAGGCGTCGGGTGTGCCGGTTGGGGGCGTGACCGTGCTGGTCGACGGCGGCGTCCACCCGATTCTCGAGCCGATCCGGCTGGGCCCCGAGTGTGCCGGGTCGCCCGAATCGCCCATCGTGATCCGAGCCGCACCCGGCGCCGAGCCGGTGTTCGACGGCGGCCGGGCCGTGGCCGCCTCCTCGTTCGCCCCGGTCGACGACGCCGACGAACGTCGCCGGCTGGCGGGATCGGCGGCCGCGTCCATCCGCGTGACCACCATCGACGATCCGGACCTCATTGCCGCCCTGGCCTCGGACGTCGTCCTGACCTTGGTGTACGACGGTCGTTCGTACCTGCCCTCGGTCTTCCCCAATGCCGGCTACGCCCGGCTGGACAACACGCCAGTCGAGGGCGAAGTGTCGCCCCCGGCCATTCCGATCGGCAAGCAAGCCTACGGCGTGCGCGCCGGCGTCGATCCGTGGCTTGAACCGGGGCGCGAACCGGGATGGAAGGGGTCACGCACCGAACCGCGCGGGGCGTGGGCGGGCGTGCGGGCCCGGGGCGACGAAATGGCCGGGACGTGGGCGCAGTGGGAAGCGGAGCTCGCGCGAAACAACCGTCGCAATGTTCTCAGCGGCTTTCTCGATGCCGACTGGTTGCTCGGAGCGCAACCGCTTGTGGCCGCCGACGCGGAGCGGGAAGCCATGCACCTTTCGCGGGTTCTCGCGTACGGGTGGGCGTGGCGCAACAGCAAACCCTTTCGCGTGTTCGGTCTGCTCTGTGAACTGGACGCCCCCGGCGAATGGCATTTCGACCCGTTGACGAATCGGCTGTTCATCTTCCCGCCGACGCCGCTCACCGACGACACCACCATTTCGCTCCCGGCGGCCGATGGCTTCGTCACGATCGACGGCGCCCAGCACGTTTCGATCGTGGGGCTCGACGTGCAAGCCCTCGCTTCCGGCATCGCCTGGAACATCGTCCGCGGGACCGACAACCTCATCGCCTCGTCCACCGTCCAGAGTTCGACGGCCATGGGCGCAAGCCTCGACGGGCAGCGCAATCGCCTGATCGGCTGCGACTTCGTCGACCTCAATCGGCATGTGCGATTGGGCGGGGGGCGCCGCGGCGACGGGGTCCTGGAAGCGGGCGACAACGAGGTGTCGAACTGCCATCTGTACCAACGGAGCTTTCGACACCAGAAGGTCAACGTCGGAATCAGCGGCGTCGGCAATCGATTCGCCAACAACTTGATACACAACTCCCTGGGCCAAGCGGTGGTGGTCTCGGGCAATGACCACCGCATCGAACGCAATGAACTGTTCAATATTGGTTTCGACGAAGGCGATGGTGGAGCGATCTACGCCGGAGCGGATCTCACCGGATACGGCGTCGTCTACCGGCACAACTTCTTTCATCACCTGATGCACGTTCCAGGGAAGGTCACCCGCGCGGGCATCCACCTCGATGACCTGCAAGCCGGATCCACCTGCGAAGGCAACATCTTTTTCAAGTCCGCGGAGAAGGCGATCTTCATGAACGGCGGAGCGGGCCACCGCATCGTCGGCAATCTGTTCCTCGAAGGTCGATTCGGGGCGCTCAATCGTGGTTCTGGCGGCCAGAAGAACTTCGACCGCCAGCGCCGTATCACGGCCGAAGGTGATGGTCCGCGCCGGTACAGCAAGGAAGATTATGTTGGCCGCGCCGAACGCACCGTCGGCCCCGACGGTTGGAACCGCTCTCCGTGGGCCGAGCGCTACCCGGTGTTCGCGCGGGTGATGAACGATGACGGGCAGTTCGGTCGGCTGTGGCCGATCGGATGTCATGTCGAAGGCAACCATGCCTACGGCAATCGGCGAGATCAGACCATCTGGGACCGCGTCCCGGCCGAAGCGGCGGCCAAGAGCACGCTCCTTCCCGATACCGTCATCCGTCCGGAGATCTTCGCCGACTACGCGTCGCTCGATCTCCGAATCGTTGATGACTCGGTCGCCCTGGACATCCCGTTCGAGTCGATTGGGCTGCAGCTGGATGCGTTCCGAGACGCCATGCCCGATCCTCGCCACTATCGGCAGACGATCCGGACGTTCTTCGACGGCATCGGCAGCATGCCCGGGACGGATCGGAAGATCGACACCGCGGTGGTCGTGGAATCCGGCCCAATGCTTCGGCGCGGCGGTGCGTGACACTTCGGCTCTCGACGGGGGGATGAGGAGGCGGCCGCGAGGCAGTGGCTGAGCAGTGGTGAGCCAGCAGGTGGGCAGCGGGGTGGCAGTGGCGGGGCGACCGCGCGGGGCGACCGCGCGAGGCAATCGCGCGATTGCCTCGCGTTGGGAAACCGCACCGGGAAACCGCACGGGCGAATGGGGAGTCAAGCAGGCGGGACGGTCCGATTCTTCGGCCGCCGGGAGGCACCATCGCATCAGATCCCGCCGCCGCGGACGTCTCGAGGCGGCACCCGACGCGCCAAACGACGAATTTTTCGAGATTCCGCGTGGCGCTCCGCCGCCGAATGGCGCGATCCCCGCTGGGCCGTGACTGCGCCCAGGAGGATTCTCGATGCAACGACTTCGTTCCCACGCCGCTCCGCGACTTGGATTCTTGGCCACTGGCGCGGTGCTCGCGTCCTCGGCCATCGCCCAGGCCGACACCCTCGACTGGCTGGTCATCGCCCCGGACGCCCCGTGGAGCAATCCTCTGGCCTGGGAAAGCTCGATGATTCCGGGCCCCGACGACGTCGCCCGGTTCCCCTCATCCGGTGGCGGCTGGTTGGCCCGCATCGATATTGATGCTGCGGTCGCCGGCCTGCTCACGCTTGATCCGGGTGGCACGGTCCGGGTCAACAGCGGCCGCACGTTGACGATCCTCGACGATCCGGCCGACGTGAACGGGATCCTTGCCCTCGCCGCGGGCACCTTTGAAGTCAATGGCTCGGTCGTTGTCGACGACTCCGTGAACGGAGGCGGCGCGATCGACAACGACGGCACGCTGCTGACTTTCGGGACCGCGTCGATCACCACACCGGTGCTGGTCAACGATGGCCTGACGCGGATTGAAGGTCAGTCGGGACTCAATTCGACCCTGGCTCTGGCCGGCGAAATCGTGAATCGCGGCATCTTCGAGTTGGAGTCGACCGGCAATGGCTTTGCGATCTTGCTCCCGGAATCCGGGACGGTCACCAACGAAGCCGGAGCCGAAGTCCTCTTCTCGGGCGGCGGCTCGCAGAAGGCTCGGTTCTGGCAGCGGGATCTCGAGAACTTCGGATCGATCCGAGTCGCCGCCGCCTCGGATGTTCGATTCAATCAAGCCGGTACCCAGTTGACACTCTCCGGCGGCGACCTGACCGTCGAGGCAACCGGTTCGCTGACGAATCTCAGTATCCCGGTCACCTGGGAATTCTTGAATACCGACTTCATCAACGATGGAACCACGCTGCTGACCAACGGCACGTGCATCTTTGACGCTGCGACGATGACAGGCAATCCGTTGCACATCCGCGGCGGCCAGGTCGAGTTCCTGCCGGGCGCCGACGTCGATGGGACGATCCTGCTGGACGGCGTGCTGTCGGTCACCGGGGACGTTCCAGCGCAAACGACGCTCCGCCTGTTCGGGCGGGCCGGGCTCAATACCGTCGGCACGTTCGATGGACCCATGATCGATGGCACCGTGATCATGGGGTCGGACGGCAGCGGGTTCTCGCAGTTCACGAGTGCGACTCCAGCGACCATCACCGGCCGGTTCGAGACAGTGTCTGGCGGTTCGAGTGCGTCGCGGCGTCTTCTTTCAAGCATGGATGTCCAGGGTGAACTCATCGTCGGAGCCGGCACGCTGACCACCTTCGATCAACTGGGCGCACAGTTGTCCACGACCGGACACTTGGAAGTGGAAGCGGGCGGCACGCTTCGCGTCAACGGTGACCGCGCACTCGTGATCGATGGCGGAACCGTGGCGGCCGACGGCTTGCTCGAATGGTCCAACGGTTCAGTCACCTGGAATGGCGGCAGCATCAGCGGCACGCCCTGGCAGCTGATGGGCTCCGATCTCACGTTGGCTCCGGGCGTCGCCGGCCCGGCCGACTTTCGCCTTCCGGGCGTGACCCAACTGACCGGCGACATTCCGGCGGACGTGACCGTTCGGGTGGAAGGTCGCCCCGGGCTGAACAGCCAGATGTCAATCACCGGCGACGTGGTCGTCCACGGACGACTCGACCTTGATTCCAGCGGCAACGGATTCGCCCTGCTCGACGCGGTGGGCGCGGCTCCGCACACGGTGCACGTGGCCGATGGCGGCACGCTTGAGCTCGGATCCGGGGGCAGCTCGCTGGTGCGGCAGATCCAGACGAACCTCGCCAATGACGGGACGATTGCGATTCTCGGCAACGCCGATCTTCAATACGGCCTTGCCGGCAGGTCCTTCATCCAACGCAACACGCTCGACATCGGACCCGATGCCGAACTGATCGGCGGGGCGAACACATTGCGGCTTGAGGACGGGATCGTCTCGAACCTGGGACGCCTGCGCTGGGGAACCAGCCCGGGTCGCGTCGAGTTCGCCGGCGGCACGTTGACCGGCATGCCGATTCAACTGCCGGGAACGACCTTGGCGTTCGAGCCGGGCGTCGACGCGATCGGAGCCGCGCTGGCGTCGGGGGTGGGCAACGTCGAAGGCGACCTGCCGCCGAGCTTTGACCTTCGCATTGAAGGCATGCCAGGAATGAACACGAGCTACGGATTTGATCCGGGCGCCACCGTCGACGGAACGATTGAGATGGTGTCATCCGGCAACGGGTTCGCGGAGATCCGCGGTCCGGTCGGGGCAGAAGCGCCGATCGTCAACCGAGGCTCCATGGACCTGCTGCCGGGAGGCTCGCAACCCGCGCGGCTGCTGAGTGCACGGCTGCTGAACGAAAACGAGATTCGCGTGCATCCGGGCGTCACGGTGCAGGTGTCGCAGGACGTCGAGAACGTCGGCCGCTTGATCATCGATGCCCCGTTCGCGCGCAATGGCGCCTCGGGCGTCGATCTGTTCAACCTGGAAGGCGGGCAGTTGGAGGGCGTGGGCCCGATCGGCTCCCTCACATCGCGGGTGTTCTCCGCCGGCGTGACCAGCCCGGGCGAAGCCTCCACCGCGTGGATGACCATTCAAGGCGACTGGGAACAGGACATGGCCGGCAGCCTGCGGATCGAGCTGGGCGGCGACGACGCCAAGTCGCAGCAGGACCGTCTCGTGATCGGCGACGAAGCGCTGCTCGGTGGCCAGTTGGACATCGTCCTGGTGGACGGCTTCAACCCGCCCATCGGCAGCAGTTTCGTGGTGCTGGAGGCCGCCGACGGCTTGGTCGGGAGCTTCGATTTCGTGAACTGCCCGAACGCTTTCACGATCTCGCAGAACGCGACGCAGGTCGTGGTGACGATCGCCGCCGGAGCCATTCAGGGCGACGTCAATTGCGATGGACTCGTCAACTTCACCGATCTGCTCTCCGTCCTCACCGCGTTCGGCCCGTGCCCGGGCTGCCCGCAGGATGTGGACGGCGATGGCGAAGTTGGCTTCGCCGACGTGCTGGCGGTGCTCGCCGCGTGGACCTGAGTTCGGCGGGCCGATCTCGTCCGGGAATCGAGGGGGTGTCTGGGCCGCGGTGGCAGCGGCCCAGACGCCAACCCTTGGTTCCCGCGTCCCGGGGTTCGAAATGACCTCGGCGCGAGGTAGACTCGGCTTGAGGCGCTCCGTTCCGTGACGTGGGCCCTGCCCGGACCGTCTCGAGTCGGCTCGCGTCGGCGACTGGCCCGGTGCCGGTTCCCGCCGCCGGATCGCCGGCCCGGCCAGCGCATCCCGATGCTTCCGTGCGTTCATTCTGCCACCGAGGGGCAACGCCCATGTGCTTCGACGCCGATCAGTGCGACGTTCACCCGGCAGATGAGCTGGACCCGGTCCAGGCGGCATTCGTAAGCGCCCTCAAATTGCCCGCCGACCAGCGCGGCGCTTGGCTGGCCAACACGCCATTGCCGGATGCCGCCCGCCGCGAGGTCGAGGACCTGCTCGCCGCCGACGAAACCAGCGGCGGGTCGGACATGCTGCTCGGGGTCGTCGATCGCGGCATCGCTGAGCTGTGTTCCGAGATGCACGCCGACATTGGTCGTTCGAGCCCGGCGGACTTCACGCCGATCGAAGGCACCCAGATCGGTCGATACCGGATCGGCCCGTTGCTGGGCGAGGGCGGATTTGCCGTCGTCCACGAGGCCGAGCAGCACGAGCCGGTACACCGCACCGTCGCCCTGAAGCTTCTGAAGCCTGGCATGGACTCCGCCGCCGTGCTGGCTCGCTTCGACGCCGAGCGTCAAGCGTTGGCCATGATGCAGCACCCCGGCATTGCCGCCGTCCTTGATGGCGGGGTGACCGAGCGAGGCTTGCCGTACTTCGTGATGGAGTGCGTGCGGGGAGCGCCGATCACCGCATTCGCCGATGCCGGCCAGGTCCCGATCGCGGACCGGCTCGAACTCTTTGCCCGCGTGTGCGATGCGGTGCAGCACGCCCACCAAAAGGGCGTCGTGCACCGCGACCTCAAACCCGCAAACATCCTGGTCGAGACTGGCGATGGCTCGCCGCGCCCGCGGGTCATCGACTTCGGCATCGCCAAGGCGCTCGAAGGACCGCTCATCGATCGCCCCGCGGCCACGCGCTCCGGCCAGCTCATTGGGACGCCCGGGTACATGAGTCCCGAGCAAGTCCTTGGCGGCGGCTTGGACGTGGATACGCGGGCTGATGTCCACGCCCTCGGCGTGGTGCTGCACGTATTGCTGACGGGCTCGTTGCCGATTCCGGTCGACGGCCAACTCGGGCCCGCGGAATTGGCCCGCATGGTGCTGGAAGCCGATCCGCCGCGTCCGAGTGACCGCGTTGCCGCGCTCGACGCCGATGCCGCGTCGGCCATCGCGTCGGCCCGGGCCACGACGCCGGCGGAACTGCGAAGACGGTTGCGACGCGACCTCGACTGGGTGTGCCTCCGAGCCATCGCCCGTGATCGCGATCGCCGGTACGCGAGCGTCAGCGAGCTGGCCGCCGACGTGCGCCGCTCGATCGACGGCCAATTGGTCAGCGCCGGCCCGCCCACGCTGGGGTACCGGCTGCGGACGTTCGTCCGGCGCCGGCGCATCGAAGTCGCCAGCGTGGCCGCCGTGGTGCTTGTAGCCGGAGCCGCGGCGATCGTGGGAGCCCAGCTTGCCTGGGATGCCGCCCGCGCACGCGACGAACAAGCGGCGGTGGCCGGCTTCCTCGATGAGTTCATCCTGACCGCGAGTCCGTTCGCCGTCGTCGCCGGAGATGCCCCGGCTGGCGGCGAGGATGGAGCATCTCGCAATGACATCCTGCGGGACCGGCTCGATGACGCATCTGAACTCGTCTCCGTCGAGCTGCAGCAATGGCCGGCCGCGCAAGCAAAGGTCCACTTGACCCTGGCCCACGCAATGGTGGGATTCGGAACGTACGAACGGGTGGCCGAAGAAGCCGGCATCGCGCTGCGCCTGTCGTCGGATCACATCGGCCGCAACGCGCCCGAGACGTTCGACGCGATGGCTCTCCTCGGCCGCGCTCAATGGAACCTCACCCAGTACGCCGAGGCGACCGAACTGCTCACCCCGGGGTTGGAGGCGGCCCGACGGGCCCTCGGCCCCGACGATCCGATCACCCTGGTGATGGCCAACAACCTCGCCCTCGTGCATCGATCGTCCGGTCGGCATGTGGACGCCCGCGAGCTGCATCGCGACACGATGGAGCGCCGAGACCGTGTGCTCGGCCCCGATGATCCCCAAACGCTCATCAGCCGCAGCAACTACGCTCGCGCGCTGCAGGTCAGCGGCGATCTGGAGACGGCGCTTTCGCTTCAGCGATCGGTCCATGCATCGCAGGTACGACAACTCGGGGAGCACAATCCCGAGACGTTGGTCACGCTCGATCAAACGGGCACATTGTTGGCCGATCTCGGCCGGCTCGAAGAAGCCAAATTGGTGCACGAGGCGTCCGTCGCCGGCCTGAGTGCGTCACTCGGGCCCCGGCATGAATCGACGCAAGGCGCCCGGTTCTTCCTCGCCCGCACGCTGAGCAAGCTGGGCGATCACGCCGCGGCGGAGGCCCGGCTTCGGACGCTCTGGACCGAATGCCACGATGAGTACGGCGAGGACGACCGGTACACCACGACGATCCTGATGAACCTCGGCGATGCCGTGCGCCGGCAGGGGCGTCCGGACGAAACCATCGAGTTGGTCGACGGCGCGCTCCAGCGGGCGATCGCGGCCAGCGGATGGGAGCTCAGTCAGACCTGGGCCCTCGCCCGAACCGCCGCGTTGGCCGAGCAAGACCGAGGCGAGCATGCGGCGGCCCGAGACCTGCTCGAACAGATCCTGGAGTCCAGTGCCGGCCGGATCGCCGCCGACGACGCCCGGTCGGTCGAACTTCGAATCTACTTGGCCGCCTCGCGAGCCGCCCTCGGCGAACGGGCTGAGGCGCGGGCCGACTTGGAGCGGGAAATCGACGTCCTGCTCGGGTACGGATTGCGAACGTCGGAAGCGCTCCCGCGCGGCCTGGAAGCCCTCGCCGACATCCTGGAAGCCGATGGCGATGCCGAAGGAGCGGCCGAGCAGCGGGCGTTGTCCGCGGAACTCCAAGGCTCGGCCGCGCCGGCGTACTGACCGACAGAGACGGCCAGACCGAGTGGCCAGACCGAGTGGTCGGTCCGAATGGCCAGTCCGAATGGCCAGTCCGAATGGCCGGTCCGAATGGCCAGTCCGAGCGTCCAACTTTCGCGAAAGCCGGCGAACGTCGATGGGGTCTGATCCCGGGACGGACAGCCTTTTCGCCGACCGACATCAGTCCGTCGCCCGATCGTTGCGACCAAGTCGCCGGGCCAACCACGCCCGGGCGAAAGCCCAGTCGGCGGAAGCGGTATTGCGAGATACCCCAAGGACCCGAGCCGCGGCCTCTTCCGTCATGCCGGCAAAGAACCGCAAATGCACGACCTGAGCGACCCGCGGTCGCTCAACCTCCAGCTCGCGCAGTGCATCATCGAGATCCAGGACATCCGGGCCGGCAGCGGCGGTTCTCCCGGCGACTTCGTCCAGTGGGATCCTCGCCCCGCGCTCGGTTCCGCCGCGTCGGGCGGCTCGGCTGCGGCGCGCGTGATCGACGAGCACCTGCCGCATGGCCGTCGCGGCGATGGCAAAGAAGTGGTCCCGATCGTTCCACGCGGCCGACTCGGGGGCGGCGGGCGACGGGACGTGGTCCGCATGCCCGGCGGCGTAGGCGGAAAGCTTCAGAAACGCTTCGTGCACGAGGGCCGTGGGCTGGAGGGTGTGGCCTGGCGATTCGCGGTGAAAGAGCCGGCCAGCGATTCCCCGCAGCTCGTGCTCGATCATCGGCATCAGCCGGGCGGCCGCCGATCCATCGTCTCGGCCAAGTTCACCGATGAGCCGGGTCACCTCGCCGGGCTCGGTCGGCGGCGTGAGCGCGGCGGCCCCGCCGTTTCGTTCACCGGAAGCTGGTCGATGGGGTTCCACGCTTCGATCCTCGGGCGTGGCCCCCGGCGGCGTCAAGCACCTGGGACCGATTCCTGGTCCGACGAGGACCGAGAACTGGGTTCAGCTCCCTCATAGTCGAACCAAAGTGCCATCGCCATTCCTCATCGAGTGCCTTGCCACCCGGCCTCGTCGCCGCGACACTCCGGTCCGGAGCGACCGTTCGCGACGCGTTCGGGCGTACACGACGTCCCGAATGAGAAGGCTTCACGCCCCGGGCCCGCTCCGCGATGACGCACTGACCACGCTCCAATCACGCCCCAATCACGCCCCGACCCGAAGCTCACCGAGTCCTCGCCATGCCCACCGCCATTCGCATCACCGTCTCGTCGCTGGCCCTTTCCGGCGGGCTGATCGCCGTGGGCTCAATGCTCGATCCTGGATCCGCCGCCCACGCCAGGGGTTCGGCGGCCAGCACGACGGCCAGCACGACGGCCAGCACGACGACCCCGATCATCGAGCCCGCGGGGGCCGGCTCGGGCATCGGTCCTGACCTCATCACCTCGGCCGTCGGCTGGTGGATCCCGGCCAACACCGGCGTCCGGCGCTGGGGCACGATCGGTGACCGCACCGCGTATTCGTACGCGATCTTCTCGTGCAACGTGGGCGATGCGAACCTGCCGTGGAATGGCTTCACCGCCGAACATCCGACCCTCGCCCAGAACATGTATCGCCTTCGAGACGGCCGCTTCGAACAGATCGGGGCGGCACCGGTCAAGCACGTCACGGCCACCGTCCCACAAGACCTCTTCTGCGGATCGTGTACCTGGCCGGGCAGCTTTGAGCTGGGCGTCGGCTGCTCGGATCCGTACGACGCCGATCGCAACGGCGAGCAAGATCGGATCGGACCCCGGCGGGACGTCAATCCCACCACCGGCGTGACGCCGTACCCGTTCACCGCCCAGGGCCAGACGGGGAACGTGCTGTCCAAGCGGGTCCAGGTCGCCAACGCCGACCTCGCGCCGGAGACGAACCCGGGAGCCCGATACTTCATCGAGGGGCAGTACATGAGCCGGGCCGATACCGCGGCCGGCAATCAGTACAACAACAGCGGCTACGAAGAAGTCACGGTCGGAACGCTGGTCGACGGCGGCTACGAACTGAACGTCGCCAACGAGATGGTGGCCGAGGAAGCGGCGATCTTCGCGTGGGCCCGCATCGACCCGGACGTCTTGATCTCGACGGTGGATGTCCCGGGCGACGGACGATTCCACGTGGCCTCCCGGGCCGCGGAACTGGGGCCCGGGCAGTGGCAGTACGAGTACGCGGTGATGAACTACAACTCGGGCCGCGCGGCCGGCGGGTTTCGCGTTCCGCTCGGCGGCGCCGTCGCCGATGCCATCGGCTTCCACGACGTTGACGTCGACGTGATTGAGGGCATCTACGGCACGGACTGGGCGAGCACGGTTGCGCCGGGTCAAGCCGCGATTCGGTGGTCCACGGCCGCGTTCGCCGACAATCCGGACGCCAATGCCATCCGGTGGGGCACGCTCTACAACTTCCGCTTCACCAGCGATCGTGGTCCCGTTCGAGGATCGGTCGACGTCGAGCTGTTCGCTCCCGGCGGCGTGCCGGCCGTGGCGGCCAGCGCGTTCGTGCCGATGGCCGCCTCGCCCTGTCCGGCGGATGTGGACGGCGACGGAACGGTCGCGTTCACCGACGTGGTGAGCGTGCTGGGCGCGTGGGGGCCGTGCGATGGCTGCCCGGCCGATGTGGACGGTGACGGCGACGTGGGTTTCGTCGACGTGGTCGCCGTGCTGTCGGCCTGGGGATCATGCTGACCGCGACGGGTCGATCGCGCGTCGCCGCAGCGCGCGGGATCTACGCTCCACGCCGGCCGATGAGCACGACCCCGCAAATCGCCAGGGCGACCAGCACGCCGGCCACGTGCATCGCCGAGCCGGCCAGGAACCTGCTTCCTCGAATCTGCGCTCCCTCGGGCCGGATCGTCCGTGGATCGTTCAGTGATGTGAGGTAGGCCACGACATCCCGGACTTCTTCGGGCTGCAGAACGCCCACCATCTCCGGCATCGCCGCGACGTTCCCGTACCCGGGCACCAACGTCCGGCCCGGGTCGACGATCGCTTCCACGAGCTGCGCGGGATCGAGCCGAGCGCCGGCGGCGGTCAGTTCCGGGCCCGCGCTGCCGCCGACGCCGTGGACGGTGTGACAGCGCACGCACTGGGCCTGGGCGTGGTGGCGAAAAATGAACGCCCCGGCCGCGGGATCGCCGCCGGCCACGAGCAATCCATCGCGGAACTCCGCTGGACGTTTGCGCGACGCCGCGCCGCCAATACGCAAGCCCTCCGCCCGCAGCGCGGTGCCTTCGGGCATGGCGTTCGTGGCCCGGAAGAGTTCCAGGGCAATCGCGGGATCCGGCGGCGCGTTGATCGCGGCCACGAGCCGGTCCGACGCCTCGCCGGCGACCGGTCCATCCACGGCGGCGGCCAAGGTGCCCAGGTGGCTCACCGCCCGCTGCCGTTCCCGATCGGTGCCGACGTTCAAGCAGTGATCGATGCCCTCGAGCAGCCCGCGTGGGTCGCGGTCGGCCTCGGCCAGGACTTCAAGGGCAGCCATGCGGACAGCATCCGAATCGGAGTCCGTGGTGCCGAGGGCGACGGAGCACAGATCGGCCGCGGCGTCCGGCGATCGCCGCACGGCTTCGGTCAGCAAGACGGCCCGGAAGCGGGGGTCCTGTTCGCCGTCGACCAACATCGCGCGAACCTCATCGAGACTCAAGTCCAGCCGCAGCCGGGCCCGGAGCCGGTTGACGCGAAAGAGCAACTCGTCATCCCCGGTGGCCGAGGCCAAAAGGTTCGCTTCCGTCGCGGCCAAGGCCGCCTCGACCGTGGCCGGGTCGCCCGCGGATCGCGGAATCCAGTGCCCCCAGACCCGTTCGCGCCGGTCGCCCGTCGTCCATGATTCAAGCCGGTCGAAGGCCAGCAGCCGCCACGCCGCCGGGATGTCGCGACGAGCGGCAAACATGAGCAGCCGCCTTACGCCATCGCCGGCGTTCCAGCCAGACGCGGGATCGCCATGGCCATCGCCATGGCCATCGCCATGGCCGCGGCCGTACGCATCAAGCCGCAGATTCGCCTCGATGGCCCGGCGAACAATCGGCTCAATGGCCGCGGCCAGGGTCACGCGATCAAGAACACGCGCCAAGGCAACGAACGCCCCGGCGTCCGCGTCCGCCGCGTCCAAGCCCTCCGCCTCCGCCGTCGCCCGGACGGGAATCGGACCGCCCGGACTGAACGCTTCCGGTGCGTCCAGGTGCATGTCGTAGATCGTCCGCGCCGCCTCGGCTGCGACCCGCACCGATGGATCCATGAGCCGCGCCGCGCACGCGTCGGCCGCCGTTCGCCGCGCTGCCGCTCGCGGTCCGCGATCGGGGACATCTTCGCCGACGCGCACCACGGCGTGGCGGCGAAGCGCGAGGATGAGCGCCACACGAGCATCTTCGGATGCCGGCGAAGGATCCATCGCCGCCAACATCGTGGCCACGGCGTCGGGCTCGAGCACCCGAGCCAACGCCAGTGACAGCAGATGCCGCATGACCGGGTCGGTCCGCGCGTCGATCGTCGCCCGTTCGAGCAGGGCGGCGGCCACGATCGAGGCTCCACCGGGATGATCTGACGCTCCGGTGCGGGCGATGGCGAGCGTTGCGGCGGCCCGAACGGGCGGCGCAGCATCCGAGAGGGCGGCAACGTACTGCGCTGCCGCGGGCACGCGGATGTCGGCCAGCGTCCGGAGCAACTGCGCGCGGACCACGGGACTCGGATGGTCGATTCGTTCCGACAACGCCCGCGCGGCCAACGGATCTCGGCGGGCGATCTGGCCGAGGGCCCAGACAGCGTGGACGGCCCCGAGGTCGACTTCGCCTCGATCGTCACCCGCCGGGGCACCGGCTGACGTGTCGACCCGGGCCATGAGCCGATCACGCACATCCGTCGCCGCGCTCGTCACTTCGCCGGGGCGCGCCAACGTCGCCCGCCAACCGCCGCGCCGCGCAAGCTCCATCTGAGCCGCATGGCGCACGCGCTGGTCGCGATGCCCGAGCGCGTCCGTCAGTTCGTCGAGTGGACGCGCCGCGATCGGTTCATTGAGAAACGCTTGCACGAATTCCAACACCGGCTGCTGCGCGGGATCAGCGTGCACGTCATCATTGGTCAGCGTGAGGATTCGCCCGTTGGGATTGGGCGACCAGCCGCCGCCCCAATCGCTCATGTACAGGCGTCCGTCCGGGCCCCAGGCGATGTCGGTGACCGTCGCGCCCTGGTAGTACGTGCGGCGGTCCCGCAAACGGAACCACGCCCCACGCGGATCCATGTGGAAGGCGTGGATCCGCGCCCCGGATCCGTAGAAGTCGACGAGCATCAGCGCTCCGTCGGCATGGCCCGACTCGCCGGTGCCCGGCTGCAGGGCGAAACCGGACGGCCCCGCCCCAACATGGGCGATCGGCGGCAGGACCCACGCGGGCCGCAGGGGATCAATCAGCGCGGCATCGTCATCGGCCACGTGCCACATGGACTCGCGATTCCACGGCCCGCGCGAAGGCAGGGACTGGACGTCCTGGCGCCAGCCGGAATCCGCCCCTTCCAAGACCAACGTCACCCGGGCCCGATCGCCGGAGTCGCAGTTGTTGTCGCCGGTGAAGGCATTGCCGAGCACATCGAAGGCCAGTTCCTGCGGGTTGCGCAGGCCCTCGTGCACGAGTTCGAGCCCGGTGCCGTCCGGCCAGCATCGGAAGACGCCGCCGCGGTCGGCCCCGACGAATCGCTCGCCCTCGGCCGTCGTGATGTTGTACCCACGGTCGCCCATGGTGAACCAGATTCGGCCATCGGGCCCGGCGACCAACCCGTGGAGGTCGTGGCCATAGAAGCACCAGCGGATGCCGTAGCCGCGCGAGATTGACGTACGTTCGGCCGCGGAGACCGCGCCGTCTCCGTCGTCGTCCCGGAGCGACCACACGTGCGGGATGTTGGTGTAGAGCAGGGCGTCGTCCACCCACAGGACGCCGGAGCCGATCCCGTCGAGGGCATCGTTGAATCCGCCGGCGAAGACGCTGGCCGTGTCGGCCTGCCCATCGCCGTCGGCGTCCTGCACCACCCGGACGCGGTCTTCGGTGCGGGTGAAGAAGTCGGCGTCGAAGTGGCCACCGGCAATCCACCGATCGATGAGTCGGCGTCGGTCGTCCACGGTTCGGAGTTGGCCGTCATTCCAGACGGGATCCAGGTGGCCGAGTTGCCGCGTGTCGGTCACTGCATTTCCCGCGCGGTCCGACTCGGCCACCCAGACGCGGCCATCGGGACTCATGGTGAAGGCCACGGGATTCTGCGTGAGGCCGGGCGCGGCCCAGACGCGCACCGACCGGTTCGCACCATCGGCATCGTCCACCCGGCCAAGGTCCTGGGCCGTCGAACCGGCAACGACCGTGCCGATGATCACGGCCACAGTGAACACGGAAGCGATCGAGGGCGATGCCACGGGTCGAGTCTCCATCCATCAGGAACGCCGCCGACCGTACCGCACGCGAGCGTCGCCGGCCAGACCATCGACCGAAACCGACGGATCGAGCCCGACTCGCGGCGCGGGCCTCGGTGGTACGCTCTGACTACCGATGGACCCCGCGCTGATTCTCGACAACATCTTGACGCCGCCCATCCTGTTCTTTGTGTTGGGCGTCGTCGCCACGCTGGTTCGCTCTGACCTGGAGGTGCCCGCGCAAGTCGCGCGTTTCCTCTCGCTGTACCTGCTGTTTTCGATCGGGCTCCACGGCGGGCATGAGCTGGCCCGGAGTGAACTTGAAGCCAGCAGCGTGTTGATCCTGATCCTGGCCGTCCTGACGTCGATGCTGATTCCCGTCTGGATGTTCTTCTTGCTGCGGCGCCGCATCTCCGGCGCGGACGCCGCGGCGATCGGGGCGACGTACGGATCGGTCTCGGCCGTGACGTTCATCACCGCGGTTGGCTTCCTCAACGCGGTGGATGTTCCGTTCGGCGGACACATGGTCGCGGCCATGGCGCTGATGGAGTCGCCGGCGATCGTGGTGGGGGTGCTGCTGGCCCGGCGTTTCGACGATCGTCCCGACCGCGAGCCATTCCGATGGTCAGAACTCGGCCGGGAAGCATTCCTCAACGGTTCAGTCCTGGTGCTGCTCGGAAGCTTGATCGTCGGCCTTGTTTCGGGCGACGCCGGCTGGGAGTCGGTCAAGCCATTCGCGTACGACCCATTCAAGGGCGTGCTCTGCCTGTTCTTGCTGGACATGGGGCTCGTGGCCGCACGGCGCCTCCGCGACCTGCGGAACTCCGGAGCCTTGCTCGTCACCGTGGCCATCGTCGGGCCGATCCTGCACGGCTTCCTTGGAATCGCGATCGCGCGGCTGGTCGGCGTTTCCGAGGGCGACGCCTTGCTGGTGGCCATGCTCGTCGGCGGCGGCAGCTACATCGCGGTGCCGGCGGCGGTCCGGCTGGCCATCCCCGAAGCCAACCCGAGCCTGTACGTGCCCATGGCCTTGGGCGTGACGTTTCCCTTCAACGTGATCGTCGGCATTCCGATGCACTTTGCGATCATTCAGTGGCTCTGGAGTGCAGGATGAATGCGGTCAAGCGGGTCGAGGTCGTGATGGAAGCGGCGCACACGCCGCACCTGCTCAAGTGCCTGCGCGACGTCGGCGTCCCGGGATACACGGTGATCCGCGACGTCCACGGCATGGGCGACCGCGGAGAGCGAGGCGGCGACGAGTTCGCGGGGGTCTACCGGAACTGCTACGTCCTGGTGGCGTGCCCGGCCGAAACCGTCGATGCCCTGGCCACCGCGGTCCGTCCGCTGCTGGACCGGTACGGCGGGCTGTGGCTGGTGAGCGACGCGGAGATGCTGCGCGGCGGGTGATGAAGGGACGGCGTGGCGGCCCGCGCGCTTTGTGCCGCGGTCGAGGTTCCCTCGGTCGAGACCCCCGACTATCCTCTCGGCCATGAGCATCCAAACCGCCTTCCACCTTGCCTACAACGTCACCGATTTGGACGCCGCTCGCTCGTTCTACGGCGGCGTCCTCGGTGCCGCCGAAGGGCGATCGGCTGAGACATGGGTTGATTTCGACCTCTTCGGCCACCAGATCTCGTTGCACCTGGGCGAGCCCTTTGCCACGCAGAACACCGGGCGGGTGGGCGAACACCTCGTGCCAATGCCGCACCTGGGCGTGGTCTTGCCGCTCGAAACCTGGCGGGACGTCGCGAAGCGTTTGCAAGCAGCGGACATCGACTTCGTACTCGAACCGAGCGTGCGTTTTGAAGGGGAACCGGGCGAACAGTGGACGATGTTCTTCCGCGACCCGGCCGGCAATCCCATCGAGCTGAAGGGCTTCGCCGACATGGGGCGCGTGTTCAGTCGCTGACGGATGAGGCCGGCGGGCCAGGCGGGCTCGTTCGGCCAGGCGGGCCGGGCGGATCCTTCGTCCAATCGGCGATCACCGATCGAATCAGGGCCTCACGGCGCCAGGGCAGAAAATGTCCCTCGCCGTCGAGCGTGATGGCTTCGCGCCGGCGGCGAACGCGTTGCGCTCCTCCGTCGATCGAAGGTTTCGGCCGGACGTTCACGGCGCCGGCGATTCAAGCGTCGCGGGTTCGGGCCAACGAAGTCCGTGAAGAGGAACGTCAAACCCCGCTTCCACTCGAGCACTGGCGTCGAAGGTGAGACCGTGATCACCGGCTTCATCCGACGACTGATCAAGGGATTCGAAGCGTCCGCCGTCGTCCACACCGTCCGGGCCGAACGAGTAGAGCACGTAGCCGGCGGGAGACTCCATTGCGGTACGTCGGTAGCCAAACGTCTGGCCCGAGATCGTGTCGACCGGCAGCGACGGCATCCAGTCACCGACGAGCTCTGACAACGCGGCCGGCGGCTGGCCAACCGCGGCCGTGAAACGCTCGATGGCCAGCATGATTCGGGTCGCGTCACGTTCGGCCCGCAGTTCGTCAACTGGGTCGAGATGGCGGCCAAAGTCAGGCAGGAACACCGCCATGACGGGAAACCGAGAAAACCGCAAGCTCTGCAGATCTGCGAGCAGCGATGGGGGAAGGGATGCGTTCGCTCGGTCGGCATAGCTCTGGATCGCGATGTTCGCCATGGCCGCCGAGTGCCGATCGACGAGGTTGATCATCTCTGCGTGGTCGGCTTGCATCCACCGGGACGCTGCGGCCAGTCCCCACGTCCGCCGATCATCCCGTGGAAAAATCCCACCGACCGAGACGAACCCGCCGGAGCCGCTTACGTCGCCGAGCGACTCCAGTGGCAGGATGTACCCTCGCCGGCCGTGAATCAGTTGCATCGTGTCGAGGGTGAGCAGTCGTTCGATCTCCAACCAACGCACTGGGTCGGCCGGGAGAATCTCGGAATCGATCGCCATCAAACCCTCGATGGCGATCGATGGCAGCGCGGAGCTTTCCAGCACCGTCCGCCAGGCGGCCAGATCGTTTCATCGCATCCTGACGCCGATGCTTCCCTCGATCCAACTCAGTTGGCGTTCAGTGATGCTCGCCAGCATCGCGGCTCGCCGGGCACATCGAACGAAGTGCTTCCAGTTCTTGGCCTCCGCCGCGGCAAGCATCTCCGCGACAAAGTGGGCATGCAGATCATTGGTTGGCTCGTTCAGCCAGAGAAACTCGCCGAATACATCCGATCCGTCGGAGAACCAGGGCCGAACGTATCGTGGCGCATCGAGTGACGCATCGAATCGTTCGAGCCACGCAGGGTCGGTCGCGGTCGCTTTCAAGTGGGCGGCATTTTCTTGAGCCGTCGGGGGTTCGAATGAACCGCCATCGAGCCCCGCTTGCTCGTCAGCCCGGCGCCACGACGCAAGCTCAAGCGCATAGCACTCTTCGATGCACGCAGCGAACTCCGGCCAGCCATTGCGGCCCACCGACTGCGCGTCGGCCGAGACGGCGCGGGCGTCGTCGCGGTAGGACTGGTTGGTCGACGGTTCGTCCGTCAGCGTTCCCCAAGTCTCGTACGCCGCGGCAGCAACGACGATGAACGCGATACCCGCGACGACGATGGTCGTCATCACCAGGATCCGGAGTACCGTCCACTTCTTCGCCACCGCCGGAGCCTCCCGTTGCTTCACGCCCCGCGCGCGACCACCATCGGCGCGAGCACCGTCAGCTCGGCCCGTGCGCCGGAGGCGTCCAGCCGGACCGGCGTGCCCTGGGCGAGGGTGAGCATGGGCACGGTATGCGCGATGTCCGACTCCGTGACGATCGGAAAGGGTGGTTCTCCGCCGAGGGCCCCGCGGATCGATTCGAGCAGCAGATCGATCGGGGTCATCGCCGCGTCGCCGCCCACCCACGATTCGATTCGGCCCCACACAAGACCGACGATCTGCTGAAAGACGCCCATCGCCGCCAGTTGCCGGAACGTGCGTTCGACCTTGCCCGGACTCGTGGCCATCTCTTCAATGAACAGGATGGCCCCGTCCAACTCGGGCCAGACCGGGGTGCCGGCGTTGGCCAGCATGGTGCTCAGGCTGCCGACGACCGCCGGGCCTTCGGCGATCCCCGGCCGCACCACGCTCCAGCCTTCCTCGTCCTGCCAACGGCGCGGGACCTCGCGCCAGGCGTCGGTCATCGCGTCGCGGAAATGGTTGCTCCAGCGGGTCGGCCGGACGAACGTGCGCTCGCCCTGGAGGTGTCGCACGGTCGCGTCCATGAAGGATCCCAACGTTTCCTCCGGCACCGCCGGCCACTCGCCGAAGGCGGGCGCAACCGCCGGGCCGTAGAACGTCGACAGGCCCGCGTGCCGGGCGAACGCAAGATGCAGCGAGGTGATGTCGCTGTAGCCGCAGAAGACCTTGGGGTTCGCGCGGATCATGTCGAAGTCGAGCGAGGGCACCAGACTCGACGAAACTTCGCCGCCGATGGTGGTCATGATGCCGCGCACCGATTCGTCGGCGAAGAGGGCGTTGATCTCCGCCGCGCGGGCCTCCGGCGACGCGGCCCGGTGGCCTTCGTCGGCTCCCGCGGCGGTGAGGTCGCCTTCCTTGACCGTGAAACCGGCGCGTTCAAGCTCGCTGAGCCCGTGCCGGAACTTGTCCCGAAAGCGGACGTGCGCCGGAAACGAGGGCGTACACACGGCGATGGTGTCGCCGGGAAGCAGGGCGGGTGGCCGCGTGAGGTCGTGCATGGGGGCGAAGTATCGCGGCTCGGCGGCCCGGCGTCCATGATCGCGAGGCTGCGGCGAGGCAGCGGCGGTGCACCGCGACGGGCATCCCTCAGCCGTCCGACGGTCGCGGACCCGATTCCAAGAACGTTCCCGTCGCCTCCCACATCGATTCCAACTGGTCGATCCGCTCGCGGGCGGCGTCGCCCAAGTCGTGCGCAACCCGGGCCACGAGCAACTCGGCCGCGGTCACCGCGGGGACCGAGCTGTCGAACGGGCCCACGGCCGGCACGTTCAGGCCGCACCAGGTCTCGGTGATCGAGGCCAGTGGCGAGAGCGGCCCATCGGTGATGGCGACGATGTCCACGCCGAGCTCGGCGAGCGTCCGGGCGGCGGCGATCGCGTTGCGGCGGTAGCGGGCAAAGTCGATGACGATGGCGACGTCTCCGGGCCCGGCCGAACACAGGTCGCGGCCGGTGGAATGGGCGTCGACCAGCACCACATTGGGGCGAATCATCCGCAGACCGCTGCAGAGGACGTGGGCCCCGGCCATCGACGTCTCCCCCGAGAGGATCCAGACCCCGCGGGCGCGCACAATCGGCGCGGCCAATGCTTCAAGCCGGGCCGGGTCGAGGTCCAAGAACGTCCGGTGGACGGTGTCCTCGATTGCCTCGCGGACCGGCGTCAGGGATTCGACCGTTCGGCGGATGCGCTCGCTGGGCCGCGAAAGGGGGTCGGCCAGACGGGCCTGAACGCTGGCCTGGACGTTGGCCTGCAGGTCCCGATATCCATCGAATCCAAGCTTTGCCGCGAAACGGACGATGGAAGGAGGGCTGGTCCGCACGCGGTCAGCCAGTTCGGCCACGGTGCCAAAGGCCAGGAGCGATGGATCGGCCAGCACGACCTCGGCGATCCGCCGGTCCGTGGGCGTCAGGCGGTCGTTGACTGAAGCGATCAAATCCTGGATGGACACCCTTGGACTCCCTTGAACGCGATGTTACACTCGCGACCGACCTCTGTACACGCTATTACCACCTCCCGCCGACCATCGCGTCGGGCGGACCGCCGGAGCTGATTCGATGATCCAGAAGCAGGGATACACCCCGACCGCCCGCGAACAGGCCTTCCTCGACACGGTTGAGGACCCGAAGTACAAGCGCGAGATCATCAATGGTCTGACGCCGTTCTTTGAGGACAAGGCCCCGGAGGACATGCAGAGCTTCTACAGCCAGGACGAGGTCGTCGCCCTGCGCGTGCTCAAGGGTGGTGACCGCGACGTCGAATCCCGGATGCCGGTGAAGATCACGCGGCACTACTTCGACCTCGCCCGGACCAGCCCGTCGATCCAGCGCATCGTCAAGGCGAGCCCGGATGAGACAACCGACCTGGCCGGCTCGGAAGATCCCGGCAACCAGATGGACTACAGCCCGGTCGAAGGCCTGCTGCACAAGTACGAGATGGGCCTGATGTACGTGGTCTCCACGTGCTCGGCCCACTGCCGGTTCTGCTACCGCGAGGAGCTGATCGCCCGCAAGGAGATCAAGCGTCAAGACGGCACGGTGGCCAAGAAGGGCCTGGCGATGATTCCCGACATCACCGCGTACGTGCGCTCGCACAACGCGATGGTGGAAGCCAACGGCGGGATCCATCCCGAAAGCGGCCGCGAGAAGCTGCGCGAGGTCCTGCTCTCCGGCGGCGACCCGATGGTGCTCAACAACCGCAAGATCGCCGCGTGGCTGGCCGCCCTGGCCGAGTCCGGCGTCGAGTCGATCCGCATCGGCACCAAGGAAATGGCCTTCTATCCGCAGCGCTTCGATGAAGCGTTCCTGACCATGCTGCAGCGCTTCCACGAGACCTATCCCGAGGTCGGCCTGCACATGATGGTGCACTTCGAGCACCCCGATGAGTTCCTGGCCAAGGATGCCGACGGCAACTACATCGAGAACGAAGAGGGCATCAAGCAGTGGGTGCCGGCGACCGGCGCGGCCATGCGTGGGCTGACCGGCCTCGGCTGGCTGACCGTCGAGAACCAGGCGCCGATCATCCGCGGCATCAACGACGACGCTGACGCGCTGCGGATCATGCAGCGCGAATTCAAGCGTGCCGGCGGCGAGAACCACTACTTCTTCTGTGGCCGCGACATCGTCGCGTACAAGGCCTTCAACGTGCCGATCGAGACAGCCTGGCAGACGCTGAACGAGTCGCAGAAGGGTCTGTCGGGCGTCGAAGCCCACGCCCGTCTTTCGATCACCCACTACAAGGGCAAGACGGAAGTCAGCGCGGTCACGAACGAGCCGATCCCCGGCCTCAAGGGCAGCGAGAACGGCGTCGTGATCTTCAAGATTCTCCGCAACGCCGGCAGCGCCCCCGACCGCGGCAAGGTCTGCATCGTCGGCCGCAATCCCGACGCCGTCTGGTTCGACGGCTACGAGGATCGCGTGCTCTTCGACGAGGCCGGCCTGTTCGACTACACGCGCGTCTCCAAGTCCGGCGAAGCGCCGCGGGCGGCCAGCAGCATGCCGCAGATCACTCCGGGATGCGGCATGTGATCGACAAACGTGCTGCGTCCGTGCACGAGGCGGTGGCGGATGTCTTCGACGGCGCTGCGGTCATGGTCGGCGGATTCGGTGAGGCGGGAAGCCCCATCGAGCTCATCCATGCCCTCATCGATCAGGGGTCGAAGGACCTCACCGTCATCAGCAACAACTGCGGCAGCGGGGAGGTCGGTCTGGCCGCCTTGCTGAAGGCGCGCCGGGTGACCAAGGTCATCTGTTCGTTCCCGCGGACGGCGAATTCGACGGTGTTTCCGGAACTCTACCGCAGCGGATTCACCGAGCTCGAGCTCGTGCCGCAGGGAACGCTGGCCGAGCGCATCCGCGCGGGCGGGGCGGGCGTGGCGGCGTTCTACACGCCAACCGCCGTCGGGACGCCGCTCGGCGAAGGCAAGGAACTCCGCCGCTTCGGCGAGCGCGATTGCGTGCTGGAACACGGCCTGACGGCTGACTTCGCCCTGATCAAGGGCCGGACGGCCGACAGCCACGGCAACGTCACCTACCACGCCACGGCCCGGAACTTCGCCCCGCCGATGGCCATGGCCGCCCGCACCACGATCGTCCAGGCGACCGAGACGGTGGCCGCCGGCGACATGGATCCGGAGACCGTGGTGACGCCGGGCATCTTCGTGGACCGGGTGGTCGAGGTTTCCGACCCCGCCCACGAATCCACGCTGGTGGCCGCGGGAGTGACCTACCCATGAGCAACCAACAGAGCACCGCCGGCTGGACCCGCGAGCAGATGGCCCAGCGCGTGGCGGTTGACATCGCCGATGGCTCGTACGTGAACCTCGGCATCGGCATTCCGGAGCTGGTGGCCAAGTTCGTGCCCGAGGGCCGCGAGTTTGTCTATCACACCGAGAACGGCCTGCTCGGCATGGGTCCTTCGCCGGCCGAGGGGCGCGGCGATCCAGAACTGATCAACGCCGGCAAACGGCAGGTCACGGCCATCCCGGGCGCGTCCTTCTTCCACCAGTCGGACAGCTTCGCGATGATTCGCGGCGGGCACCTCGACCTGTGCGTGCTCGGGGCCCTGCAGGTTTCCCAGCACGGCGACCTGGCCAACTGGTCGACCGGCGGTCCGGACGCGATTCCGGCCGTGGGCGGAGCGATGGACCTCGTCGCCGGCGTCAAGCAGATCTTCGTGATCACCCAGCACTGCACCAAGCAGGGCGTTCCGAAGCTGGTTGAGTCCTGCACGTACCCGCTGACCGGCCTCCGCGTCGTCGACCGGGTCTACACCGATCTCGCGGTTCTGGACGTGACCGACGACGGTTTCCGCCTCGTCGAACTCGCGCCGGGGCTCGACCTCGCCACGGTCCAAGAGCGGACCGCGGCTCCACTGCTTCCTCCGGCCGGTGACTGACATGAGCCCCCACACGAAGACCTCGCGCAGCGCGGAGCTGTACGCCCGCGCCCTGAACGTGCTGCCCGGCGGCGTGAGCCGCAACACCGTGCTTCGCGATCCGCACCCGGCCTATGCGTCCCACGCGAGCGGCTGCCGGATCACGGACCTGGACGGTGTCGAGCGCATCGACTTCGCCAACAACATGGCGTCGCTCATCCACGGCCACGCGGACCCGGGCGTGATTGCCGCGGTCAGCGAGCAACTGGCCCGGGGGACCGCGTTCACCATGGCCACCGAAGCCGAAGTGCAATACGCCGAGCATCTCTGCAGCCGCAATCCGGGCTTCGAGAAGCTGCGTTTCGTCAATTCGGGCACCGAAGCAATCATGGTCGCGCTGAAGGCAGCACGGGCGTGGACCGGCCGGCCGAAGATGGCCAAGGTCGAGGGGGCCTACCACGGCACCTACGACTACGCCGAAGTCAGCCAAGCCCCCGGTCCGGACACCTGGGGCGACCACGATCACCCGCGCAGCGTTCCGCTTGTCTACGGGACGCCGCAGGCGGCGGTGGACGACGTGGTCATCCTGCCGTTCAACGACATCGAACACTCGCTGGCCATCCTTGACGAGCACGGCCCGCAGCTCGCCTGCGTTCTGCTCGACCTCATGCCGCACCGTGTCGGCCTGCGTCCGGCCGATCCCGCGTACGTGCGGGCCATCCGCGAATGGACCGAGCGCAACCGTTCACTCATGGTGCTGGACGAAGTCATCACCTTCCGCTCGGAGTACGGCGGTCTCCAGGACCGGTACGACATCACCCCCGACTTGACGGCCATGGGCAAGATGATCGGCGGTGGTTTCCCGGTCGGGGCCGTCGCGGGACGGGCCGACGTCATGGACGTCATGAACCCGAGGCTCGGGGCCATTCGATTCCCACACTCCGGCACGTTTTCCGCCAACCCGATCTCGACGACGGCGGGGCGGGCGGCCATGGAACGCTTTGACCACGCCGCCGTCGAGCGGCTCAACGCGCTCGCCGCTCGGGCCATGCAAGGAATCGAATCGGCGATCGCCGAAACCGGAGCGACCGCCTGCGTCACCGGATGCGGCTCCATGTTCCGCGTCCACATGAAGCCGGCGCCGCCGCACGACTACCGCGAAGCGTTCTTGAACGCCGACGAGAAGCGGCGTCTGGCCACGTTGCTCGACCACCTCTTCGACGCCGGATTCATGATGATCAACACGTGCTCAGCCACGCTGTCCACGCCGATGACCGAAGTTGAAATCGATCTTCTGGTGGCGGCGATGAAGACGGGATTCGAACGTCTGGTGGCCGAGGGGTGAATCTGCGGGTCGGACGGGCGAGATGAGTCCGCGGGATGAATCCGCGGGATGAGTCCGCGGGATGAGTCCGCGGAGTCAGTCGCTGGGCCCACGTCGAGCACGCTGGACGATGACCTGAACCTCGAGCCTGCGTGCAATCGCCGGTCCCCGGATGATCAAGACATGCGAATCCCTCGGCCGAATCCGATCGTTCGCACGCCAGACGCCCGTCGCCAGAAGCGGTTCTTCTGGAGCGTGATCCGCGCGGCGGGCGGGCTCGTTGGCGGCTTCCTGATCATCGGGTCGGCCGGGTTCATCGCCAGCGCGGGTCCCCAAGGGCTTCCGATCTGGCCGGCCCTTGTCTGGACGGCCATGGGGCTGATATCGATCGGCGTCGCGTACTGGTCCCATCGGCATATCCGCCGGATCCGAATCGCCGACGGCTTGTGCCGCGCCTGCGGGTACGACCTTTCGGCGTCGGGCGAGACCTGCTCCGAGTGCGGGGAACCGGCCACCGAACGTTAGCAGTCCGTTGAAGAAGCCCGTCTCGTCCTGAGTGCGGTGCTTCCGTCCCTCGCGCGGAGCTGAATCGAAGGCATATCCACTCGATTGCGCCGAGATTCGGCGACAAAGCGAGGGGCGGAATGATCGTGCTCAGGACGGGGCAGGGTTTTTCAACGGGCTGTTAGGAATCCGGTCCGCCCCACTCGGAGTATCCCACCGGATGGACCCACGGCTCGGTGATCCCGCTGGCTTCAAGGCTGGCCTGGTTCATGCGAAAATGCGTGACCGCGACTCCGTTGACGTACTCGTACAGCGGTTCAAGACCGGCGGCCGCGCGGAGCTTATCAACCTCGGCCGGGCGGGCCAGGGGTTTGGGGGACGGGCGTCCGGTTTCCGCGTCGTAGCGCATCTGGGTGCCGTAGAGCTGCGCTCGCCCGGTGTTCACCCGCACCCGGTCGGTCAGGTACGCGAACTCAGAACCGTCGGCTTGCCCGATTGAGACGAGCGGCTCCATCGCCGCCAGGACGGCTTCCTGAAACGGCACGTCGGCATCGGCGTGTTGGACCAGGAGCCAGAATGCACTGGACGCTTCGGTTCCGACCATGTCGATCGACGGGAACCCATGCTCGGCGAAGATCACTTTGCAGCGATCGGATCGCTCGCGCTGGAGGGCAGCCTTGCGGTCCATGAACCCCGGCTCACGGATCGCCGGGTCTTGGTTCATGACCAAATGTTCGTATCGCTGATCGTCGGCGGCCAACGCCAGCAGCTCCGCGGCCAACGCGAAGTTGAACGAAGGGGCGACGCGGACCGAATCGACTTCCGTCCCGGATTCGAGCGAAGACGCGACCGGGGAGGAGCCGGGCGCGGTGGACCGAGCGCAGCCGGCCAGAACCATGCATGCGGCGGGGATGATCAACACAAGCCGGGTCGGCGTGCGGCGGCGAGCCTGGAAAGGCGATATCCGATGACGCAGCCGAGGCGGCGTCCGGCGAGAAGCAGATCGCGTGCGCCTGGAAAGCGTGCTGAATCGGAGCGTGCTGGATCGGATCACGGTTGAGACTCGGAACAGGATGGGGGAAGGGAGGCGGTGCGCATTGGAACTTCGTTTCCAGATGCGCGGACTCGGCCCAATCGAACGATGAATTCCGAGCAAAGCTGGTGGATTGGCGCTGCCGTCGCCGTCGACGTCGTTGGCCGCTTCAGATCCATCAATGGAACGGCGAAGCCGAGCCCGATGTGACCTCTTGACCGCAATACGCACACCGCGGGTGCCCACGCAATGCCGTCCGCCCGCACTTTCGGCACTTGACCGGCGTATCCGGGGCGTCAAGCTTCCCGTCGAGCGTGCCATCACTGGCGTCAAGCTCTCGCATGACGCGATCCAGGTCTTCGTCTGTCATGTTGGTGTTGGCACTGACGATCTGCCACATGGCCAAGCACGCCAAGGACAGGCGGTCAACGTCGCGCCGCAGGCGCCGGACTTCGCTTGTTGCGTCGTCCGCCCGATCTCCGGCGATCCGGACCCGCTCGTTCGTC
>JBGCEZ010000017.1:0-92192 GCA_045106735.1 Phycisphaerales bacterium | reverse complement strand
GGCGGGTTCGGTCGGTGGTCGCCGATGTTGGGGCGACGAACCCGGCGGACGCGTCCGACGATGGCAGTGAAGCTGGGTCGACGATGTTGGGGGTGCCCGATGCCACCCGTCTCCACATGGATGACATGGAGCGCCGGCTCGGCGACCATTTGGGGACGCGGGTGCGGATCGTGACTGGCCGCGAGAAAGGCACCGGTGAGCTCCGGCTGCGGTTCTTTAGCTTCGAGGAGTTCGAGGGGCTGCTCGATCGACTGGATTTCAAGGTCGACGGCTGATCACAAGCTTCTGTCGTGAAGGAGCTTCTGGCCGCGGCCGCGGCCGATGCGCGGACTGCGGTCCGGTTGCCGAGGCAGCGTCCGACGAAGCTTCGGAGGTGGCTTCCACGCCAGTCGTGGGGCCGGATTCTGAGTGAACGTTGCTTCGAATGCGGACCCCAGGCCTGAGATCCCTCGGTGCGGAATCGGGGACTGTTTCTATCGCTGCCAACGAGCCGGCGACGACGCGTCGCAATCTAATGTTCGACGGAACGCGACACCGAAAGTGCATTCGAGCCCATTCTCTGCTTATACTCAGTTCGCCGGGTACGCTCGTGTTGTAAGCGTGTTGGATGTTGTGAACAGCATCCGCATGCACCGCGGATGTCCTGACTGGTTTCCGTTCGTACGGACGACGGCCAGAGCATTCGCAAATTTCGTCCCCATTGGGCCGCCCAAGCGATAGCGACCGGCGTTCCGCATCCTCCTCAATTCACGCGATGTGATCGTCCGGGCGGGCGCCTTGCCGGTGTCCCACGGTCCGTTTCGGCCGCGTGTGAATGAAGAACGACTTCCGCTCCGTTGGAAGAAAGTGAAACACCATGGCTCGCAAGAAGCGCACCACGAAGAAGAAGACAAGTTCGGTCCGCAAGAAGGTTGGGCGTCCCCGTTCCGCAGCTCGCGTCAACAGTGCGGCAAAGAAGAAGCGCACCACCAAGCGGACGGCCAAGCGTTCCACGGCCCGTACGGCCAAGACCCGTACGTCGAAGACCCGCACCAGCACTCGGCGTTCGGCCGGAACTTCGGAGCTGTCGGCCCTGCATCAGCAGCTGATGGCTGGCATCGCCAAGCTCGAAGATCGGCGCGGGGAGCTCGTCGCGGAGCTGGCCGAAATCGACCGGCAGATCGCCGAGTTCCGTCCGAGTGGCGCTGGCCGTTCGGCTGGCGCGGCCACCGTTGCCCCGCGTCGCGGTCCGGGTCGCCCGCGGAAATCCGAGTCGGCGGCGCCGTCGCGCGGGCCTGGTCGTGGTCCCGGTCGCCGGGGTGGTCGTGCCAAGGGCGCCGGCGGGAAGAACCTCGTCGAGTCGCTCCGTGAAGTGCTGACCGGGGCCGAGATGCGTGTGGCCGACCTGGTCGATGCGGTGCAACGCGCCGGATACAAGACCAACTCGCCGAACTTCAGAACCATCGTGAACCAGGCGTTGATCAAGCACACCGATGTGTTCGCTCGCGTCGGACGCGGCGTCTACACCGCCAAGTAATCGGGGGGCAACGACTGGTTGCCACCCTCGCCTTCCGCCCGGAAGGCCAAATCGCCGCCACGCCGCGATCGCTGCCCATTCGAGGTGGCGGTCGCGGCGTCTTTGTGCGTAAAGCTGGTCGTGGGAGCGGACGGCGAACGCACCGCACGCACGTCGCACGTAAGTCGCCGCACCCACGCCGCACACACACGCACACACGCCATGCGCACATCGCCGCGCTGCCGACGTGGATCGGCCGCGTCTTGTTCGTGCGCACACTTCGCCCCGCTGCTCACGTTGGCTGGCTGCGTCGTGAGCGTGCGAACGCTGCCCCTGTCCCCGCGCATCTTCTGCCTGGTTCTCGCCGCGCACCCTGGGTCTGGTCCCAGATCGCTGATCCCGGGATCCTCGCGGGGGAGACGGCGAAGTCCGGTGGACCCCGCGCCGATATCCAGGATGGCCCGCCGGTCATGCCGGGACGGAGCCAGTTCGGAACGGTGCTTGCACCTTGTTCCCCGGCGATACGCTCCCGCGTCTTCGCCCATCGGCGGACGATTCGTCGATGCCAGTCCGGATCGGCCGGCGGAGTTTCCGTGACTCCGGCCCCGCCGCGTCCGGCAGTCAACGTGCCGTATGGCCCCAGCGGCCGGCGTCCGAAACGCCGGGGAAACCGCGTCTCGGACGCGCCGAAGGGCGATTTCGTGCTCCACGTTGACGATTTCTCGGACGCATCCGGCCCCATCTCGCCGGTCGTCACCGTTGGTGGCGGGGATTCCGCACCCCCGCCGATTCCAGAACGTGGTGGCTTCGTGTTTGAAAGCCGCCGATATCTCGGCACGTGACGGTGCACTCCCTTCCTCTTGGGCCATGGCACCGTCTTGCGAGCGACGCAGTTCCGACCCGCCGATTGTGCGCGGTACCGGGCTGAATTCGACTCCTTGGAGCGCACGATGGGCACCATCTCCAGCAGCATCGGACTGATCAGTGGCTTCGATACCGCCGCGATCATCGAACAGCTTCTCGCGATCGAAGCCCGTCCGCGTGACCAGGTGCTGCAGCGCATCACCAACCTTCGGTCGCAGCAGACGGCCCTGTTGGACGTCAACGCCCGGCTGCAGAACCTCAAGACCAGCTCCGCCGCGTTCCGCAACGACGACATCTTCCAGTCGACCCTGGGTACCTCGTCCGACGAGGAGACCCTGGGCGTGCGAACGGATGCCGACGCCGTCCCCGGCAGCTACCAGTTCATCGTCAAACAGCTCGTGACCTCGAGCCAGCAGCTCAGCGGCGGGTTCGCCAGCCGCGACGCGACCCCGCTCGGCCTCGATCAGGTCAGCTTCGAGTACGGCAACGGCCGCCTCTCCAGCGAAGTCGCGCTGGAAGAGCTCAATGGCGGCGATGGCGTCGATCGCGGCCGGATCGTCATCACCGATCGGTCGGGCGAGGAAGCGAGCGTCGATCTGACCGACGTCACCAGCGTGGCCGAGGTCGTCGATCGCATCAACGCGACCGTCGGCATCTCTGTCACCGCCTCGGTCGATGGCGACCGCCTGGTGCTCGAGGACACCTCGGGCGGAACGGACAACCTCATCGTCCTGGACGGCGAGGGCGATACGACGGCCACCGATCTCGGGATCGCCACGATTCCCGCCGGCATCGCCTCAAGCACGCTCAATGGCGACGACACCATCTATCGCATCGGCGCAAGTACCAGCCTCGGCTCGCTGAACGACGGCCGGGGGGTGCTGATCCGCGACAACGTGCCCGACTTCACCATCACGAACAAGGCCGGCGATGTCTTCAACATCGACCTGGGCCGGATCAACGAAGACATCGACGCGGACACGCTTCTGGCCGATCTCAACAATGGAGCGGGCGTCACGATCGACTCGGACAGCGACACCGAGGACATCACGTTCGTGGCCCGCGACGGCACCGAGATCGGCGTCGACCTGTCTGGCGTGACCACGGTTGGTGGCCTGCTCGGGCGGATCAACGCGGCCAGCAGCGTCATCGACGTGGCCGTTTCGGCGACCGGCGACTCGTTCACCGTCACCGATTCGTCGGGCGGAACCGGGGCACTGCAGGTGCTTGGCGGCGACGGCGGAACGGACGTGGCCGAAGCTCTGGGGCTGCTGAACGCCGACGGCGTGGTGGCCAATGACTTCACGGGCGACGTCGTACCGTCGACCATTGACCAAGGCCGGGCGACAACGATCCAGGACGTCATCGACCGCATCAACAATGCGGTGGATGCGAATGGCGACGACAACCTGACGATCACGGCGTCGATCGCGGCCGACGGCCGCAGCCTGCGGATCGACGACAACTCGAGCGGCGGCGGGGCGACGATCGTCGTGTCCGGGGGCGATGCGACCAACCCATCGGCGGCGGAAGACCTCGGCATTTCGACCGGCGAGGCGGGCATTCCGGGCACCGTCGTCGCCGGCGGCCGGCTGATTGGCGGTCTCGACACGATCCTGATCGACACGTTGGCCGGCGGTCAGGGCATCGCCATCGCGGGCCAACTGGACGTGTCTCTGCGGAATGGCTCATCGGGCGTCTTGAGCCTCGATGCGTTCACCGGCGATACGGTCAGCGAGTTGCTCACCCTGCTGAATGACGAGCTCAGTGCCGTTGACGTCAACGCTGAATTCACGCTCAATGCAGCCGGCAACGGCATTCAGCTCAACGACAACACCGGCGGTACCGGCAATCTGACGGTCACCCAATCAGCCCTGTCCGACGCCCTGGGCATCACCACCGATCCCAATGGTGTGGCCGCCGACCGGGTGGTAGGCAGCAACCTTCAGGCCGCGTACATCTCGAACGCGACGAGTTTGGACTCGCTCAATGGCGGCCGCGGCGTGGCCAATGGCGGTTTCACCATCACCGATGGGCTCGGCAACTCCGCCACGGTGTCAATCGGCAGCGACGCCAGCAGCCTCTACGACGTGATCCGCGAGATCAACAGTCGCGGTCTGGCCCTCCAGGCCCGGGTCAACGACAACGGTGACGGCCTCATCATCGAACAGGACGATGCGGCCCTCGGTGGGGAGACGCCTTTCCAGGCCATCTCGATCGAAGACGGCGGTTCGACCACCGCCGCGGATCTCGGCATCGCCGGAACCAGCGAGGACGTCGTCGGCGGCTTCATCGATGGCAGCTTCGAGCAGACGGTCGATCTGGACGCCAGCGACACGCTCGACGAGGTCGTGGCCAAGATCAACGCCGCGGGGATCGACGTCGCGGCCAACGTCATCAACACCGGCAGCGGTTCCGAGCCCTACCGGCTCAACCTGTCTTCGCTCATCAGCGGCAAGGCCGGCGACCTGGTGATCGACACCGGCGGGGTGGACCTGGGTCTGGAAGCCACCAGCCGCGGCCAGGACGCCAAGCTCTTCTTCGGCAACTCCGCCGAGAACGGCTTGCTGGTCACCAGTTCCAGCAACGAAGTGGACGGCGTGATCGACGGCGTCACCCTCGACCTCCTGAAAGTCAGTGAGGACCCGGTTGACGTGACGATCAGTCGCGACACCACCGGCATCACCGAGGCGGTGGGCGGCTGGGTCACGGCCTTCAACGATGTCATCGGCCGGGTGGGCCAATACGACTTCTTTGACGTCGAAACCGAAGAACGGGGCGTGCTGCTCGGCAACTCGACCCTCGCGCAGATCCGCAGTTCCCTGTACCGAACGCTGAACTCGAACGCCCTCAATGTGGACGGGTCGTTTCAGCGCTTCAGTCAGGTGGGCATCAATGTGGGCGAAGGCGGATTGGTTGAATTCGACGAGGAGCGCTTCGAAACCGCCTACGCCGCCGATCCGCAGGCGGTTGAGCAGTTGTTCGCCGCCTACGAGGTCCGCACGTCCGACGCCGAAGAGGTCGTCGAAGGCGTCACCATCGAGAACAGTGAGCTCACCTTCACCAGCCTCGGCGTGGCCAGCCTGTTCGACAACCTGCTCGACGACCTGACGAACTCCATCGACGGTGTGGTGACCCGGGCCGGCGACGCGTTCGGCGACCAGATCGGGCTGCTCGAAACCCGGGTCGAGGATCTCAACGGCCGGCTGGATGACAAGGCCCTGCAGCTCCAGCGCGAGTACGCCAACCTCGAGCTGTTGCTGGCCGACCTGCAGGATCAGCAATCCGCGCTTTCTGGCCTGCGTCCGCTGTGATCCCGACGGCGACTCCCGCCAATTCCGCGCGAGCTGAATCGCCGCTGAAGCGGGGGTTGTTCTGTGCGGCGCACCCGCTGCGCCGGCGACGAAATTCGGCCGCAGGCCGCACGCAACGCCCAAGTCGCATGCTCCGTCGGACGATGGACTGGGCATCATGACGTCCCAGAATGCATACCTCCGAACGCGTGTGATGACCGCCTCTCCGGCCGAGCTTCGCCTGATGCTCTTCGACGGGGCCATCCGATTCCTCACCCAGGGCATCGAAGGCCTGGAGGCCGGGCAGCACGAGCAGGCCTACGACGGCTACTCGCAGTGCCAGGCGATCGTCGTGGAGCTGATCAATGCCCTCGACCCCAAGCACGCCCCGGAACTCTGCGACACCCTGTCGAGCCTGTACACCTTCATGTACACGCAGCTCGTCGAGTCGCTGACCAGCCGCGAGCCGTCCATCGGCCGCGAGGTGCTTGAGTTGCTCGAATACGAGCGCGACACCTGGCGCATGGTGATGGAAGCCCTGGCCAACGAGGGAGCCGAGTCGGCCGACGTCGTCATGGCCACCCGGACCGCCGCCGCAGGCAACGCCGGAACCACGCAGGTGCCGGGCGTGGATGCCGCTGGGGCGATCGCCCCGCCGCGCACGCCGCGAACGCCTTCGACTCCCGGTCGCAACGCCGGCGGGATCCCCAGCCCCTACGGCAATGTCGAACCGCGGCACGCTGGACCGGTCACGCCGATCGATCCGCGCGGCATCGGCGGGCATCCCGGCCAGGGCGGCCCCGGATCGACGGGCCGAACACGACCTTCCGGCGGCGGAAGCCTCAGCGTGAAGGGCTGATCGAGCCGGCAGGGAAGCCGGGCTCTCGGCCTTCGATGGCCAACCGCCGCACGCAACACCGGCTGCCTTCACGAGGCAGCGATTCGTCCGCTTCGATCGCGACGAAGAGTTTGGGACGCAGCGATGTCGGCGCGGAAGTCCAAGGGACGGCCGCGCCGCCGCTGCACGCGCCCTCAGCTGCCCAATGAAAAGCCCGGCCCGGTCTGGAGCACGATCATTCCGCCCCTCGCTATGTCGCCGAATCGCGGCGCAATCGAGCGGATGTGCCTTCGATTCGGCTCCGCGCAAGGGTGGCAGCATCGCACTCAGTCAGGACGAGACAGGCTTCTTCAACGGACTGTCAGGCGGAGAGGGCCCGCGACCGGCCCGGCACGCCGAGGACAAGCTGGCTCGGGGCGACGTCGGCGATGACGACCGCGCCCGCGCCCACGACCGCACCATCGGCCACCGAGACGCCTTGCCGAATGACGGCCCCGGCCCCGACATGACAGAAGTCGCCGATCGTGACGCCGCCGCAGAGGACCGCGCCCGGGGCGATGTGGGCGTGGTCGCCGATCACCACGTCATGTTCGATGACCGCCCCGGAGTTGACAATGGCATTCGTGCCGACGGTCGCCCCGGCATTGAGGATCGACCCGGCCAACAGCACCGCCCCGGCCCCGACCGCCGCCCGAGGCGAGACGATCGACCGCGGATGAATGACCGCGATCGGCTCCAGGCCGGCGGAACGGCCTGCCTCAAAGAGCCGGCGCCGCTCATCCGCCCCGCCGTTTCGGTCGGTGCCGCCGAGTCCGATGACGAACTGCCGCAGCCCGTGTTCGGCCAGACTCGGAAGATCAGCCGTCGTTCCGAGCACCGGGACGCCGTCGACGGTGTGGCCCACGAGCGCTTCGTTGTCGTCCACGATCGCGGTGACCAGGATCTCGTTGGACAGGTGCGCCGCGTCGATCACCACGCGGGCGTGCCCGCCGCCGGTGATGACCACCGTCGGCAGCGGTTCGAATGCAGGACTGAAGTCGCCGCGAATCTCCGGAATCGGCGCGTTGTTCATGCGAGCATGTCTCGATGGATCAAGGTTTCCGCCGGGATGTCGACGGCGGTGATGCGTCCGGCCACGTCGTCGGCCAGCTCGGGTGAGAGTCCCGTGCCAGGCCGGCGGAAATCCAGCATGGATGGTTCGATGAGGGTGCCGGCGGGAATCGGCTGCCGGGCCACGATGCTGCGGCGGGCGGCGTGGCGGACGTCGTCCTCGCTGGAGGTGGCCCGCTTGGTGCCGTCGCCGAGCGCCGCGTGGGCGGTGCGAATCGCCCGCACGTAGGCGGCAAAGCGTTCGGGATCGTCGGATGCCGCGTGGTCCGGACCGACCGCGCCGCGATCCAGCGTCAGATGTCGCTCGATGATCGGGGCTCCCAGGGCGACGGCGGCGACGGCCGTTTCGTTGCCCGGGCAGTGGTCGGACCAGCCGACAACGCATCCCGTCGCCGCGTGCACCGCCGGAATGGCCCGGAGGTTCGCGTCGTGCGTGGGCGCGGGGTAGGCAGAAACGCAGTGCAGAAGCGCCAGGCCCGGACCGGGGTCGCCGCCCGGGCCCGTGCCGGAACCTCGAGCGTTCGACGCGGCCGACGCCGGAACACTGGCCGCCACGCGGGCGGCTTCGGTGATGACGGCGACCGCACGTTGGACGTCGGCCATCGCGGCCATGCCGGTCGAACAGATGATCGGCCGGCCCGTCGCGGCGATGTGCTGCAGCAACGGGGCGTGGGTCAGGTCGCCAGAGCCGATCTTGATCGCGTCGACGCCAAGGTCGCGGACCAGGTCGACGGACTCGGGGTCGAAGGGCGTGGCCAAGACGGTGAGGCCGCGGCTTCGAGCCTCGCTCACGATCTCGGGGAGGGCGGGTACGGGAAGCTGCAGGCGCCGGAGCATCTCGCGTTGGCTGGACCCCGCGGCGGCCGCGGCCTGGTACGCGGCGGTGGGGGTGTCCCGCGTCGTGAGCCGCTCGGCCTCGAAGATTTGCAGCTTGATCGCGTCCGCCCCGGCGGTGGCCGCGGCGTCGATGAGGGCCACGGCGAGGTCGGGATCGCCATCGTGGTTCACGCCGATCTCGGCGATGATCAGCGGGCTGCCGTGCTGGGTGATCCGCTGGCCGGCGATGGTGATCGAGGGGGAGATCGACGCACCGGCCTCCGGAGTTCGTTCCCCGGCCAGTTCGGTCCCAGTCGCCACATCCAGGCGAAGGGTGTCGATCGGCTCAGCATCGGGTGGCAACTCGTGCATGGTTCGGCGTCCCGTGGCGGGAGCGATCGGGCCGAGTGCGCAAGAAGTGCGCTGCCCCGGTCCGGCTCCGCTTCGGGTTTCGTCGGGCGAAGACCGCGCTGAGCATTGGTGCATGAGCCAAGGACCGGGCAAGAACCTCGCGGGTCCGAGAATTGTGCCGCTCCGGGCCGTTCCCCGGTCTCGGACGTGCGGCGACCGATGACGGGGGCTCGACTCAGCCCGCCCCGCCCCCAAACCGCTCCACCACGCGGATCGCTCGCCGCAGCCATTCCGTCCGCCGTGGGCCCAGGTATGGCTTGTTGTACGCCAAGCACGACTTCAGGTCGGCGTGCAGGTTGCGGGGCCTCGGGGGCGAGAGGTGGGGGTAGTCGGGGTACTGGCATGCCGGCCGGGCCGACGGCGGCATCATCATGAAGGGGTGGGCGACGACCAACACGTCCTCGCCGCGGGCGGCCGCCCCGAGGACGGCCCGCGGCTTGCCGGGCACGAAGCGCAGCGAGTTTTCGCCGTCGCTGAGGATGTGATCGCAGCGCCACTTCCGGGTGTCCGGTTGGTAGAAGACCGAGTCGTGGTACTCGAGCCCAAGATCGGCCGCGGCGTGATCCTTGTACAGGTCGTAGTTGTTCGCCTTGTACGCGGCGATGTGCTTGCCCCCGTGCCAGGCGATGCCGTGCACCGGAACGCCGGCGTGCTCGGCCATCCGGACGACGTCTTCGTGGAGCCGCGCGATGCCGTCGCGCTCAAGGGCGAGCTGCTCGTAATGGTGGTCGCTGTGCACGCCCACTTCGTGGCCGAGGGCGGCAACGCGGCGCGGGATGTCCGATTCCCAGATGCGGTACGGGGCGGTGTCGGTCAGAAAGTAATACGTCGAACGAATGCCAATGGCCGCTTCGTACTCCGCCAACTCGGCCGCGAACTCAAGGGCGATGTCGACGTCGTGGCGAATGCAAACATTGACGGCTTGCGCATCTCGTTCGTTCCGGGCGAAGTGTTCGACCACGGGGCGCACGCGGTAGCGCGGGTCGCCGGCGAGCGTGTCGTACATTACGCGAAACGGGCGCATCAGTGCACGGGGTGCCGTTGCACTCATGACTTGGATGCGGCGAGCTTGCGGAACACAACATCCATGTTGACGGGGAGCCCGGCGTACCGCGGTTTTTGCGGCGGATACAACCCGGTCGGGGTCACGCTGAGGAGGTTGAGTCCGTGCTGTTTGGCCATCGATCGCAACCTTCCGCGGGTAAAGAACGTGAACGGAACATCCTTCTGCTTCAGTGTGTTGCGCACGAACTTCATGTTCTGTCGCAGGATGTCACGTCGCTTGCCGCGCAAGGCGCCCACGGAGTTGCGGGCGTAGAACCCGGCGCCGGGAACGTTGATCAAGATCGTGCCGCCCGGGCGCGTCACGCGCACGAGTTCAGCAAACGCTTCGCTGACCTTGACCAGTTGCAACACGCCGATGCACAGTGTGGTTTGGAAGTGTGCGTCGTCAAAGGGCAGCTTGCGAATGTCGGCTTGTACCGTGCGCAGGTTGTCGAGCTGGAACTCTTGCTTCTTCTCGACCAGGCATTCGTAGAGGAAATCGTTGCGGTCGCAGGCGACAACGGGGATCTTCGGGTGCGCTTCGGCGATGGTGATCGCCCAGTGTCCGGGGCCGCAGCCCATGTCCAGAACCGGGCCGGTGAACTGCAAGCCGAGTTCTTCGAGCCGCCGCCGGAAGAAGCGGCGCCCGAGCCGGAACTTGTCGTCGACGTAGTCTTCGAGCGACTGGCCGAATCGTTCGTGCAGCGGCAAGGCCAGTCGTGGGTTGTCGAGCGGTTCGATCGGGAAGGGGAAGCGTGGGGCGTCGGTCGTTGCGGCAGTGCCAGCATCGGCGGCACCGGCAGCGGCAGAAGCAGCAGCAGCAGCCGGCGAGTCGAGGGCGTCGGTCGTGTTGGCCACAGGTAGGGCGGATCCCTGGTGGACGACGCCGGAGGGTGTACTGGTGGGCGTGCTGGCCGGCGTACTGGCCGGCGTACTGGCGGGCGCGTCGTTGGTTCGATCGGCGCCGCGTGTGGTGCTCGCGCCGGCCGCACCGGCGGCAACCAAGCTGGGCGTTCCCCGAGGATCCCCGGGCGGGCGGGTGACGTGCGTCTCGATGGTCACGGACACGGGCTCGTTGCCGCCACCGCCACCGCCGCCGCCGCCACTGCCGCCATTGCCGTCAGCGGTCCCGGCGAACGCGGGCATGGCCGCATCCGACGCGGCCCGCAGTTCGCTCGCCACCTCAGCCGCGGTGCGCCCCTTGGGGACCGGCTCCGTCGGCGCGGCGTAGATCTGCAAACTGCGCTCGGCGACCTTGATGTGGTCGTGGTGACGGGCGGCGTAGGTGCGTCCATCGGCCGCGCGGCGCCGGCGTTCGTCCACATCGGGAATCAGCGTGCGCAGGACATCGGTGAGCGTATTGCGGTCCGCCGGGACGACGGGTGATCGGTCGCCGTACTGGGCGGCGGCCGCGTCGAGCATGTTGCCGACGACGACCCGGCCGGCGGCCATCGCTTCAATCGCCGCGGTGGCGTGGAAGTCGCTGCCAAGCTGGTCGATCAGGATGTCCGACTCGCGCAAGGTGGCGACCGCTTCCTCGTGCGGGCGGCCTTCGATGAGCTCGAAGTGGAAGTTCAGGCCCTCGGCCTGCAAGGCCTCGACCGCGGCAAGCACGAACTCGGTTCCCTTGATCGCCCGGTTCGTGGGCATGTGGACGATGCGGGGCACGTCGCGCTGCGGCTCGCCTTCGGTGACGGCGCCCAAGTCCACGGCCACCGGCAGGCTGTCGAAGCGGAACCCGCCGGTGAAGAGCTGTGAGTGCGGGCCGGCGGCGATCAAGCCAGTGGCCGACCCGGCGATGCGCTCGAGCAAGGCGATTTTGTCGCGGTCCAGGCAGGCTCGGCAGGGCACGCACATGGTGTGGCGATTGCGTTCGTACGAAAGCGATGGCAACCGGAAATCGCAGCCCATCAAGTGGAAGAAGACCTTCCGGCCGAGTTGGCGGAGGATGTCGACATCGAGAAACGGCGGGATGCCGTAACTCTTGGGCAGCAAACTCGCGTGGTAATAGAAGTGGTAGACGTCGTAGTCCGCCTCGATCATCTCCGACAGATACCGAAAAGCCGCGGCCACGCGGTCGGCCCGCGTTCCTTCATTGAAGCTCACCCGGCGATCGGCACGGTAGTTCAGCGCGCCCTTGGGGCCCGCGTGCACGTCGGCCTCGTGGCCGATGAGTCGCTGCCCGCGCGAGAGGAGCCAACCCTGGTTGGCGATGTTGACGGGGGCGTGCAGGATCTTCATGGGGGCGTGGCTTTGGGGGCGTGGCGGTGGAGAGATGCGGAGCGGGGAGGTCGGTGGAGCTCGATGGATCTGAACCGGAGGCGGGGGCGAGTCGGAGGCCGGATCGGGCACCGGGACGCATCCCGCGGCGCGGTTGATCCAACGCTGAGTCTACCGGTCGTCGGCGGAAAGCTCATCGACGATGGCCTGGGCTTCCTCGTCCGGGAGCTGCGGGGCGGCGCGGGCCGGTTCGGGGGCCATGGGCGGCGGGCGATGATCGAGTTTGCCGCCCAATGCGACCACGTCGGCCACGATTTCGCCGACGACGGCGGCGGGGTCGGTGCACAGGTCGGCGTACTGGACGGTGCGCCATCGCGCGGAGGTGGTGGATGGCCCGCCGGCCGACCCGCCGGCTGACCCGGCGGCCGACCCTCCAGCCGACCCGGCGGCACGTTCGACCGCGGCCCGCTCGTCGGCCAGATCGCGGCGGATGTCGAGGACCTGCCGGGCGCACTCCGCGGCGGCCGCGGCATCGGAACTCGGGGCCAGTCGGTCGGGCCGCCACGTGCTCGGGCGAAGCGACCACCAGTGCCGGGCCCCGCCGCCGCGCCGGCGCCGGCACGTAAGGATGGACGCGGCGGTGGCCGCCGGATCGCGTTGGAGTTCGACGAAGACCGACGCCGGATGGACCTCGGCGAGCAGGGCGGCGTTGAGTCCGCAGATCACGTTGCGCACCAGGAACGGCCCGCCGGCGACCGCGATCATGCGATGCAGCTGCGTGCGGAGGCCGTTGCGATCGACGGCGACGCGGGCCGGTCCGTCGAGGCGGTGCGCGGCGTCCGGCCGAAGGCCGAGCCAGCGCGACCAGAAGAAGCCGAACTCGTGCGTCCCATGCGGACCTTGGGTGCGGCCGATGTCGAAGGGCGGGAAGGCGGCGCGGGGCGCGGCGGTCCCGGTCACGGCGCCGGGCTCGGCCTCGGCCCCAGTCCCAGCCCCAGTCACGACCCCAGTCCCGGCCCCAGTCACGACCCCGCGACCCACCCCGCCGGCCGCGCCCGTCGCCGGCCGCAACGACGCCGACAGCAGCATGCCCGTCTCGGGGTGCTCCGGGAAGCGGGCGGCCAGGTTGTCCACGAAGCCGATGTCGGTGCTGGCGGTGAGCAACTCCGCGAGCAGGGTGGTTCCCGAACGCGGCGTCCCCACGATCCACACGATGGGCTGCGTGGCCGGATCAACCGGCGGCGGAGGGAGCGACGGGCGGAACGGCCCGAGCGTCTCGGCCAGGTCGGCCAGAAAGGTATCCGTGGTGGGTCGATCGAAGCCGCGCATCAGGACGGTTCCCGCCCGTGGCGCGTCCGACCGTCGGCTTCGTCGCTCGTCGCGTCGCCCGCGTCATCGTTGGCATCGCCGGCATCACCCCCCAGCGCCGCGAACGGATACGCGTACCACCACGGCGCCGCCTGTCCCAACCGAGCCGGTCCGATCGCCCGCAGCCGGTCCACGCCGGCCGGGCCCGGGCGGCACATGATCGCGTACGGCGCGTCTTCGCCGCCGAAGCCCGCCTTGAACCGGTGCAGTGAGTCGTGCCCCATCGGCGTGCCGCCCCAGGACCAGTCGATGTCGTGGCCGGCGACGGCTTCGACCATCGCGGAGTAGATGATCGCGGCCATCGGCTGGCGCGAGCGATGGTCGGCGTCCACCGCCGGGACGAGGTATTCGACGTGGCCCCCCGCCCACAGCAGCAGCAGGGCGGCGACGATCTGCCCGCCGTCTTCGGCCACCCACAGCCGCTGGGCCATCCGGTGGCTTTCGCGCAAGGCGGCGAAGTGCGCCGGCGGCTTCACCGGCCCGCCGATCGCGGTCATGCCCGCGGCGTGCAGCGTTTCCAGGGCATGCCACGCCGCATCATCGTCGCGCTGGCGGATGGTGAAGCCTTCCTTGAGGCCCTTGCGCACCAGGTTCCGCGTCTTCTGCCCGAACGTGTCCATCAGCAGCCGCTCACCGATGCGTTCGGGGGAATCGTTGGCCGACACCGGCAGCGGCGTGATCTGGCTGCGCCGCCAATCGATCTCCGTGGGCTCAAAGGCGTCGACCAGGAGGTCAACGAACTCCGGATCGTCGTTCGGCGACGAGATCAGCGTGGTGGCCAGCACATCCTCGGCTTGGGAGGCGGCGCGAAACTCGGCGACCAACGCGTGGGCGGCTTCCCAGGCGGGTTCCTCGGGGATCCCCGGCCCGATCAGCGGCCCGCCATGGCTCCCGAACCACGGCAGGGCATTGAGCAGACGGCGCGGCCCATCGCCCACGATCGCCGCGTCGAGTTCGCGCTCCAGCCAGGTCAGGCTGCCGACAATTGCTCCGTCGGCCGCGGCAAAGATGCGGCGCAGCTCGCCGCCGGCCATCCGCCCGACCAGCCGGTGAAAGTCGGGCCGGGCGTAGATGCGTGGTGCGGCGATGCCGGTGTCCTCGTACCCGTCGCCCTCGATCAACTCAAGGATCGCTTCGTCCGCGTCCGGATCGTCGCCCACGTGGTGGATCGTGATGGGAACTTCGGGCGACGCGCTCATCGCGCGACCGTGGCCGGCGAGCCGACGGAGGCCGTGAACACACTGGCCACGCGGTCGAGTTCGGCGTCGGTCATCCGCGGATGGAGCGGCAGCGTGATCGCCTGGCGGAAGGCCCGCCATGCGTGGGGGCGGTCGCCGGGGGCCGTGCCGACCAGTCGCTCGAACGCGGGTTCGGCGTGGCAGGCGTACGTGCCGATGGTGCTTTCGACGCCGGCGGCCCGCAGTTCGGCGATCACCGCGTCGCGGTTGACGGCGTCCGGCAGGCACACGACGTAGCTCTGGTAGAGGTGCGGTCCCCAGGGCGGGTCGCCCGGCAGTTGGACCACATCCGGCCCGGCGCCGGTGGGCCAGCTGAGGCCGGCGGCGATTCGTTCGGTCAGGCCGAGGGCCAGGCGGCGGCGGCGGGTCAATATCTCCGGCAGCCGTTCCATTTGAACCAGGCCGACGGCGGCCTGGATGTCGCTGAGGCGGTAGTTGAATCCGCAGGACTCGAAGCTGAATCGCCCGTCCGTGCGGACGCCGCCGTGCGTGCGCAGAGACATCGCCCGCTCGGCCACCGCGTCGTCGTCGGTCAGGAGCATGCCGCCTTCGCCGGTGGTGATCACCTTGCGGGCGTGGAAACTCAAGCAGGTGATGTCGGCGACGGCCCCGGAGCCGAGCGGGCGGCCGGCGGACGTGCCGCCGATCGCGCAGGCGGCGTCGTCGATGTAGAGCAGGTCGTGGGCACGGGCGATGGCCCGCAGGCGCTCGTGGTCGGCCGGCGAGCCGACGGGGTCGACCGACATGATTGCCCGAGTGCGGGGCGTGATGCGGCGTTCCAGATCGGCCGGGCACATGGCGTACGTGGCCGGGTCGATGTCCACCAGCACCGGCGTCGCCCCCTGTTGGACGACAACGTTGGCCGTGGCCGGGAACGTGAAGTCGGCGACCGCGACCTCGTCCCCGCAGGTCACGCCGCCGGCGGCCAGGGCGAGGTGCAAGGCGGTGGTGCAGGAGCTGGTGGCGATGGCGTGGCCGGCCCCGGTCAGTTCGCGCACCGACGCCTCAAAGGCTGCGACGCGCGGGCCTTGGGCCAGGTGGCCGGACTCCAGGACCGCGCGGACCGCTTCCAACTCGCGGTCATCGGTCCACGGCCGGGTCAGCGGGATGTGGGCAGGGGTCTCGCTCGGTACCACGCGACCGTCTCCTCCAGGCCGCGGCGGAGTTCCGTCCGCGGGGCGAAATCAATGAGCCGGCGAGCTTGGTCGATGCCCGCGCAGTGCCGGCGGACGTCGCCGGGACGATCGTCGGCGTATTCGATGGGGTGATTCGGCACGCCCAGCACGTCGAGCAGCGTGATCACCAGGTCGTTGATGCTGGTTTCGGTGCCACGGCCGATGTTGGTGATGCGCCCGCGGGCCGCGGGGCAGCCCACCAGGCGAATGGCGGCATCGGCGGTATCGGCGGCGTAGATGAAGTCGCGCGTCTGTTCGCCGTCGCCATAAATCACGACCGGTTCGCCGGCTTCCACGCGGCGAACGACAATCGGAATGATGCCGGCGTACGCCCGGTCATTCTGCCGCGGCCCGAAGTTATTGAACGGCCGCAGGATCCGGGCATCGATGCCGAAGCTGTGCACGCAGGACATCACGGTGAGGTCGCTCGCCGCCTTGCTCGCGGCGTATGGCGTGCGCGGTTCGAGCGGGTGGGTCTCATCCATGGGCACGCTGCGGGCGGTGCCGTAGGCCTCGGAAGAACTGAAGGCCAGCAGCGTGGGATAGGCTTCGTCGCGGGCCAGTTCGCACATGGTGCTGGCGATCGAAACGTTGCGGTCGACGGTGAACTTTGGCCGCTCCAGGCTCGTGGGCAGCGGAATCACGGCCAGGTTGAAGACGATCTCCGGGCGTTCGTCGCCGATCAGCCGCCGCATGCCTTCGATGTCCGAGGCGTCCTGTTCTTCAAAGCGGAAGCGTGCGTCGCCGCCGACGGCAAAGGCATCCTCAAGGTTCTCGCGCCGTCCCAAGAACAGGTCGTCCACCGCCACCACCCGGGACGCGCCGGCGGCGAGCAGGGCATCGCACAGGTGGCTGCCAATGAAACCGGCCCCGCCGGCGACCATGACGGACTTGCCGCCGACGATCTCCGCCGGCGTGGCCCGGCTGGGCTCGCCACCCGGAATGGAATCGATCGTGTGGCCCATGTCGCCTCCTCGTCGTGCCGCCCGCGGTTCGGGCTTCGTCGCTCGCGCCTCGCCGGACCCGAATCAGCGAATCGCGTTCTCGGTGCGCAGTTCGTCCGCCATTGGCGTGAACCGGGCCGGGCTGCCCACGGCCAGGTGCCAGGCCGGTACGTCCTTGGTGACGACCGAGCCCGCGCCGACCATCGCCCCCTCGCCGACTTCCACGCCCGGCATGATCACGCTGTTGGCCCCGATCGACGCGCCGCGACGAATCGTGGCCGGTTCCAGCGGCGCTCCCGCCTTGCGGATCGGGTGCCGGTCGTTGGTGATCGTGACCGACGGACCAAGGAAGACGTAATCTTCAATGATCGTGCCGGTCGGAATGTAAACACAAGATTGAATGCTTACATGCGAGCCGATCGTGCAGTCATTGTCGATGACGGTATTCGTGCCGATCAGCACGTTGTGGCCGATGTGCGTGTTCTCGCGAACCAAGACCTTGTGCCCGGTGCGCACGTGGTGGCCGATGGTGACGTCGCAGTAGATCACCGCGTCCGAACGGATGATCGCATTGTTGGCGATGTGCGTGCCGGCGTAGTCCGCGTGTTCCAGGTTCAGGTCCACCTGGCGCAGGTCGAGCAGCAGCTTGGTCGACGGGTAGCCGAGCAAGACGTTCTCGAGAATGATCGAGTCGTCCCCGATGCGGTTGCGCCCGTAGGTGCGCACCGTGTGGTGGGCCTTGACGTCGTTGCCGATGTGTTCGAACACGAGTGGCTCGCAGGGGTGGGGAATCGTGGCGGGCGGACGCCGCAGTGTACCGGACGCGGGGGTTGCTTCTGGCGGGGGACGCGGGGGGCGGGGGGGACGCGAGGGGCGGGACACGACGGCGAGAAGCGGGCTCTGGCCGGGGCGGGATCACGCGGGCGTTTCGGCTGGGCTGGGCTGGCCGGCTGCGCCCGCGATTCAGTCGTCGCTCATTGCTTCAACGTACGCGTCGGCCACTTCGTCGGCCGGGCCGAATGCCCGGATCGCGCCGCCGTCGAGCCAGAGGCACTTGGTGCAGTAGCGCTTGATCGTGCCGGAGTCGTGCGTGGCCAGGACCACCGCGCGGTCTTCCTTGAGGTAGTTGAAGATGTTGCCGGCCTTGCGCTTGAACTTCTCGTCGCCCACGCCGATCACTTCGTCGAGCAAGAGCACGTCGGGATTGATGTGGATGGCGACGGCGAAGCCAATGCGGGCCTTCATGCCGGCGGAGTACGTGCGGAAGGGAGCGTAGAAGAACTCGCCCAACTCGCAGAAATCGATGATCCGCGGCAGCAACTCGTCGACCGATTCGCGGGGGATGCCAAGAATCGCCGCTCGCAGGTAGACGTTCTCGATCCCCGACAGCTCGCTCTTGAAGCCGGTCGAGAGGTTCAGCAGCGTGCCGATGGTCCCATTGCGCTCGATGATCCCGTCGTCGGGCTCTTCGATGCCGGCCAGATGCCGCAGCAGCGTGCTCTTGCCGGCCCCGTTGCGGCCGACGAGGCCGATGACGTCGCCCCGGTGAATCTCCAGGTCGATGTTCTTGAGCGCTTCGAACGAGCGGACGGCATTGGTGCGGGTCTCTCCGTCGGCCGGCCGGGCCACGCCGCGCAGGCGGCGAACGGCCTGCCGGGCGGCGATGAAGAGCGAGTCCTTGAACGTGTCGGCGTAGTGGTAGCGGATGGCGTACCGCACGGTGACCTGGCGACACGCAAGCAGCGGCTGCCCGGGGGCGGCGACGGGTCGCAGGGGCGACGAGATGTCGGTGCCGGGCGCGGCGTCGTTGCCAGAGCCAGAGCCGGAGCCGGAGCCGGGTCCGACACCGGCGGCATTCGCGGATTCGGGATGGCGGCTGAGGGTGCTCACAGGTGCTTCGTCACCTTGCCCTCGAGGCGGGCGAACGTGAGGAGACCGATGGCGAAGAGCAGCAGGCAGAAGGCCGAGTAGTAGACGGTCGTAAAGGCCGCCGGCATCTGGTTGCGGACGATCAGGTCGCGGCCAATTTCCAGAGCGCAGGAGACGGGGTTCAACATGTACGCCTCCTGAAAGCGTTCAGGAATGCGATCGACGGGGTACATCACCGGCGAGAAGTAGAAGAACAGCCGGTTGACGTGCTGCATCAGGCTGGTCATGTCGCGAAAGCGGGCGCCCAGGCAGCACAAGAGCAGCACCGCACCGCTCGCACCCACGAACGTGAGCAGCACAAAGGGAATGGCCAGCAGGGCGTGCCATCCGGGCGACACGCCAAAGATCACCATCAGAACCGCCAGCACCAGCGATTCCAGCACCAAGTCGTACATGCCCTTGATCGTGACCGGGGCCACGACGGTGATCCGTGGGAAATAGCAGCACTTGATCAGTCCCGCGGCCTGGATCAAGACGCTGGTGCCGCGGCCGAAGGCCAGCGTCCACGCCCGGAAGAACATGCTGCCGCAGAAGAAGAACACCGGGTAGTCCGGCACACGGCTGCCAAAGACGACGTTCACCACGAACATGAAGATCAGCATGTTCAGCACCGGATTGAGCAGGTGCCATAGGTTGCCGAGGATGTTGTTCCGCTTGTCGTGCTTGATGTCGTAGACGGTGAACGCCCAGACAAGATGCCGCCACGTCCACAGGTCGGTAAGGGTCCGGCTGGCCGCCGCGAGCGGGCCGGGCCGCGTGGTGATCGGCCGGGCGGTCACGGTGCGGACGCTGGTGGCCCCGGCGGCCAGGGCGGCGTCGATGCGCACATCGGCGGCGGCGGGATCAGGGGCTTGACCGTCGTCCAGGGCGGAGGGCGCCGAGGCCGCGGAGGGCGTGGCCGCGACCGCGGCGGCGTCCCGCGCCGCGGCGGGCGAACCGGTCGCCGGCGGCGTGGCACCCGCCCCGCCACCCGAAGCCGGGTTCATCGCCTGGCTCATGCCGGGCTCCACTGGGCGGAACCGAGGCCGAGCGTCTTGCCGCGGCGGGCCACGTTGGTCTTGGGCCGGTCAAACAGCACGTGCTCGTACACGTCCACGTAGACCGACTCGTACCGGTCCGCCTCATGTTCCCAGGCGACGGTCGGGGCCACCTGACGGCAGCGGGACTTGAACATCTCGGTGCGTTCGGGGTCGTCGATGAACCGCTGCATGGTCGCGGCGATCCCGTCCGGCGTGAGGTCCTCGACCATCATGCCGACGCGGTGTTCCTCGATGAACTGCCGCTTCTCGGGTTGGTCCGGCACGAGCACGGGGATCCCGGCGTTGACGTAGTGGAAGAGCTTGTTGCCCAGGCCGTAGTAGTAGCTCAGGCAGGCGGGCTGCGTGAGCATCAGGCCCACGTCCGCGTCGGCCAAGGCCGAGGGCAGATCCTCGGACGGAATCCCCGGCAAGACGTAGACCCGGTCGGACAGGTCCAAATCCACGATCTGCCGTTCCAGGTCGGCGATGCGGCTGGGATCGCCGGAACCCATGATGATCAGCGCCCCCTCATCGGGATCGATCGACTGCATGGCCGCAACCGCCTCGGGCAATCCGCGTCCGCGGGCCACCCGACCGGCGTAGATGAAGATCGTGCGGCGCTCCGGGCGATCGGCGTCGCCGATGGTCGTGCGCAGATAGTCGTTGGCCACCGCCGCGCCCTCGTAGGGCTGGGCATTTCGGACCAGGACCGGCGGCGGAATGCGGTATCGCTCGCTCATGACGCGGGCGATCTCGGCGCCGACCGTGATCGTGTGCAGGGCGCGACGGGCGAGCCGGCCTTCGAGCAGGCGGATGAAGTAGCGAACGCGGAATGGCTTGCGGGTGGGGAAGCTCTCGTCGTAGAGCTCGTGGATGTCGTACACGTACGGCACGCCGCGCAGCCGAGACACAATCCAGGTCACAAGAATCGTGTCGTAGTCATTGGCCTGATAGACGTTGGGGTCCGCGCGGTATCCGGCGTCGATCAACGCCAGATTCCGGTTGAACCGGAACATCAGGTTGCGGCCGGGGCGGGTGACGCGGGCGAACGTGCCGACGACGCGCGAGGCGTTGCGGCCCGCCAGGCGGTACACGCGGCGAGCGGCCTTCAATGCGGTCCGTCGGGCGAACCGGAAGACCGGTACCACCGCGAAGATGAGCATGCCGAGCAGGATGAACACTGGCAGAAGCGGGAGCACCAAGATGGCCAGCAGCAGGCCGAGCCACCAAATGGCGTGGGCGCGAAGCGGCATGCGTGATTCGGTCGACAGGGCATCCAGCAAGGCGGCCGAGAGATCGATGTCAGCCTCGGGGCCACCGCGGAAACGCCGGACGATGATGCTTCCGACGCGGCGGAAGATCTGCTGGACCTGCTGCACGAGATCTTTGCCGAAGCGAATTGTCCCGGTGATCGACCGGCCGATGAACTCAAGCGGTCGCCAGAGGAACGTGCCGCCGAGCGTGTCGCGGCCGACAACCCCAATGAACCTGACCAATTCGCCGGCGGAGTAGGTCTTCGGATCGACGCGCTGCACGCGGACGCCGTCCTCGCGGCTGCGTGGCGGCAGGCCGCGCCCGCGCGTCCCGACCACGGTCACGTCGCAGCCCATGCCGCGCAGGGTCGCGCTTTCCTTCTTCACGCGTGTGTCGAAGGAGTACGGGTTCGTGATGAAGTGGCAAACGCGCATGCGGAAAAGGCACTCGGCGAAGGAGGCTCAGGGAGCGGCGGGGAAAGACGTGGTCGTGGGGGCCGGCGTGGGGGCCGATGCGGAGGCGGCGGTGGAGCCCGCCGCGGTGGGCGAATCTGGGCCGGTCAACGGGCCGGCGGCTCCATTCGCGTTCGCGTTCGCGGCCGCGGTACTGGGCAGGGTGACGGAGATCGTGGGTTCGGCGGCGGAACGGTCGCTTCCGTCGGCCGCGAGCCCTGCACCCTCGGCCCCCGAGCCCGCAGCCCGCGCGAGCATCTCCGCGTCGCGGCCGCCCGGCGGGTGCACGTCAGGCGCCTGGTCCACGAACTGCCGGGCCCAGAGTTCAAAGCTGAACAGGTTCCAGAGGTTGTTCGCGTCCCGCCAGCTCGCCCGTCCGTCGGCGTCAAAGACGCGGTCGACGTAGGCGCTGACGGTGTTCCACTCGAAGAGTCCGCGTTCACGCACTGTTCGTTCGCTGATTAGGTCGCGGACGGTGGACTCGATGCGCTTCAGCCAGACCTGCTTGGGCAGGCTGAACCCGCGCTTGGCCCGCAGGAATACGTGCCGCGGCAGTTGCCGGTACATCGCCCGCTTGAGCAGCACCTTCTGTTCGCCGTGCAGCACCTTGAGCCGGGGCGGCGTGCGCTGGGCGAGTTCGACGATGCGGTGGTCCAGCAGCGGAACGCGGACTTCCAGCGAGTGGGCCATCGACATCTTGTCGAGGTTGAACAGCAGGTCATTGAGCATGAAGTGCCGCAAGTCGATGCGGCAGAGCGCGTCGAGCGTGTTGCGGCGCGGGGCTTCGCCGACCTGGCCGCGGATGAAGCCGATCGAAGGCTCGTGCCGGGTCGCCGCCTGCAGGTCGGGGCTGAAGAACTCGCGCTTGTCGGCATCGGTGAAGCTGACGAGCGATCGCAGGAAGGCGTGCACCGGGTCGTCGGTGTCGTACCCGGTGGCCCGCGGGTTGCCGGCCAGCAGGAATCGCCCGTAGCCGGCAAAGCACTCATCGCCGCCGACGCCGGCGAGGGCCACGGTCACGTGCTTGCGGGCCATTTCGCTGACGAAGTAGTTCGGGATGCCGGTGCCACAGGGCTGCGAGTACTGCCAGGCGATGCGTTCCAGCAGCTCCACAATGTCGTATTCGCGGAGGAAGTGGGTGTGGTGTTCGGTGCCGATGTGCCGGGCGACGTCCTCGGCCCACTCGCTTTCGTCGAAGTCCTTCTCTTCACCGCGGAAGCCGATGGTGAAGGTCACGGCCCGGTCGCCGACGGCCTGCTTCATCCAGTAGGCGACGGTGGACGAGTCCACGCCGCCGGAAAGGAACGCGCCGACCGGCACGTCCGAGCGGACTTGCAGCCGAAGGGCATCGGCCAGCAGGTCGCGGAGCTCGCCTTCGAGGGCGTCGGCCTCCGCCGGCGTGGCCGAGGCCGGCCGATCGTTGACGGGGATGTCCCAATAGGTGCGGGTGGTCTCCCGGCCGTCGGCGTTGATCGTCATGATCGTGGCCGGGGGGAGCTGGCGGGCGGCCCGGAAGCCGGTGTACGGATTCGGCACCGTCCGCCACGTGAAGTAGTGGCTCGTGGCGACCGGGTCGAGGGCACGCGGGAAGTCGGGATGTGTCGCGATCGCGCCGAGATCACTCGCGAACATGAGGCGATCGGGCAGCTTCGCGTAGTAGAGCGGCTTGATGCCCAGGTGGTCGCGGACGAGCATCATCCGGCGTTCGGCCCGGTCGTAGAACGCGAAGGCGAACATGCCGTTGAGCTTGGCGGGGGCGTCAGCGCCCCAGCGGATCAGCGCCTCGAGCAGGACTTCGGTGTCCGAGTCGGTGCGGAACGTCGACCCGGCGGCTTTGAGCTGCTCGCGGAGCTCGATGTAGTTGTAGATCTCGCCGTTGAAGCAGAGGGCGTACCGGCCGGTCGGGTCCAGCATCGGCTGGGCCCCGTGGTCCAGATCGATGATCGACAGCCGGCGATGGCCGAGCCCGAGCGGACCGTCCACGTGCACCCCAGCCCCATCGGGGCCCCGGTGGGTCATGAAGGTCGTCATCCGCTCCAGGGCCACCCGATCGGGCGTGGCGCCATCGCGGAACTCGAGGATGCCAGCGATTCCACACATAGAGAATGCCGGGGGGATCGAGGGGATCGGCCGGCAAGGGCAGTGTATCGGATCGGGGGTGGGGGGCTCTGGTGGCGCGGGGGGCCGGGTGTGCCGCTGTGCCGGGGTGTCGAGATGCAGCGGTGCGCCGATGCGGTGACGGAGTCCTCCGGCGAAGACCGTACTGGCGACGGTCGCAACGGGTATCGCCGCGGCCACGGCAACGAAGTATCGGAGAAGGGGCTCCGCGCCCCGTCGTCTTGGTGCCCCGGGCTGCAAGTACCGGGTACGCCGCGTGAAACCTGCAACTTGGTGCAAAGCTGGGTGAAATCCTCGGATCCGCCTGAGCTCTCGGGTCCGGGCCAAGGGCCGCGAGCGAGCAGGCGAACCCAATCTCCGAGACGTCGAGCACCAGGACCTGGCCGACACCGGCCGGCTTATGGGGCTGCATCGCCAGGCCGTCGAACTCGGGCTTGCCCGAGCCGGGGCGGGGGGGCGTCTGGATTTCGTCGCCCAGGCTGAACGAGCCAGAGCCCGCGGCCGCCGAGCGGGAGCGTTGTTCTTCTGGCTGCTCCGTGAGCGGAAAACGCTGTTCATAACCCAAGCCGACGAGGGCGAGGCTGCCCAGCGGGCCCCATTGTCGGAGGATGAGCGGTTTGTCGTGGCATGCCCTAGATGGCCTAGGAGCGGCTGATCGAGGATCCGTTTCGGGTCGCTCAGCAGGCCAAGGGCTGGATGCACGACCAGTGGGGCCAGGCCCACGAGGACTTGGTGGATCTCGTTGTGGACTTTGCCGGAGGTCAACCGGCGACCGGGCGAGGACAGGACCCGATCATCGAGCCACAGTCCGAGCCCCAGGCGGGCGTGCCATCTTCGGGCGCCGACACGACCATCGATGCTCTTCCGTTCAACCGCAGTGCACCTGAGGCAGACTCACGGCTGGGGATCTCAGCGCGACGCTGCAAGCGGTCGGCAACACCATTGACGTGCGCGATGTCCTGATCGCCGAAATCGCTAAGACACATCAGGCGACGGTAGCGACCCGCAACGTCAAGGACTTTCAAGCTGCGTGCAGCGTGATCGATCCATGGACGCACGTCTGACCAAGACGTACAGGTGTCTTGACATCGCCGGAGCTCGAAGCTGCGACTTCGAGTTGCCATGTGGCGTACTGACCTGGCTCCAAGAACCCGTCCGCCCCTACTTGTCAGTTCCGGGCGATTGCGCCCGATGGGATGAGCCATCCGTGGACCAACTGGCGCGAGGATCGAATCAAGATCGATCCCGCGGGGCGGCGTGCCACGCCCAGACCGGCCGCTGATTCGCCTGGATCGGGCGGGAACGAAACCCATCACGTGGCGGCAGCCGCCTCCCGCGTCCAGAAGTGCTGCTCGAAGTACCGCACCATGCGCAGCCCCATCGGCACCTTCGCCTGCATTGCCCGCAGGTCGCCCGCCGTCCACTCGCCCAACGCAAGTTTGATCGCGAAGTACGGCTCGACCCAGTCTTCCGTGTACATGAACGTTGACAGCCGCGGGTTGATTTCCAAGAGCGCCCCGCCGATGAACTGAATGCCGAAGTTGTAGCGCAGCGGGATCCGCCGCACGATCGCCTTGATCGCCGTGTCCAGTTCCGGGCGCTCCACCTGTTCCCCCTGGGTGATCACGCCACCGCGTTCCTTCTCGCGCGTCTTGTGCGTGATGAGCAGCGACTCGCCCGCGCCGTCGCCGATGACCATCGAGTCGATTTCCTCGCCCTCGAGTACCTCCATGAGGAGCAGGGCAGGGAAGTCGGGGTCGCCGGTGAAGATGCGCTGGAACTCGTCCAGCGCCATGTACTTGCTGTCGGGTTTGTGATTCAGCAGCAGGTCTCGCCGGCTCATGCCGTCGGCCAGGTAGCGGAATCCGCGGGAGCCCTTGGAGTAGGGCGGCTTGAAGCACAGGCGGCGCTGGCCACCGTCCGGGCCGACCGAAAGCCGGGCGTGGGCGGCCATGAAACCGTCCAGGTCGGTGACGAGCTCGAAATCCGGCACCCGTACGTCGGGGTCACCGGCCACCGCTTCGTAGAGCTTGGCCTTGTCGTTGGCCACCTCGAGGGCGGCCAGGTCGCTCACCAGGATCCGGGTGTCCGGGGCGGCGCTGGCGAACCGCCCGCGGGCCTCAGCCACGATGTTGACTTCGTAGCTGCTGGCCGGAATGAGGCAGTCGGCCTCGGTGCGGGCGCACAGGTCGATCAGCGCATCGATGTAGCCCGCATCGGTCGACGCCGGGATCAGGTGGAACTCGTCGCAGAGGCCGCGGCCGATCGCCTCGGGGTTGGCGTCGGCGCCGACCACGCGGACGGTGCGTTCGCGGACGCCCCGCAAATGGCGGATGCAGGTGGAGGCGCCGGGGGATCCGGCGGCGGTGAGGATCACGGTGATGGGCTGCATGGGTGGGCCTGCTGGTGTCAGGTGGGGCGAACGATCGAGGGGCCGCGGGCGAGCGCCGCGGACCGGCCGGGGCGGAATTCCAACCCCAATCCGCAAGGTAGCCGTGTCTCGCCGGACCTGCCGAAACTGCGGCCGCCTATCCTCCCGGCCATGGCGGTTCAGACCATTCCCGGCTTCTACGAGCCAGTCAGCGCACTCACGCACCTGCTCGGGGCGGGCGTCTTTCTGGCCTTGGGCGTGCCCCTGGTGCGGCGGTTCCGCGCGACCCCGGGGATCGCCGTCGCTCTGGGCGTCTACGTCTTTGCGCTCGTCTTCATGCTGTCGATGAGCGGCGTGTACCACACGCTGGACGAGGAATCGCTCGGCGGCCGGGTCTTCCACCGGCTCGACAAGGCGGCGATCTTCGTGATGATCGCCGGCACGTTCACGCCGGTGCACGCCATGCTCTTCCGCGGCCACGTCCGCTGGGCCGGCCTGGCGGCCAAGTGGGCCATGGCCATCACCGGGCTCACGTTGATGACGGTCTTCTTCGACCGCATGCCCCGCGGCCTGGGGACCACGCTGTACATCACGCTCGGCTGGATCGCGGGCCTGACGATGATTGCGGCGTGGCGGCGGGATGGCTTTCGCACCGTCCGCGGCTTCGTGATCGGCGGCGTGGCCTACTCCGTGGGGGCGGTCATGATGGGAATCGGCTGGCCGACGGTCTGGCCCGGGGTGATCGACAGCCACGAGGTCTGGCACGTGGCAGTCCTGCTCGGCATGACGTTGCACTGGCGATTCATCGTGGGGCTGGCCGAACGCACGGTCGCGGCGATGACGGCCGGGCCGGCGGCGGCGGCCGCGACCGGCGGGTGAGGCCCTGGGTTCCGGGCTCTGGGCCCCGGGCTCCGGGTTGCCGCTCACGGACTGCCGAAGACCTCGGCCAGCATGCAACGGACGCTGCCGCCGCCGATCCGCTCGATCGTGGGGATTGGGGCGGAGATGATCCGGGCGAAGCCGGCGATCGCCTTGCGCTGTCTCGGCGTCAGGCATGCCTCGGCCGCGGCGGACATGACCAGGAACTGCTCGCCGTCCGGCTCCCCAAGGGCCAGCATGTTGCCGGCAAAGTGTCCGAGTTGCTCGCGGGTGATCTCGATGATCGTGCGGCCGGTGTCCGCGATGCTCCGCGCGACGCGATCGCGGTCCGCCGCGTCGATGCACGCGAGGCAGATGACCGCGAAGCCGCGGCCAACGTTCATCATCACGTTGGTGTGGTAGATCGGCTGGCCGGCGGCGTCGGTGGCCCCGAACTCGACCAGGCGAAAGCCAGTGGCGTCGGCGAACGCATCCAGTCCCGCCCGCGTGGTCCGGGGTGATCGGCCGGCCCAGGCGATGCGAGCCGGCCGGTCCAGGATCAGGCTGCCGGTGCCTTCGACGAACGCCGACTCGGCGGCCAGCGGCGTGAGGTCGATGACGTTCGGCCATTGCCATCCGGTGGCTTCGGCGACGACGTCGATGAGCTCGGGCCGGACTTCGCGTCGCCGGGCCGGGGCGAGCATGGGGTACAGCACGGCGGTTCCGCCGGCGTGGAGGCTGATCCAGTTGTTTGGGAAGACCGCATCAGGGGCCGGCGGGCGGTTCGGGTCGTCGGCGACGATGACGCGCAGGCCAGCGGTCCGCAGCGTCGTCACCAGTCCATCGAACTCCTCCGCCGCCTGCATCTGGACCGCGCCGGAATCGGCGCCCGGGGCACGCTGAAAGGCGTTCGACCCGGCCGTCTCGTCATTGTGGCGAAAGCCGGTCGGGCGGACGGCGAGCACGGTGGCGGTGAGGGTCGGTTCCATCTGGGGCGATGGTAGGAGGGGGGTGACCAGATTCGGTACAGGCCCGGGGATGGAGCGGCCGATGCGTGCGTACGGCTGATGGGCGCCGCTCGGGCGCTCGACCGTCCCATTGGAGCGCCGCTTGTGTCAGCCCCGTCGATCTTGATTCGCCGAATCCACCGATGCTTGGCCGCAGCCGTACCGGCCGTACCGGCCGTACCCGTCGTTTCAGGCGTTTCCGTCGTTCCCGCCGATCGGGCGACGCCCGGGCCCTCGTTGATGATCGTGGCCGCCGCGGTCGTGCTCTCGGTGGTGGCCGCCGCCACGAGCGCCGCGAATCCCGCGAGCATTGCCGGCGACGGGTCTGCGGCGCCCCCCGCAACTCCCGCGACCCCCACGAACGTTGGTCCCACCCGTCCCAACATCGTCTTCATGCTCTCGGACGACCAGCACTGGAGCGGCCTGTCCGTTCCGATGCACCCGAACGTTCCTGGGTCGCGCGGGGCGAACTTCCACACGCCGCACCTTGAACAGATGGCGGCCGACGGCATGCGATTCTCGTCGGCGTACGCTCCAGCGCCGGTCTGCGCGCCAACGCGGGCCAGCCTCTTGACCGGCCGGAGCCCGGCGGCCCTCGGCTGGGGCCGGGCCGGGCAGTCCGGCCGCACGAGTTCGAATCGGCCATTGCTCTCCCCCCGCGGTGTCGATGATCTGAGCGGTCAGGACCTCACGATCGGGCACGTGCTGCGGGCCGCGGGATACACGACGGCGCACTTCGGCAAGTGGCACGTTGGGGGTGGCGGTCCGGCGGCGCACGGATTCGACGTGAGCGACGGCAACATCGGAAATGAAGCGGCGGGGAAGTTCAGGGATCCCAATCCGGTTGACATCTTCGGGATGGCCGATCGGGCCGAGGCCTTCATGGCCGCCGCGGTTCTGGAGGACCGGCCGTTCTTCGTCCAGCTTTCCTGGCTGGCGTTGCACGCCCCGGAGAACGCCCGGGCATCGACCCGCGAGCGGTACACCGACCTTTCGCGGCGTGACGCGAATCGCGCGGCCCTGACCGAGGACCTCGACGCGGGCGTGGGCCGGGTGTTGGCCATGCTCGACGCCCTTGGCGTGCGTGAGAACACATACGTCGTGTACATGTCGGACAACGGCGGCCATCCAGACGGCGGGCCGCTCTCCGGGGGCAAGGGAACGCTGTCCGAAGGCGGCATTCGCGTGCCGATGATCGTTCGCGGCCCGGACATTGCGCCCGGCCGATGGGCCCATGTGCCGGTCGTCGGCCACGATCTCTATCCCACGTTCGCGGCGTGGGCTGGGGCGACGATTCCCGCGGCGACGCGGGCCCGACTCGAAGGTGGTTCGCTTGCCGGCGTGCTGGAGGGCGCCGCGACCGCGGTGGACCGGCCGGGCGGCGACGAACTCATCTTCCATTATCCGCAGTACCACACGGGCGATCGCACCGCCGGCGGGCCGCAGTCGGCCATTCGCCGCGGGCGGTACAAGCTGATCCGGTACGCGGAGTCGGGGCGGGTCGTGCTGTACGACCTGGAGACGGATCTCGGCGAGTCGCGGGACCTCTCGGTCGCGCGCCCGGCGCTTGCCGCCGAACTGGAGGCCGTGCTCGACGCTCGGCTGGCCATCATCGGGGCGAATCTCGCCCGGCCGAATCCAGCGTACGATCCGGATCAGCCGGCGAGCGCGCCAGGGCGCCGCGCCGGACAGGCCGAGCGGAACCGGCGCACCGACCGCACCGACCGTCCCGGGCGCACCAATCGCCGCGAGCGCGGTGGGGCGGACGCTCCAGCCGGGCGGCGTGGCGGTCAATCGAACTGAATGACCGAACCGGCGGTGAATGCTGCCGCGACGACTCAGCCGCTCGCTTCGACCGGCATCCACGCTTCCCAGCCGGCTTCGCGCACCACTTCCCGCGCCGCCGCGGACACCGGCACGCCCCAGGCCTCGAAGTACGGCCCGAGGTCGCGCTCCACCGCGCGGCTCATCTCGATCAGGAAGCGGTCTCGCTTGTCCGCGTCGTTCCGCGGCCGATCCGCGGGGGCCAAGTCGTCGTAAGCCCGGAAGCAGCGCTCGAAGGCCTCCAGCCCGAAGGCATGCCAGAGCATCGAGTACGTCTGGAGGGCCAGGAAGGGCTTGCGTCGCCACACGTCGAACGGCGATCCCGCCGCGCGGTGGTCGCGGAACGTTCGCCACGCCGTGGCCGGATCGCTGCGGGTCGCGGGATGGTCCAGCGGGTAGCCGTTCACCCGATGCAGGGCGACGACGGTGAAGATGTTCACCGTCACCTCACCCGTGCCGCCGAACGTCCACATGGGGTTCTGGTGGGCGTGGCCCATCTCGTGGTAGTGGCCCCAGACCTTGTGATCGCCGGCCGCGTCAAAGTTCGCCGCGTCGACCATCGCGCGGGCCGTCACCTCGGGAATCACGATCGGCCCGTCGGCCGGGCAGTACATCCAGCCCCAGGACAGTTTGCGGTCGGCCACGTAGCGGTACTGGGCGTCCGGCCAGTGGCGTGGACTGCGTGGTTCGACCGTTTGCATGGCCGCGTGCACGCGGTCCCAGTGGTCCATCACCAGATCCGGCCGGTCGAGGTCGCGGATGGCGTCCGCCGGCAGGGTGAAGACCAGCTTGTCCGACTCAAGTTCGGCCCACGGCACGCCGCGGTGGCGGATTTCGTCGCGCCACGCGTCCAGATCGGTTGCGCCGTGCACGTAGTGCGGCATGGGCACCGCGCCGCTGATCGTCACCGTCAGGTCGCCGCCGCCCCGCACGCCGGAGTGGAACGCCGCCGGAATGTCGATGAGGATCGGCCCGCCGATCGGCGAGGCGATGCGGGTGATGGCCGACGTGATCGGGGCCCGCGAAATCGCCGGGCTCATCCGCACGCGCTCCGGGAAGTTCTGCGGATCACGCCAGACGCCGATCTGCACGTGCATGCCCGCACCGGAGGCCGCGGCGACCTGGCCCAAGGTCCCGTTGAAACGCACGGCCACGGTCTCGCCGGGGCGGGCGTACAACCCGGTGGATCGCCATCCGGGGCGCCCTGGGTCGATCCTGATGTCGGTCGGACCGGACGCGGCCGCCGCGGCGGCGAAATCCGGGTCGATGGGGCCGGGGAACGCGCCCGCCGAAGGGTGCGCGGCGACGGCGTCCGGATCCGTGGCGGAGCGATTCGCCGCGAGCCGTCCGTCCAGGTCCATCAGGGCGATGGCCAGCGGATGGTCGGCCGGGCGAAGCGGTTCGCGGGCCATGCCACGCCAGGCGCCGGCCAGATCATCGGCGCGGTCCTGCCGCAGTCGCCGGGCCGCGGCCATGAGCGCGCTGTCCTGGGGCACCAGAGAGAGCGCATCGCGGGCGATCGTGGCGCTGAAGGTCGCGTCGCCGTCGATCCTCCCGGCCAACACGCCCAGAGCAACCCCGGCGTTCGCCGCGTTGAGGTGCGGGTTGCCGGCCGGGCCCACGGGATAGGTGCCGCGGGCGCCCGCGGACTCGGCGTCCGCGGTCAGCATGATGCCGGCGGAGGCGAGCAAGCGATTGGCGGCAAGGGCTTCGACCGAGGCCGCCCGCCCCAACTGCAGTTGCCCCCAGGCGGTTTCGGTCACCAGCAACCCGCCGCCGGCGCGCACCCAGTCGGTGAGTTCGCCAAGTCGTCCGGCCCGTTCCCAGGCCTGCGGGGAACCCGCGACCACGTCGACGGCATCAAGGTCGAGATCCTGCGGCCCACCTTCGATGATCCGCGCGCCGATCCCCTGGGCCCGGAACGCGGCCCGCACCACCCCGTCGAGCCCGGCCACGTTGATGAGCCGGTTGTCCGTGGCCACCTGGCGATCGCCTCCCGGGCCGTCCGGTCCGCGGCCCGACAGCCAGTGCGCGAGGCCGGCGATGAACCTCGGCGTGTCGCCGCGCGTGTCCGTGAGAAAGCCGCCATGCCCGAGCACGGCCACCCGTCCGTCGCCGAGCGTCGACGCGGCGGCGAGCACCGTGCCGTCGTCGCGCACGGACAAGGCCCGGGCGTCGCCCCACACCACCACCGAGGCGGGATTGCCGCCGGTGGCGATCGACGTCACGCCGTCGATCAGCCGTGGGACCGGAACGTCAGATCGTGCGTTGGTCCGTGCGTCAGTCCGCGCGTCGCCGGCGATCCCATTGGAGGCGGCCGGCGCGGCCACGATGATCGAAGCGAGAAGTCCGGCGGCGGACCAGCGAAGGGGCGATCGCGTTCCTGGATACGTCATGACGCCATCCTACGACGTCACTCCCCCGATCCGTTACAGATCCGTCACGGGTCCGTCACGGGTCCGTCACCGATTCGTCACCGCGGCTCGTACCCGGTCGCTCAGGCGATTTGCCGCGAACAGCCGCCCGAGCACAACGCACAACGGCCCCCGCGCCAGTGCGCAGGGGCCGTCGTGCCGGTCGCCATCCCGCCCGACTCGGCCGCCGTGGGGCGAAAGGGCGAGTCCCATCCGGAAGGGCTGGGTGATCAGGGGCAGTCGCCGAATCCGCCCAGTACCGCGATCAGGTCGCCGAAGGCCACGTCGCCGGAGCTGTCCACGTCGGCATCGCACGGATCGCCGTCTTCGCAGACGCCCCACGCGGCCAACACCGCGATCACGTCGTCGAAACCGACCGAACCCGATCCGTCCACGTCGGCCGGGCAGCAGACTTCGAGGCCCAGGCCGGTCTGGCGTTCCGCCGCCCCGGCGTCGGGGTTCGCGCATCCGGTCGCGTCCGCCACGGACGGGTCGTCCTGGAACCGCGCGTTGCCGAGCAGGTCCACGGTGCCGTCGATCGCGGCCGCATCCACGTCGCCCGCGTCGATGGCCAACGACGAAGCCGACAGAGTCGGGTCATCGTCGAGCGTGCCAGGGATGCTGTCCGGACCCTCGCGGTTCTGCAGGGCCGCGTTTCCGGCAATGTTGCCGATCCCCGGCCAGCCGCCACCGGGAACCACGCTGTACGAGACGGTGGCCACCGTCGAGCCGGTGATCGACCCGCCGGAGTTCGCCTGGAATGCGCAGGCGGTGATCGTCGCCTTCGGACTGAGCAACTCGATCGCGGCGAGGTTCGTGCTGACCGAATCGCTTTCGACCACGGTGCAGTTGATCATGTGGACGACGCCCGATGTGGTTCCGGCCACCGCCCCGATGCCGTTCACACTGATGTTCCCACTCATGAAGCAGTTGATGAAGTGGGCCGTCGCGCCCCGCACCCTGACCGCGCCGCCATCGTCCAGGCAGGTGTTCGCGATGAACCGAGTGTTCTCGACGCTGATGTCGGCTCCGGTCTCCACGTCCATGCCGCCAGCTTGCTCGGACGACAGGTTGTCGTACACCGTGCACTCCACGAGACGACTGGTCGAGCCGTTGGCGAAGGACACGCCACCTCCGTGGTCGAACGCGAACGAGTCTCGAATGACGCAGCGGCGGATCGTGGGACTTGAAGCGGAGGCCCGCAGCGCGCCGCCACGATTCACGCCATCGCCGATGATGGTGAAGCCATCCAGGAGGAATGCGCTCGTCTCGCCGGAGTTGAATGTCACCGGGCGGGTGCCATCGGCCGCGGTGAGGATCGTCGCTTCCACCACCTCCGGATCCGACGGATCGGACGAACGAAGGATCACGTCCTTCCCGCCGGGATTCATCGGGCCGAACCACGTGCCGCCGGGCACGACAAGTTCGTCGCCCGCGGTCGCCGCGGCGATCGCCGCCGGGATCGTCGCGGATCGGGTGTCGTTGGTGATGTTGGCGACGTACGCGGCCTCCATCGCGCCGAGATCGACTCCGCCGTTCGAATCGCGGGCGATCCCGACCCGATCGACCGGAAGACGTTCCACTGTTTCACCGTCTGCGTCCAGGTCGAGGAAGTCGAACGGAAGCAATGACACGTCTCCGGCGTCAACGGCGGGGGAGTCCACCGTGAGGGTGGCGCCGGAAGACCCGTCAAAGAGCGGATCGGCGGTGGAGACGCCGCCCTCGTCGCTGAACGACGGGGGAAGTCCATTCTGGAAGATTGTGTTTTCCGCCTCGCCGCTGGCGTTCGAGGTGTTCAGCGACGTCGGGCCGTTGTCCCAGAAAATGCAGTTGTCAATCTCGACACCGCTGACGTTGACGAGGTCAAGGGCGCCCGCGCCGTTGAGCGCAGTATTGCCGCGGAACGTGCAGTTGGTGAAGTCAGCGAAACTGTTGCGCACCGAAACGGCGCCGTGGCCACCGTTCTGCTCCACCGCGTTGTTAAGAAACGCGCATCCGGTCACGTCAATGGTCGCGTTCTGCCAGGCCCGGATGGCGCTGCCAGTCACCGTGCCTTTGAAGTCGGGAGAGACGTTGTCGCGAAAAAGGCAGTTGATCAGGATGACACTGGCCTGGGAGACGTCAAGGGCTCCGCCGCTGCCGGCCCACCACTCGTTGTCCACGAATCGGCAACGGTCGATCGTGACGTTGGTCGGGCCGTCGATCTCCATCCCGTTTCCACCGATGGTCAGCCCGCTGATCCGGCTTCCCTGTTGGCCCAGCCACGTGAGGGTCCGATCGAAGTCCGCGTCGGTGGTGAGGATGGTGCTGGCGACGATCGCGGGATCGGACGGGTCGGTGCTTGTCAACGTGAGCGACGTTTCGGGGCCGACGATGATCGACTCCGTGTACGTGCCGGGCCGGATCACGACGCGATCCTGCGGCTCGGCCGCGTCCACCGCGGCTTGGATCGTCGCGAATGCGTCGGGGACGATGAGATCTTCCGCGGCGGCGACGCCGAAGCAACCGAGGGTCAGGACCGTGGCCGGGACGAAGGCGAGGGTCAGGATCGTGGCCGGGACGAAGGCGAGCGGGGGACGGGGCGGTGACATGGGGGGACTCCTGGACGCGGATGACGGCCCCGCCATGGGGGCTCCGCTCAGATCTCGTGATCCAGGGGCGCGGGGCGCAAGGAGTTTTCAGGTTTCTCTGCCGGCCGAGGGTCAGGGTCTGGGGCCGGGCGAGGGCCAATGCCGGTGCCGGTGCCGGTGCCGGTGCCAGTGCCAGTGCCAACGCCGGTGCCAATGCCAGCGTCGGCCTCGGCCTCAGCCTCAATGTCCCGGGCCGGGGCGGCGGTCTCCGGGGGAGGGGGCGGCGGATGTCGCCGCTGGTGGGGCGTCACGCACGATCGTGTCCCACAGCCGGGCCGTTCGATCACCGGAAGCGCTGACGAGCCGCGTGCCGTCGGGGCTCCACGCCACGCCGTGCACGTAGGACGTGTGGCCGCGCAGCTCCAGGACCAGATCGAGCTCGGGCATCGACCAGATCCGAACCGCGCCGTCGTTGCTGCCGCTGGCCAGCCGGGTTCCGTCCGGGCTCACGGCCAGTCCGTACACGATGCCCCCCGGGGCGGTCGCCCGGGCCACGTCCTGCCCGTTGGCCAAGTCGATGATGCGCAGCCCGCCCTCGGCATCGCCGGTGACGAGTTGCGTGCCGTCCGGTGTGGCCGCCACACTCATCACCGGCTGCTCGTGTTCGAAGGTGCGCGCATCGTTGGCGGCATCGTCGGCGTCATCGGCCGCGTCGATCGGGCGCACGACGAGCGAAGTCCGTTCGCCCTCCAGGGATCGCGTTCCGTGCGCGACCCAGCCCGCGCCAAGATGCACCACGCGGTCGCGAGCGGCTTGGACCGGACCGGACGTCCATGCCGTGGATGCCGCATCGATCCGGCCCGACGATCCGTCCTCGCCGCTTCCAAAGGCAACGGTCCGGCGCCGCATCCCGCGAAGCAGCTCCAGCGACGCACCGCCGGCGTGGAAACTCGCCCCCGTGGCCCGCCAATTCGTCGGGAGCGTGCCGAGCAGCGCCCCGGTGTGGCCGTCCCAGAGCCGGCCTGGCTCGAGCCGGAACGGCACGGTCACGATCGTGCGGCCGTCCGGGGCGAACGTGGCGGCGTAGACATACGTGTCGTGTCCCGCCAGAACGCGGCCGCGCGAGGGCGCGATCGGCCAGACGTGGATGACCCCGGTGGCGGTGGTCACCAGCCGCGTGCCATCCGGGCTGACGGCGATGGCGTGCGCCCCGGGCGGGGCGGTCATTCGGGCGACGACCCGTCCGGATGCCAAGTCGTGGACCCGGATCACGCCATCAAGGGCCAGCGAGGCGGCGGCCGATCCGTCGGGCGTCAGAGCGATCGAGACGACGTCGGTCCGGTGGCCGGTCAGGACGCGAGTCTGGTCGTCGTCGGGATCGTGCAGTCGCAGGTCGCGCGAAACGGCCGCCGCGACGACCCCTTCCCGGTCCGGCCGGACCGCAAGGCTCGTGCGGTGGAGCCCTGGGACCCGCCAAGGCATCTCGGACGCCTCTGGCGTCACGATCGAATACCAGTGCGTGCGCCACCGATTCTGGTGCGTGGCCCGGGTGCTGACGGCGATCGCACGGCCGTCGGTGGCGTAGGTCAGGCGCGTGCGGTTCGGGGTCCCACGTTCGGCCGACAGTTCATCGATGAGTTCGCCGCGGAGACTGAGGCGTTGCACGGTGCCGCGGCGCGCGACCGCGAGTTCGCATCCCCCGGGGGCCAGCGCGAGCCCGTCCCGATCGATCAATCGCACGCCGGGCACCGCGTACGAGGGTGCATCATCGAACAGCGGCACGACGCGCACGGTTCCGTCGTCCATGCGAGCGAGAGCGGACGTTGCGGCGGCGTGTCCCCGCACGACGGTGGTCGTCGAGGTCGTCGCGGTCATCGGTCCGTCATCCGCGCCATGCGGTCTGTCGCTGCCGACCGGGATTGTGCGCACCCGTGCGCCGGAGTCCGCGTCCCACACGCCGATCGTGCCGTTGGCAAGGCCCGCGGCGAGCTGCGTGCCGTCCGCGAGAAACCACGCGGCGCCCACCGCTTCCTCGTCCAGGGCGATCGCCGTGGTCCATGCATCCACATCACGTCGCACGGCGTGCCATTCCCACCCGCGGAGATGTTCCGGTGCCGCGTCCAACAGTCGCAGGGCCGTCTCGCGATCTCCCCGGTCCACCGCCGCATTCGCGGCTTCGATGCTCGCCCGGTAGCCGACCCACTGCCCGGCACGGTCGCGTTCGGTCGCCTTCATCGCGAAGCGTGTCGTGCCGACGATGCCGCCGGTGAGGGTCAGGAGCAAGGCCGCAAGCCCGGCCACCAGGGCCCGCTGCCGACGGGCGAATCGCAGGACCTGCTCGGTCGCGCTCGGCGGCCGGGCGGTGACCGGCTCATCGTTGATCCAGTGCCGCAAGTCGGCGGCGAAGTCGGCCACCGAGGCGTACCGGTCGGCCGTGCGCTTCTCCAGCGCGGTGGCCACGACCACTTCCAGGTCGCCGCGCAACCGGCGATCGCTCCGTCCGAGCGGCGTGGGGCGCGTGTCTCGAATGATCATCGCCATCTCGGGCGTCGAACGATCGGCGAAGTCGTACGGGAGCGTGCCGGTGAGCAACTCGTGGAGCATGATGCCCAGGGCGTACACGTCGGTCCGGCCATCCACCGCATCGGGATTGCCTTCGACTTGCTCGGGACTCATGTAAGGAAGGGTGCCGACGAGCTGGCCACGCAGGGTTTCGGCGGTGGTCACCTCCAGGTCATCGCCGAGCACTTTGGCCACGCCGAAGTCCAGGATCTTCGGCTGGCCGCCGTTGCCGTCGTCCTCGACCAGCACGTTGTCGGGCTTCAAGTCGCGATGGACGATGCCTTTCTGGTGGGCCTCGTTGACCGCTTCGCACACCCGAATCATGAGCTCGACGCGTTGGGCGATCGACAGCTCATGGGCGATCGCGTGGTCCGTGATCGGCTGGCCATCCACGAAGTCCATGACCAGATACGGCACCGCGGGAAGGCCGGGCCGATCCCAGACGCCGGCGTCGTGAATGGTGGCGATGCCGGGATGCTGAAGCCGGGCAAGCACCTGGCCCTCGACCAGGAAGCGCCGCCGCAAGGTGAGCCCGGGGGCGGCGGCGCGAAGCAGTTTCAGGGCGACGCGGCGCCGCGGACTCGACTGCTCGGCCAGCAGGACGCTGCCCATCCCGCCCTCACCGAGCCGCCCCAGCACTCGGTACGGGCCGATGTGCGGCGGCAAGTCGTCGTCGTCGAGCACCAGCGGGCGCCGTCCAGGGCCCAGTCCGTCACCGGTGCCGAAGATGTCGCCGCGGGCCACGCGCGACTCATCGAGCAGGCCACCGCTTGGCCGGTCAAGCTCGAGCAGGCATTCGACTTCGCGCCGCAAGGCGGCGTCGGGGCCGCAGTGTTGTGCAATGGCGAGCGATTGAGCGTCCGGATCGAGGTCGCAGACGGCAGCGAAGACCGCGCGAACGCGTTCGTGTTCCGCCGCGTTCACGGTGATTCGCCGAGCGACCGGCGAAGCCAGGCACGGGCCATGCGCCAGTCGAGTTCCACCGTCCGCGGACTCACATCGAGCAATCGCGCCGCTTCGTCAACCGTCAGTCCCCCGAAGAAACGCAGCTCGACAATGCGGGCTTGCCGGGGGCTGGCCGCCTCAAGGGCGACCAGGGCGGCATCCAGATCCAGCGCATCGCACACTTCTTCGCCATCGGAACCCACGCCGCTCAGGGTCAAGCGCTGCCAGTCGCCGCCACGTTTCGCCGATCGTCGCCGGCGAGCCTGATCGACGATGACGTTCCGCATCGCCGTGGCCGCCACGGCGAAAAAGTGCCGCCGGTTCTCCCAGGCGAGATGTTCGTTGCCGACGAGACGGATGAACGCCTCGTGGACCACGGCGGTCGGCTGCAGCGTCTGCTCCTGGCCGTGCCGGCGAAAGAGATCTCCGGCCAGGGCGCGCAGCTCGTCGTAGACCAGGGGCAGCAGATCCTCGGTGGAGGAAGCTCGTCCGCTCTCGACTTCGACCAGCAGCGCGGCCACGTCTCCCGCCATCGAATCAACCCTCCCGGAGCGAGTCTATCGACGGCCGGAGCTCGCTCCAAAGGTCGAATCCGCGGGCTGTTTGGCACAAAAGCCTCGGGTCCGCCGGGCCTGCCGGGCCCCCGGGCCCGCGGTGGGCTGTGGCGCGGGCCCGGCGTCATCGGCCTCCCCAAGCTCCGCCGAACCTCACCCGAACCTCAGCCACTGCTCACCCCAGCCTCACCCCAACCTTCCAACAACCTCCCCCGTCGCCCCGCACTCGCTCCCGCCGCCGCCGATCCGTACCATCCAGGCATGCAACCCCTTACCGACCAGCACGGCCAGCGCCTCGCCGAGGCCCGGCAACTCATCGACCGCGGCCGCCCTCAGGACGCGATTCCGATCCTCACCGAACTCCGCCGGAAGACCGACCACCCGGACGTCGCCCTGAACCTGGGCCGGGCCCAGTTCTCGGTGGGCGAGGTGGCCGCCGCCCGCATGAACCTCGAGCGGGTGATCAAGACGGTGCCGACGGCCATCGGGGCGCACCTCCTGATTGCCGCGACCTACCGGTCGGAGGACAACCTCCCGGCCGCCCTCAAGGCGATCGATACGGCCCTGACCCTGATGCCGGGCGAGCCGCAGGCCGTGGCCCAGCGGGCCCAGTTGCAGCACATGATGGGCGACTACCAGGGCGGACTCGACACATTGGCCCCGGCCATTGAGCAGGGCACCGATGACCCGGGGATCCTGTTCCAGCAGGGCCGCCTGCTCCGCGTGACCGGCGAGCTGGACGAGGCCGAACAGGCGCTCAACCGGGCCGGCGAGCGGCTGGTGGCCGGTGAAGCCAAGGGCGTGGGGGCGGGCGGACGGGCCCGGCAGTCGATCGCCGGGGCGCGGCAGCGCAATCCGATGGCCGAGGCGAACCTCCTGTACGAACTTGCGGCCGTCTATGACGCCATGGGCAACTATGACCGAGCCTGGCAGTGCGCTTCGCAGGCGAATGCCCTGTTGCCGCAGCGGTTCAACCCCGCCGCCCACGATCAGATGATCACCCGCATCGTCGAGGGCTGGACCCCGGACGCGTGTGCCGCGACGCCGGTTGGCCGCTCCGGTTCGGATGTCCCGGTTTTCATTCTCGGCATGCCACGTTCCGGAACGTCGCTCGTCGAACAGATCCTCGGTTCGCATCCGCAGATCGCCGCCGGCGGCGAGCGATCGAGCCTGTGGAAGCTGGTCGGCGAACTCGAGCCGCACCAGGACGCGCTGCCGACCCGCATTGAGAACCCGTCGGCCATCACCCAGTCGGCCTTGGATAAGGCGGCGCGGGCGTACGTCAAGGATCTGCGCTCGGTCGACAAGTCCGCCGATCGCGTGACCGACAAGCAGCCGTTCAACTTCTTGCACATCGGCCTGATCGCCAAGATGTTCCCGAACGCCCGCATCATCCACTGCCGGCGGAACCCGTTCGACGTTGCCGTTTCGTGCTTCATGCAGAGCTTCATGGGCTCGGTCTGGTTCTCGACCAGCCTGCAAGGCATCGCCGTCTTCTACCAGACGTACGAGCGGCTCATGCACCACTGGACGCAGACGCTCAGCACCGAGCTCGGGATCGAGATTCTCGACGTTCCGTACGAGGAGCTGACGGCCGATCAGGACGCGTGGTCGCGGAAGATCGTCGAGTACGCCGGCGTGCCCTGGGACGATGCGTGCCTGCGATTCCACGAGTCGGATCGCACCGTGTATTCGGCATCCATGGACCAGGTGCGCAAGCCGATGTACCGCACGTCGGTGGATCGCTGGAAGAACTACGCCCCGTGGCTGCAGGCGATCATGGCCCCGCCGCCGGGATCGGAAGCGGCCCAGCAGCAGGCGGCTCAAGCCGCGGCGGCCCAGGCCGGCGTGGGCGATCTGGGGATCGGCGATCTCAGTGCCGTCGACTTCAGCAAGCCGTCGGCGGAGGTCGTTGATCGCAGCGCTCCGGATGTCACGGCGACCGCAACCGCGGGCGATCCGCCGGTGGGCGAATGAGCGGCGCGGAGCTGCGGGCGTACGCCCGGCGAATGGTGCGGCCGGCGCCGGAGCCGGAGTTCACCGTCGACGGTTGGCGGTTGAAGCTGACGGGCATTTGTGCGGCCGGCGCGTCGGTTTCGCCGGAGGTGTTTGCGGCGGCGCGGGCGCGGACGAGCGCGGTGCTGCCGCGTCCAGCGGTGGACGCGAGCGCGACGGCGGCGGCCGATGGGGCGCCAGGCGTCTCGGTGGCCCGAACCGGCGTGGGTTTTGTCGTTGTGCATCCGTCTCGCGAGGGCGTTTTCTCCCTCACCGGATGGTGGATCGACGAAACGATGTTGGCCATGGACGTGGCGTTCGCGGCGTGGGAGGCGGATGGCGAGACGGTCGAGGCGTCAGCATTCGCCGGCTTGCCCGAGTCGCGGGTGCTCGCCTGCACCTGGGAACTCGCGGTGATCGCGTTCGAGCGTGACGCGTGGGTCGAGTTGGTATTGGACAACCCCGCCGGCCCGGACGTCGAGGCGTGGTTCAGCCGGAGGATGCACGCCGATGTCTGAATCGCCCGCGGATGTGCCGACTGATGGGACGAGTGGGGGGACGAGTGGTGGGCCGAGCGGTGCGCCGGCCGACCCCGTCATTCGTACGGCGGTTCCGGCCGATGTGCCGGAGCTGCTTCGCCTGATTGCCGCCCACGCTGAGTTTGAGCGAGCGCCATTTGACGCCACCGGCAAGGCCGCCGGGCTCGAACGTTTGGCGTTTCCGCCCGCGGGTCCGCCGCGGCTGAACATCCTCGTCGTTGACATGGACGGTGGGACGCCGGCGGCGCTCGGCGGATACGCGAGTTGGACGCTGGAAGCTTCGACCTGGGACGCCTGTTTGTTCGCCCACATGGACTGCCTGTTCCTGGACGGCGACCACCGTTCCGCCGGCATCGGACGCCGCCTCATGGCGACGCTGGCCCGCGACGCCACCGCCGCCGGCGTGGAACTCGTGCAGTGGCAAACCCCGAGTTTCAACGAGCGAGCGATGCGGTTCTACGAGCGGCTCGGGACGACGCGCCGCGAGAAGGTGCGGTTCTACTTGGACGCCGACGCGATTGCGGTGCTGGCGGCCGAGGCGAGCTGAGGCGGGCGGGCGGGAACGCTGCGGCGGTCGGCCGTTGCTCTGACTCCCGGTTCCGGTGGCGCCCCGCGCCCGACCCAATTTCGCTCTCGACGTCGGCTCCATCGCCGCCATCGTTCCTGCCCGCGCCTGCGCCCGCGCCACCACCACCACCAACGAAAAGCGGCGGAGTCGCGGACACCATGGTCCACGCTCCGCCGCCGCAAGCCGGAAGGGCTCGGTTGTTCTCGCCGGGTTTGGCGTCGTTGCAGCGTTAGGGCACGGGCGACCAGGCCGAGAGCACGGCCAGCACGTCCAGGAAGTCCACGCTGCCGTCGCCGTTGACGTCGGCCGCGGCCGACGGATCCAGGATGACGTCGCGGGTCAGGACGGACGCTTGGCCGCACTCGTCCACCGCGTCGATGCGGATGGTCCAGTTGCCTTCCGGCAGGCCGGCGGTGTCCCACTCGGCGATGCCGCCGCAGGGCGTCGAATTGCCGGCGGCAATGTCCACCGTCGCGCCGCCGGGGCCGGTTGCGGTGATCGTCCACTCGGCGCCGCAGGCGTCGCTGATCGCCCCGCACAGCTCAACCATGCCGCTGACGGTCTCGCCCGCTTCCGGCTGCTGGAGGGCCAGCGCCGGCGGACTCGTGTCGTAGCGCACCGCCGTGATTTCGGTCGACTCCAGGCCGCAGGCGTTTCGGGCCGTGACGCGGAGCAGGTACACGCCGCCGCTCAGGCCAAGGGCCTCGGGGTTGAAGGTGTACAGGCCGCCGGGCGTGCACAAGGGCGTCGAGAATGAGCCGACGTTCGTCCACTCGGTGCCGGGATCGGCGTTCGCGCGGCGGAAGTCGAGTCGATCGCCGGCGTAACCGCCATCGGGATCGCAGCTCGTGCCCTGGATCGACACCGGACCGCAGATGCACTCCAGGAAGCCCGGGCTCTCGATGATGATCTCCGGGGGCGTCGTATCCGAACCGAACGTCAGGTCGTCGATCGCTTCGAAGTCGCTGAACTGCGCCTGCACTTCGATGCGGGTGATGACCGCGCCGCCGGGAAAGCCGCTGGCTCGCACCAGGCTGCGAACGCCGGGGCCGGGGCTGCCGACGGTGATCGTGTCCAGCAGGCCGGCGGAGCCGAAGATCCGGACATCGACGTCGGCGAAGGACATGCCGAGGGTGAAGCTGACGTCGGTCTGGGGTTCATCGAACACCATCCGGAGCCACGCGGGGCTGAACTCCGGGCACCCCTGGTCGATCACGATGGCGTTGCCGGGGCTGCTCGTGTCCGGGGATGCGAAGACCCGCATGCGGAGGGGCGTGCCCGAGCAGAGCGGCGGCTCCACCTCGAAACGGACGCCGGGGATCTGGTCGGTGACCACGGTGCCGATCGGCAGGTCGTCGAAGTCGACCGGGGCACATTGGGCCGAGGCGGAGGCGGCGAATCCGCCGCTGAGGGCCATCGCGGCCACCGGAGCGGCGATTTGGCTCAGGAGCGTCTTGATTCGACGCGGGCTCTTCTGGTAAGTCTTGTGAGGCATGGACTTGCGTCTCCGGGTAGCACGGCGTGGGTTCGCGTACGGTCGGGTTCAGGGTTGGGCCTTGGGCCGGGCCGAAGGCTTCGATGCGTGGATTGGTCCGCCGACGAACGGCGAGCCGGTCCGGTGGGTCCACACGGATTGCGCGACCAACCCTCGGAAATGCGGCGATTTTTCTGCGCCGGGCCGCGGCGACTGGCCTCCTTCTTGGGACGGTGGGCACGCGTCCTGGCCGCCAGGCGGGGTGGACGGGCAACTCGCCCGCGGCGGACGCCGGTCAGGCACGGTTGAATCGAATCAAGGGCAGTCGATGGTCAGGGACGATGGACATCACGAACCGGCGGACGGGAAGCCCGGTGTCGGACCGGCCCACCCGCCGGTGGCGGCGATCGCCAAGGCCGCCACGCACGCCGACGGTCCCTTTGATGCCGAGGCCTACGAACACCTGCATCGCCTGGCTCGCGGGTGGTTCGGCCGGGAGCGTTCCGGCCACACGCTCCAGCCCACGGCCTTGCTCCACGAGGTCTGGCTCAAGCTCGGTTCGTCCGCGCCCGAGCGATTCCGCGACCGCGAGCACTTTTTGGCCACCGCGGCGATGGCCATGCGGCAGGTCTTGATCAACCACGCTCGGGCCCGCACGGCCGTTCGGCGTGGTGGTCCCGATCGGCAGCGGGTCAGCTTGGACGCGGCGCCGCCCGAGGCGAGTTACGACGCGGATGTGCTGCTGGATTTGGCCGTGGCCATCGAAGAACTCGGCCGAATGAGCGGCCGCGCGGCCACGATCGCGGAGTGGCGACTGCTGGGCGGCCTCACCGTTCCGCAGGTTGCCCGGCGACTGGACTGTTCGGTGAGCACCGTTGAGCAGGAGTGGCGCACCGCCCGGGCGTGGCTGCACGTCCGTTTGGAAGCTGCGGCGCCGATGGCCGGCGCATGAGTACGCCGCCGCCCGACGACACCTGGGATCGTCTGCAGGCGGCGATGGAGCGCGTGCGTCGCACGCGCGGGGCCGTCGCCCGCCGCCGCGTCATCGACCTGGAGATCGAGCGAGCGCCCGATCTGGCCGCGGTGCTGGAGCCGATGCTCGCGGCGGATGCAGCGCGTGGCGAGGGCGAACACGGGCGGAACGGCGGCCGCGGCGACGGTCGTGACGCCGCGGCCGGCGACCGTTTGGCCGCCGCCGAATCGCTGCTCGAGGGCATTCGTCGCTCCGGCGGCGCGATCGAGTTGCCGGTGTCCGATGTGTCTGCCGTGTCCGGCGTGTCCACCGGTGCCGCCGCCGCTGGCCCTCACCCCGCCCCCGCCTCCGCCCCCCCCTCCGACCGCGTCCCCGACCCCGCCACCATCGCCCACTACCGGCTTGGCCCCGTCATCGGCCAAGGCGCGACCAGCATCGTCCACCGCGCCCACGACACGCGGCCCGGCGCTTCCTCCGACGCCGTCGCCCTGAAACGCATCGTCGGCGGCTTTGGCCCGCGACCTACGCGTCGCCTGCTCGACCGCGAAGCCGCGCTTCTGCGCCGGCTCGACCACCCGGGCATTGCCGGTTGGATCGACGCCGGGGTGGCCCGCGTGCATGGCGGCGACCAGCCGTGGATCGCGATGGAGTTGGTGGACGGCGTGCCGATCACCCGCTGGGCCGCGGCCCGCGCGCTCAGCGCGCCGGATGTGCTCCGGCTGGTGGCCGACGTGGCCGATGCCCTCGCCCACGCCCATGCCCGCGGCGTCGTCCATCGTGACCTGAAGTCGGCGAATATCCTGGTGGACGTCGATGGACGGCCGCGGATCCTCGACTTCGGGGCCGCCCGCCTGGAGGACCCGAGCGGATCGGACACGCTGACCCGCACCGGCGTGGTCATCGGCACCGTCGGGAGCATGGCTCCCGAGCAGTTCGAGGCCGTGCCCGAACGCATTGGTCCCCGGTCGGACATCTACGCCCTTGGCGTCCTGGCCTACCGCATGCTGTCGGGGCGGCTGCCGTTTGAGGTCGCCGGCCGTCCGTTGGTCGACGCGGCGCGGATCATCTGCGATGAGGAGCCGTCCAGTCTTGGGTCCTTGGATCGGCGACTGCGCGGTCCCGTCGCGCACGTCGTGGGCACGGCGATGGCGCGCGATCCCGGAGCTCGCTATCCGTCGGCCGAGGCCATGGCCAAAGACCTGCGACGCGCGGCCGACGGCCAGCCGGTTGTCGCGCGGCCGCCTTCGGTCGGGACGCAGATGCGGCGGCTGGTGCGGCGGCACCGTCGCGTGGCCGCGGGCGTCGCGCTCACCGTCGCGGGCCTGATCGTGGTGACGAGTCTGGCGGTGGTGGCCGCGGTCGGAGCGGAGCGCCTGCGCCGGGAAGAGGTGCGGTCTCGCCAGGACGCTGAGCAGCGCGAGGAAGCAGCCGACGCCTTGCGGCGCGAGTCCGACCGCCTGCGGGCCGAGGCCGAGCATCAATCCGCGGTGGCCAATGTGGCCCTGGCCGGCTCGGCCCTGCGTTCTGGCAACGCGGCCGAAGCCCGGCGATGGCTCGGGTCTGTCGCGCCCGAACGCCGCGGCTGGGCGTGGGACCACCTCAATGGACGGGCCGATCGTTCGGTGGGCACGCCGATCACGGTGCCACCGGCCACATCCCGGGACGCGCCGGTGGCGATGGTCGCCCTGGGTCCCGATCGCCTGGCGGTGGCGAACCGCGATGGAACCGTCGCGGTGTTGGACCGTGGGTTGTCATCGGCGGCGCCCGGTGGATTCGCTGTGCCGGCCGGGTCCGCCGCGCTGGCCGCGTCCAACGGCTCCGCCGCGCTGGCCAAGTCTCCCGTGCCCGCCGCGGCCACCGCGCCCGTGGCCCGCCCCGCGCCCACCTCCACGCAACTCTGGCCCGTCGGGGTCCAGCCACGGGGGATCGCCGCGGGGCGGACGCCGGATGAGTGTTTCGTCTTCGGCGTTTCGGGCATTGAACGGCTGGACGTGGTGACCGGCGTGCGGACCACGCTGGGGCCAGCTCCCGCGGCTGGCGACGGACCGACTTCCGGCCGCCGCACGATCCTCGCCGCCCGCCTTCTGCCCACTGGCAATGAACTGATCACCGTGGATCTGGCCGGCCGCGTTCGATGGCTCGATCCCGCAACCGGTGCGGTTCTTGCCAGCCTCGAGTCGCCGCCTTGGTCTGGGACGTCTGGCGGCTCCGGCGCGGCCGGCATGGCCGGAGCCTCAGGGTCGTCGGTCCGCTCGCGGCCGGTCGACGCCGCGCCCATTCCGTCCGCTGGCCCCATCACGTCCACTGCGTCCGTTCACCCCCCGACGTGGCCCGCGCCCCCAATCATCGTGCCGGACCCCGGCGGGAACGGCGTCTTCGTGCACGATGGCGGGCGGTTGCTGCTGCTGCATCGCGATGACTCGTCGCTTCAATCCGGCGCGTCTGGTCTGTCCAGTCAGCCGAGGCAGCCCAAACGCTTCGACCCCGCCGCCCCCGCCGCCTCTGCCGATCCCGTGCCGAACGTCGCCCGCCTTCCCGCCGCCGAAGTGCTCGTGCACGAGAAGCGGGTCCCCGTTCGCCGCTTCATCGTCAGTCCGGACGGCGACCACCTCATCACCCTTGTGGGCGATGCCGACTTGGTCGTGCGATCTCGCGATGGCCGGGTGGTCAACCAGTGGAAGGCGACCCGCGGGCGCGTGGTGGACCTGCGGGCCATGGCCGACGGCACCATCGTCACCCTGGCTTTCGAAGGCATCGCCCGCTGGAAGCTTGGCGGCACCTTGTTCTGGCGCGAACGCGAACCTTCCGGCCGGCCGATGGCGTTGGCTGACCTGGGCGGCGAACGTGTCGTGAGCCTCTCGACCGACCGCGAACTTCGCGCGTGGGATCTCCGGGCGCCCGGTTCGCCGATGTTCATCTCATCGCCGGTCCCGCCCACCGCACTCGCGTTCTCCGGCGATGTGCTGATCGCGGCCACCGGGGCGTCAGTCTCGGGTTGGCACGCGATCGACGGCGAGGTGCAATGGCCGCTGGATGCCGCGGGCTTTGCGGGCACCGTCCAGTCCGCCGGCGCCACCTCGTCGGTGGCTGCCCGCGAGCCCGGAAACTCCAGCAACGCCGAAACCGCTGGCGACCTCAACGTCGACGCCGATCCGAGCGGGCCAATCCGCGACATGGCCACCATCGACGGCGATCTCATCGTCGCCTCAGATCGATTGACGCGGCGCGGTGGGACCGAAGACCAACGCGGATCCGCGCCCACGGTCCAGTGGTCCGTCGATCTTGGCGGCCCGGTGCTCGCCGTTGCGGTGATGCCATCGGGCGCGCACGCGGTCGCCGTCACCGAACGTGGCGACATCGTCCGCGTGGCCGTGGCCACTGGCGAGGTTGAGCAGCGCGCTCGGTTCAGCGCCATGATCGAATCTCCGGTCCTGGCCGGGCTTGCCGGCGGCGATGTGCTGGTCGCCGGGCAAGCGGTGGGCGGCACCCGCGGCCGCGTCGCCCGACTGGGCGCGAGTGATCTCCTCCCGCGCTGGGCTCTCGACTTACCCAGCCATCCCGTCACCCGGGTGCTGCCACTTCCGCGTCCGTGGCCGCTGAAACCCGATCCGTCGGCCGGTCCGGATCCCGTTGCGGGACGGGGCCCGCACCCTCCGGAGTGCGTGGCCATGGCCGCGCGGGCCGGTTCGGTGGTGATCATCGACGCGGCTAATGGTGCTCTGGTGGATGTGCTGCTGCGAATGTCCGAGCGGGTCCGCCACATCGCGGCGATTCCCGGGACGCCAGCGGATCCCGACGACTGGCGATTGGTCGTCGTGGAGGGTGACAACCTCTTGCATCTGCTTCGGCCGGGCGACGTCGAGCCGGAGGCGACCTTGATGTTGTACGAGCAGCCGGTGACCGCGCTCGCCGCGTCGGCCGACGGGGCGTTCATCGCCATCGGTCGTGATGACGGTGAGATTGAAGTGCTGCATCGGTACCCGCAGGCGGAGCGCCGGGTCAGTCGGCGTGACGTTTCGCACGATCACTCGGCGGGTCCGTAGTCCTCGCCGTCGCCGTTGCCGTGCCCGCCGCTCCTCCCGAATTCCGAAGCCGCACGCCAAGCCGTGTACGGCCTGGCGCCAAATCCCAGGCGACGTACTGCGTTCCGCCGGCCATCCGCACGCGCGTCGGTTCGATGCCATCGACGTCAAACCGTCGCGCAGCTTCGTCCGGGTCTGGCGATGTCTCGTCGGCCTCGTCCGCCTCGTCTGCCTCGTCTGCCCCCCACGTCGCAGCCGGCGACGCAAGCAAGGCCAGCGTGAACCCCGGAATGGCCTCGCCGCTGCGGTTGTCGATGTCGATGGCGCCGTCCGGCGCGGTTTGGATCCGCACCTGCCGCACCGCGAGCACATGGTCGGCCCAGTCTCCCAGAGTGGCCAGGTGCAGATCGCCCGCGTCACGCGATGCGGCGAGCCGAGCCAGGTCCTCGTCGAACCACGGGGCGATGCCGGTGGGACGGCCGGCATCGTCCACCTCGAAGTGTCCATGCGTGGCGTGGCTGAAGTAGCAGTGCACCAGCGATGCGGATCGCTCGCGCAGCAAGCCGGCGATGGCCGCATCGGAGAACCGGCCGGGCTGGAGCGGAATTCGGCGCGTGCCAAAGAACCACAGCCGCCACGGATTGGACGGATCCTGGTTGACCGATGGCAGCCAGAACAGCGTGTTCGACGGACGGTCGTCGGCCAAATTGCCGAGCTGGGGTCCCGGGAAGTCGGTGTAACTCCACGCGAATCGGTACCCGCGGCGCTGCAGGTCGGGCAGCATGTACTGCTCGTGCCCGGGGTCGGCGCCGAGCCGGTTGAGATCCTCCAGATTTTCGTCGTTGGCGTGGTCGATCCACACGCGGCATCCGAAGCGTTCGGCCAGGGCCATGCCGCGGGCGATCTCCTCCGGTCCGTCGTTCCATTCACTCGGCGTATGCAGTCCGAGTTCCAGAGGGGCGCGGTCTCGGGCGTACGTGGCCAAAAGGCTGGCGAACGCGGGGTCCTCCAGCGTGGACGTCGGCGAAAAGATCGCGTCCGGATCGGCGGGATCGCCCTTCGACCGCCGGATGGCGAACACGCTTTTGGTGACGGGAATCCCGCGGCCCAGCACGCCGCGTCCGTCCGCAATGGTCGCGTCGGGGCCGCCGTACATGACGGTGCGGTCGCGGGCCGCCGATTGCTTGTCGGCGTGTTCGGTCCACACAAGGGACGCGAGCCGGGCATCCGGGGTCCAGGCGGCGGCGGGGATGGCGCCGTGGCCTGAGGCGGCCGGGGTCAGGTCGACGCGGATGTCATGGGCCGGAAGCCACGGGGCGAGGGCTCGGTTGCGATGACGCCGGACCCCGCGATCGTCGTGCTCGCCGACCGTCCGCATGGCCCGCTCGCCCGGATGGTGATCGAACGCGCGGACATGCACGCCGTCGGTGGTGTGGTGGACGGTCACGGCCTCTGCCCCGCCAATGCGCAGGATCTGAACGGCTCCGTTGCGGCCGGTGATGGCCACAAGGTGCGGCTGAAACGCGTGCATCAGATGGCCCGCACTGGGGCCTGGGCCTGGGCCGGGCCGTGCGTTCGGTGTGGTGCCAGGTCCTCTGCCGATTTTGGGGCGGCCATCCGGGCCGGGAAACTCGCGCCATTCGTGATCGGCGGTGGCGGTTTGGACGCGGGCGATGTCGCCACGAATGTCGACGGCAACGCCGCGTTCAAGGATGGAGCCGGCAGCATCTGGAGCCGGGTCAATCGCCGGAAGATTGCAGACGTTCGGGGCTGACCCCGGGGGAGGCGAGACCGAGGCCGAACGGGGCCGAATTGGTTCGGCCCGCCGGGTCGCGATCCGCACATCCACGATGCGAATCGCTTCCGACGCGGGAATCTGCAGGTCCAGCACCAGGACGGAAGCGCCTTCCGGGACCGGGATCGCGTCGATCGCTTCAACGACGACGCGGCCAGCCGGGACACCGAAGATCTTTGTGATCGTGGGCGGGGCCGCGGCCGCGAGCGGGACCGGTGGTGCGCCGGGGTGGTTGCTCCTGCTCTTGTTTCGGCTTCCGCTGCTGGCGACGGCCGATCGGGTTGTCGAGCTGGCCGCGGTTCGGGACGCCCGTCTGGCGGTTGGTGTGGCGGCCGGCGTGCCCGTTGCGGCCGCCCCTGCCCCTGCTGCTGCCCCGGCCCCCGCCCCCGTCCCCGGCCTCGGTCGGCGCCAGTGGGCGACGACCCGAAATGGCCGGATGCCGGACCAGGCCAGCTCAGCCGGCGGAGCGTCGCTGAGCAGTTCCCAGGTCACCTCGACGTCGACGGCGTCGGCTCCGTGCACGTCGATGTGGGGCAACGCATCAAGGCCGACGAACTGACGCCAGTACACCTGTGGCCGGTGAATCGGCTGCATCAGGATCCCGGACGGGCCGTCTCGTTCGATCAAGGGTCCGAGGGCTTGCATGCCATCACCCAGGTCCGGCGTGATCCATGTTCCGCGCGCGTCCAGATGGGAGACGGTCTGGTGACTCGACAGATCCACCGGCGCCGCGGCGTCGGCCAGGGCCACCAGGTCATCGCGCGCGTCGGCCAGGCGGAAGACTTCCTGCTTCGGTCCGAGGGCGTTCACAAACGGTGTGCATTCGAGTTGCAGATCGCGGGGGCGGCGGCCCAGTGACGCCGGCAAGCCCGACACGGCTCCCGCGATCGCGTCGACCACGCGCCGCAGACCACCGCGGGCCACCCGCGTGCTGCCGCTCATCCGCGTCCGTCCTGGCCCGCGGAGGCATCGGGGGCCGAGGCGGGAGCGGCAGTGGGGGTGCGGGCGGGGGCAGGGGCAAGGGCAGGGGCGCCGGGCACGGTCGCCGGTTCGTCGCCCGTGTCCGGGACGGCCAGGAGCTCGACCGCGTCGATCATCCAATCCCCCGGGTCGGTGAAGCCCAGCACCACGCGGTAGGCCGCCTCGCCGGCTCCGGTGAAGGTCACCACCGCCGGTTCGCCGCCGCTCAGGCCGACCCGCCGTTGGACGGCGAAGTCCCAGTTCCCGGCCCCATCCTTGGCCTCAGGGTTCCATCGCCGCACCTGCACCTGCAACACGCCCTCGCCTCGCCCGCGCACCACCACCGCGTACTCGCGGTTCGCGGCGAGGGTGATCGGTCCGGGGTCGGTGCGTCCGTCGCGCGAGCCTGGCGGCTGGGTCAGCCGCGTGACGCCGGTGTGCAGTTTGAGGTTCGTGCGATCGGTCACGGAGACTTGGATCGATCCGTTCGCGCCGTCGGTCACGCTGAAATTCGGCTTTCCGAATCGGTCGCGGTGCAGGGCGGCGGGCGTGAGATCCATCTCACCGATCCGCACCGGCTCCAAGGTTTCCGTCGAAACCGCGGACATCGACCAGGCCAGAGAACGACGCGACTGCGGAGAGGGCATGGCGTTCGCGCGGGGGTCGAAACGCATCAGCCAGAATTCGGTCCACGGGCGAAGATCGGTGTTGATGTCAAAGCCGGTGACGTCGGCGAACGCATGTTCGTTGGAGCGGACACGGTTCAGGGTCGCACCGAACTCGGCGAGGTTGACCCGTCCCTGGCTCGCTTCGGAATCCGTGGCTGCAAGCCATTGGCGATTCTGATTCCAGCTCTCCGTCACCCGATCGCGATCGAATTCGAGCGGTCGCATGGAGCCGTAGAGATAGTTTCCCGTGTCGAGCACGAAGTGCGGAAAGACTTCCTTGAACGTCTGAATCAACGTGAACCGCATCGTGGGCACGAGGGCGTCATTGAGCATCACGAAGATACCGTCTTCGGTCAGTGAGTCGCGGACGACTTCCAGGAATTCGCGTGAGTAAAGGTATCCGCCGTAGGCGTTGTGGCTGAAAATCGCGGCGGTGGCGATGATGTCGTACCGCTCGTCCGTGCGGTTGAGAAACATGCGCCCATCGTCAGGAATGATGTTGGTCTTGGGACTCTCGAGGGCGCGTTTGAGCCACGCCGCGCGGTCGATCTCGCCGATGCGGCCGAGCAGAATCGGCAGTTCGCGCGAGATCTCGACCACATCGATGCGATCAATTTCCGCGTACCGCTCGAACGCCGCCAACGTGCGGCCGTTCCCGAGCCCGACGAGCATCACGCGTTCCGGATCGGGGTGCAGGTTCACGGCCAGGGAGGCCTTGGCGTCGTCTCGGCTCAGTCGGAATGGCCAGATCGCCCCTTGCGTCTGGCCATTGATCTGGACCGCGGTGTAGTCATCGTTGCCGACGACGATCGCCGCGCCGGTGATGCCTTCTTCGGCGTCGATCACCGATCCGTAGGCCATGATGCTCGCCCGGAACTGCGAGACCGGGAGCAGGACGATCCACGCGATGCCCGCGAACGCGCTCGCCGCAGCGACGCGCGGCAGCCATCGCTCGATTGGTCCGGGGGTGGCAGCGAGTCTGGCCCTGGGTGACGCCGCCGCATGCTCATTCGCCGCATGCTCGGCCGCCGCGTCGTCGGTCGTCGCTGGCATGCGCGTCGCCCGCCACCATGCGAGCAGTCCGATCGTGGTGCTCAAGCCCACGAGAACGATGATCGCGATCCGCAGGCCCAGATACGGGATCAGCAGATGCCCGCCGGCGAACGCTCCGACGAACGATCCAATGATGCTGATGACGTAGACGCGGCCGACGGACGCTCCGGTCTGGCCGCGGCGCCGGACCACGAGTGTGGCCACGAGCGGAAAGGTCATCCCCTGCATGATCATCGGCAGCGTGATCATGAGGAAGTCGATCAGCGAAAGGCTCGCGATCGCACTGGCCAGGGCCGAAAGGCTGGTGTCTTCGACGCGGCGCCCGATCTCCGCGGCGTCCGGGTAGAGCCGTTGGTGCACGATGAGCAGCGACTCTTCGCTGCCGTGCCAGAGCCGGCGGCCGAACTGGCTGAAGAACCAGAGGCCGAACAGTGACAGCCCGGCGGCCAACAACTGCAGGCTGGCGAAGAAGCGCACGCCGAATCGGATGCGGCCCGACAGTCGAGCGTAGACCACCCCGGCCAGGGCGATGCCGAGCAGGTACCAACTCAGCATGACGGCGAACCCGCCGGTGGAGTTCTGCCACTGCAGGCTGAAGACGCGGTACCAGACGATCTGCCACGCCACGGCGACGAAGCTGGCCACGAGGTACAGCCCAAGCAGCCAGCGGACGCCAGCGGTTGGCGGATGTGAGACGTTTGCTGGGTTGGCTGGGTTGGCGGTGTTCGCCGTGCCCGGCGCGCCCTCCGCGCTCGCGTCGTTCACCGCGGCGGACGCGGCCGGTTCCACCGTCGTGTGCGCTTCGGTCCCGACCACGGCCCGGCGTCCCACCAGCACCGCGACAATGCCAACGATCAGGTTGAACGCCGCGGCGAACACGATCGCCCCGGAGATCCCCAGCAGGCTGATGGTGACGAACGGGGCGGCGATGCAGCCGAGCACCGAACCCATCGTGTTGATGCCGTACAAGCGGCCGATCGTGCGGCCGGGGCCGAGTCGGGCGACGACGTGGCGCACCATGACCGGAAGCGTGCCGCCCATGAGGACCGTCGGCGGCAACATCACGGCCAGCACCAACAGGAAGTTCAGCACGAAGTAGAGGGCGGGCGAGTCAACGGTGCGCTGCAGGTGCGTCGCCACGGGGTAGAGCGCGGGCAGCACGAACAGTGACGCGAACCCGGTCAGGGCGATCGCGATCTCGATCCAGCCGTAGAGCAACAGCGGTCGAGGGGTGCGGTCGGCGATCTTGCCGACGACGAGGGCCCCAATCCCCAGTCCGGTCAGAAATGCCGCCGTGATGGCGCTGACCGAATGGAAGTCCACGCCGAAGTTCACGACCAGAATGCGTTCCCACGCGATCTGGTAGGTCAGGGCTGACCAGCCGGAGCAGAAAATGATGAGCAAGAAGAGCCAGCCGGCTCCTCGGCCGGCCGATGGGCCGTTGGCGGGCTGGCTCATTCGTCTACGTCCGTCGCAAAGTCGCCCCAAACGGCGGCAACCGCCTCGTAGTCCGCGCGGATCCGCGCGGCGAGGACATCCTTGGGAAACAGCGCACCGGTGAGAAAGAGCATCTCCCACTGGCTCCAGAACTCGCCGGTCTCGGCCCGCAAGATCTCGCCGTGGTCGCGCCGGAGATGTTCGACCATGACGTCCATCATGGTCGCCGCGGCCCGAAAGCCGAAGATGATGTGCGGGTGCTCAAAGAGCACGCCATATCGCTCCAACACCTGTTGCTCGAGATCCGGGCGCGGTTCGGCCAGAATCGGGCAGCCGATGGCCTGTTCCTTCAGGTGCATCGCCACGTCGAAGATGCTCGATGGCATGAGCCGTTCGATGTCACCGCCGGGACTTGGGACGGGGAAGTACGGATAGATGCGGCAAATGAGCGGCCGATGTTCACAGTGCCGGCAGTTCCCGGCGTTCCGGCAACGCATCATGTAGATCGCGGCTTCGCGGCCAGGCGAAAACTCGATCGCGTACCGGCGCATGTGCCCCGGTCCGTCGTCCTGAAGCTTGTCGATGGACTCGAGGTACGTCTTCTCCATCGGCAGCAACGGCAGCCATGCCTGGCCGGATTGAATGAAGCGGAAGGTGAAGTCTTCGTGGTTCGTGCAGCAGCAATACGAGCCGCACTCGTACTTCTCCCAACACTGCTCGACGTACGTCAGGGCGTGGCCATAGAGCCGCGGCCAGTCGATTTCCGCCGGGGCGGGACGCGTCGCGGGGGTCATCGCTCATCCTTTCGGGATCGATCGGCGTCGGCGGGCACGAAGTAGGTCGCGCGATCGGCGAGTTCCAAGACGATGTGCCGGCGGGGCAGCAGCTTTCTGGCCGCTGCTTGGGGGGACGGTTGGCCTGCCATCTCGCCCGCCGTCTGGCCCACGCCTGCCTCCGGCCGTCGATACGACCCGTCGATGCCGCGGAGCTCAAACTCATCGCGGAGGGCTGCGACGGCCGCGCGGCTGGTGACGCCGCGGCCAGTAGGGGCGATGTGCAGCGAGTCGAAGAAGTCCGGGCCTTCCAGCAGCGTCCAGGCCCACAGCACGCGCGTCTGGGTTCCGTCGACCGCGGTGCGAATCATTCGGTCCCACTGGGCCCAAAGTTCCGGTGCGATTCGATCGCGCGGCATTTCTGGCACCAGCGGCACCACGACGGCCAAGTGGACGATGCCGCGCCGTTCGCAGAACTCGGCAATGCGCCGAACGGCCAATGCCTGGGGATTCACGTCCGGATCGGCTTCGACCCGGCCGTCGCCATCAAGATCGACCTCTTCGTACGGATAGTGCGCCGCGTCGAACTCGCCGCGGGCTTCGAGCTTGTCGAGGCCTTGCTTGCGCCGTGCGTCGTCACTCGGGCGGACGACCCGGAAGTGGTCCCAGGTGTACGGGCGCAACGTCCAACGACTCAGCCATCGCCGGTGGATCCACCCGCGATCAAAAAATGGCCAGACCACGCGGCCGATGAGCATGCCTCGGAGCAGTGTGCGGCGGGCATGCAGCGGGAAACGGGCGTTGGCGATGCTCTGGTCGCTGAAACGCGCTTCGCTCCAAGACGTTCGGAAGACATCGGTGCCCCCCGAGATGTGCGGATCCGCGAAGTACCGCGTCAGGTGACTCCGCATGGCCAGGTAACGCTCGGCCCCCTGGAGTTCGGTCGGCTCGATGCCGTGGACAAGGACGTCCGGCAAGGCATCCGGGGAGTGCTTCTCCAGCCAGAGCAGCCAGTGCAGAATGCCAGCGGAGTCGGTGGCCGAGTTGCTCAGGTTGTCGATGACCGTGTCGGCCGGGAGGTTCGACGTTTCGCTGAGGATCTCGCGGAAGATCTCGCCGTCGAATGCCGTCCGGGTGGTGCTGCTGCCGGCAATGAGGATGGCGGGGCCGGTGCGTTCGGCGAGGTCGCGCTCGATCCAGATCGAGTTGGCATGATTCGACCAGCGGGCCGGGTGGCGGTACCACTCGGGGTTGGCGTCCATGATCGCCTCGGCCCCGCGGTACAGGCCAAACGCCATGGCCGCGATCCCGGCCAGCACGAACAGCATGGAGCCGGCGGCGCCCGTCGATCGCACGAGTGACGAGGCGGGATGGCTCATCCTGCGGATTCGGCGGCGGATGCGGCCGAGGATTCCGTCGCCGCCGGGGCCGAGGCCGTGCGCTCCGCGGCCAACGAGGCAACCGTCCGGATCGTCGAGAGGTTGCCGGCGGCAGCATCCGCGTCGGTGAACCGGACGCCGTACTTCTTCTCCAACCGCAACAAGACATTCACCAGGCCGAGGGAGTCAACGAAACCTTCGTCCATGAGTTCGGCGTCGGGCGTCAATTCGGCGTCGTCGGCGTCGATGCCGCCCACCTCGCGGACGAGTCCGTCCACCTCGCTGATGAAGTCTTCCAGTTGCACCGCCGGGGATCCTTGTCTTTGCGGGTTGATCGCGAACTGCTCCAGCTTGCCCGCGGGCGGCGCTCAGCCTGCTCGCGCACTGCTCGCCGACTGGTCGTCGGCGATTCGAAATTGGGGCGCGATCGCGTGCCTCTTGCAGTTCGTGAAACGCTCGAGAAACGTGCGGGCCGGTGCCCGTTCAGTCGCCCCACACCGCCGGCCGAAGCTCATCCGGCCACGACGCCGGATCGTATCCGAACTGGCTGAACAGGGCGAGAACCCAGCGCTCTTCTCCCCACGCGCAGCAGGCGCTGCACGCTGGGCGACCGTTGTCCGCGCGCCGCATGTCGAAGCTGCGCCCGAACGTCGCGCTGTGCAGATTGAACGACGTGGCGGCCACGGCAAAGTCGCCGGCCACGCTCAGTCGCAGCTCGTACTTCATTTCGCGTCCGCGCTGGAAGGCGGCCCGGGAATCGAATTCGCCGATGAAGAACGGGTCATTCGCATTCTCGACCCACGCGTGCAGGTTCCACCGTTCGGTCAAATCCCACATCCGGGCCAATGCGTCGGCTCGCTGCGCCTTCACGCCCTCGGGCGGGCCGACGAAGATCGCCTCTCGCATCGTGAACGCCCACAGCCGGGCGAGTGAGTCCATGCGCCCCGACTCGTACCGATAGCAGGTATTGGCTGCGGCGAAGGTCCGCGTACCTTCGATCGATTGGCCGCGCAGCAAGTGATAGCAGTTGTAACACACCGCCGGAGCCAGCACCGCGCCCTGGGTCTCGAGGTGGCCGGCGCACGTCGGTTCGATGTCGACGTCTTCTTGTCGCGCGACGTCCGCGACGTGTTTCAAGTACTCAAGGTCTTCGCTGAGATGGCTGGGCAGCGTGATGTGTTGCGGAGACGCGTTGAAGTGCCCGGCCCGCCGGAGCGTGTCCATCTCCATGAGCGAGCCGAGTTCGACTTCTTCGGCGCCCATGTCGAGGCTGATGGTGCGGAAGATGGCGTCGAGTGCGCGGCGCAGCCGCAAGGCCGGCCCGAGCAGGGCGAAGCTGCCGTGGGACGTCGGTCGGACCCAGCCGCGAGCCACGAGTTCGGGAAACGCACTGGCCGTGGGAGCGGGCCGGGCGTCGCGGCGATCGTGCAGCACGATGCGCGTGCCCTCGTGGCTCGCCTTGAGCATCTCGGCCGCATTCGTCGCGAGCACCGGTTGAAGCCAACTGATATCGAGTTCCGCGGTGGCGGTCACGCGCACGTGGCGCCGATCGGCGACGACGACGTCGATGCGTTCAATGTCGCGGTGGGCGTAGGCCAGCCGATCCTCGACGTCGGCGGCAAACTCCGACGGCACCGACATGCCGAGATCGATCACGTATTCGTGGGCCATCGGCTTTCCATGTTCCCGCCGGGGTCAACCGGTCGATGCGAACCAGTCGCCGATCAGGATGAGGTGATCGAGCCGGTCCCAGATCGTCAGCAGCACGATGCCGACGCTGAGCACAAAATACTCGATCGTCAACACGGTCGTGATGACGCGGATGATCCGGCTTTTCATGTAACGCTGGTGGCCCTTCCGCCCAAACCAGCGGCGAAGTTGCCCGTCGTAGACCTTGACGACGCCGAGGGCGAGTCCCTGTGAGGCGCCCCAGAGAAAGAAGCCCCAGCCGATCTCGTGCCAGAGGCCAACAACGATGAAGGCCGCGAGGTACGCCACAAAGCCTACGAGCAACATGCGTCCACCGGTCACGCGTCCCAGCCGAATCGAAAGCGGCGTGAACAGGTAGTCGCGGATCCAGGTCGCCAGCGTGATGTGCCAGCGGGTCCAGAAGTCGATGGTGTTTCGGGCGAGGTACGGGCGCCGGAAATTCTCCGGGGTGTGGATCCCGAGCAATCGGCCGATGCCGATCATCATGTCCATGTACCCGGAGAACTCCAGATACTCCCAGACGGCGAACAAATGGAACGCGATCAGGAAATCCTTGGGATCCTTCATCGGGCCGACGCCGCTGCGCGGTGAGTCGATCGCTTCCCAAATGATGGCCGCAAGCACGAACTTCTTGATCAGTCCGGTCATGATCCGGCTCAGGGCCGGCAGGATCTCGTCCATTGTTCGGGCCGGCTGGAGCTGATCCAGGCCGGCGGAGAATTCGGGATAGCGTTGGACGGGGCCCGCGAGCAGTCCGTTGAAGCACACCAAATGCAAGATCGCATCGAGCGGACGGATCGCGTACGTCAGGCCATTGCGCAGGTCGAGGGCGACATGGAGTTGTCGCAACAGGATGTACGACAGGCCGACGAGCTGGACCACGAACTGGGTCAGGGCGGCGCCATCATCGAGCGGCAGTGCTTCGGGCTTGGTGAGGACGACGTAGGCCGCCAGGTACACCAAGAACCACGCGCGGAAGCTCCAGCGACCGGCGGCGGTGTCGCGGGCCCCCGCCCGTCCGGCGGGCAGGCCAAGCAGGCCGAGGCCGATGAAGCCGGCGAGTGCGCCAAGCCGGGCGGCCAGCATCCGCACGCCGTCGCCGCCGAGCAGGGTGGTGAGGAAGACCGCGCTGGCCGCGAGCAGGATCAGCCGGCGGCTGCGGGGGCCGTCGAAAATGACGATGGCCAGCCAGGCCGCGAGCACAAAGCCCCAGAATTGAACGGAGAGGATGTCCATCGCCGCCTCAGAACCCCTCGTAGAAGAACTTCTGTCCGGCAGCGCCGAGCAGAATCAGGACTACGAGGCGGACGGCAATCCACAGCATGACGAGGATGCGGCGTGGCCATGACCAGGCGGGCGTGGCGGATTCGATTGGGGGGGAGGGGGCAGCGGTGGCCACGGGCGGCTTCCTTGGGCCGGCGGGGCCAATTTGCTTTGGGCGGATGCCTCGGGCCGGTCGGAGCGGAGCCTACCGCCGCGGCCTCAAAGCATCCAGCGGACGACCTCAAATGCCTCGGCGTAACCGCCTTCGAGCTGCGCCCCGCGGGTGATGGCCAGTGACCGCATGACTTCCTCCTGGAAGTACGTGCGATGGCGCTGCGATTCGTACGCCCCCAGGGCCTTCATCTTCGTGTCCAAGTGCTGCGACTCGAGCTTCTCGAAGACGTTGGTGGAGAACGTGACGTTGTTCCAAGGCTCTTCGTAGCAGAGGATCGACTGCTTCTTGAACGCCCGGATCGCCTCGTTGCAGATCGTGGCGTGGTCCTGGTGGACGTCGTTGCGGCTGGGGCAGATCACCAGATCGGGCTTGAGCTCCGACCGCAGCTTGATCAGATCCTCCAGGATTTCCTGGCGGTGGGCCGGGAACGTCCGGACGTCGTAGTCAAAGAGGATCAGGTCGCGGTCCGGGTCGAGGCCCAGGATGCGCGAGGCCTCGCGGACTTCGCGCACCAGGACCTGGTCGTCATGGCCTTCCGGGACCGAGCGTCGGCAGCTGGAAAACACGGCGTACGTGACGCGGTGCCCCATTTCGACGCGCTTGGCCATCAGTCCGCCGCAGCCAAGCTCACCATCATCGGTGTGCGGGCCGAGCACGAGAATGTGTTGTTGCTGATCCACGGAGGCGAAGTTAGGACCGCCCCCGTGGACTGTCAACGAACGGCGGGGGGCGGGCGGCTCAGCGAGTGGCCGCGGCCGTGCCCGTGGCCGTGGATCAACTCGGGCACGGCCCCCAGGCCGACAACACGGCCAGGACGTCGCCGAAGTCGACGGAGCCGTTGAGGTCGATGTCGCCCGGGCACAGGGCGCACTGCCCGAAGGCCGACAGCAGAGCCAGCAGGTCCGCGAAATCCACGGTGCCGTTGCCGGTCACGTCGGCGGGGCAGAGGCTCGCCTCGACGAAGCGCACGTCCATGCCGGTCGGGAGTTCGACGATCGCGGGAGCGAGGCCGGCGGGCAGATCACCGAGGAAGACGATCTGGGTTGGATCAATCGTGGTGGGCGTGCCGAGCGGCCAGCTGAGGACACGGATCGCGTCGCCGGCGCTCGGAATGTATCCATCGATCAGTTGCAACAGGACCCGCGCTTCCATCTGGACGTCGCCCGTTCCCGAGCACGCGAGCCGGTCAGACGCCCCGCTCGCCGTGCCGCCAAGGTCGAGGTTCAGGAATGTGGAGGATCGAAGCGCCAGTCCGCCGGCGATCTCCATCGTTGCGGCGATCGCGCTGCGACCGGGGCGGACGGCACTGGTGTCGCCGGGCACATCGAACAGTCCGCCTTCAATGCGGCCAAAGCCCTCGATCACGCTGCGATTCTCCACGCCGCCCTGCGGGCTGCGGAGCTCGCCGTCCACGAGGAGGACGTCGTTGTTCACCACGCCTTGCTTCTCGGCCGATCCCGCACCAACCGTGAGTGTGACGCCGGAGGGGATGGTCAGGAGCGCGTCGACATCGAGTCCGCCAGCAATCTCGGCCGACGGGGATCCGAAGTCCATTTCGCCCAGGTGCACAACATCCATCAGGACTCCCGCCTCCGACAGTTCGAGCCGTCCTTCGTTGACGAGGGTGCCGATCTGGATGAAGGGAGCGCTGCCGGGCCCGGTGAGGTTGCCGCCGTCGAGCAGCACGTCGGCGGTCGAGAAGATCGTCATCGTGGTCGCGGCCAGACGGCCGCCCGACTCGATCACGGCGGTGCCAAAGATCTCGGCGTCCAGGCTCATCTCCACGCGTCCCGCGATCGCGAGCGAGCCGTCGGACCGGAGCGACGTGCCGTCGACGGTGCCGCCAGCGTCAACGACCAGCGAACCTGAAGCATCCACGCGCGCGACTTCGGCATCAAGATCGCCGCCGGGGCTCACCCGGACGGTGCCGGATCCCTGGTCGGAGTCGGTGCCGATCAACAACGTCTCGGTCGTCACGGTGCCGCCTTCAAGGACCAGCGATCCGTTGCCTGCGGTCTGCGGCCCGCCCACGGCCAGGCTCGCGGCGGTGAGCGTGCCGCCGCTGACCGTCATGCCGCCGGTGCCTGAGGATCCGATGGCACCGCTCGTGATCACGAGCGTGCCGCCGTCGAGCCGAGCGACGCCGTCGCCGGCGGGCAGCTCTCCGACGTAGAAGTCCATTGCCATCGTGTCGCCAGCGTCCTGGTCCCAGACGCCGAACCCGAGGAAGCCGACGCTCAGTTTCTGGGCGATGAGCGTTCCACCGTCGGCCGCCCACGTTCCTTCGGATCCTGCTCCCCGGCCGATGAACACCTGATCAATCGTCGCCGTCCCGCCGGAGCACTCGAATCTCCCGTCGCCGGCTTGGCCGATGTATGCCAGTGGCGACGAGAGCGTGCCGCCGCTCATGTCAAAGAGGCCGTTCGAGCCAATGTTGGAACCGACGCGAAGGAGGGTTGATGGAAGCAGCGTGCCGCCGTTGAGGGTGTAGGTTCCGCCACCGTTCGTTGCCACGTCCACGAACTCCGCCCGCATGGTGCCGCCGCCTTGGGCCAGCTGCGCGGTGCCCGGGCCGGTGAGTTCGATGCGCGTGAGGATTGGCGTGGTCGGCGAGCCGGCGGGGAACAGGCAGATCGGCGCGTCGGTCGCGAAGATGGTCCGCAACCTCGCGACATCGCCGAGGCCCGGGACGGACGCGCCGCCTGGTCCGCCGATGGAGTCCGACCAGCTTGACGTGATCGACCAGTCGCCGATCAATGGGGCGACGAACCAGCGGTCGTCGGCGGCGGCCAGTGACGTCAGGCCAATGGACAGAAGCGCGGCCGCGGTGGCCGCCCGGTCAAGGCGCGATCCCAGCATGTCATTCCTTTCCCCGTCGCCGGCGCACGGCTCAAGCCCTCCCCGAGGCGGCAACGCGGCGTATCGCGTCCGAGTGTAGTGGATGGGAGGTGCCTGATTCCAGCGGGGTTGGGATGGTCGATTCAGGAACCGTGGCCGGCGGTCAGTGCTCGGTCCTACCGAGTTCGAACGTGGGGCGACTTGGTCAAGGCCGGTCTCGGGCCCGAAGCGCCCGGACCACCCAGAAAAAGGGGAGTCCCGCCCCGGTGACCGTCAGCCGGTGGGCGTGGCCGGGATCCGCCGGTCGCACTCCGAGCAGGCTCCGGCCTCGCCGAGTGGGTCGCCGCAGCCCTGGCACTGGTCAGCGGTGAATCGCCGGCGGCGGGTGAACTCGACCGCCCGCCAAACGATCACGAGGCCAGCGAGGCCCATCCCGATCCACGAGATGAGCCCGTACAGCCGTGCTCCGATTCGCCGACTCGTATCGGGGCCGCTCAGCGTGAACTGTTCTTTGAAACTCGAACTCTTCGTGCGGACGGTCGTCCCCTTCACCGGGGCGTCGGTGGGCATCCAAGCGTGGATCTTGGCCAGTTCGGCCACGATCTCGTCGGCCTTGATGATCTCGCGAGCGTCCGGGGCGCCGTCGACGTGCAAGAGCTCCCATCGAGCGTCGGACTCACCCGTCGTGCTTGAGGAATGCCGCGAACGTTGTCGTTTGCAGAGCTCGGTCGAGGGCTTGGCGTGCTTCCTCGAAATGCTCATGCAGCGGGCAAGGGGTTCGATCCCCGCACTGGCCGCCACCGACGGGGCATTCGGTGAACTCGGACTCGCGTTCGAACTGCATGACCACGTCCGCGAGCGTGATCTCCGACGGATGTCGTTGTAACGCGAATCCGCCACCGGGCCCGCGTGTGCTGTCCACGAAGCCGGCTTGAACCAGCGTCGTCAATACCTTTGAAAGAAATGGCTGCGGGAGATCGAGTGACTCGGCCATCGACTTGGCCGGTACGCGACGAATGCCGTCTTCGTACGACCTGGCCAGGAGGCCAAGTGCGCCGATGGCGGTCTTCGTCGCACTCGTTCTCATTCGGTACTCGTCTCGTTCTCGGTCGGCGGCACGGTCTTGACGTACAGGCCCACCCGGTTGGACATGATCGGGATGGCGATCTTGAGGGCCAGAGTGTAGATCATCAGGCCGAGGGCGGTGATTCCGGCACTGACCTTCCACTCGGTCAAGCTCGGCGAGTACTCGACGATCTCATGCAAGGTGCTCGGGATAAACCCGGGGATGATGAGTCCCATGCCCTTCTCAATCCAGACGCCGACGAACGCCGCGGCACACGCGATCAGAAGGACCCAGGTCCGGGTCAGGGCGGCGGGCATGAGAAACAGCACCGCGGCCAGAACGTTCAGGGCCAGGGCGGTCCAGATCCAAGGAACCAGTCCGGTGTGTCCGTGCAGACCAAAGAACAAGTACCGGGCCGAGCTTGTGTGCGCGCCGCCGGTGTAGAACTCGGTGAAGAGTTCCGACGCAACCATGAGCAAATTGATCAGGATGGTCACGCGGACGATCTTCACGAGCGTGTGGATCGGCTGGTCGGGGAGCGGAACGCGGGCGATCCGGCGCAGCACAAACATCGTGATGATGATGAATGCGGGGCCGGCCACGAATGCAGACGCGAGAAATCGCGGCGCGAGCAGAGCGGAGTTCCAGAAGGGTCGCCCGCCCAGGCCGGAGTACAGGAACGCGGTCACCGTGTGGATTGAGATCGCCCACACGATGGACAGAAAGACGAACGGCACGTACCAACGCGGATTCGGAGTCCGGCCAAGGAAGCGCGAATACAACAAGTACCCGCAGATGTGCAGGTTCAGCAGCAAGTAGCCATTGAGTGCGATGACGTCCCAGGTCAGCATCGACATGGGGAAGTTGAATCGGCCGAGACCTGGAATCAGGTGCCAGAACCGATCGGGACGTCCGAGGTCGACGGTCACGAAGAGCAAGCACATGACGATGGTGGCAACGGCGAGCAGCTCGCCGAGAATGACGACGTCGTGCATCTTCCGGTCGTGGTACAGGTACGCGGGGATCACCATCATCACGCCGCCGGCGGCCACGCCGACCAGGAACGTGAAGTTCGCAATGTAGAGTCCCCAGCTGACGTGGTCCGTCATGTTGGTGACGATCATTCCATCGACAACTTGGTTCGCCCACGCGTTCACGCCGACCAGGAAGACGGCGGTGAGCACGGTCATCCAGGTGTAGAACGCGAGGGATCCGTCCGTGGCCAGAACCAGCGATCGGGCGATGAACCTCGGGTATCCGATGCGGTGCGATACGAGTGGGGGCGAAGAGGTCGTCATGTGATTCACGAATCGAAGTAGTAGAAGAAGGAGGGTTCCGTGCCGAGTTCTTCCTTGAGCACGTAGACGCGCTTGTTCTGGAGGATCCATCGGACGTCGGATTCTTCGTCGAGGATGTTGCCGAACACCCGCGCTCCGGTCGGGCATGCTTCAAGGCACGCCGGCATGCGGCCGTCGCGGGTGCGGTGGAGGCAGTAGTGGCATTTTTCCACGACACCCGCCGGGCGAATGCGATTGCTGAGATACCCCTGGTCGGGGTTGATCTCTTCCGCCGGAATCTCTGGCTTCTTCCAGTTGAACCGGCGAGCGTGGTACGGGCAGGCGGCTTCGCAGTAGCGGCAGCCGATGCACCAGTCGTAGTCCACCACGACGATGCCGTCTTCTTCCTTCCACGTGGCTTCGACCGGGCATACATCAACGCACGGCGGCTCGTCGCACTGCTGGCACTGCACGGGCAGATAGAATTTGTCGTCGGCGGGCACGGTGCCGGTATACGTTGTCGACCCTTCTTCCATATCCATCGTGCCCTTCGGCATCTCCAGGACACGGATGTACGACTGGTTCGTCGATCGATCGTGGTTGTTTTCTTCGTGGCACGCTTCCACGCACTTGCCGTTGCCATTGCACACGCTGAGGTTGATCGCGTACACGAACTTGGTGCCGGGGATGGGACGCTGGTCGCCGATGGTGACGTTCGCTCCATACTCGTCGGCCGTCGATTTCTCGAGGCGAGCCAGCAAGTCACGGCGATCGTCCTCGTTCAGTTCCTTGTAGTGCTGCTGCATGAATTCGTCGGCGGTGATCTCGTCGCCCAAGCGGCGCAGGGGCGAGATCGCGGCCACGAATGCGGCGGCGCCGAGGGTTGCGCCCGCGCCCTTGAGGGCCGTTCGCCGCGTCATCTGGCCAAGGACGGGAAGGGGAATCGTCCGTTCTTCGGTTTCGTGGGATTCAGCCATGGGGCGACTCCTGGTCGGCGGTGTCGGGCGTAAGGAACCGGTCGCGAGGCTTGAACGTCGGCGTCATCTGAGGGAACGCCGGCTGATGCGGATCGTGGCAGTTCGTGCAGTTGTTTCGTTCGCGCGGGCCGCGGCTCAGATCCCAGTACCCGGTCATGCCGCCGTGGGCACCGTGGGCGTAGTCACGGGCTTGCGTGCCGTGACACTGCGAACAGAGCGTCATCACGTCGGGATACGAAATCGCCGTCTGATCCGCGAGGCGCAGCGCGTTCGGTTGGTCCGGATGGTGGCAGCTGTAACACGACAGCCCGCCGTGGGCGAACGCCATGTCCTGGTGGAAAAGCGTGAGATCAGCCGGCGTGCGATTGGTCAGGTCCGGCGTGCGGGTTGTATGACACACGCCGCACGAGACGGAGCCGGTCGTGCCGTCGGCGTGTTCCACTTCGATCACGGGCGGGCCGGACGGGCGACGAATCACCACGGGGTACATGGTCGCGACGCTCGAGTCGCTTGTCCGTTCGGTGGTCGGCGGCGGGGCCCCCGGTTCCGATGCGCTGCCGCCGTTTCCGGCGTCACTGGCGGCGGCACCAAGGCCGACGCCGAGTCCCAATCCCGTCCCACCCAGCAGCAGGACCACCACGAGTCGTCGTGACCAGAACATGTTGACCGGCTCCCGTTGAATCGATGTCGCCCGGACCCGCGGATGCGGCTTGCCCCCGGTCCGAGGCCCCGGTAGGATCCGCGGAGTGTAATACCGGATTCAATGGTCGTCTATTCAGGAATAGCGATCCCCACTGGATTCGTGCTTTCCCGGAGGTGCTCGGTGCCGATCAGCGGATTGATGCTCACACTCGCCTCGGATCCGGCCTTGGCCGGGCCCGCCCTGGCCGCGATCGCCGATCAACCGGCCTTTGAACTCGGGGAACGAGTCGACGACCGGATCGCCGCCGTCCTTGAGACGTCGGATGAGGATCACAATCGCGACGTTTGGCGATGGCTCAACGATTTGGCGGGCGTGCACCACGTCGATGTCGTGTTCGTTTCGCTCGAGACGCCGCCCGGGGAATCGGCGAGTACGTGCGGCGCCGCGACACACGCTGGCGACGCGGACGCCATCGATCACGCATCTGCATCGACGACCACACCTGCAGCCACACCTGCATCCGCAGCCACAGCCACAGCCACAACCGCAACCGCAACCGCAACCGCAAACGGAACCGTGCCATGCCCGTGACCGCCGATCGACGTGCGTTTCTCAAGATGACGGCGATGACCGCGGCCACCGCGGCGGTGCACCGCGACTCGTCGGCTCTTTCCCTCCCCGTGCTGCAGCCGACGACGGGGGCGGACGCCGACGATGGGTTGGTATGGGACAAGGCTCCTTGCCGATTTTGCGGCACCGGATGCCATGTGCAAGTCGGCGTGACCGACGGCAAGGTCGTGGCGATCGCCGGCGACCAGCATGCCGACGTCAACAAGGGGCTCTTGTGCGTCAAGGGCTACCACGTTGGGTCAATCCTGTACGGCGAGGACCGGCTGACCCAGCCGTTGCTGCGCCGTGGGGACCAGCACGTGCCGATTTCATGGGAAGAAGCAATCGACGTGATCGCTCGGCGGGTGATGGACGCGCCCGATCGATTCGCGATCTATGGATCCGGTCAGTGGACCATCCCCGAGGGATACGCGGCCCAGAAGCTGATGAAGGGCGGGCTCTCGAACAACCACATCGACCCCAACGCACGGCTCTGTATGGCGTCGGCAGTGACGGGATTCCTGGCCACGTACGGCGTGGATGAGCCGGCCGGTTGTTACGACGACTTGGATGCGTGTGACGTGGTCATCACCTGGGGGAACAACCCGGCAGAGATGCACCCGGTGCTGTTCTCGCGAGTCATTGATCGAAGATCACGCGGCGAGACGGTGCGATTGATTGACATCGGCACTCGGCGCACGCGGACGACCGAACAGGCTGACGACTTTCTGATGATGCAGCCTCACGGTGATGTGGCCATCGCTCTTGGCATCATGCAACAATTGATCGAGAACGAGACGTGGGACACGTCTTTCGTCAGTCAGCATTGCAACTTCCGGGCCTTGCAAGAATCCGAGCCGACGTTGTTCGGAGAAGCGATCGACTTTGACATATTCAAGCAGCGCATCGCGCGGTATACGCCGGAGCATGTGGCAGCGCTCTCGGGATTGAGTGCGGATGACATCCGCATGCTTGGGGCACTGTTCGGGCGCCGAGACATCCGCATCACGAGCCTTTGGTGCATGGGCATGAATCAGCACACCATGGGCACCGCGGTCAACTCTTTGGTGCACGGCGTCCACTTGCTCAGCGGCCACTTCGGGCGGCCGGGCGACGCGCCGACCAGCTTGACCGGTCAGCCGTCGGCGTGCGGCACGGTGCGCGAAGTGGGGACGCTGGCCCACGCTTTGCCTGGCGGGCGGGTCGTGGCCAATGCCGCCCACCGAGAACAAACTGAAGGCTTCTGGCGATTGCCGGCCGGGCGGGTCAATCCGCGGCCGGGGTACCACACGGTCAAGATGTTCGAGCAGTTCACCACGCCGGGAGCCGAGGGTGGCGACATCGACACGATGTGGGTGCAGGTCACCAATCCCGGTCAGACCCTGCCGAACCTCAACCGCCTCTTCAATCGCAAGGCGGACTTGGAAGACAAGTTCCTCATCGTCTCCGATGTCTATCCGACGGCAACCACTCGGCTGGCCGATCTCATTCTTCCTGCCGCAATGTGGGTCGAAAAGAACGGCATCTTCGGCAACTCCGAGCGACGCACGCAACAGTGGTTCAAGATGGTTGATCCGCCCGGCGAGGCACGCGACGACTGTTGGATGACGATCGCCGTCGCCCATCGGTTGATGGAGCTCGGGCACCCGGGGATGAAGACGGTGGACGATGCGTTCATTTTCCAGATCACCGATGACGCGGGAAATGAGGTCCCCGCTTGGGAGTGGGATCGCTACTACGAAGAAAACGTTGACCGGCAGCTCTTTGAGGAGTACCGACAGTTCACGCGGATGAAGCACAAGAACCTTGCGCCGTACGAGGAGTACGTGGCTTCGCGCGGATTGCGTTGGCCGGTCGTGCAGCAGGATGACGGATCTTGGCGCGAGACGCGATTCCGATTCTCAGGTTTCGACGATCCCTTCGTGCCCGACGGCGAAGCGTTCAGTTTCTATCACTCGACGTCGAAAGACAACCGGGCGCAGATTTGGTTCCATGAATACACGCCGCCGCCGGAGATGCCGGACGACGAGTACCCGATGTGGCTGGGCACTGGTCGCGTGCTTGAGCACTGGCACACCGGCAGCATGACCAAACGCATTCCGCAGCTCACGCGGGCCATGCCTGGGGCGTACGTGGAAGTCCATCCGGATGACGCCGCCGCGTTGAATATTCGCAACGGTGAGATCGTGGTGGTCGAGTCGCGGCGCGGTCAAGTTGAGTTGCCGGTCTGGCTCGATGGGCGCGGGCGCCCGCCGCGCGGCACGATCTTCGTCCCGTTCTTTGACGAAGGGCGCCTCATCAACAACGTGACATTGGAGGCCCACGACCCGTTCTCCAAGCAGCCTGACTACAAGAAGTGTGCAGCGCGTCTGCGCAAGCGCTCTGGATGACCCGCCATGTCACAGCCAAATGCTCCCATGCAAGAACCTGATGCCGACCGAGCCAGTGATGGTCTTGCCGGTGCCGGTCATGCCAGTGCCGGTCATGCCGGCGCCGGTCAAGCCAGCGCCGGTCAAGCGGGCACCGGACCGACGAGTGGTCCCATCAAGATCATCCTGGCCGCGGTGATCGCGTTCGCCCTGATCGGCTTCCTGGTCGGAATTGACGCGGGTTCGCCGACGTCGATCGAGAGCGATCCGAGTGCGCTCGAACAAGCGGCGGGGACGGGCGAGCGTGTGCTGCGGGCTCCAGCGTCCAGTGCAGTATTGCCGGCGATGACGTACACCGAGATCGGCGAGCAGCCGCTCGGTCCCACGAGCCAGCGAGTGCAGTCCGTTGCCCATCTTTTTCCGCCGCCGGCATCGATCGGCGAGGATCCTGAAGCGACCCCGATTCCGCCACTCGATCCGGACGCCAAGCTTGCCTCGCTCGCCGCGCGGGCAGCGAATCGTGCGTACAACGGGGCGCCGCCGGTCATTCCCCATGCGGTGGACACGCTCGGGGCCGACTCGTGCATGACCTGCCACCGGGCCGGACTCGTGTTGGAAGACAAGGCGGCTCGGCGGATTCCCCATCCGTACCTGGACCAGTGTGTCCAGTGCCACGCGCCACCGGCGCCGGCCATCCTGAGTGGTGGCGTGTTGTCGGCAAACGAGTTCGTCGGTCTGCCTGCTCCCGTCGGCGGGGCGCGGGCCTGGATTGGGGCTCCGCCGGTCATTCCGCATTCCACCTGGATGCGCGATGATTGTCTGGCGTGTCACGGGGCGACGGGATGGGATGGACTCGAGAGCCGTCACCCGTGGCGGACGAATTGTCAGCAGTGCCACGCCGGGACGTCGCTCCTGGACTTGCCGCCAACGCCGCACGGTATGGCGGGTGGCGGGAACGGTCCGGCCGTCGGACTGGTCGACGTCATTCTGAATCAGCCGTGAGTGGTGACGGGTCATCATCCAAGATGAATCGTCGCCAGCTTCTGGCTGGACGATTTTTGTCGGCGATTCTGCCAGGGTTGGCGGATGATGAGTCTGTGTCCCCGCGAGCTGCGGTGCCGGCGCCCTCGCCGTCGAGTGGGGCGTCCGCGCGGCCAGGCAGGACGCCCGATGCGTTCGATGGGGCCGATGCGGCGGATCCGGCGATTGTGAGCCATGCCGATGCCGATGAGGCGAGGCGTACGCGATCGAGCGAATCGAACGCCGGCCGGTCCGCCTCGATCGTGCGATCGAATCCTGGCGAGCCGTCGGCGGCCGGGCGTCGCATGATCATGCGGTACCCGACTTCGGGGGCTGATGTGGCGACGGACCCTGGTCTCCCGCGCGATCGATCCCGTCGCACGCTTCCGTTGTTCCGGCCACCGGGAGCAATCAGTGAGCCGGCGTTCCTCGACGGTTGCACGCGTTGTGATGCGTGCATCACCGCGTGTCCGGTGGATGCGTTGCAACGGGCGCCCGAGCGATTCGGCCCGGCCGTCGGGACGCCGATCATTGATGCCGACCGAGCCCCGTGCCGAATGTGCGAGGATCGTCCATGCATTGAGGCGTGTGAACCCGGCGTGCTCACAGATCTCGTGGCGCCACTGATGGGGACGGCCCGAATCAAGACGCAGACGTGTCTCGCCCACCAGGGCACGACATGCACCGCGTGTTCGGAACAGTGTCCGGTGGACGACGCGATCCACGTGGATCGTGGCCGGCCCACGGTCAATGAGTCCGCGTGCACTGGATGTGGTGTGTGTCGGTACGTTTGTCCGTCGCCCGAGAACGCCGTTCTGTTGATGCCGACGTTTTCGCGGCCAGCGATGCCGGTGGTCGCTGGCGGCTCGGACGAATCGAGGCATGCGAACGGAAAGGGCGGCCAGTCGCCAGACGAGCCGGAAGTCAGTCAGGAGGTGCCGCGTGCACATTGATGATCGAGGTGCCGGCCGCAACGGTGGTTCTGGCCACGGGGCGTCTTCCGTGTCCACTCCTGGTGCCGGCCACGATGCGATGCCCGATGCACTGCCGGCGCTCCACCGCGGATCGCTGGACGCCGACGGATTCGATGCGTACATCGCGGACCTGCGGGCGTGCGCGGAGGAGGTGCACGTTCAGTTCCGGGCCCGATCGGGGCCGCGGCCGGGGGCTGGGGCGGCGTCAGTGTCGGGGGCTGGTGCGGGGGCTGCGGCAGGCGCGGAGGCCGAACATGCGTCATTGGAGACGTTGGCTGCGTGGCTTTCTGCGGGGGACGCGAATGCGGCGCAGGTCCGATACGAGCACGATGGCGTCGGTTGGTGTGACACCTTGCGAACCGCTGGTTCCACGATTGACATCGTGCGGATTCAGCAGATCTGAAGAGCGGGCAAGAGCCCGGCTCGGTTTGGGTTGGGTTGGGTTGGGTTGGATTGCGGTCGTGCCACATGATGCGAGGGCATGCGATGTGGCCGGTGGCGCCGCGGCGGGGTTCAAGAAACGCTGTGCCGTGTGAGGGCCCCACCGCCAGCGCTCAGCCAGAGATCGATCCGCCGCCGCTTCGGCCGGCGTCTGTCGCCCGTCGCGCGAGCAGCCGCACGGCAATCCATCGACCCGCGAGTCCAACTGCCGCCACCGCGCCGATCGCGAGGCAGGCATCGTGGAGCGTTCCGACGCCGACTGCGCGCAGCAGCGGATTGGCGGGCGACAGCGGGGCGAACGGCTGGGCGTCGGCGTGCATGATCGCGTCCAGCAGGATGTGGCTGAACGTGCCGATGAATGCGGAGATCGCGGCGGTCCGCCACGAGATGCGTGGTGGGAGCCGCAGTGCTTCCGGCGGCCCGGCTGCATTCCAGAGGCCATGGGTCAGGCGAACGGTCGGCGGCCCGGCCGCGGTGGCGAGCAGCCCCACGGCGACGGCCCCGGTCAGCGTATTGCTGATTCCGTGCAGGTGGGAGCTGCCGAGCTTCATGCGGACAAGCACTTCCACGTCGATCAGCACCTGGCTGAGGCCCAGGACGATGAAGCTGACCTGCCGGCCAGCAAGCAGTTTGACCGCGAGGAGTGGGCCCATGTGGTACGGCGTGAATGGCATGCGGTGGGCTCGGGGAGTCGGGCGTGATTGTCGGGAGCCGAGCGTCAGCGCGGCAGGCGGCGGGCGGCGACGGTGATCGCGGTTCCGATCGTGGCAGAATTGTCGCACGTCTCGGCCCGGCGGCCTGCGGTCTCGGTACGGTCGCGGTGGCGCGTCTGTTCGTCAGGCCAGCCGCGGGAGCTCTCATGAAGCTGCACATCCTGAGCGATCTCCATCTTGAGCACGGCCAGTTCTCGTTGCTGCCGGCCGAGGCTGATGTCTTGATCCTGGCCGGGGACATTTCGACGGGGACGCGCGGCTTGGATCAGTTCGCCCATGTGCGAGAGCGATATCGCGAAGTGGTCTACGTCGCGGGCAACCATGAATATTACAAACACGCGTTGCCGAGGCTTGACGGGAAGCTGAGGCGACGGGCTGGCGAACTCGGCATTCGATTCCTCCAAGATGAGTCTCTGGTTGTCGGCGGAATTCGCATTCTTGGCTGCACGTTGTGGACGGACTTTGAGCTTGGCGAACCGGCGGTCAGTCGCGCTGCGTCCGTCGCCGCGGCGGAGTCCATGATGATGGACTACCGGATGATCCGCACCGGCCCGAACTTCCGTCGGCTTCGCACCTCGGACACTGCTGGCGCGCACGCCAGGAGCATTCGATGGCTGCGAACAGAGCTCGGGCAGGCCCGCGGCGAGCCAGTGGTGGTCGTCACCCACCACGCGCCCCTGGCCCAGTCGATCGGGCCCCAGCACCAGGGCTCGGACTTGAACGGAGCGTTCGCCAGCGATCTCTCGTCGATCTTCACCGAGTACGAGATCCGGCTCTGGATCCACGGGCACACGCATCACTGCGTGGACTACATGTTTGAAGGCACGCGCGTTGTGAGCAATCAGCGTGGGTATCCCGGAGAGGACACCGGGGCGTTCGATCCGGGACTCGTCGCCGAAGTTGCGGTGGTGCGATGACTCGGGCTGGGGGCGTCGTTCTGACCTGATCCCAGAATCGCGTCCACGCCGATCGGCAAGCGCGTGCCAATATTCACTTCGATGGCGTCGGTCAAATCCGAGCGGCAAGCGTCTCGATGATCGCCGCGCCACTCTTGCCGCGAGCCTGCCGCTCATTGACCGCGCGCGCCAGTTTGCGCAGCGGCTTGATCACGCCGCCCCCACGCAGTGCGTACTCCACCCATGACTTCGCGTCGAGGCGGCGGTGCAGCGCTGCGACGTCCTCGCGGCTCGGCAGCTCGCGTGGCCCTGGCTCTGGCCGCGCCCGCAACAGCACCCGCAAGTTCGAGGACGTATCGACGTGCTCGGCTTCAAAGAACTCGCTCGCCGCGGCGATCAGTGACGCGGCGTTGAAGTAATAGATGTGCGCCCGGAAGTACGTATTCGACGGCGACGCGTCGGCCGCCTCGATCCACGGGACTTCGACCAGGAGTTTGCCGCCGGGGTTGAGGAGCCGGTGAATCCGGGCGAATGCTTCCACGGGGCAGGGCAGGTGCTCCATGACGTGGAAGATTGTCACCGTGTCGTACGTGCCCGTGGCTTCGCTGAGTTCACCCCGCTCCACGTCGCAGCCGTAGGTGCGGCGGGCGTAGTCGCCGTAGTCGCCCGGCTCGATGCCGCTCGCGTCGAAGCCGGCCTTTGCCGCGAGCGCGACGAATTCGCCGCCGCCGGCGCCGATGTCGAGCAGCGTGCCGTCAGCAATGCCCATCGACTTCAGGAGGCGGATGCGTTCAAGTGCGGTCCGGCCGGCCCGCAAGACATGCTTGGGCTTGGGTTGGTGCGTGCCTTTGTAGGTCTGGCGGTACTCGTCTTCGTAGTAGCGCCGCAGCTCTTCTTCGGTTGGGATCGGGGTCTGCTGCACCAAACCGCAGCGGCGGCAGGCGGCCACGTGCAATGGCTTGCCGCTCTTGGCGTCCACCTTGGACACGGTGGCCAAATCGACCCCCTCGCACATCACGCACGCTGCACCGGCCCGGGCAGGGGCCGCAACGGTGGGGACAGGCGTGGTGGTCAGGGTGGCGATGGGGTGGGTCCAAACGGAGCGAGTCGCTGACGATCCAAGCCTATTCGCAATGGCGCAGACGCGCAGTCCCCGTTTGGGACCAATCGGCTGGATCTCGTGGTGGACACCAGACTTCTGTCGCGGTCGATGCGGGGAATCCAGGGGGCCGGGGGCAGCCATCGGGAGGATCAATTCCGCCCCGCGCTCCTGACCATCGGCGTTGCGGTCGCTGGTTGGTGCCGGAGCGCGGCTGGGGCTCCCTCGCTCCGTCGCTCCCTTGCTCCGTCGCTCGTTCGCTTGCTCGTCGCCGCCCGCCCGCCCGCGCCCCTCCCATTCCGGCCGCCCACTCCCCACCAGCCCCGCAATTCGTCTCCCGCGCCCCCCTCGGGTACCCTGCACGATGCGTCCGCACCGCCCGTTCGGTGGCCGTGGCCGCTGCCGGAGCCCGACGCCATGACCATCGAGATTCCCACCGTCGATCCGCCGCGCATCCTCGGCATCTGCGGGAGCTTGCGCGCCGGACGCTGGGGCGTCGGCATCACCAGTTTCGTCGAGCAGATCGAGTCCCTCGGCTCCGAGTCGGAACTCTCCGAGTTCCTCGAGCGCGAGAGCCTCGCCCACCTGCAGAACTTCGTGGACTCGGGCCGCAACGAAGGCCTGAGCTTTGAAGAGCTCTACCGAAACCTCAAGCGGGACAAGGGTCGTCACGGGCTCTCCAACTCGGAAGTCGCCCTCGCCGCCAGCCTTTGGTCCGCCCGCCAGTTCGGCTGCGACATCGACGCCGTCGGCCTGGTCGAGCACTTCCCCCCTTCGGGCAAGGCCCAGCGGCTCGACGAACTCAAGGCCAAGCTCATCGCCGCCGACGGCATCGTCCTGTCCACTCCCGTCTACTTCGGCGACCGCAGCAGCCTTTCGCATGACCTGATGCGGCTGATCCAGTCCGACGAAGAGCTCCGCGAGGCGATGCAGGGCACCGTCTACGTGGGCGATGCGGTGGGGGCCAAGCGAAACGGTGGCCAGGAAACCACGCTCATCTACCACATCCTGGACATGGCCAATGCTGGCCTGCTTGCCGTCGGCAATGACAGCGATACCACCAGCCAGTACGGCGGCACGGTCCACGCCGGCGACGTCGGCCAGGCCTGGAAGGACGACTACGGCCTGGAGACCAGCCGCGGCGCCGGTCGCCGCATCGCCCGCGTCACCCGCCAGCTCGCCTTGGCCAAGCACGGCACCCTGGATGACGAACTCCGCGTGGCGTTTTGGCTGCTGCAGGACAAGGACGACATCGCCCGCGGCTGGATCGAACGGCTCGTCACCGACGCCGCCCAGCAGGGTGTCAAGATCAAGCCCGTCCTGCTCGAGATCATGGACGGCGACGTCAACCGCTGCCTGGCCTGCGACATCTGCCCGACTGATGTTGGCGTGGACGGCGAGTACCGCTGCATCATCAAGAAGAAGGGCGACTTCCTGAAGCTGGAGCACGAGACGCTCTGGGACGTGGATGCGATCGTCCCCGTCGGCTTCACCGCGTCCGACCACTCGGGCATTCGCTCGCAGTACCAGCAGTTCATGGAGCGCACGCGCTACCTGCGCCGCGGCGACTACGTCTTCACCGACCTGGTCACTGCCCCGCTGATCGTCGAAGAAGTCGGCACCGGCGACAGCCTGCACATGCGGATGCTCACCAGCACCCTGCGGCACCACACCGTGCTCAGCCGGCCCATGCGGGCGGTGCTGCACGAGGGCCGTGCCCTGAATACCGATGCCGTGCTCGCCGATTGGCGCCGATTCCTGGCCACCGCCCGCGACATGACCGTGGGCCGGCTGATGAACGCCCTGGAAGCCTTCGAGGCGGCCAAGTACAACCCCGTCGGCTACATCCTCAGCGCCGAAAAGGACGCCGAGGACATCAAGCTCATGCGGCGTCAAGCGGCCACCACCGATCGGCAGGATCGCGCTCGGGCCCAGGCATTCGCCCGCGTGACGCCGGTGACGGTGGGCGGAGCGGACGTTGAAGTCCTGCCGATTGGCGACCGCGATCCGGCGCCGGCTCGGTCATGAATGGCGATGGTGATGGGCGGTTCGGTGGGCGGGCCGCGGCGGGCGACGACGCGGCGGTGATCGTCCGGGCGTGGTCGGAACGCCGGGATGTTCCGCTCTTGGCCCCGTATGTGCTGAGCTTTGTCACCCTCGAGTCGGTGACCGCGCGGCTCGTCCATGTGGAACTGGCCGACGGCCGATGCGGCGTGGGGGAGTGCGTGGCCCTGCCCGGGTACGGCTGTGAGTCGGACGCCGACGTGGCCGATGCCCACGCGGCCTGGCTGCCGCAGTTGGCCGGGCGGACGGCGGGGGAAGCTCGCGTTTGGCTGAAGGCGGTTGCGACGGGAGCCGCGGGAGCCGCGGGTGCGACCGGGACGGCGATTGGCGCGACGGCCGGAGGGGCGACGGAGTCGACGTCGACGTCGACGTCGACGTCGGCTGCGGGGGCGACGTCAGGCTCTGCGGACGCGGCGACTGGAGCGGCAGGCGGCGGCGCCGAACGGCCGTTCGCGCTCGGCGCGGCACTGGCGGCGCTGGACGTGGCGACCGGCGGAATCGAGTTGCCGGCGACGATCGACCATCCTTTGGTGGCGGCCATTGCGACGGAGGCGCCAGCAGCGATGCTTGAACGCGTCGCTGATCTGCATGGGGCGGGGTATCGCACGATCAAGGTGAAGTTCGGGCGCGATGCCCAGGCGGACGCCGCCTGCGTTTCGGCCTTGCTCGATGGATTGCCGGCGGATGTGCAGCTGCGCTTTGATGCGAATCAGGCCTACACCCCCGAAGAAGCGGCGGCGGTTCTGTCTGCTTTCGATCATCCGCGGCGAGATCGCGTCGAACTCTTTGAGCAGCCGCTCGGCGTCGACGAAGGTTCGTGGGTGGCGTTCCGCGTGCTGGCGGCCGGCAGCCCGGTCCCGCTGATGCTCGACGAGTCCATCGAGACGGCGGAGGACGTTGAACGGGCGGCCGAGTACGGCGCGGCGTGGATCAAGCTGAAGCAGTGCAAGGGCGCCGGGGTTCGCGAGTTGCTCAGCTTGGCCGCTCTGGCCAAGTCGTGCGGCATGCGGGTGATCCTGGGCAACGGCGTCGCGACCGACGTGGCCAACCTGTTCGAGGCCGGCGTGCGGGCGATGGGGGGCGACCTGTTCGACGGCGCCGGCGAAGAATGCGGGTTCGCCCGATTGGCCACACCGCTTCTGGCCCTTCCGCCGCGATGCATGGGCGGCGGCATGCGCTGGACGGGGGCTGCGCGGGCTGAGGCGGCGTTTGCGCTGGCCCCGGCGTAGGCTCCGGCCGCAACGTGGGGCGGGGGCCGGGGCCGGGGCGGCGGCATGCGCGGCCACGGCGGAGCGTCCGCGAGAGGGCTTGTCTCCGAGACTCGAGAACTGTGGTCCGAACTCCGAAACCCGAGACCCGAGACCCGAAACCCGAGACTTGCGATCGGAGCTCCGCGGTCCAAGGTCCAAGGTCCAGGGCCCGAAACCATGGCCCGGGCGGCGGATGGCGAATCGGCGGGGCCTTGACTGGCGACCGAATCCCACCGGTGCGGCGATTCCCACGCCGCCCGGAGGACAACGGAGAATCGCCGCTCGCCGGGATTGTGGGCGAGAGGCGCCCCCGGAACGCGCCTCCCGTCGTTGGGGAAGCGTGAATGTCAGGCAGAGCGCCTCGGGGAAAACGGTGAATCGCGGAGATTGATGCGTCGGGTGCGCGAATCTGGTGCACAAGCGGGTGCCTGGTGGCGGCATCGCCGTTCGCCGCCCATCTGCTGATTGCTGTCGGCGCAATCGGGTTGCCCCCGGCGCCCCCCATTTCGCTCGCCGCCCCCGTCGCCGCGTTTGCCCACGGTCGGATCAGCTCCCGCTTCGCTCAATCGGCCGCCCGGCCGCTCCGCTCCCCGCCACGCCGCTCAGCTCCGCGCCAGGCCGTTCAGCTCCCCGCTGGGACCACGCGGTACTCCGTCAGCGGCTCGAGCCCGATCTCCGCGCGGGCGAGATTCGTCGCGTCGATGTCCGTGATCGCCGGCGGCAGAACCGTCCGCGTCGCCGGGTCGAATGCTTGCGACGTGCCGTAGAGCTGCGGAGCCCCGTCGTGTTGTTGCTTGCGGTCGTACACCACGGCGTACCGCTTGGGGGGCATCCGGCCGGCCAGTGCCTCGCGCCGCAACAGTGGCAGCGCCTCGCCCATCATGTCCATCGGCATGTGGATGAGGACGGCGGTCATGTCCGGCGTTCCGAGGCCGAGCCGGTCTTCGCTCGGCCAGCCGAGTCGCTCGACGAGGCTGAGCAATTGTTCGCAGTTCGCCCGGTCGGCCACGTTCTGCTTGGCCATGTACGCGTCGGCCTTCTCCTTGGGCAGGGAGATGCCTTCGGCGTTTCGGCGACCCCATTCGGCCATGGAAGCGTCGTTGTCCAGTGCTTCAAGCCGCGCGAGTTCGTCTGGATCGTCGGTGCCCCATGAGACCATCGTCCGCCACTCTTGGTCACTGATAGCAATGGCTTCGACCGCGGCGCGGTACTCGGCGGCGACGCCTGGTGCGATCGTGGCGGGAACGCCGTCGCTCATCTGACGCGCGAGGGGTGGCGTGGCGGCTGACGCGTTGGCGGAAGAGCCACTGGACGATGGCCCGTTTGCTGCGGGGTCGTTCGCGGAAGGGCTGATCGCACAACCGGCCAGGCCGATCAAGACAGACGAAAAGGCGAGTCGGGCGATGACGGCGCGGCGGATGGGCATGGGGGACGTGGCTCCGGTGAGGGTCGAGGTCCATCCGGATGCGCGGGTGCGGCCGTGTCGTCAGCCGGGGGCCACAAATTCGCGCGGATCTGCCGCGGTCGCGTTCGCGGTCGTCGTCGTGGTCGACGTGGTCGACGTCGTCGTCGTGGTCCCAGCCATCGCCACCGCTGCAAATGCTCCGCCACCCGGCCGCTACGTCTCCCACTCCACGTCGAACGCGTCCGCCCACGCCGCCACGCTGATCCATCGCCAGGTCGTTTGGTCGAACCGGCCGCCGGGTCCTTGGACGGCGGCGTCGGCCGACGCTTGGATCGTCGCGACATCGGCGAACGGAATCGCCCGGGCCGCGGGTGAATCGAGGGTGGCTCGCATCGCGGGCCAGGCCGCGCTCAGCCAGGCTTGCTCGGGCGTGGCGAAACCGATCTTGTCGCGCCGGTCCAGGATGGCGTCGGGCACGATGCCGCGCATGGCCTGGCGGAAGACGCGTTTGGTCAGCAGCGACTCGTCCAGCAGGTGCGATTCGTCCAGCGATCCCAGCAAGTCGCTGAGGTCGTGCACCAGGAACGGCACGCGGCTTTCGACGGAATGGGCCATGGAGTTGCGGTCTTCGAATCGCAGCAGGGCGGGAAGGCTGCTCGACGTGAGCGCGTCGTGCAACATCCATCGCATGATGTCCCCGCCGTGAGGGACGGGGGCGGAATGGCCGGCGACACTCCGCGCGGCCAGCCACTCGGGGCGCAGTCCGGGGATGGTGCCTCGGCGTCCCAGCCATCCGGACAAGCGAAGTGGCCCGGCCATCCGGCGCGCCTGCAGCCATCCCGCGCGGACCAATGTTCGGCGGCGGCTCAAGCGCGGGACGTCGCCCGCCGCCCGCAGATGCGCGGCGGCACTGATCCATCGGCCGCGGCCAAGCAGCGTCGCGACGCGGCCGGCGGTGTAGTGGCGATAGCCGGCGAGCATCTCGTCGGCCCCTTGGCCGTCCAGCATGACCGGGACGCCGGCGGCGCGTGCGGCGCGGAACACGCGGAACTGCGCGTAGATACTCGTGGAACCGAACGGCTCGCCTTGCGTGCGAATGAGCGCCGGCAGATCCGCCGCCAGCTCCTCGCCGGTGGCGTGCACCGGATGCAGCGTGATGCCCGATGCTTCGGCCACCTGCCGCGCAAAGGGTGATTCGTCGATCGCCGGATCGGCGGCCACGTGGGTGAAGGCGTGCACGTCTGCCGCCGCGCCGCCCACGTGCCGCATGCCGGCAGCGATGGCGGACGAGTCGATGCCGCCGGAGAGGGCGCAGCCCACCGGGACATCGGAACGCATGTGCAATTCGATGCTGCGGAGGAACGTCGAGCGGACCGCATCGACCGCCGCGTCAAAGCTCATGGGATCGCGCGGGGGGATCGCACTGTCCGCGAAGCGGTGGAGCGACGCACGCTCCGGAGCATCGAGCGGAATCTCCATCCACGTACCGGCGGGCAGCGGAACGATGTCAGCGAAAAAGCTGCGATCGCCCGCGTCGTTGCGGTTCCACACCAGGAAGTCGTGCACCGCCTGCAGATCCGCGCGGCGGCTTACACCGGGGAGTTCGAGAAGCGCGCCGATTTCGCTGGCGAATGCGAGGCCGCCGGCATGTGCTCCGGCCAAACAGCGTGGGCTATTGGCGGCGATCGCATTGCCGCCGCGCCCCGCGTCATCCGCCCGACTCCGATCTCCCGCCGCCCGCGCCGCCCCCGCCGCCGGCGACAACTCGGAACCACCCGCCGCCCAGCTCAAGAGCAGCGGCTTGATGCCGTACCGATCGCGGGCCAGCACCAAACGGCGGGCGTCCAGATCGAGCCAGGCGATGGCAAACATGCCGCGGACGTCGGCCAAGGCGGCAGGGCCGCGGGCCTGAAGCAGCGCGGCGAGGACCGCCGTATCGCCGGGGGACGTCGCGAGCGTGGCCTGCGTGTCGCGAGATGCGCCGCGGGCCAGTCGTTCGCGGTGCTCCACGTAGTCGTAGATTTCGCCATTGAAGGCCAACGCGTGCCGGCCGCTGGGCAGCCGCATCGGCTGGGCCGCAGCCGGCGTGGGGTCGATGATCGCCAGGCGTGTGTGGAGCAGGGCGGCGCGGGAGCTGCCAATGTGTTCGGGAGTGGGCGATGGATCATGGGTCCCGCCGATGTGGATCGCCGGCCGATCTTGCCCCGCGGTCGCCCGCGCGGTTGCCCAGCCATGTCCGTCTGGCCCGCGGTGGGCGAGCGCGCAGAGCAGGCTGGCGGAGGCGGCCAGAGTTGCCGGGGCGGCGATGGGTCCGGCGGCGCCGGCCAGTCCGCACATCAGGCACGCCCCTTGGCGATGGTGGTGCCGGTGCTCGCCGGCGATCCGGCGGCATCCGCGGCATCGGCGACACCCGCAGGGCCCGCGGCACCCGCGCCCCCCGCGGCACTCGCGACCCCCGCAGTACCCACGCGGCCGAACCCGAACCGGTCGCGGTACAGCTCAACGAGCGCCGGACCATGGCTGCGTTCCCAGCTCGCGGCCCGCGCCGCCTGGCGTGCGGCGTCGCCCTCAGCTCGGGCGAGGATCGGATCACGCAGCCGGGTGATGCACGCGTCGGCCAATGCCACTGGGTCGTCGCCCGGTATCACGACGCCGGCGCTGTGTTCCCGAACCCACGCCGCGCGAATGCCGCCTTCGGTGCAGACCGTCGTACACCCGGCCATGGCGTACTCCAACAACTTCACCGGCCGGCCGCGCATCAACGTGCTCGGGAGAAATGGCAGCAGCGCGATCGACGCGCGCCGGCACATTCGCATGGCCACGTCGTGTGGCTGTGGACCATGGGCGACCATTCCGTCGGGCGGATTGGCCAGTAATTCCTGCCCCGCGGCGTCCAGGCCCGGGCCAACGAGGTCGAGTGTGGCCAGCGGAAAGGCATCGCGCACCCGCGGCCACGCCGCGGCCATGGTCCGCGCTCCGCGCGGCGCCGTCAGGCCGCCGAGATAGATCAGCCGGTGCGGCTCACGCGGCTCATCCGCAAACGCCGCATCGTCAACATCACGCGGGGCATTGGTGAAAACGTGCACGCCCTCCCGGCTCCCGCGAATGGCGGCGTACCGCGCCGCCAACTCGTCGTTCACCGTGATCACCGTTCCCGCGGCGCGCGCGGCCCGCGCATCTCGCCGGTCACCGATCCAGCGCAGCGCCGCCCGCTTCAGCCCCGTGGCCCGTTGGGCCATCGTCCCGCCATGAAATTCGTGGGCGTCGTACACCAGATGGGCCCGGTCACACCACCCATGGTGCACTGCGGCGAGCACGGTCTCCGGCTCATGGGCGTGCACGACGCGTGGGGCGGGCGTCTGCCGAACCGCGGCGTCCAGTGCGGCCCAGTCATCCCGCGGCCGCGTGGCCCGGGCGTACGCCGGCGCTTCGATCCAGGTCAGCCGCGCGTCCAAGTCGCCGCGCGGCGGCCGGGCCACGATCCACGCGGTCCCGAACGCGTCCACCAGCGAGCCCAGTTCCTTGCGGGTCACGCGGGCATCGTCGGCGGCGTGTTCGCAGGTGACGTGGACGATGGACAGGGGCGGCGAGGACATGGGGACGTGGAGTCTCGAGGCGGACGTGGCGCGGCTGCGCTGGCTCGGAGGGTCGGCTCAGTGGGTCGGCTCGGGGCGTCGGCTCCGGAAGTCGGCTCGGGGAATCTGCTCCGGGAGACGGCTCCGGGGATCTGCTCAGGGAGCCGGCTCCGGGAATCTGCTCAGGAAATCTGCTCAGGGAGTCGGCCCAGCGGTTGGGGCCGACACGAACGACGCGGTGGATTCCGACACGCGATACGACAGGATCTCTGCCCGTTCGTTGTACTCGTCGGCGGCATGCAAGAGCACCACGACGCACGCGTCGGCGTCGGCAACATTCGTGGCCGCGATCTCAAAGATGTCCTCACGATCGGGGCCTGGCTCGCGGGTGCGCTGCCATTGGGCGATCCGGCCGCCGGTGGCCACCAGCGGGCTCAACAGGACGTCGGGATCACGTTCCACCCAGCGGACGGCGAACTCGTACGTCCGCCCCGGCGTCAACCCGTCGATTTCCACCACCGGAACGACATTGATGCCGCGACTGCTCACGCCGGCCCGGCCGTGCCAGGCCAGCCGTCGTCCGTCGGTGGACCGAACCGCAGCGCGGACGATTCTGCCTTCTTCGTCGAGCGTGGCGGCGATCAGCTCCGGTCGCTCGATCGCGTGGAGGTGCATGCGGCCCGGCCGGGGATCGAGCGGATCTTCCGTTCCCCAGCTCGAGGCGGTTTCCAACATCTCTCGCAGCGGGAAGTTCGAACGCGTGAAGCCTGGTTCGCGCTGGATGAGCGAGGTGAGTGTGCCCGCGAAAGCGACCGCGCGCGGCGCGACATCCTGCCGGTCGTCGATCGGGGCAAACGGCCCGATGCGATCGACGATCGACGGGTCGGCAAAGACTTCCTGTTGGCTCAGGATGCGTCCTTCGAGGGTGCCGTCCTCGGTGAAGAACAACCCGGGTGACGGGTCAAACCACGACCACGTTCCCGGCACGAGCTGCACTTCCAGCGTGGTGTGGCCCACTTGTTGGGGAACCGACGCCATCCCGGCGTGCCGCGTGGGCGTTCCCGGGGCCATGCGTTCGATCAGGGTCGCAAGGAGCTCGGCCCGGCGCCCGCAGGAACCGTTGGCCAGTCCGAGGGCCAGGTAGTCCGGCCAATTCGCGTTGGTTCCGGCCGGCGGGCCATTGCGCATGCGCGAAACGACGAGATTCGCGGCGATGATTCGCTCGCGCAGTGGCGCATCGGAGCTGGCGACGGACGCGACGGCGGATTCGATGTCGCGCAGTGCAGCTTCGCCCCAGTCGCGCGATCGCCGCTCGCGATCGGGATCCTGGCCGATGGCCGTCTGCGTTCGGTCGGGGCCGCGGTCGTCAACGGCGCGAATGCCCCCGGCGACGAGGGCCACCGCGGCCAGGCCGGCGACAGGAATCATGATGCGGTTCATCCACGATCCTCCGGCAGGGTCGATGCGGTTTGGAGGTCGCCACGGGCGGGGGTTCGTTTCATGGCCGGCCGCCGGGCGGAGGTCTCGTGTCGGTCCGAGTCCGGTCCGGCGAGCAATGTTTCGACGCCGCGGGCGAACTCTGCGGCTTGGACGGGCCGGCTGAATCGGGCGATGCGGGGGCGATCCGGCGAGCTCGGGCGAACGCCATCCAGTTCACCGAGGGCCATCGCGATCGTGTCCACGTCGCCGCCGAGATGGCGGCCGCGGCCGCAGGCTTCCACCAGCGTGGGCAGCGGGTCGGTCGGGCGTCCGCCGATGACGAGGATGGGGGCCGACGCCGAGAGGTACTCGAACACCTTGCCGGAGACGCCGCCGGTGCGTGGCCCGCTCCAGGCCAGTGAGATCAGGCCATCGGCGGCGTGCTGCATGGCGAGCGCGGTGGTGCGCGGGCAGCGGCCCAGGTGCACAAGTGCGTCCGGCATGCCGGCGTCGTCGGCCCAGCGCTGCCAGAGTTCGGCGCCGGTGCCGGCGACAACCACGCGGATGGGATGATCTTGTGCGGCCGATTGGCTGTGATTGCCGGCTGGGGTGCCGGTTTCCGTGCTGGTCGCCACTCGCGACGCGGCGGCTGCCTTTCGTGCCGCCATGGCGCCGAACAACGCCGCGCCGCTCTGTCCGTGGGGGTGCACACTGCCGGTGTAGACCAATGTGCGGCCGCGGTGCGGGATACCAAGCCCGGCCCAGAAGGCGTCCGAGTCGCCGGCCACCTGGGCGCGGGCCGCGGCCACGTCGTCGGGATCAAAGCCGTTTGGCACGACGGAGATGGGCGTGTTGCCGGTACCGGGGCTTTGTCGCAGCCGATCGGCAAGGTGATCGGTCACCGTGGTGAGCATGTCGGCCGACGCCAAACAGGCTCGTTGCAGGGCGCGCTCGCGGATCGTGAACGGCCAGACGCCGCCGCCAAGGTGATTGTCCACCCAAAGGTCGCGGAAGTCGGCCACCCAGCGGCGCGCGTGGCCGTCGCGGCGGAGCGCCCTGGCCACGAGGTGGGTCGTGTACGGGCCGGACGAACTCACCGCGACATCGAATGGCGCTTCGGCCTGCGCGGCGGCGATCGCCGGGGCGACCCAGCGGTCGGTCAGGTCAGGCATGCGGCGGCCGGCGTAGATGCCGAGACGGCCCCGGATCCGGTCGGAGGCCGTCCGATCGTGGGTAGGGAGCCGGTGGGCGGCGGAAGGGGTCGGCCGATTCGCAGCGTCATCTTCGATCTGGCCCGGGTTGTTGCCCAGATTCTGGACCACGTTCTGGTCCACGTTCGGGCCCGCGTTCGGGCCCGCGTTCGGACCCGCGTTCCGACCCACGTTCGGACCGGGGTTCGGGCCGAAGCCCTGGTCCGGCGTGCGGTGGCGGGCTCGCCGCCGGCGCCAGAGCTCCAGCGGCCAGGGGCCGCGATACGGCACCTCGACCACGCGAACGCCCGGGCTCTCCCGCGGCATTCCGGCCTGATCGGATCGTTTGGTCGTGGTGAGAACGGTCACGTCGTGACCGGCAGCCGCCCACGCAGTGGCGAACGCGTGGGTCCGCAGCGAGGCCACCGCATGTTGCGGCGGATAGAAGGTGGCGATCAGGAGCATCCGCATCGAGCACTCATCCATGAGCGTGGCAGTGGCGGCCTCGCGGCCGACGCCTCGGCGTCCGGCGGCGCCGAGGGCACCATCACGCCCGAGGGTACCAGCGCCGGCCAGTCCGCCGGGCCTTGGACGGCCGGCGGTGTGATCCGCCAGACGGACCGCGAATGTGCGGCCGGGTGGCAGAAACGCGGCGGCATCGTCTCCATCTGGTCCGTTGTCGCCATTAGTCCAGTATTATCAGATGGTTGCGCGGTATGCCGTTGTGGCTTTTCGGCAATTGTCAGCCTGTCCGTCCGCGCGGACCGATACCATGATCGCGTGTGTGGGATTACTGCGATCGTCGCGCCGGGAGACCGGCGTGACCTCGGCTCGCTCGTCGAGCTGATGGGGGACGCGCAGCGCGAACGTGGTTCGTGCTGGCGCGAGACGGCGCTCGTGCGCGGAGCGGATCGCGTGACCGCGGCCGACGGTGGCGGTGGCGGTGGTGGCGATGTCGCTGCCGACGGCCCGAACGCGACCATCGCGATCCATCTTGGCCGTCATGGGCACGCCGGCGAAGCGTCCGGACGCTCCGAGCCGCGAGCTCGCGGCGGGCAGAGCATCATTGCCACGCCCTGCGGTCGCGGGCTCATCGCGTTCGACGGGGTGGTGCGGGATCCGGGGCAGCACGCGGATGTGCTCGCTGGCTTCGGCTGGACGCCGGATGGCGATCCTGCGGCGGCGGCCGGAGACGGCCCCAATCGGAGCGTCGAACGCGCTGCCCAGATCGTGCTCGCCCGGCTCCTGACCGAAGGGCCCGAGGGACTCAGCCGAGTTGACGGCGACTTCGCCTTCACCGCAATTGACTTCCGCCGGCGCGTCTTCATGTGCGGCCGAGATCGGTGGGGGGTGCGGCCGCTTTATTGGTGGGCGGCCCCATGGGGCGGGATCGCTCTGGCCAGCGAGATCAAGGCGTTCACCGCGCTCCCGAGCTGGCAGGCCCGCCTCAACGGCCCGCGGGCGTGGGACTTCCTCCGGTATGGCGTCCTTGATCACACCGACGAGACGATGTTTGAGGGTGTGGGGCGTATCGAGCCAGGCGTGGTGCTGACATTGCCGCTTCCCGGCTGCGTTCAGTCCCCGCGTTTGGAGTTCGATCCGAGCGGCCGCGACGCGATAGACGCCGCCGTCGCTGACGCTGGCGCGGCCGCTGCGGCGAAAAACGGGCAACCGGTTGAGGCAGTCGGCGGCGGGTCGTCCACCCGGACGGCCGCCACACCGCTCGACGCGGCGGCGGAGCAGAAGTGGACCGACGATGTCGCGCGGGTCGCGGGTGGAACGCGCCGGGTCGGGCGTCTTGGCCGGCGCGGTCGCGGCGCCACGACGGCGGCGATTCGGGACCGTTGGTTCGATCCGTCGAAGATTGCTGACGAGTCCCGGCTGCTCCCGGGCAAGAGTGTGGCGACTCTGACGCGCCGGGCGTTGGCAACGTCGGTCATGCGGCGACTGGTCGCGGCCACGAACGGTCGAGTCGGCGGCGAGGCGCCCGGAACGTCCGGCCAAGGTGGTGGCAGCCCGGCCGCCCGCGACGGACGCGGGCCAGCCTCGAACGCCCCTGGCGGATCGGCTTTGTCCGGTGCCTCCGGTGCGCCTGCTGCTTCGAAGAATGCGGCTGATTCCAACCACGCGCCGTCCATCGAGACCTCGCGCGACTTCGCCGCGACGGACGCGACGACCGATCCGTGCTTGCCAGGGCTCTGGCTTTCCGGTGGCATTGACTCGGGGTCCATTGCCGTCCTGCTCATGGCTGCGGTTCGGCGCATGCGATCCGGTGAAGCAACTGCAACGGATGACGATTCCGCGATCGCCGAACCGCTGAATCCCAATGGGCAGCCCTCCAACGGCCGCGGATCAATCGAAGCCTCAGCGGATGCCGCCGCGGCCAGCGACGTCGCCGCTGTGGCCGAGCCGCCGCTGTCCGGCCCGGTGGCCACGGGTTGGACCTGGACTTCTGGCAGCCGGCGAGACGTCGACTTTGGGTCGGCCAAGGCGAGTGCGGGGGCGGCCGGGCTGGTCCAGGAGCGCTGCAGCGCCCGCGACGTCGAGTGGACGACTGAGTTCGACGAGTCGATCTGGCGCCACGATGAGCCCCCGGCCACGCCCGCTTTTCTGGCCCGCAACGTGATCGCCCGCTCGGCTGCCGCGGCCGGCAATACGGTTCTGTTTGACGGCACCGGAGCCGACGAGACGCTCGGCGGGAGCCCCTGGGCCCACCGATCCGTCCGGGCGGGCTTGCTGCGCCGAGGCTCACTCACCGATCTGCTTGTCGGCGTCGCTTCGGTGCGACCCGGGCGGACCATTCCGGTGAGCAAGCAGCTCCGGCGTGCGGTTGAGCGTTCGCTTCCTGGCCCGGGCGCGATCCTCGAAGAAGGTCCGGGCGGGCCGATGGTCGAGTTGTCTCGCGGGTCCCGCGCGTCGGATCCGGTCGCTCGTCGGGCGCCCGGGGCATCCAACGAGAACCCGTTCGGGCGAATGCCCGGACTGCGCCGCGGACTGCGATCCTGCTCCGTCGAACTGCTACGCCGAGCGACGTTGCCACAACAACTCCACGCGATCGACCGAGCGGCCGCCGCGCACGGCATCCACGTGGACCTGCCGTATCTCTGCCCCGGGTTCGTCTCGCTCGCTTTGGCCTTGCCGGATGAGCGGAAGATTGCCGACGGCCGATCGAAGCTCGCCCTCCGTCAGGGAATGGTCGGCCGCTTGCCGACACTCTCGCTGCGTCACGAACATCGGCCACCCTTCGAAACGAACCTCGTCGAGTGGCTCGACGCGACCAAGCGACCGGTGGTGCTCGCGTGGATCGACGAAGGGGACCGGCGTGCCGGCACGTTGTTCAAGGACGGCGTCTTGGACCACATCCGCGAGGTGGTTCGTTCGCCGCGTGATGCTTCGGACCGCGAGCGTCGCCAGGCCTGGCGCGTGATTTCGTTCTTCCGATGGATCGAGCGGTTCAACGTGCAGTGGGACTGAGGTCCACGCGGGCTCGGGCGTTGGTGGGTGTGCTCGTGCTGCCGCCGTCACCGTCATCCTCGCCGGCTCCCACTGCCGCGTAGACCGACTCCAACCCCGCGGCGTACACCGCTGGCGTGCGGGCTTCGAGGAACTGTTCGATCGCTTCGACGTCGCCTGGATGTGTGTTCGCGCGCGTGTTCTCGCCCACATCTGCGTTCACATCCACGCCCACGCCCACGCCCACGCCCGCGTCAGCATCGCCGTCCGCCGGCGCGTGTTTTCCCATTGCATGCAGCGCCGCGGCGAGCTGGTCGGCCAGGCCAGGCGAATCGAACGGGTCGACGAACCAACCCGCGTTCGTTTCGTCGATGACCTCGCGCATCGCGCCGAAGTCCGAGCCCACGATCGGCGTGCCGAGCGCGATCGCCTCCACCAGCACGATCGGGGCGACCTCCGGCCAGCGCGAGGGCATCAACAGTGCGTCGGCCGACTCGATGAGTCCGAGGATTCGTTCGCGCGGTTGTCGGCCGAGGAAGTGCACGGTCCGTTGCAGTCCGCGGGCCGTCGTGATCTGTTGGCATCGTTCAAGATCTGGGCCGTCGCCGGCAACGAGCAGACAGGCCGAAGGAGCGTTGTTCGCGCCGGCGGAACCGGTCCCGCCACCGGTCCCGGGTTCCACGGTGGATCGGTGCCCGCCGGCATTCGGTTCGGGCCATACTTCCAGCACTTCGGCCAGCCCCTTTTCGGGAGCGATGCGGCCGACGAAGGCAAGTCGCGGGCCCGGCACCGCCGGCCATTCGATGGGATCAGCGGCGCGGGTGGCGTGAGCGATGCGACGTGCGGCGCCGGCGTCGAACGGATTCGGCAGCACGCGCACGTGCTCGGCCGCGCCCGCCCGTTCGAGCCACGCCGCCGCCCCGGCCCCGGGACAGACCACCGCGCCGAGTTGCAGGCGCCGACCGCGGAAGCGGTGATTCCAGAGGTGTTGAAGGAGTTTCAGCCCGCCGTGGGCTGCCGATCGGTGGTCCCATCGGCGACTGAACAGATACCCAAGCGCAGCCAACCGCTCGGGATCCGCGGCATGGCGGCTGCCGTCCCGGGTGAACCACGCGGCGCCGGCGTTCGGACACCCGAGGTGGAAGTCGTGGGCGGTCAGGACCGTTGGCCGGCCATCGGCCGCGTCCAGAACCGCCGGCGAGAGGGCGTGGTAGACATTGTGGAAGTGCACAACGTCTGGGTTCGTGGCTCGGATGCGGTCGGCCAACCGCCGAACCGCCCGGCGGTTGTGGATGTAGCCAAGTGGCCCCGGCGTTCCACCCGCGTCTTCACCGGTGAAGTGGTCCACCGTGTGCCCGCGTTCGCGCAACAACGCGATCGTCTCGTCGACGACCACCTCGGCCCCGCCGCCGGACCGGAAGTCATTGACCTGCAGGATGCGCATGGAATGAGGGTAGCGTGCTTCTCGCGCCGCTCACGACTTACGGCCGACGCCGCCGGCGGTTCGGCGCGGCCACTCAGTCCGGCCGATCGTCGCGGCGATCCATCCTGGCCACATTCAGTTCGGCCACCCGCCGTGGCCGCTCACCGTCGCCATCCACCTGCCGACACTCACTCCGGACACGCACCCCACGACCCCAGCACGGCCAGCAGATCCAGCGCGTCCACATCGCCGTCCAGATCGCGATCCGCCGGTCCGAACCCGTTGCCGTTCCATCCCGCCAGCACGCTGAGCAGGTCGGGCGTGCCAACGATGCCATCCTCGTTGGCGTCGCCCGGGCAGGCTGGTCGGGACGCATCGGCCGCTCCACCCTCGATCGCATCGCGCCATGCGTCGGGGAATCCACCCTCTTCCAGCCACGTCTCGGTGGCCTCGATGAAGAGCCAGACCATTCGATCGCCGGATCGCAGGGCCCGGGCCAATGTGCTCCGCATGATCGCCGGCGTCATGAGATCTTCGGGATTGGGCCAAGTCTGGTTGTAGAGGCCGTGGGTGAAGTCCACGCGATCGCTCCAGATGTCTCGCAGTTCATCCGGCACCACGACACTTTGGGCCATGTCGTTCTCGCGCCAGTGGCGGTTGATCCCGAACTGTCGCCGATCCCGCAACTGGTAGACCTCGCCGCCGTCAATGACTTGTCCGTCGCCGGCAACCTCGGCCATGCCCATGAAGAACGGCGCGAGCAACTCGTACTCCTGCGACCCGCCGACCTGGTTCATCGACACTTCGAACGGTCGCGGTTCCGGCGCCGAAAGGTACGGGCCGTGCAAGTGCATGACGATGGCCGACGGCCATTCTTCCAGGATTGCCAACATCATCTCTCGGCCGCGCTCCCGGGCTTTCGCCTCATACTGCGCCAGGCCGTACAAGTCTGCATGGGCCACGTCATCCGGATGGTTCCAGACGTCCTCGAAGTACTCCTCGTTGTCGAACGCAATGCCGACGCACTGGTGTTGCGGCTCGCTGGCCACGCGGGCGAGCAGACGCATCTGGTCGACGTTGATCGCCCAGGCTTCGTCGTCGAAGAAGTCGCCTTCCGGCAAGCCGTTTCCGCGCCGGCGAATCACCACGCCCACCATGTTCTCGGTGAGGTTCTCAAACGCGTGGTCGATTCCGCCGAACTGATCGCGGATCTGCGTTTCGGTGAACACCCCGTAGGTCTCGGAGTTCATCGTCAGCCACGTGGCGGGCAGGTTGTACACAAAGCCGCTGAACGGCAGCGAATCAATGTGCGGAATCGTTCCGTCGCCCACGAAGTTCCACGGCCGGGCGCCAGGGCCGAAGCCAACCAGCAGTGGGCGCTGGATGTCATCCGCGGTGCCAGCCGAGAACGCCGCGGTGGCCAGCGCAGTTGAAACGGCGGCTTCCCCCGCGACGTCGGCCGCCGACGTCGATGTCGCGCCGGCGACAGATCCGGCGGCCAGCAAAGTGGCGGTCAACCGGGCGGTCGACCGTGCGGTCAGCCGAGCGGTCAACCGGGCGGTCAGCCGAGCGGCCAACCGTGCGGTCGACCGAGCGGCAAAACGGTCGGTCAACCGAGCGGCCACCCGGGCGGTCAACGGGGCGATGGCGGTGATTCGATTCATGGGTCGACACTCCACGTGCGGCACCCGAGGTACTGCCGCAGAACAGTTCACTGCTTCCAGCGTATCCGGCCCATTTTCCGCGTCCAAGGCGATGTCGCATTGATGGACATGAAGGTCGTGATCGCGTTTCGGTGACTGGCGATCGCACGCAGACATGCGCGATGGCGTCGAAAACCCGAGGGTCAACTGGCCCAACGCGATCGCCGAGCTTCCTTGCCGATCGAGTCGAATGTGCGTTGAGTGGAATTCGTTCATTCCTCTGGAACCCGGTTCTCCAGTTCCACGTGAAACTTGTTGCGCGTGATCTCCCGGACCTCTGGATCATCCCGGCGGCACTCGTACATCGCGAT
>JBGCEZ010000016.1:0-64480 GCA_045106735.1 Phycisphaerales bacterium | reverse complement strand
CGGGCATGCAGTCACGCGACACGGCGTTGCTGGGCGGCGAAAATCCGAACGATACGGTGGAGAAGCGGCGTTGTTCCGCTCCCGTCGCCCGTCGGTCCATCCACGCTCGAGGTCCCCATGAACATCATCAAGATTCTGCTCGCCATCTTCCTGCCGCCGGTCGCCGCCTTTCTGCAGGTGGGCATTGGCGTGCACTTCTGGCTCAACATCCTGCTGACCTTGCTTGGCGGCCTGCCCGGCATGGTCCACGCGATCTGGCTGATCGTGACGAACAAGTCCTGAATTCGTTGGCGGCGTCGTCCGGGCGTGTGGGCGTGCGGGCGTGCGAGCGTCCGGCCCACCGGCTCAGAGAATCGACGCCCCGAAGATCGACTCGGCCATTTCGACCGCGGCCGACGCCGTCTTGTTGCGCTCGTCCAGGATCGGGTTCACCTCGACGAGATCGAAGCTGGTCAGGCGATCCGTGTCGGCGACGATCTCGCAGAGGAAGTGCGCTTCGCGGTAGCTGAGGCCGCCGTGAACCGGCGTTCCGACGCCCGGCGCTTCGCGCGGTTCCAGGCTGTCCAGATCGAAGCTCACGTGCAGCCGGTCGAGGTGGCTGAGCCGCTCGAGGGCGTCGCGGGTGACCGCGCCAATCCCACGTTGGTCCACGTCGCGCATGGTGAACACGGTGATGCCGCTGTCGCGCAGGCGTTCGCGTTCGGCGTCGTCCAGGTCGCGAATCCCGATCTGCACGATGTCCTCGGGCCGCAGCTTGGGGCCGGGTCCGCCGACGTTGACGAGCTCTTCGGGGCCGTCGCCGCAGAGCACCGCCACCGGCATGCCGTGCACGTTGCCGGTCGGACTGGTTTCCGGCGTGTTGTAGTCGCCGTGGGCGTCAACCCAGATCACGCCGGTGCGGCCCGCCTGGGCCACGCCCGACACGCTGCCGATCGCGATCGAGTGGTCGCCGCCAAGGAAGACGGGCGTCGTCCCCTCGTTGCAGGCCTTGATCGCGGCGTCGGCCATGCGCTGGCAGACGCGGGCGATCTCGGGGATGTAGTTCGCGCGTTCGTCCGGATCGACCTGGTCGCGGACGGGCACTTCGATGTTGCCGAAGTCCTCGACCGTGTGTCCGAGCCGGCGCAGGCGCCGCCGCAAGCCGGCGTAGCGGATCGCACCGGGACCCAAGTCCACCCCGCGGGTCTCCTGGCCGAGGTCCATGGGAACACCAAAGAGGCGGATCGAACGGGGGCGGACGGACACGGCAAGGCTCCTGGAGGGGTCGGCGGGCGATGGGCCCGGGTCGATTGGCCGGGCATGGTCGCATGGCGGCCCCGTTTCGGCCAGTTCGGGTCCCCCGAGGCGACACGGCGAGTTCGGGCACCCCGGCTTCTCCCGCCGCCCCGGGGCGGCCGGCGACCGCGGCCAGCGCGGCGACCTTGGCCAGGTCGGTTACCTCGGCCGCCCCGGAGCGGCCGGCCACCGCGGCCACCGCGGCCAGCCCGGCGACATCGCCCACCCCGCCCACCTGCCTGGGCCCTTGTCCCGCGGGCCGGCGTCACCCGTACCATCCACCGATGCCCGCTCAGGATGCCGACGCCCGCCATTCCGACCCGTCCGCCGGCCAGGCGGCACATTCGCCCGGCGAAACCGCACCCGCGCCCGAGTTGCCCGAACTTTCGGCCGGGCGGATCCGCCTGCGCACCCCGCGGCCGACTGATCGCGACGCGCTCTTCCGCCTGTTCTCGGACGCCGACGTGACCCGCTACTGGTCGTGGGCCGCATGGAGTGAGCTCGCCCAGGCCGACGACCTGATCGCCAGCATGGCCGCCTCGCGCCGCAGCGGCGACCTGCTGCAATGGGCACTGACCGAGGCCGGCGACGATGCATTGATCGGCACGATCACGCTCGCCTCGATCGACCGGTCGAATCAGCGAGCGGAACTCGGTTACGCCCTCACGCGCTCCCATTGGGGCCGCGGGCTCATGGGCGAGGCCCTCGGCGTCCTCATTGACCATGCGTTCGGCGACGGGGGCCTGTGCCGCTTGGAAGCCGACGTCGATCCGCGCAATGCTGCGTCGATTTCCAGCTTGGAGCGGCTGGGCTTTGTCCGCGAGGGCTACCTGCGGGAGCGTTGGCGCATCGCCGGGGAAGTGCAGGATTCCGTCATCTACGGACTTTTGAAGGACGATTGGGCGGAGGTACGATCGACGGAGTCTGCAGCGGAGGAGCGCCGATGAGCAAAGCAATCTACGACGACGACGGCCGGACCCTGACCCTGCATCCGCAGGGCAAGACCGGTGTCCGGCTGCCGCGGCATCGCTACGAACCCGTGCGCACCGCGATCTTGGAAATCCTGCCGAAGCGCGGGCCGGGGCCGACGTTCACCGATCTGGCCGAACTCATCGCCCCCAAGCTCAAAGGCACGGACTTTCCGGCCGACGCGTCGGTCATGTGGCATTGCGTGAGTGTGAAGCTTGATCTTGAAGCGCGCGGCCTGATCCACCGCGTCCCCGGCACACGACCGGAAGAGCTTCTCCGTGGACCGGCGCCCGAGTGACGCGCGGACGTCCGAGTTTGATGCGGGTGGCGCGCGGCGTCTTGGGCGGGGCGGCGGTGGCGCTGGTGCTCGGTGCGGCGCCGCCGGACGCGTTGTCTGACGCGCCGCCGGACGCACCGCCGGACGCGTCGTCTGACGCGCCGCCGAACGCACCGCCGAACGCGTTGCCTGGCGCGTTGTCTTCGGTGCCCGTGTCGGCCCCCGCGTCGGCCCCCGTTCCGCCGCCCGCTTCGCCCTCGGGCGCGGACCCGTCGCCCGCGCCAACCGTCCCCTCGGTGGAGCCGCTGGATCCCGCGCTCCGCACCCGATTCAAGCTCGCCGAGTCGTACACGCAGGTGGTTCGCGTCGGCGCATTCCCGATCGTCGGCTCGGCCCGGGTGGAGCCCGCGGCCCTGCGCGAGGCGGCCTCCATCGTGCTGGGCATGCTGCCGGGACGAACCGATGTGCTCGACGCCCTCGCCGCTGGCCGCGTCCGGTTGGCGGTGATGGCCCACGACGAATTCACGACCGATGTCCCGGAGCACGCGGACTTGAAGCCCGCGGCGTACTGGGATCGCCGGGCGCGCGGGCTCGGGGCGACCCGCGCCCGACCGGCGGTGACCTGCGGCGAAGAGAATCTGCTGCAGCTCAACGGAGATCCGTACGCGGCCGAGAGCATTTTGGTGCACGAGTTTGCCCACGCGATCCACCAGATGGGGATCAACCGCCTCGACCCGACGTTTGATCGTCGGCTGGAGGCGACGTATGACCGAGCGATGACCGCCGGTCGCTGGACCGGGACGTACGCGTCGACCAATCGGCACGAGTACTGGGCCGAGGCGGTGCAGTCGTACTTTGAGACGAACCGGCAGGACGATGCCGAACACAACCACGTGAACACCCGCGCCGAACTGCGGGCGTACGACCCGGACATGTTCGCTTTGGTCGACGAAGTCTTTCGCGGGAATCCGTGGCGGTACACGCTGCCGGCCGCGCGTCCGAACGCCGCGCATCTGGCCGGCTTCGATCGCTCGAACGCCCCGAGCTTTGCGTGGCCCGAGCGCGTCTTGGCCGCGTGGCGCGCGCACCAGCAGATCGATCGCGAGGCGCTTCCGGCGACCCGCGCCGCGGCGGGCAAGACGCCGCCGTCCTCGCGGTCGGGCGGTGCGGCCACGGACATCCGTTTCGAGAATCGCACCGACGCATCGCTGCGTTTGATGTGGATCGACACCGTCGGATTGGCCCGCGACTTTGGTTGGCTGCGGGCCGCGTCGACGCGGGATCAGGCGACGTTCGCCGGCCACACGTGGGTGGTGATGGACGCCAACGGTGCCGCGGTCCTGTGGTTCGTGGCCGGTGATCGCCCGGGATCGGCGACGATCGAATAGGCCGGCTTCGCGCAGATTCTGCGCCATGGCGGATCCGCGCTCACCTCTCGGACGCTCCGACTGGCCGGGATGCGGGTCGGTGGCCGCCGGTTCGCGCCATCTCGGCCCGCTCGCCGCGTCGGCCCCCAGTTGGCCGAGGCGGCGGCCGATACGTTTCGGATGGCCGAACCCGCTCACCATGACGACCGTCAGCCGGATCCGGCACCGGACTCGCCCCACCACCGGGCGGTGGACGGAGCGGCCGACGGTCTGGCCGACGGCAAGTCAACTGGCGTGTCGGACCACCCATCGAACGCCACGGCCGACCTCGCGCCGCGTCGTACGTCGCCCGGGCCATCCCGTGGCCGGCGGACAGCCGATCGGGAGAACGGTCCGGTCGCCGAGCGTCCCGCGGACTGGACGCCGCCCGCGGTCGAAGGCGCGGGGCCGCCGCCGGCTCGCACCATCCTGCCGATGGTCGGCGTCATGCTCGGCGTGGCCGTCGCAATCGTGGCCATCGTTCTCTGGGAGTCGACGCCGACCGGACTCGGCGATTCCCGTGCGGGCGTGGGCCTGCGGCTCGGCATCATCCTGGTGGCCGGTGCGTTCTGCCCACTGCTGGTGGCCGCTTTCGTCTACGGCCGCCGGACCAATGGCCGGGCGCACATCGGGCCGATCTCCCCGGAACGCTGGGGGCTGTTCGACGCCCCGCGCCGCATTCCTCGGCATACCTCGGTGACGCTCGGACTGACCGCGGTCTTCACCACCGCCATGTTTGCCACCGGTCACTTCGTGCGCCTGGCCGCGCACGTCGCCGGCGACGCCTGGCGATGGCCGGTGCTGATCGTCGTCGTGGCCATCGTGCTCGGGCCGGCGATCGTGGTCTGGCGGCGCGTGAACCGCGGCCGGATGCTGCTGAACATCGACCGCGCGACCGGCATGGTCGAAACCGGTGGACAATCGATACCGGTGGTCGCGATCGCCAGCGTGCTGCAGGCCGCCCAGCGCGACGGCGCCCCCTCGGACGCCCCCGGCTACGAAGACAGCGTGTGGGTCGCGTGGATGCGCCGGCGCACGACCGGCGAACGCTTTCGGCGCATCGCGTCGGGATTGCCCGACGAGATGCACGCCCCAACGTTCACCCTCGTCGGCCAGTTCGGATACCCCGTGGCCGACATCGCCGCCGGTTGGCTGACCGGGGCGATCGAGGATGCCCGGGGCCAGTTGATCGCCCGCGGGGCGATGGAGGCGTGGCTGGAAGATGGCGAGGTCGCCTTCGAGCAACTGGTGTACGCCCCTCCGGCCACGAGCCGATTCGCCATCCAATGGGCGCGGCAACGGTGGGCGAGCGTGTGCCGCGTGGCGTCGATTCTGCGGCGGCCGCGTTGGTCGATGCGGCGGTCGATCCGCCGGGTCGCCGTGTGGCGCGAACGTCGGACGCGTCCGCGCGATTTGACGGACGTCCAGGTGGCCGTGGTCGAGGTGCGCTGGAACCAATTGATCCTGGAAGTCCGGCGGCGGAGCGCGACATCCATCGTGGAAGTCGATCTTCGCGGCTGGGAGAACGTGGTCCGCATTGATCGCACGGTGGCGAGTCGCGGCCGCGCGGTCTCCGCCGCGACGATGCACTTCAAGCTGTTCCACTTGCCGGCCGGGATTCAGTATTCGTCGCGCACGATCCGATTGCATCTGGACGGCCAGGTCATCTTTGACTTGATGGCCGAGGCGTCCGACGTGGTCGAGCCGGCGCCGCCATCCGATGCGTCGGCGACGGCGTCGACATCGCGGGTGCGCGGGCAGGCAGCCTGAGGCGCGGCGACCGCTCGCCTTGCGCGGCAACCACGGCACGTCATGCGTGGCGTTCGCGGCGGGCGCGCTCCAACGCCAGCCCTTCGCAACGCACAGTGCCCGACAACGTACAACGCCGCCCAACGCACAACGCCGCCGCCCGAAGGCGACGGCGCTGCGTCAATGATTCGCGTGGAACGCTGGCTTACTTGCCGGTGAAGAATCGCTTGAAGGCGTGCACCGTGGTGGCCCGGCCGATGGCCGCGAGCGATTCGGTGAGCGGGATTTCCTTCGGGCAGACCTTCACGCAGTTCTGGGCGTTGCCGCAGTCGTTGATGCCGCCGATGCCGGCGAGGGCTTCCATGCGTTCGTCCTTCAGGACCGCACCGGTGGGGTGCTCGTTGAAGAGGCGGGCCTGGCTCATTGGCGCCGCGCCAAGGAAGGCCGAGTCCCAGTCGGCGGGCGACTCTTCCATGTTGTATTGCGGGCAGGCTTCCAGGCAGCAACCGCAGCTCATGCATTCGCTGAGCTTGTAGCGCATCTGCTGGTGCTCGGGCGTGCTCGTCGGTCCCTTGCCGAGGTCGTAGGTGCCGTCGATCGGCACCCAGGCCTTGACGCGCTTCAGGGCGTCGAACATTCGGGCTCGGTCGACGGCCAGGTCGCGGACGACGGGGAACTTGCTCATCGGTTCGAGCGTGATGACGTCGCCGTCGTTCGGGGCGTACTCGTCGATCAGGCACGAGCAGCTCTGCCGCACTGAGCCGTTGATCACCATGGTGCACGAGCCGCAGACTTCCTCGAGGCAGCCCGAGTCGTACACGACCGGCGTGCTGTCCTGGCCGGTGCGGGTGGTCGGATTGGCGGCGATCCACTGGAGTACGGAGATCACGTTCGCGCCCGGCTCCACCGGCACATCAAACTCTTCCCAGCGGGCGAGGGCGTCCGGTGCGGTCTGGCGTTTGACCTTGATGCGGACGGTGCGGGCTTCGGGGGCGGCGTCACGGTTCGGGTTGGCGACCATGGAGCGGAGTCTCGTTGGGCCGGATCGCAGGGCGATCGGCGGGGGGCGGTCCGGGCGGCACCCGGACGGGAAGCGTTCGGCGGGAAACAGGACGGTGGTCCCGATCGGACACCAGACTACGGCGTGGACTGATGTTCCGCATGGGAACCGTAGGCGGTTCATCGGCCGACGGAAAGTGCCAGCCCAGCGGCATCTGCGGCCGAGGGGTGGGTTCTGCCGGATGTTTGTTCGGTTTGTGGATGGGTGGTGGATGAATTCCGCCGGGCCATCGGCCCCACCGGTGGCGGGAAGCCGGTCGGGCGGTCGATGGAAGGGGGCGGGGGGCCATCCCTCGCGCGGGCGAGGGATCGACGGACGGCGCCCTTCACCCTGGCCGTTCCCCAGATCCGTCACGAGCCCACTGCGAACCCGCCGTGGCCTCGGTCGCGCGGCGTGTCCGTCCCGTCCCGTCCCGTCCCGTGTCGTCCCGTGCCGTGCGGCGCGGCGGCCGTCCGCCCCTCGACGTCGATGAACCGGCAATGCCCGCGCGGCGTACCCGGAGCCTCGGCTACCGTGTTCGCCCGCCGCCCGCCGCCCGCCGCCCGCCGCCCGTCCAGCCCCGCCTCGTCCCGCTCGTCTCGCCCCATCCCACCCCGTCCCGCCCCCGAGTCCTCCGCGTGATGCCACCGCTCCTGCGACTGATGCGCCCCGGCGACTGGACGAAGAACGTCTTCGTGCTTCCCGCTTTCGTCTTCAGCCTCCCCGGCATGCTCGGGTCCGTCGGGGATCCCGCGGCCGAAGCGACCACCGCGGCCATCCGCACCGCCGTTGCATTCCTGTGCTTCTGCTCGATCGCCAGCGGCTTCTACTGCTTGAACGACGTCATGGACGCGGAGAAAGACCGCACCCACCCGGTCAAACGCAAGCGTCCGGTGGCCAGCGGGGCGGTGCGGCCGAACGCCGCGGTGCTCCTCGGCCTGATCCTGATCGGGACGTCCATCGGCGTGGGCCTGGCCGTCCGCGTGGAACTCGGCGGCGTGCTGGCCGCGTACGGCGTGCTGCAACTGCTCTACAACGGCGGCCTGAAGCGCGTACTTTTCGTCGACGTCGTCGCCCTGGCCGTCGGCTTTGCCCTGCGGGCGGTCGCCGGCGGCGTGGCCATCGGCGTGCCGATCTCGGCGTGGCTGCTGCTCTGCGTGTTCTTCCTGTGCTTGTACCTCGGCTTCATCAAGCGGCTGTGCGACCTGACCAGCGCGGCCGCGGCCGGCGACTCGACGTGGACCAGCCCGGCCGGGTACGACGACCGCATCGAACTCAATTGGCTGCTCGGCGTCAGCGGCGTGATGGCCATCGTCACGTTCCTGATGTACGCCCTGAGCGACCACGCATGGGAGCTCTTTGGGTCGCGCTCGACCGGCTTCGCGATGCTGACGCCGCTCGTCATGACGGCCATCCACCGGTTCTACCGACGGGCGAGTCGCGGCAAATCCGACAGCCCGCTGTCCGCCTTGCGCGAGGATCGCACCGTCCGGGCCAGCGTCTTGCTGTTCGCCGGGCTGACCGTGGTCATCCTGTTCGTGCCGCAGGTGCAGTCGCTGCTCGACGTGATCTTCGTCGCCGGCATGCCGGAGCGCGGCGGTGGCTGAGGCGCGGCGCGGGTCGTTCATCGCCGCCGCGAGCGTGCTGGCCATCGTGACCGCCGTGCTCATGGTGCCGGTGATCGCCTTCGGCCAGGACGCGACCAGTGAAGCGGCCGACCAGAACAACTTCCACCTGCCGGTGATCCGCACCATGGCCGAGCAGTGGCCGCGGATCGACGTCGTCCACTACAACTCCGCCACCGCCCCCGGCTTCCACGTGGTCATGTCCACCGTGGTCAAGCTCGGCGTCGATGGCGTGCGTCCGCTGCGCCTCGTCGGGTCCGTCTTCACGCTCGCCATGCTGCTGGCCGCGTGGTGGCCGGCGGCGCGGATCGCCGGGCCGTGGACGGGATTGATCCTCGTTGCCCCGCTCGTGGCGTCCAGCTACGTCCTGGGGGCGGGCATCTGGCTGACGACGGACAACTTGGCGCTGCTGTTCGTGTTGCTGGCCCTGGCCGGCGCGCTCGGGCCGCCGACGATGCGGCGCCTCGCGCTGTGCGCGCTCGCCGCCGCCGCCGCAGTGTGCGTGCGGCAGATCCATGTGTGGTCGGTCGGAGCGGCCATGGTCGCGGCGTTCATCGCCACGCCATGGGGAGCACGGCTGGTGACGCGGCTGGGAGCGCTGCCGGGGGACGCGCGGACGTCGATCGGCAACGGGGACGTCCTGGCCGCCGGCGGAGCACGGGCATGGGCCGCGCGACCGCTTCCGGTCGTCGCCATCGCGATCGCCCTCTGCCTCCCGCTGGCCGTGGTCGCGATCTGGTTCGGCCTCTGGGGTTCGCTCACGCCGCCGGCCCTGGCCACCAAGCACGACGCGGGCATTCGGACGGTGACGCCGACGATGATGCTCGCGGTGGCCGCCGGCTTCGCCGGGCCGTTGCTGGCGGCGGTGATCGCGGGCCCGGCGCCGCGGACGTCGCTCGCTCGCGTGCTCGCCGCCCCTGGCCCGTGGGGCATGGCCGTTGCCGCCGGAGCACTCTCGATCCTGCCGCCCAGCACCTACGACCAGGCCGCCGGCCGATGGGGCGGGGCGATCTGGGAACTGGTGCGTCGCACGCCGGCCGTCGGCGGACGCTCGCTCGTCTTGATCGCCGGGGCGGCCGCCGGCGCGTGGTGCCTGACCCACGCGTGGCTGGCCCTGCGGGCCGCCGGCCGCGGGCGCGAAGCACTGATCCTGGCCGCGTCCATGGCCGGCTGGGCCGCGGCGCAGTCATTCAACAGCGAGACCTGGCAGCGCTACGCCGAGCCCCTGACGCTCGCCGTGGCCGCGTGGATCGGGGCCATGCTGGTGGCCGAGATTCGGCGGCGGGCCGTGGGAGCCGCGACTGACGGGGCGGTTGGCGGGGCGACTGGCGTGGCGACTGGCGTGGCGACTGGCGTGGCTGGCGCCCGCTCCGGGGTCCGCGCCGATCGCGGCTGGTGGGCCGGGCCGGCGATCCTCGTCGTCGTCCAGCTCGCCCTGCTCGCAATCACGCTGTATCGCCCGGTGTTCGGCGGCGCCTGAGTCCCTACGCTGGTTGGTCGCGTACGCCCCGCGGACTTTTTGACCCCTCGGCGGGGTCTTCGAGTCGTCGGGGCCGCGCCCGGCTCCCGCTCCCACCGGCTTCCCGAAGGACCGCTTCCCATGTTCGACCGTCCGTCATCCCGCGTCGCCGTTCGTCCCCGCCGGGGGATCGCGCTGCCCTTCGCCGTCGCCCTGACCACCACGATCGCCGCCGTCGCGTTCGGGCAAGCCGGCCAGCCGGGCCAGGCTCCCGGCCAGACGTCCAGCCAGACGTCCAGCCAAACGCCGCCGAGCCAGACGCCGCCCGCCCAACCCGACATCACGATTCCCGCCGTCGCCCCCGAGCCGGTGCCGGAAGCGCCGCCGGAAGCCCGGGCGATCCTCGAACGCGCCCGCGTCGCGGCCGACGCGTGGACCCGGTTCCGGGCCGACTTCAGCCTGGTGGTGCGCTCGCGCCGCACGCTCGAAGAAACCGTGCGCAAGGGCGTGTTGCTCTTCGATCGCGGTCGACCGACCACGCCGCCGGCCGCGGGCGACGCGAACCCGCCGGTGGCCGAGCCGGCGCTGGCCATCCTGTTCCGCCAGGAGTTCGGCGCAGGCATCGCCCCCAAGGACCTGTCCTTCCACTACGCCGTGCGCGGCCGCTGGCTGGCCGATGTCAACGAAGCCGATCGCACCTTCAACCGGTACTCGATTGCGGCCCCCGGCGCGAGCTTCGATCCCTTCCGCCTCGGGCAGGGCCCGTTCCCGCTGCCCATCGGACAGAATCCCGACGACGTGATTCGCGCCTTCGACGTCCAGCCGACGCCGCTGCCGCGCGACGGCATGCTGAGCGCCCTGGATCCGGCCACCGTCGAAGGCATCCGCCTCACGCCCCGCCCCGGCACCGAGGCGGCCAAGGAATTCTCCGCCGTCGGCGTGTTCTTTGAACGCGGGACGGGCGTGCCCATCGGCATGATCCTGGCCAAGCCGGACACCATCGAGATGATGCGGCTGTTCGACGTGGAGCAGGTGGACCGCTTCACGGCCGATGAACTGGCCCGCATGAGCGTGGAGCCGCCCTCGGATCCGCGGGGCTGGGAAATCCGCATCCGCTGAGGCCCGGACCACACGGCCAAATGGGGGGCCGCCGGGGACCGACCACCCCGCGATCGGACGCTGGGCCCCCCCGGGGCTCGACCGCCGGACACGATCCGCGCCCGGGGCATCCCGGTCCCGCCGGCGCCGGTACGCTTCTGGGTGCGGCCGAGCCGGCCGCGCCCCGCCCGGAGTGCCCCCGATGCCCACGCCCACGCGTCCGCGATTTCGCCGCGTCTCCGCCCGCTCGATCCTGGTTGGCGTGGCCGCGTGCCTCGGGGCGGCGGCGATCACCGGCGCCGCATCGGCCCAGCCGCAGCGGGCGATGGTGCCCGAGATGTTCAGCCTCGACGTGGTGGTGGCCGACGCCCTCGACGCCGCGTGGCTGAGCGAAGCCGAACAACTGTCGATGGAAGTCTTCCACGGGCAGTGGAAGGGCCTCGACCCCGAGCTGTTCACCGCCGGCGACCGGGCCCGCATCGCCCTGGAACAGTGGCGACTCGACGATCCGATTTTCGACGACTCGGAGACGCCGCTCGCCTTTCGGGTGGACGCCCACCTGCGCGCCGGTCGCATGCAGGCGGCTTTGGAGCTCCTGGAGGGCGATGCGTCCGTCGGTGGCCTCGGACGCCGGGCCGAGGCGCAAGCGGCTCTGGGCGAGTTTGACGCGGCCAGAGAGACGCTGCGGGCGGCACTGAACCAGGCGGGGGCGGTCATCGACCGCGAGTCGCCGGCCGAGTTGGTGGAACTCGCGCGGGCCCGCGCGCTCGCCGCTCGCTTGGGCGGGGCCGACGCCGGCACCTGGCGGGCGATCGTGTCCGCCCTCTCGCAGGTCCACCAGCGATACGACCGGCTGCATTGGCCGGCGCTCGTCAGCGAGGCCAACGTGCTGGCCGAGAAGCACCGGGCGCGGCTGGCCGTCGAGGCCTACCACCAGGCCCTCGCCCTCAACCCGAATGCGTCCGACGCGTGGTTCGGCCTCGGCCGGGTCGCGATCTCGCGCTTCGATTTCGACGGCGCTCTGCGGGCGGCGTCGGCCCTGGAACGCATCGCCCCCGACCATCCGCTCGGCATGCTGCTGGCCGCCGAGGTGCGGCTCGTGCAGGACGATCCGGACGCGGCCGCGGAGCTGCTCGGCGGCGTGCTCGCCCGCTGGCCGGGCCAGCCGCACGCGATGGCGTTCGCCGCGGTGACCGAGGCGATGCGCTACGAGCCCGAAGCGATCGCCGCCGCCCTGGCCGCCTGGGACGCTCGCTATCCCCGCACCGCCCGGGCCCACTACGAGACCGGCCGCTTCATGTCGCTGCTCCGGCAGTACGACGTGGCCGCGAGTTTGCTCGACGAAGCCATCGCCCGCGAGCCGGCGTGGACCGATCCGCGGGTCGCCCTCGGGCTGATGGAAATGCAGGCCGGGCGCGACGATCGTTCGCTCGCCGTCCTGCGCGAGGCCTCGCGCATGGACCCCTTCAATCTGCAGGCGGCCAACAGCTTCAAGCTGATCGAGGAGTTGCAGGCCTACGAAGTGCTCGACGTCGGCCCGTTCAAGGTGCGCTACCGCGAGGGCATCGACCAGGTGCTGGTGGACATGATGACCCAGCCGCTGCTGGACATGCACGCCGACATCACCGAGAAGTTCGGCGTCGTCCCCGACCAGCCGACCATCGTCGAACTCATGCCCGACTCGGCCCGGTTCGCGGTGCGCATCACCGGCATGCCGCAGATCTTCACGATCGCCGCGTGCACCGGCCCGGTGATCGCGATGGAAGTCCCGCGCGACGGCCTGCCCTCCCAGCACAAGGGGCCGTTCGACTGGATCCGCGTGATGCGGCACGAGTACGCCCACACCGTCACGCTCGACCGCACGAACAATCGCATCCCGCACTGGCTCACCGAAGGCGCGGCGGTGATGATGGAGCAGTCGCCGCGGACGTGGTCCGATTGCTTGATGCTCACGGCGGCCTTGCGCGATGGCGAACTCTTCACGCTCGACGCGATCAAGTGGGGATTCGTGCGCCCGCGCACGCCGCAGGAACGCTCGCAGGCGTACGCCCAAAGCCACTGGATGCTCGAGTTCATGTTCGAGGCCTACGGCCGCGAGCGGGTGATTGCCCTGCTCGACGAGTACGCCGGCGGCGCCCGCGAGTCCGAAGCGGTGCCCGCGGCCCTGGGCGTGACCCGCGACGAGTTCTACGAGCGCTTCCTGGCCTGGGCCGAGGACTCGGTCGCCGCGTGGGGGCTCGCGCCGGAACCCTCGGTGCGCGATCTGGTGGCCATGGCCGGCGATCGCCTGGTGGCCGAGGTGCCCGACGAAGAAGCGATGGGCCCTCCGTCGACCATCGACCGCGTGGAGATTGATCCGGCGGATGGAGGCGCGGGCGGCGGCGCGGGAGATGGCGCGGGCCCCGGGCCTGGCGGCGGCCCCGGTGGTGGTGGTGGCGCGGCCGGCGACCTTCCGCCGCCCACGCCGCCGACGCGGCTCGAGATCGATGCGGACCTGCTCGAGATCCTGCTCACCAGCCACCCCGACCATCCTGATCTGCTCAAGATGGACCTGCGGCGGCGCGTGGTGTCCTACGAAGCGGCCGGCGGTCCGGACGTCGCCCCGCCCAGTGCGGAGCTGGCCGCGGATCTGGAGCGCTATGCCCGCATCCGGCCGCTCGATCCCTTCCCGCAGCAGATCCTTGCCCGCGTGCACCTGGCCTCGGACGAACCGACGCGGGCGATTCCGCACCTGCAGTTCCTGGACGAGCGCGAGCAGCAGTCGTGGACCTGGGCCCGCAAGCTCGCCGAGTTGCACCAGCTCGCCGGGGACTTCGAGGCGGCCCGGGCCGCGGCCGATCGGGCGGTGAGCTTCGATCCGTACTGGGCCGCGAATCGCGAACTCGCGGCCACGATCGCGGTGCAGGCCCAGGCTCTGGAAGCGGCCCGTGGGCACATCGCCGCGCTCGCGGTGCTCGAGCCGGACCGGGACATCCACCAGCGCCGGCTGCAAGCGATCGACGGCATGCTCGAGGCGGCGGGCGAGTGAGTCCGCGCGGGCGCCGCCGGCTCAGCGGGGCTGGGCCCGGCGCAGGATGAAGTCGCCGAGGCGCGGGGAAAGCACCATCAGCGCCGCGCCGGTGCGGGTCGTCAAACTCGTCCACACTTCGGGGCGGGGGCGGCGCAGGCAGCGAACGACCGCGCTGGCCACGCGCTCCGGCGGCTGACTGAAGCGCGCGGCCGCGTTCGACAACAACCGATTTTCGGTCTTGCCGCCGCGCTCGGCGGCCACGTCAAAGAACTCCGTCCGCGTGGTCACCGGGTGGACCGAACTCACGGTCACGCCGGTGCCGTGCAGCTCGATCCGCAGGCCGGTGGCCAGGTGGGCCTGGGCCGCCTTGGTCGCGGCGTACGCGGCCGAACCGGGCAAGCTGAAGCGCGAGACGCAGCTGCAGCAGGACAGCAGGTGGCCGCCGCGCCCGGCGTCCAGCAGATGCCGGGCCGACGCGCGAAGCAGCCGGTCGGCGGCAAAGACGTTCGTCTCAAAGATGTCGCGGATCTGGGCGTCCGAGCAATCGAGCAAGTCGGCGTCGAGCCCGTAGCCGGCGTTGGCGAACACCGCATGCAGCGGCGTACCGGTTTCGGCCGCCGCGGACAGGATCGCCGCGTCGGATGCTGGATCATTGACGTCGGCGGCCACGCAGACGGCCGTTCGTCCGGCGGCCCGCACGTCGGCGGCCACCGCTTCGAGGCGTTCCGTTCGCCGGGCCACGAGCACCACGTCCATGCCGGCGGCGGCCGCGGCCCGCGCGGTGGCCGCGCCGATGCCACTGCTGGCGCCGGTGATGGCGATGGTACGGCCGGTGATGTCGGGCATGGTCGGTTCCGATCGTCGGCCGGGGCGATGTGCTCCGGGGCCGTGATCGTAGGACCATTGCGATGGCCTCGCCGCTGCGTCCGCCGCCGCCGCGTCCACCGCCGCGTCCACCGCCGCGTCCGCATCAGATCGTCGCTTCGGTCACCCGCAAGATTTCTTCGACCGTGGTGATGCCCTGGGCGACCTTGCCGAAGCCATCTTCGCGCAGGCTCACCATTCCGCGTTCCGAACACATCCGACGGAACTCGGTGACGTTCGGGCTGCCGGCAATGGCGTCGCGCAGGTGGTCGTCGAGCACGAGTTGCTCGTACAGGCCTTGGCGACCCGAGTAGCCGGTCTGACGACACTTGCCACACCCGTTGCTGGTGGCAAGCTGTTCATTCATTACGCCGTGCATGGTGAGGAAGTCGCGGATCTCGTCGTTGGGTTCCTGCATGGTCTTGCAGTTGTTGCAGATCCGGCGGACGAGTCGCTGGGCGAGCACCGCATTGACCGCGGCCGCGGCCAGGAACGGTTCGATGCCCATGTTGATCAATCGGGTGATCGACGACGGAGCGTCATTGGTGTGCAACGTGGAGAGCACAAGGTGGCCGGTCATCGCCGCCTGGGTGGCGGTGGTCGCCGTCTCCAGGTCACGAATCTCGCCGACCATGACGACGTCGGGGTCCTGACGCAGCAGGGCCTTGAGGGCCTTGGCGAAGGTCATGCCGATCTTCTGGTGCGTCTGGATCTGGGTGATGCCGTTGAGGTTGTATTCCACCGGGTCTTCCACGGTGGAGATGTTCAACTTCTTCATGTCCAGCTGCTGCAACGACGCGTACAGCGTGGTCGTCTTACCTGAACCGGTCGGCCCGGTGACCAAGATGATGCCGTGTGGCTGACTGATCTGGTTCTTCCAGATCGTCAGCGTGTCCTCGGCGAAACCGAGCTGGTCCAGCGTCACGCTGATCGCCCGGTTGTCGAGGATACGCATCACCGTCTTCTCGCCCTTGGGCGTGGGGACGGTCGACACACGCAGGTCGAGCTGGCGGCCATTGATGTTGACGCGGATGCGACCATCCTGCGGCAGGCGGCGTTCGGCGATGTCCAGGTTGGACATGATCTTCAGGCGCGATGTAATCGACGCGTGCTTGCGCTTCGGGAACTTCATGATCTCGAAGAGCACGCCGTCGATGCGGTAGCGCACGCGGGTTTCTTTCTCTTCGGGCTCGATGTGAATATCCGAAGCGCCTTCGCGGACCGCCGTCTGGATGATGTGGTTCACCAGCCGGACGACGGGGTTCGCCTCGGCGTCGTCGACTGAGGTGTCGTCTTCCTTCTGTTCCACGACCTCGACGTCATCTTCGTCGACGTCGTCAATCAGGTCGGAGATGTCGTCGTCTTCGACTTCGGTGTGCGTCAGCTTCTGGATGACCGCGGTGATGTCGATGCCGGGCACGAGCACGTGCTTGATGCCGGCCACGCTCGCCCGGCGCTTGACGTCATCGAGAATGAAGACATCGTCGGCCCGCGACGTGCCGACCACGAGTCGCTTGCCTTCGCGGCGCAGCGGCATCAGCGAGTTCTGCTCGCAGAATTCAGGGCCCAGGCGATCAAAGTACTTGTGGTCAATCGAGTCGGGTTCGTCGACGTCGATGCGTTCAAATGGCAGGCCCGAGATTTCGGCCACCACTTGCTGAATGTCAGGTTCGGGTACGCCGACGCCGGTCAACGTTTCAACCGGATTCCCATTCGGCGACTGCTTGAGCAATCGCTGGGCCGACTCGTGCTGCTCGGCCGTGATGATGGAACGTTCGAGCAGGACTTCGTAGAGGTCGTCGTTCGGGCCGGCCGGACGCACGCCTTCGGGGGTTCCGGTGTCGACGTCATCGAAGGGGACGATCTCTTGTCCGGCGGGGACAATGTCACTCAGTGAGTCGGCCGGACGCAGGCGCACCGGGTCCGCGGCGCGAGCTGCAGCGGTGACGTCGACTTCTTCGCCCAGGCCACTGCCCGAGAAGTCAGGCGGGCGGGGGACTTCTTCGGGGTCCGCGCGAACGAAGGCATCGCCGCCGTGCGAGGCGTCATCGGCCAATGACTCGCCGTGGGTCGGCTCGCTCGATGCATTCGATGCACCCGACGCGCTCGAAGCGCCCGATGCACTTGACTCAGCCTCATCGGCGGCCGGGACGGGGGGAGCGGGCGACGGCTCCTTGGGCGCGTTCGAATGCTCGTCGCCCAGGTCGTCCAGAAGATCATCCAGATTGAACTTGCCCACGCCGCTTGCCTCTCTTGCGATGGTGCCGATGACCAGCGGCGCGCGTGCGCGGGCTGGGGCCGAACATCTTGGTCACGGACCCGAAGTCTCGGTGTTGACGACGAAGACCAGCGGCTCTTCGAGCAGCTCGTCAGCGAACTCAAGCTGCACGCCGTTGGTGTTGTCGATCGTGGTCACCACCAGATCGACGGGGTTCGTGCGATTGTCGCGCACGCGATCGAACGTCAAAATGCCACCTTCGCTCAGGACCTGCCCGTTGACGATGGCCATCGGGCTCGACCCGCCCATGATGGTGGAGACCTTGAGGCGGGTTGCGAGCACCAAGACCTCGGACGTCAGCACTTCGGCGGGCGTGGGGCCGTCGTCTTCGAGGCCACTTCTGCTGGGAGGGGTGGCCGGCTTCACGCCGTCAACCCCGGTGATCACAAATGCGTTCTTGTGCAGATTCTCGACCGCGACTTGGGTGCGATCTTCTTCTTCGAAGTCGGGGAGTCCGCCGAGGCCGGAGTCGGTGACGTCGGGAGTCTTGTCGCTTTGACGTTTCTCGATATCGCGGAGGTAGCCGTCAATGATGCTCCTCGCGGCCATCGTTGTGTCATCGATACCGATGGCTCGAGGGATCGTTCGCATCGCGTACAAGCCCGCACCGGAAGCCAAGACCACGGCGCCAAGGATGATGAAGGTCGAACTCACACGCCGGCTGGTGCCGGTGGCCGAAACGAGTTCGCCGGCGAACTCCGATGCAACATCGGGGCCCGGGCCACCCGAACCGGAGTCGGGTTCGGAAAGACCAAGGTCGTTGCGCTCGAAGGGGGTGATCTGATTGTCGTTCATCGGTCCGCTCCTTCGGCCGTCGCCAGGACTTCGGTGTCCGGCTGGAAGTAGGTCGCGAGGGTGAACTCGGCCTTCATCATGCCGCCGTCTTCGTCGGGACTGTTGCGCTTTCGACGCTCGACTTTGAGGTCAACGATGCGCGTGATGCGATCGATGTTCTCGAGCTCGAGCAGGAAGCGGTAGAACGAATCGAAGTCGCCCTCGAGCTGCACGCCGAGCGGACTCTCGCAGTACGGCCCCTCGCAGACTTTCTTCTTTGAGGTGATGCCCTTGACGGTCAGTCCATTTCCGACCGTGAGTGGCCAGATCTGGTCGAGCATGCCATCGGTGTTCGACGCGGTCGGCAGCTTGCGGTGGATGATGTCGATGAGCATTTGCCCCTCTTCGATCGCCCGGCCGATGTCCTCGATGTCCGACTTCACTCGAGCCAGCTGATCGAGCTGGGCCTGCTTGTCTTCCATGTCCGCGACTTGCTTGTCGATGTTGCGTTGGTTCGGTTTGAACACGTAGAACACCGAGGCTGTGGGGACAGCAATGAGCACGACGAGGAAAATGACTTCCTTCAGTCCAAATCGCATTACGGAGTCTCCGTCGAAAGGTCCGAAGCGGCCGGCGCGAGCGGCCCTCGGGACATCATGTCTTCCACGCGAGGACGGACCACCGGGTCGATGTTCCGCATGTCCGCGCCTCGCTGCAGGTCCATGCGGATGTGGAACTCACGCATGACCTTCTTGTCGATCGTGGTCTCGATCGTGTATTGAAGCTCAACATCCTTGAGCAGCGTGTAGGTGTTCAAGGCGCTCAGGAAGCTGGCCACTTGCTGGTCGGTCTCGGCCACGCCGTACAGGTTCATGCTCACCAGGTACTCCGGCGGCGCCATGTCCATTTCGCCCTTGGCCTTCGCGTCTTCCAGAGTGGATCCACGGCCGGGCGCCAGCGGTCGACCCTTCTCGGCTCGGTCGCGTTGCGGCCGAATGATCGGCTTGACCTTCTCGCTTTCGAGCTCGAACTCGATGATGCTGACCTGAGCCGGCATGCGATTGATGAGCTCGGCCAGCAGGACCGAACGCGGCACCCGTTCCACGAGCGACGCGGCGAGGGCAGCGCGGTTGAGCATTTCCGACTTCTGGTCCTCGAGCTGGGCCAGTTGTTCGATGTCGGCGGCGGCCTTGGCGTAGCGGGTGTTGACCGCGGCGGCTCGGTCGGCGACCTCGGTCGCCTGGCGGCTGCTGACGACGAACCACGCGAACGTGCCCAACATCACGAGGAGGAAGAGGCAAAGGCACGTGATGTTCAGATAGAACTCGGCCTTACGACTGACGATTTCCTGCGGCAGCAGGGTCTTGGTGCGACTCATCGGTTTCTCACAGATCCGTCGGGGCGTTGCAGAGTCCGCAGGCCACGGCCCATCCGGGCTGTGGCTCGCCGAGGTCGAGCCCCGGAGTCTCGATGCCTTCGGGCACGTTCAATCGGGTAATGGGGTCGCCGAGCTGGGCTGGCACGCGGAGGCGCGAAGCCAGATTGCGGCACAGCCAGAGCTGCCGAGCTTCGCCACCGACGAAGATCACGCGGTCGATGCGACGACCGGGGAACAGCGTCTTGTGGTAGCGCAGGCTCATCGTGAGCTCGTCGCTGATCATGTCGAGCAGTTCGCCGATCTGCAGGTCGGCGATCTGGGCCTGCGCCGCGTCGACGTCGACATGCTGGCCGACGCCCGGCGCCGGGAAGGCGGTGGTCCGCCGTTCTTCGGCTTGGTCGTCCGTGCCGATGCTGCCGCCAAGGCCGGTGGCATCGGATCCGGCTTGGGCCGCAGCGACGCCAAGGATGGCGTTGTTCGTCGCGCCCGCGAGCGGCGCTTCGACTTTGATCGCTTGGTCGCCAACCGCGAGTCGGTGGCCGCGAGCCGCCGCGAGGTCGCAGCGAAGAACGCTGGCGATCTGTTCATCGAGGTGACGGCCGCCCACTTCAATCTGCCGGGCGAATGCGAGTTCATTGCCGTTGGCGATGGTCACGAGCGTGCCGGACCACCCCAGATTGACGTAGCACGTGGTGACTTCGGAGTCGCGTTCACGGCGATTCAGGTGGGCGAAGGCGTATCGAAGGGCGTTCGGGGCGGCGTGCACGCCGACGACTTCGATGCGGAGCTTCTTGAGCAGGTTGACGTAGCGGCTGATGACCTCGCGGGGGATCGCGTACACGATCGCCTCTCGCAGGGGCTGACCGCCGCGGTGGACCTCGCAGACCTCGGTGTGCTGGGCAATGATCGCGCTGCTCGGGCAGCCGTAGTCGGCCGAGAGCTGCGACAGGATCAGTTCGTGGTCGTCGGTGCCGTCGATGCGCGGCAAGCTCGTGTGCTGCACGAGCGTTTTGCTGCCCGGCACGCTGATGGTCGCGCGGCGGCTCTTAAAGTTCGAGCGCGACAGCAGCGGCGGCAGGTACTCGGCCAGGTACTCAATCTGCTTGACGTGGTCACCGCGGACGGAGTCGGGGATGGGCAGCTCGGCGGCCGCCACCAGCTTGGGGCGGTCGTCCTTCGAGACTTGGAGCATCTTCACGGATGCGGATCCGAAGTCGATCGCGATCGAACTGCCGCCTCCAGTCAGAAACGAAAATGGCATGAGACCCTCTCCCTCGATTGGGGACCCAAGATGGGATCCCGCTGGGAGCAGCATCGACCGCGCGGAGCTTTGGGTTGAGGCAGGTGGCGCCGGAAGTCCGCGGAGATCGCCACGGGGCCGCGGTCCGGCGCCGGTCAGTCCGTTCGCGCGGATTGCGCCGGCGGGTCCGAGAACACAGTGGCCAGGGCGCGAGCGGCGAGGCTGACGGCCTCGAGTCCCGCGTCCAGATCCCAGCGCTGGGCCGGTCGATCGCCGGTTGTGTTGCTGATGCCGCGGAGTTCAAGCCCGGGAACCCTTTGGACGGACGCCACGTGCAAGACCGCCGCGCCCTCCATTGCCTCGGCGATCGCGGCCGTTCGGTGGGCGACGGTGCGGGCGCCGGCATCGGTGCCGGAGCACGTGGCCACGGTGGCGACGGGTCCGCGGACGATGGCCCGTGCGTCCGAGAGCGCGAGGGTCTGGGCCGCGGCTTCGACGCGTTCGAGGAGCTCGGCGTCGGCCGGAATCCGGTTGCCCGAGAACGGGCCCAGCGGGAAGCCCATTTCGTCGGTGGTCACAAAGCCGTCGGGGCCGAGCAGGCCTTCTTCGGCGTACACCGCTTCGCTGGCCAGCACCAGCGTGCCGATGGCGGGAGACGCGGCGGCGGCGGGCGGAGCTGGCGACGGGGCGCCCGAGGAAGTGGTCTCGAACGGCGGCAGGCTGCCGGCCACGCCGGCGCTCACCAGAACGTCGGGCGGCTCCTCGCTGAGGATTGCCCGAGTCGCGGCGACCGCGGCGTTCACGCGTCCGACCCCCGCGGTGCGGATCGTGCAGAGCGTGGAGCCCGAGAGCATGAACGCGAGGTCTGGCGTCCACGCGACGAGATCGGGCGCGGGCGACGGGGTCGCCGCCGCGGCCCGCAACGCGAGGGTCGACCGGGGCCCCCGCCGTGGGTGGTCGTCGATGGGCGTTCCGCCGGCGGCGCGGGCCCCCTCGGCGAAGGCCTCGGCTTCCCGGGCCACGGCCACGATCACGCAGACGTGTTGCCGGTGGGTCACGGGGCTGGGCTGGGCGCGGGCTGTGCGGCGATCCACGCAGCGGCATCGGCGTCGGCCACGTCGGTCTGTTCGCCAGATGCGAGGGACTTGATGGTCACCGTCTGCGGCCGATCGGCGTCGACGATCAACGCGAACCGGCAGCGGAGCTTGTTCGCTTCTTCCAGGCCCTTGCGAAGCTTCGTCGTGGCGCGGTAGCTGCGCCGGGCGTGCTGGCCAGCGCGCCGCAGGGCGGCGAGCAGCACGAGCTTGCGATGGGCCACGCCTTCGGCCGCGTCGTCGCCGAGCACGAATGCGTCCGGCGCGGGGATGAGTGATTCGGGCGCCGGGAGCCGGTCGCGATCTTCCAGCAGGAGTCGAAGGACGACGTCGCCCATGCCGAAGCCGACGGCCGGCGTGGGCGGTCCGCCGAAGAGTTCGACGAGCCCGTCGTAGCGCCCGCCGCCGGCCACCGCACGTTCGCGGCCGCTGACTTCGTGCACTTCAAAGACCGTGCCGGTGTAGTACGCGAGGCCGCGAACGATCGACGGATCCAGGCGGCACCAGCCGGTCAGGCCAGCGGCGTCCAGGCGCGCCGCAAGGTCCTGCAACGCGGCCGTTCCCGGATCGTCGGCGATCGCCGTTTCCAGGGCGTCGACCATCGCCGCCGGCAATGAGGCATCGGCCGCGTCCAGGGCCGCGCGGATGACCGACGCCCCGCCGGTGATGGCCGAAAGCGGAAGACGGGCCGCTTCGAAGGCGTCGAAGATGGCCAATCCGCTGGGGTCGAGCCCGAGCTCGCCGATCTGCGTGGCCAGAACGTCCGCGGGGAGCTTGCCGCGGCGATCGAGCAGTTGCAGGGCGGCTTCGGCCGTGTCGCCGGTCATTCCGCACGCCGCGGTGAGCAGGGCGACGGCCAAATCGCGGTGGCTGATGCGGAACGTGACATCGTCGCCGGTGAGGCCGAGCGCGCTCAGCGCATCGGCGGCGGCGGCGATGACTTCGGCTTCGGCCGCCGGCGTCGGTTCGCCCAGGACGTCCACATTCCACTGCACGTGTTCCCGCAAACGCCCGCGCTGCGGCCGCTCGGCGCGGAACAGGCACGGAGCGCTGAACCACTTGATGGGCCGCGGGGCCGACGGTCCGAGCGCGGCGGCCATGCGGGCGACGGTGGGCGTGAACTCGGCCCGCAGGGCGTAGCTCGTGTCGCCGCCGGCCCGCTCGAAGCTGAACAGCTCGCTGACGATGCCCGGTCCACTCTTGGCCGTGTAGAGCTCGACGTGTTCGAACGTTGGGCCCTCGACTTCATCGAAGCCGTGGCGAATGGCAGCACTGCGCCACGCGCCCTCGATGTGCCGGCGGACGGCCATGTCCGGCGGCAGGAAATCGCGCGTGCCTTTCGGGGCCTGGAAACGGTGGTTGCGAGCGGCCATCGGGAAGGTCTCGGGGCGTCGGCGGCGAAATGGAGGGCGCCGGAGCGCCGGGGTGGCTCAGGGCCGGGCGACGGGCATCATCGGGATGAGCACCTCGATGAGCACGCCGAGCAACAGGCCGAGGGCGACCATGCCGCCGATCATCAGCGTCGCCATGACGGCCACGTCCCGGGCGTACGTCGGCAGGTCGCGGGTGCTGGCCAGATCCCGAACCCGCAGGGCCTTCCAGATCGCGGAGATCAGGATTGAGAAGGGTACGAGCGTGACCCACCAGGGATCCTGGAGGGCGTTGATCGGCGTGAGGAACGGCACGTAGGCCAGGTTCAGCAAGCTCACGGGCGGTCCTCCCCGCGGCGGCGAGATCGGAATCGGTCGGGATTGATGCAGTCGAGCACCACGACAAGATTCATCAGGCCGGTGAGGGCGATGAAGATCGTCCCCACCTCGTTGACGTGCCCGATCGAGGCGCGGTCGAGGGCGGTGAGCATGTCGGGGTCGCCGGCTTCGAGCGTCTGCCGGTCCGCGGACCGAGGGTCGAAGGTGTAGTCCTGGGCCGGCGACAGGCGACGCCGGGCCACGTCGAGCCCAAAGACCACCGGGCCGCAGCCCGACTGGGCAATGAACCAGAGTCGATCGTGGTCGCGGTCGACGACATCGAGGCCGCCGATCAAGACGCCGGACCCGATCAGGATCGTGGTGGCGATGAAGATGATCAGGCCGCGCAGTCGCTCGCCCAGGTAGGCATGGCCGAGGCCGGGCACGATCCAGGCGAGGATCGCGGCTTCCGGGCGGATCGGAGCGGTATCACGGTCGTTCCGGCGGGCGGGGTCGGCGGTGGTCATGCGCGAGGGCGATCCGGAGGGTCCGGCCCGTGAGCCGGGCCGGGAACGGGGGAGACGGGCGAGACGGGCGAGACGGGCGCGGGAGGTCCAAAGCAGGGTCAGTGGCGACCGGTCGGGCGGAGTGGCGAGCGCCAAGGACCGGGAACTGCCGGCCGGGAAGCGGATCCCACGCCGTCCAGGCCGCCATCGGCCACCGGGAGCGGCAGGAATCGCATGCCGGGACTCCAGAGCCCCATCCGTCCCGGCCGAAGAACCAAGGAGGGCTGGGCAGGGTAGCGTACACCACTCGGGCCTTCCGCCCCACGGTACGGCAGGGCCGGCGGCGGCGTTCGCTGACCGCACGCCCGAACCCACGCCCGAGCGGGGGCCCCGAACCGGCCCGCACCCAATCCCGTCTCCCGTCCCACGCCCGGGGCCGGATCCGGGGCGTCCTCAGAATCGATTCTGGAGCAGCAGCACGTGAGCGCGAACGAACACGAGACAGCGGCCAGCCCCGGTGCGGCCGAAGGCGACGAGGACGGCCGTACGGACGACGATCGGCGTGAGAGCGTCATCGATCGTCGGCTCGGCTTCGACCGTCGCAAGGTCGAGGGGGCCACGCAGCTCGAACGCCGCCGCGGCCCCGGACGGCGTCGGACCGACTTCATGCGCGAAGCCGAAGAAGGGGAGATGAACCGCGAGCAGTTCCTCTTCCTGCTGGCGATCGACGCGTTCCGGCAGGTGAACGGGAAGACCTTCCCCGCCTGGACCGACGTCCTGGAAGTCATCCGCAAGCTCGGCTACCGCAAGACCATGCCGACGGAATTGGATCTCGGCCCCAAGGCCGAGGACTGGACCGAGCGTCCCGATGCCGCCTCGGGCGTCGACCATCCGGAACGTACGTCCGACGACGACGACTGAGTCCGGCCATCTGGCCCGCCGCGGAGACCGGTCGCGACCCATGGGGGAGCGAGTCGAGCGGCCGAGCGTCAATGAACCAAGGGCCAGCGGCCGCGTTGCAACGCGGGGCCGCTGGCCCTTGCTTGTTGGCGGGCCCTTCATCGGCCGGAGGGCGGGGTTGCCGCCGATCGAGCGCTGGCCGTGGTGCGGGGCGTGGCGGGGCGCACATGCCCGTGCGGGGACGGCACGCCGGCGGCGCCGGGGTCGGGACCACCGGGCGGCCAACGCTGGTCCGGTCGGGGCCAAGCGGCCACCGAGTCAGCCGGCGGCGAAGTACTCGGCGTTCTTGGCGATGTAGGACAGCCACTCTTCCGGCAGGTCTTCCTCGGGGAAGATTGCTTGGACGGGGCATTCGTCGACGCAGAGGCCGCAGTCGATGCAGGTGTCCGGGTCGATGTAGAGCTGATCGGCGGCGTCGTGCCGCTCATCTCCGGAACCCGGGTGGATGCAGTCCACCGGGCAGACGTCCACGCAGGACGTGTCCTTGGTCCCGATGCAAGGCTCGGCGATCACATGAGGCATGGGAGAGGCTCCCTCCGCGCTTGAGTGCCCCGGAGCGGCCGCTGGCGACCATTGCCGCGGACCGAAGGGGGCGTTGAAGTGTAGCTGCCCGGAGTGCCGGGAGGCCGTTGATGTGCTGTCTCATCGACGCGAGCCGGGTCCGAGGGTGGTCTCTACGGACTCCCGCGGAGCCCCGGAGGCGTGGCTGGCCGAAGTCCGCCAGGGCGATGGGCCGGGGGTGATGGGCGGCGCACGACGAGGCGGCGGAGCCGCGATTCGGCTCCCCGGCCGGGGATGGCGGCGGGGCCTGCCGGGTGGGCGGCGGTCGATCCCCCCCAAAAACGAAGCGAGGGCGGCCGACGAATCGGCCACCCTCACAGAAGTCATGGCGTCCGGCCGTGAGGCCGGCGAAGCCGCGGCTCCGAATCAGCGACGACGGGTCGTCTTCTTCCGGGTGCCGGCCTTCTTGCGCGTGGTCTTCTTGCGGGCGACCTTCTTTCGCGCGGTCTTCTTTCGGGTCGTCTTCTTCTTGGAAGCGGCCTTCTTGCGCGTGGTCTTCTTGCGGGTCGTCTTCTTGCGAGCCGTCTTCTTGCGGGTGGTCTTCTTCCGCGCGGTCTTCTTTCGGGTCGTCTTCTTCTTGGAAGCGGCCTTCTTGCGCGTGGTCTTCTTGCGAGCCGTCTTCTTGCGGGTCGTCTTCTTGCGAGCGACCTTCTTGCGAGCGGTCTTCTTGCGGGTCGTCTTCTTCCGGGCGACCTTCTTGCGAGCGACCTTCTTGCGGGTCGTCTTCTTCGAAGCAGCCTTCTTGCGAGTGGTCTTCTTCTTGGAAGCGGCCTTCTTGCGGGTCGTCTTCTTCTTCGTCGTCTTGCGAGCGACCTTCTTGCGGGCAACCTTCTTCCGGGCGACCTTCTTGCGAGTGGTCTTCCGGGCGGTCGTTTTCGACGCCGCCTTCTTGCGGGTCGTTTTCTTGCGAGTGGTCTTCCTGGCCATGGAAGGGCCTCCTGTCTGGAAAGAGTGTCGGAGCGAGGAAGCAAGCGCACGGCATCCGTGCGCGGACTATCCGCGTATTTTGTAGCCCTATCGGACCGTGCGCGGAAGCGTCTTGAGCGTTTTTGTTCCGCGAGAGCTCCCGCAAGCAGGAGGAACCATGCCATGCAGACCACTGCGACCCGCATCATTCTGGTCGGTGCGACCGGTCGAATGGGCGCTCTTATTGATGCGTTGGCGACCCCGCGCCCGGACGTCGACATCGTCGCGCGCCTCGACGCGCACGCTTCCTATGAAGGAGGGCGCGGCGCGGCGGATGTCGTGGTTGACTTTTCCGCTCCGGCGGGGACGATGCGGGCGGTTGAGGCCGCGCGGCGCACCGGTGCGGCATTGCTATGCGGGACAACCGGACTGGGCCGTGCGCAGACCGATGCGCTCACGGAACTATCGCAGCATCAAGCAGTTCTGACTTCGTCGAACACGAGCATCGGCGTGGCGATCTTGCGCCGATTGGTCGCGCAGGCAGCGGAATGGCTGCCATCGGACTACTCCGTCGAGATCCTCGATGTTCACCACGCGATGAAGCGAGATCAGCCATCCGGGACGGCGCTCGCGCTGGTGGAAGCGTGCGTTGGCGCCGGGCGTTCGACGGGCGCTGAGAGCGTGCGTTCGATCCGGGAAGGCGACACCGTTGGCGATCACGAAGTCGCGTTCGCCGGACCGCTCGAAACGCTCTCGATCCGCCATTCTGCGGGGTCAAGAAAATTGTTCGCCGATGGGGCGATTCGGGCCGCAATTTGGCTCCGCGGACGTTCATCCGGGCTCTGGTCGATGGATGACGTGTTCGATTCGGGGGGCGGTTCAACCGCCGTCACGCCCTCGAACTGACGCGCCGGCGCGGTTCTTCGCGGTCTGTGGTGCGGCATCGACGCCAAGCGCGGGCCGCGTCCATATGATCCGCCCGGTCATGCACCGGTTGTCGCCGCGGCATGGTCGGAGGAGTGAAGCGCAATGAGCAGCATCGTGTCTCGAACCCTTTCGTGTGGCGCCCAGCTCGTCCACGAACACATCCCCGCGGCCGGATCGGTCGCGGTTCGCATCATGGTCCCCGTGGGCGGCGCATCCGATCCGGTTGGCGCGGTCGGGCGTGCGGCGATGCTGTCGGAGTACGTCTTCCGCGGCGCCGGTGAACTCGACAGCCGCGGGTTGTCGGAAGCCTTGGACCGCTGCGGCGTGGACCGATCGTGCACCGCCGGCGCGCACCGCATGGTGTTCGGCGCGACGATGCTGGCCTCGCAGTTTGAAAACGGCATGGACCTGGTGCTCGACATGGTGCGCCGGCCCACCATGCCCGACGATGCCCTCGAGCCTGTCCGGCGCCTGTGTTTGCAGGCGATCGACGGCATGGAAGACGATCCGCAGCACCTGGTGATGCTGCGTTTGCGCGAACGCGCGAATCCCGCGCCTTTCGATCGGCACGGATACGGCGACGCCGACGACATCGCCGGCATGAGCGCGAGCGATCTTCGTGATGCATGGGCCGAACGGTGCGTGCCCGAAGGCGCGATCATCTCGGTCGCCGGCGGCGTGGCGGTCGAACACGTGGAAGCGCGCCTCGAAGCGTGGCTGCGTGGGTGGTCCGGAGCAGCGTCCGAACCGGACGTGAGCGCCGAAGCGCTGCGCGGCGTCCGCCACATCGAACAAGAGAGTGCCCAAGTGCATCTCGCAGTGGCCTGGGACGCGCCGCCGGAAGGAAGTCCGGACGCGATCCTTGAGCGACTCTCCAATGCAGTGCTGTCCGGCTCGACCAGTGGTCGGCTGTTCTCCGAAGTTCGGGCGAAGCGCTCGCTGTGCTACAGCGTTGGCGCGTCGTACGCCGCCGGCCGAGACCGCGGACTGGTGTCGCTGTACGCCGGCACCACGCCGGAGCGGGCGCAAGAGACGCTCGATGTCTGCATCGGCGAGATTCATCGGATGTCCGAAGGGATCACGGACGATGAGTTTCGTCGGGCGGTCATCGGATTGAAGTCGCGCGTGGTCATGCAGGGCGAGTCGACGCCGGCTCGGGCATCGGCCTTGGCCAGCGACCAGTTCCGACTCGGCCGGCCGCGGAGCCTGGAAGAAGTGATGGCCGCGATCGATGCCGTCGACCTCGATCGGCTGCAGGCGTACGTCGCCGAACGCACTCCCGGCCCGTTCACCGTGGTGTCGATCGGGCCGCGTCCCGTCACGCCGCCGTCGGGATAACCGAAACCCGAAGCAGGTCTGGGCCTGCAGGGCTGCAGGGCTTGCAAGAGTTGATCGGGTGCCTCGGTCAGGGCAGAGCCCGGGTTGTCGTCAGGTCGGCTGAGCAGATCAGGGGCTGGGGCGGCCTTGAGGATGCGGGGATCCGAGGCTGATCCGGCTGGCGCGGACGGATCGGTTTCGGACGGATCGGTCTGGGATCGGTCTGGGATCGGTCTTGGACGGATCGGTCTGGCATCGGTCTGGCATCGGTCCGGCATCGGTCTGGCGTCGGTTTGGGCGGAACGGTCCGGGCAGAGTCGCACCGGACGGAGTCGCGCCGGGCCGGCGAGTCTCCGACGCGAGCCATGCGCCACCCATCGAGGCTGGACGGCATCGGTGCGATCCGTCCGCCGCGGACCGCTTCGCCATCGCCGCGGGGTCGACGGGGAGGACGCCGCCATCGCCGAGCCGTCGTTCCTTTTGCTCCGGCCTTTGACATCCGTCCCAGAGCCGGGTTTGATGGCGGGCCGGGAGGGCCCGGCGAGGGTTCGGTACGGGCATGCGTCCGGCCGGGTCTGAACGCCCCTCTTGTCCCGCCCGCTCCTTTTCGTCGACCCGTCAGGACGCTTCCATGCCGCAGCTCACCCATCTCCACCAGCCCGGCAAGCGGGTCAAGGTCACCCAGCAGATGCCGACGACGGGCAACGTGATCACCACGTCGACCGAGGGGACGATTGTGGCGGCGAACGCTGCGCGGACTGGTTCGTGGTACGCCCACGGCAAGGACGACAAGCTGTGGCTTGATCGGCTGGAGTTGCGGCTCGACGATGGCGAGATCGTGGTGCTGAATCTGGATCAGTATTCGCTGATCGAGCACGTCACCGACGAAGATCTGGCCGCCCGCGCCGCGGAAGACGACGCGGCCTAGGTCGCGGTCCTGGCCACGAGATTCTGCGCCATGCCGTGGTCGTGCCGTGCCAGAGCGGGCCAGGCGGAGATCGGTGCAGGCTTCCGTCCACGTCCACGTCCACGCCACCGTCAATGTTCCGCGCCCGCGCGGTGCCTGCTTCCGGTTGCGGCTCCGGCTTCGGCCCCTCAGCGACATCACGGCTCCTCGGCCACATCACGCGGCGCTCCGCGTGCGACCACGTTCGCCGGCTGGCGCAGCGGTCGCCCCGCGGGATCCACTTGATGTGGGCCGTGCATCACCGGGCCGTGCGAAGCTCGAGCCGATCGGTCATCGTCCGCCCGTCGAGCGAGTCGTGGCGGACGTACAACACCGGATCCTGGTCGAGGATGTCGGACGGTACGTCCAGCTTGTACAGATACGTCCGGGTCACCGGGTCGTAGCTGCGGGCGTTCAAGGGAACGGTGCGAAGGTCGGTGGTCCAACTGTCGATCGGGGTCCGGCCGCCGGACGACGGTTCGTCGAAGATTGCGAGCTCAAGGGTCCCGCAGGCCTTGGACGAATCGCCGAGTTCGTCGAGAAATTCAATCCGTGCTTCGACGTACCAGCGATCGCTCGATTCGTCGTGCACCACCCGCGTCAGGGGGTAGATCCGAACACTCTCCGGCCAGAACGGCCACGCGGCGGCGTCCCCGTCGTCGAGCATGATCGGCAGGTCGATGGAGCCTGAGCCGCCGGACACACCCGATGGATCGCCGAAGTTCGCGGGCGGGCCGGCGCCGCTCGGGCCGCGGTCGCCACGAGCGCAGCCGCCGAGGGCGATCGCGGCGACCAGCCAGAGGGCCAGCTGGGTGTCTGGCCGTGTGCGTGGCGATGGCGATGGCTGTGGCCGAATGGACGGCGACGCGGTGGCCGGCGTGGACGTGGACGTGGTCATTGGGTGGTGGTCAGCGTCATTGGAGTGGACTGGCGGGAGGAGCGGGGTCCGGGCGCTGCCGGGGGACGACCTCCGACCCAGGATACCGGCCGCACCGATTCGGGCGGCCGGGGGCGATGGTGGGTCATCGGCTGATCTGGCCATCGCTTCCGGTCCTTCCGCCGCGTACACTCGCCGCCCGCCATGCCGATTCTTACCGCCGCCAACCTCCGCTTCCGCCACGGGATCCGCACGATCCTCGACGGGGCCACGCTGTCCGTTGAACCGGGGGAGAAGATTGGTCTCGTCGGCCGGAACGGCTCGGGCAAGACCACCTTCATGAACCTGATCCTCGGGCGCATGGAGCCGGACGAGGGCTCGGTTCAGGTCCAGCGCGGGTCGCGGGTCGGCTACCTGAGCCAGGATCCGAACTTCGAGCCGGGGCAGACGCTGCGGGAGTCGGCCGCGTCGGCCTTCGACGAGCTCAAGGCGCTGCACCGGCAGATGGAAGAGCTGTACGAGGCGATGGCCACCGCCGATCCGGCCGAGCTGGAGCGGCTGATGACCGCCCAGGCCAAGATCGAGGGGGCGATCGAAGCGGCCGGCGGGTACGCCGTCGACCACCGCATCGACGCGATGCTGCACGGTCTGGGATTCTCTGACGAGCAGTTCGATCTCTCGGTCGACAAGCTTTCCGGCGGGCAGAAGGGACGCCTCGGACTGGCCCGCCTGCTGCTGGAAGCCCCCGATCTGCTGCTGCTCGACGAACCGACGAATCACCTCGACATCGCTGGCCGCCAGTGGTTGGAAGAGTTCCTGGCCGAGGAGTACCGCGGGGCCGTCTTGGTGGTGAGCCACGACCGGTGGTTGCTGGACCGCGTCGTCAGCCGCATCGTCGAAGTCGAACGCGGCGAGATCCACGAGTACCCCGGCAACTACGCCAAGTACCGCGAGCTGCGGCTCGAGCGGCAGTTGAATCGCTCGCGCGTGCACGAGAAGCAGCTCGACAAGATCCGGGCGGAAGAGCAGTACATCCGGAAGTACAAGGCCGGCCAGCGGGCCAAGCAGGCGCGCGGGCGTGAGTCCCGGCTGCAGCGCTTCAAGCAGAACGAGCTCGTCGACCGCCCGATCGAACTGAGCGTCATGAAGCTCAAGCTGCCGCCGGCGCCGCGGAGCGGGGACATGGTGTTCGCGGCCGAGGGCATCGCCAAGGGATACGGCGATCGCACGCTCTTTCGCGAGCTCGACTTCGACATGAAGCGCGGCGAACGGGTCGGCATCCTGGGGCCGAACGGCACCGGCAAGTCGACGCTGATCAAGTGCCTGCTCGGCGAGTTGGAGCCGGACGCCGGCAAGGTGCGGGTCGGATCTCGCGTGAGCGTCGGGTACTACCGGCAGCTCCACGAGCATCTCGACATGAGCCTGATGGTCTGGCAGTACCTGCAGTCGGTGATCGTCGGCCTGGACGGTCAGGCTCGGGCGAGCGAGCAGCAGGCGCGCGACCTGGCCGGTGCGTTCCTGTTCTCGGGTCCCGAGCAGGACAAGGTCCTCGGCGATTTGTCCGGCGGTGAGCGGGGCCGGGCGGTGCTCGCCGGGCTCGTGGCTGGAGCGCACAACCTTCTGGTCCTCGACGAACCCACGAACCACCTCGACATTCCGTCGGCCGAACGGCTGGAAGAGTCGCTCGACGCTTCGGGCGGCTTCGATGGATCGCTGCTGTTGATCAGCCACGATCGCGCCCTCATCGAGCGGACGTGTGATCGTCTGCTTGTCCTGGGCGAAGACCTGCCGACCCCGCGGCACTTTGCCGGTCGCTACAGCGAGTGGCTGGAGCGGCAGCGGCGCGAAACGGCGGAAGCTGAATCGGCCGCGGCGCCGCCGGCGGACGCTCCGCGCAAGCAGAAAGGCAAGGGCAAAGGCAAGGGCGGGGCGAAGGATGGCTCGAAGGGCGGCGGCGGTCCCAAGCCGTCCGGTTTGGCCCAGCTCTCGACCGAAGATCTCGAACGTCGGATCGAAAAAGCCGAGGCCCGTATCCGGGCGATCGACGCGGAACTCTCGACGCCGGAAGTCTACGAGTCGCCGGAAGCCTGTCAGCGGCTGGGCGAAGAGCGCGGGAAGCTCGTGCTCGAACTCGAGCCGCTGGAATTCGAGTGGGCGGGACGCGGCGACGCCTGAGCCAGGTTGGCATTGGATTGACGGCGTTGGACGGAGGGGCGGGCGGAGACGTTCGGGCTTGGACGCCCGCCGACTCGCGCGTCCGTGCGTCCGCGGACTCGCGCGCGGCGGGCACGATCGCACCTGGACTTCCCCCGCGGCGTCGCACGCAATGGCAGACGCGCGCTCAGCGGCGCGCACGAACAAAGCCGCGATGAAACACCGCGGCCCGAGTCAGTTCGTGGATTTTCGGAGTGAGGTGCGCTCGCGGTCAGGTCGAGAGCAAGATCGTGCCGGACGCACTCACCAGTGTGATCGAGCAGGTCTGCACGATGTCGGCCGGGATGTCGAATCGTGCGCTGGCGAGAAGCTGGCCGACCTGGACGTCGAACGCGTCGATCTCAACGCCCGATGCATCGTGCACCACGAGGCGTAGGTCCTCATCGCTGATGCCTTCGGCCAAGAAGAGGGCGGTGCCTCCGTCGGCCGGGATCAGAATGCGACCGACGCTTTCGCCAAAGCCAGGTGTGCCGCTCGACGTTGGGTCGAGCATCACGCGACGGACGACGGACTTGTCCGAAGCCATGGCCCGATAGCTCACGCCGACTTCGCTCGCGGCTTGCTCGAACTCCCGCTCACCGATGAGGTTGGTGGCGATCGCGGTCAGGTCGCGGTTGCGGTCGAGGATCTGGTTGCCGACGTACATCGTGACGATGAGCGAGGCGGTGAGGGCGAAGACGGCGGCTCGCCAGAAGTGGTCGGCGAAGGATGATCGGCGGGCCGGGGCCTGAATCGCCATGGGCGCGGCCAGGGCGGGACGGTCCATCGAGTGGACGGCGGGCGGGCGGCCGATGGTGGCCAGCGGGGCCAAGTTGGCCGCTTCCGCCGCGGCTTCACTGACGCGATCGATCACCGAAGCACGAAGCCGGGGACGCGGATCGACATCGGTGAGGAGGAGGTCATCACCCGCCACGGCCGCTTGGAGCTCGATGATCTCGCGGCGCACCGACTCAGACGCGGAATGGAATCCGCGGGAGAAGAGCAGGGCGTCGTACTCGTCCAGGAGACCCAGCGCATCGGCCGGGGCCATCTCGAGGAGTTCATCGCGTGACATGGGAGGGATATTCTGCATCAGGTAGGGGTCCGCTCCATGGTTCGGCGGAGCCGCGGGAAAGTTCCCCGCGAAGCGACGGAATTCCCGGGATCGAACTCGGAGCCGGGGTCGGGATCAAGGGCAGGGTGTTCAGCCGGCAAGTCCGGCTCGGACCAAGGGTTCGCGGCGGAACCCCGATCGGTTCCCATCGGTCGGCACGGATCGCCAGCGGCGGCGGCTTTTCGGGGAAAACGGACCATCCGGGGGCCAGCATTCGGGCTCAAATTTGGGCCGGGAATCGGGAGGGAGGAGTGCCCCAGCGAATCCCATGGCTCCGCCGATCCAACCGCCACCAAGCCGCCCAGTTGCCCCATGGTGCCATGAATTCGTGGTTCGGTCACGCGGAATCTCCGCGTTCGGCCAACCACTCCGGCGGTGCTTCTTCCCGAAGGGATGCCAATCCGCGCGACAGGGCCGACTTGATGGTGCCCAGAGGCGTATCGAGCTGTTCGGCGATTTCGCGGAGGGTGTAGCCCTGGATGTAGGCCCGTTCGATGACCGTTCGTTGCAGTTCGGAGAGCTTCTCGATCCGGGCCGTGAGCGACTTCCGGATCTCGTCGCGGGCCGAGCCATCGTCGGGGCCGGCGTCGGTCGAGCCGATCAGATCGTCTTCGAGCGTGCCAGGGCGAGGGCGAGCCGATCGTCGACGAAGTCGGTCGATCAGGTGCCGGCGAGCGATCAGCATGACCCAGGTCACGAGTTTGGCGCGGCGTGGATCGAACCGATCCGCCGTCTGCCAAAGCCGAATGAAGATCTCGTGGACGGCGTCCTCGGCCTCGGCGTGGGACGGATGAAACTGCCAGGCGACCTTGAACACGAGGGTGCCAAAACGGTCGTACAGCTCGCTGATCGCGTCTTCGTCCCCGGTCGAGACCCGGTGCATCAGCAGCAGGTCTTCGTCGCGATCCATCCAGAACCTCCGATGCGTCGCTGGGCGATTCGGCCCGCTCGACACCCGAACATGAGCATGCCCCCAGGCCAAACGCCCGGGCTGCCCCCGCACTGTGCCCGCCCGTGTCCATCCCTCGAGGCCGTGGCCGGGACACATGGCACTCGGGACCCGCGACAAGCATGCCCCGATCTGGCGTGGCGTGCCGGGTGGTCGGCGAGATCTGCGACCACTGGTTGCCCACGATTGGTCCACAACCCGCAGGGTCTCGCCAGAGTCGCATCTGAACAAAATGCGAACATCAAACCAGCCCAACCGCTGCGTCGGATACGGTAACGGGACCGGTCACGATCCCTCCAGTTTTTGCAACAAATTCTGGCGGAACCGGACTAGACTCGGTCTTGATCTTGACGGAGCCGGATGGCGATGCCGGTCCGTCCGTGTGAGCGATGAATCAGGCCGAACAGATTCATCGGGATGGGCTGACTGGGACCGACCAAGTTGGGCTAACCCGCTGAATTGAACCACTGGCACGAAGCGGTGGGTTGACGGGCCCGGGTTCACCGCACCGCACGACGTCGATTCGCTCGATGGACGGGAACCCGTCGGGCACTGCATTCGTGGGGACGCCGTCCGAGCATGGCGTTGAAGGCAGCGGTCGTACGTGAGGATCTTCGGGGCAGATCGCTGTGACCGGGCGCACGAGCCGGTCGCGGCCACGCGTGGGGTACCCTCGTGCTCAACGAACTTCAGAGCAATTCGATTCGCCGGCGACGCCGAACATCGGTGCGCCAGGCCTCTGCCCGGCCTCGTCCCGGGTTCAGCCTGATCGAGCTGATCGTGGTGCTGGCCATCACCGCCACCCTCGCTGGCCTGCTGTTTCCGGTGATGGCGCGGGCCCGAGAGCGCGTCAACCGGGTGATGTCGGCCAACAACCTGCGGATGCTCGGGCTGGGTTTTACCCAGTACGACGCCGACACGAACGGGCGGCTGCCAGAGAGCAAGCTGCTCGCCCAGGGCGGTTCGCCGGCGGATTTGACCCGGCTGTATGACTCGACGTTCATCGTCGATCAGTTCGGCGTCCAAACGACCGGTTGGGACGGGCTTGGCCTGCTCTTCGGTCTCGGCTACGTCAGCATGCCGGATGTCTTCTACGCCCCGAACCACGTCGGCCTGGCCGAATTCGAGCGCTACGGCGACTCGTTCTGGGATCCCGGGGCGCAGAAGATCTACGGCAGCTACCACTACGGTGGTGATATGGACTGGGAGACCGGGGCTCGCCGGACGGTGAACAGCGCGAACCTCGTGCTGGCCAGTGAGGGCTTCCGTTCACTGAGCGGCTTGACCCATCGCGACGGCCTCAACCTGCTGCACGGTGATGGTTCGGTCCGCTGGTTCCACCTCGATACCACGTTCTTGGCGCAGTTGACGCTCCCTGGCGAGTCGCCGGCCGAGGTCGCGGACCGCTACCGGCCGCTGTGGCGAGCCATTGAAGGTGGCAACGGGTTCGGCGTCGGCGACATCGGCGGGGGCCCCAATGGATTCGGGCAACCTGGCTTGCCGTGAATCGGCTTGCCGTAAAGGTTGGCCCGGCCGCCTCGGATGTGCCGCTCGCACCGCACCGCACCGCTGCACGCGCCGCCCGTCCTGCCTCGCCGGAACTGCTCGCCCGGGCGCTCGGGCCGACGAGCGTGTGAGCCTTTTGAATCGTTTGTGGTGATCGATGGGGTTTGGCACGGCGTGGCTTGGCGTGGCTTGGCCGGGGCTTGTCGTAGCCTTGCTCGGCCGCGGCTTCGCTTCGGACTCGGTCTGGCTTCGCTTTGGGCTGGCGCTGAATCTGCGCGTCCGGAACGTTCGGCGGTTCTGGCGGCCGGGGCGATCGACATGCGTATACTCCGCCCATGCTCGAGGCACTCGACGGGCCGGTGCTGGTCACCGGCGCAGCTGGATTCATTGCGTCCCACTTGATGCGTTCGTTGCTGACGAGCGGGGCGGACGTGGTTGGTGTCGACAATTTCGACGCGTTCTACGGGCGCGATCGAAAGTGGCGCAATCTCGAAGTGACCGCGGCCCAAGGCCCGGGCACCTTTGACTTCCACGAAGCGGACATCTGCGATGTCGGGGCGATGGCCGCGCTGACCCGGCGGTGCAAGCCGCGGCTGGTGGTGCACGTCGCCGCGCTCGCTGGCGTGCGGCCATCGATCGCCGAGCCCGCTCGCTACGCCGCGGTGAACCTGGACGGCCTGGTCAGTGTTCTCGAGGCCGCTCGGGGCAGCGGCTGCCGCGCGGTCCTCTTCGCCTCGTCGAGCAGCGTGTACGGCAACCACGCCAACGTGCCGTTTGCTGAGACGCATGACGTCAGCGAGCCGATCAGTCCTTACGCCGCCACCAAGCGGGCTGGCGAGTTGCTGTGCCACACTTGGTCGCACCTCAACGGCATGGCCATCGCGTCGCTGCGGTTCTTTACCGTGTTCGGCCCCGCCCAGCGTCCGGATCTGGCCATCAGCAAGTTCATGCAGCTCATTGCGGACGGGAAACCGATCCCGATGTTCGGCGACGGAACAAGCAGCCGCGACTACACCTTCGTCGAAGACATCGTTGCCGGCATTCGTGCGGCCGGTGAACGGGTGGTCGGGCATGCCGCGGCCGGCCGGGCCGAGCACCGGATCTACAACCTCGGCGGTTCCGAGCCGGTCACACTGAGCGAGATGATTGACGCGATTGCCGAGACCGTCGGTCGTCCGGCGAAAATCGAGAAGCACCCCATGCAGCCGGGGGATGTCAATCGAACGTGGGCCGACTTGAGCCGGAGCCGAGCGGAACTCGGGTTTGCGCCGGTCACGAGTTTCCGCGACGGGTTGGCTCGTCAGTGGGAATGGGCGCGCTCCCAGTCATTCTGAGTCGTTCTGGCGTTTCCCAACGCAGGCTGACGAACCTCGGCCCATGAGGGGCGTGCGCTCCGTCGGGCTCGAGCGAGCTCGCAGCGCGAGTTCGATCCCACAATCTGTCCGATGAGCCCCCAGTGGCGCGTCCGGCGTTGTCGTCCACGCCCGAGCCCGATACGGTCGCGGTCTGGCCAGCGCGCGCGGCCAACTTTCGGAACCTTCGGGGGGTAGGCCGGCCCGTGGACCAGGAAACGCGAACGCGGATGTGGGGGGCGACGACGGTCGCGATGCTGGCGTTCACCTATGCCGGCTACTACACCTGCCGCGCGTTCCTCTCGGTCTACGTGGAGCCGATCGGCGAAGAGATCGGTGGCGGGGGTCCGGAGGCCGAGGCGGTGGTCGGGGCGATCAGTTCGATCGGCACCGCGGTGTACGCCATTGGCAAGCTGTTGTCCGGGAGCATCACGGATCTGCGGAGCCCGCGGGTGGTGTTGTTGGTCGGCATGCTCGGGTCGTCGGTCGCGACCATGATCTTCGGCATGAGCAGCGGCTTTGCCTTGGCCGTTTTTGCGTGGTCATTGAGCCGGCTGCTGCAATCAGCGGGCTGGGGCGCGACCATGAAGATCGCGTCGAACTGGATCCACCAGCAAGACCGAGGCCGGCTCGTCGGCTACATCACGCTGAGTTACCTGATGGGCGACGCGCTGGTGCGGGTGGCCATCGGCCTCTTGATCCAGGTCGGGCTGGAATGGCGCGAAGTGGTGATGGGGTGTGCATGGGCGTTGGCCGGCATCGCCGTCGTCACCGCCATCTTGGTGCGGAACCGGCCGAGCGATCGTGGTCTGCCAGAGTTGCCGGCCGATGCATCGGAAGCGTCAGCGTTTCGGGATCGGGCGACGGCCGACGAAGGGGCGTCGCGCGGGCCGAGTGTGCCGCGGCCGCATCGAGTGGAGCAGGCACGGGCGGAGATGCAGTCGGGAATGGACGGCGGAGCGGAGGCGGGAGCCGGAGAAGAGCGGGCGGTGGTGGGGGGCGATCACGCCGAGGCCGATGCCGATGCCGATGCCAGCCGCGCTCGCCCCGCCGATGGCGCTGGATCGATCATCTCCGGGCCCGCATTCATCTTGATCCGTGGCCTGAAGTTGGCCGGAGAAGTGCACGCCCAGCTGCTGCTCACGCCCGGTTTCTACCTCATCTGCATCATGTCGTTCCTGCTCACCACCACGCGGGAGACCTTGGGAAACTGGTTGCCGATGTACCTGAAGACCACCCAGGAGTTCTCGTTGGCGGAAGCCGCGTTCGGCAGCGCGATCTTCCCGGCTGCGGGCGCGATTTCGAGCCTGATTGTGGGCCATGCGACGGACTGGACGTTCCGTGGCGAGCGCGGGGGCGTCATGGTCGTGAGCTTGCTCGGGGCCGGGGCCGCCCTTGCCGCCATGGCGATGATGCCGGAGTCCTGGCCGTCCGCGTGGCAATTGGCCGCGATCGGCGTGGTCGGGTTGCTTGTGCTCGGGCCGTACGCCCTGCTCTCGGGCACCGTCTCGATGGACCTCGGCGGCCGTTCTGGCGTCGCCACCACGGCCAACGTCATTGACGCGGTGGGATACGCGGGCGGCGTGGTCGCCGGGACGGGCGTGGCCCTGGTCGTCATCAATACGGCCTGGCGCACGGCGATCAACGGCCTGGCCGTCATGGTGCTCTTTGCGGCGATCATCGCGGCGCTCTACTGGTGGGGCCACGAGCGACGCGGGATCGCGGACAACACGTAGGTCGTGTCGGGCCCCGGGGCAGATACTCGCTCTCGTCGTCGTCGTCGTCGGACAGGATCGCTCCGTCGGGCGGACGCCGGCAACCAAACAAGACAGAACTGGAGGAGCCGAGTGGCCCCGAAACGTGGAACACAAGTCGTGGCGGTTGTTTCGTGGCTCGGCTTCGCGGCCGTGGCGGCCGTGGCGGGCGGCGCGGGCGAGGCGGGCGAGGCCGGCGGGGCGCTGGAACCCGTCGTGTGGTCCGTCCCGAATGATGGGGCCGGGGCGACGCGCTGGATCGCACGGCGCGGCGGGAAGCCGTGGTCCGCGGCCACGGTCGACGTCGCTGGCGGCATGGAGATCGCCCCGGGCACCGCCGGTGGCGGCCTGATTCGCACCGGCATTGACGGCTCCTTGTCGATTGTTCGCGGCGGGGCGGCCGCTCCGGCCGCGCTGGAGCCGGGCGATGCGTTCACCGCCGCCGCGTGGGTCTCGCTGGACTCGATGACCCAGTGGGGCGGGATCATCGGCCGCGTCCAAGACGACGGTGGGGCGGAGCGCGGGTGGCTGCTCGGGTACGGGCGGACGGGCTTCGCCATGGCGGTGTCCACGGAAGGGGCCGACGACGGGGACGGAGATCTCACGTACCTCTACGCCGCGGAGGCCGCCGAACTGGGCCGCTGGTACCACGTCGCGGCCACGTACGACGGAGCGCAGATGCGGTTGTTCGTCGACGGAGCCGTGGTGGCCACGTCGGACGCGCAGTCTGGCCCGGTCCTTTCGGCCGCCGATTCGCCGCTGGTGATCGGCGGCTATCGCGATTCGAACGAAGACTTCCCGATGCACGGCCGTCTTGGCGAGGTACGGTTCGTGGCCGAGGCCTTGGACGACGCCTCGGTGGCCGAACTTTCGCAGGCGCGGCCGGACTTGCGGGCGACCGCGCCATGGCGGGACCGCCGCGCGATCTGGGTCGTCGCGCCGTATCTCACCTGGCCCCGGACCGACGGGGTCACGGTGCTGGCCGAAACGCGTTTGCCGTCCCGCCTCCGGGTGCGGGTTTGGCCGGACGGAGACGTCGGCGCGACCCGCACGTTCGAGAGCGAGGGGCCGCCCTCGACCGTCACCCAAGTGCGCGTGCGCGGGCTCGAGTCGGACCGCAAGCACTTCTATGAAGTCGAGGCGGTGGTCGAAGTTGCGGCGGGGGATATGGGTGCGGCGGATGAGGCGGATGAGGTGGGTGCCACCGATGCGTCCGATGCCGCGGGTGCCACCGATGTGTCCGATGCTGCGCGTACCACCGATGTGTCGGGTGCCGCGGGTGCCACCGATGTGTCGGGTGCGTCGGATGCTGAGGGCGTCGGCCGGGCGAACGCCGTTCCGCGGCTGCTCCACGATCGGCGGGCGTTCCGCACGGCCGCCAGCCGTGGCCGCCCGTTCACCGTGGCGATTTTCGGCGACACCCAGACCAACGCGACGGTGGCCCGGCGCGTGGCCAGCGAAGCGTTTGCGAACCGCCCGAACTTCTTCATCGTCGCCGGCGACCTCGTGGACGATGGCGCGTCGACCGAAGACTGGCAGCGCGAGTTCTTCCCGGCCATGCGGCCGCTGATCGAGTACGCCCCGATGGCCTCGGTGCTCGGGAACCATGAGCGCGACGCCGAGCAGTACTACGAGTACATCGACCTGCCCGGCAACGAACGCTGGTACACGTTGTCGTACGGCGACGCCGACTTCTTCATGCTCGACGCGAACCGGCCGCTGGAACCCGGGAGTCCCCAGTACGTCTGGTTGGATGCGGCGCTCGAGCGATCGGACGCCCTCTGGAAGTTCGCGGTCATGCACCAGCCGCCGTACACCAGCGACTCGGACGACTACGGCGATACCACCCGCGGCGAATCGCGCCGGGGCGACCCAAATGCACGCCATCCGGTGGCCCTTTTTGAGCGTCACGGGGTCGATATCTGCTTCTCGGGCCATGTGCACGATTACGAACGGACGTTGCCGATTCGCGACGGCCTTCCCGCCCGCTGGGACCAAGGCGGCGTCATATACGTCACCACGGCCGGTGGAGGCGGTCCGCTGGAAGATTTTGACCACGTGAATACGGACTTTGGGCATCGCAAGGCCCGGCGGCACCACGGTTGCCATGTGCTGGTGCACGGGCGGAAGCTGGAATTTCAGGCGATCGACGAGCATGGCGAGCTCTTCGACGTCATGATGTTGGAGAAGCCGGCCGACGGATCTCGATGAGGTTCGCGGCCCGGATCGGTGTGGAGGCCGGTTCGGAGCACGGCACGTGCGCATGTTGCCTTCGGGCGCATGCTGGTCTTGCCGGTCATCGACGCGTGGTTCACGCGGCGTCGTTCGCCTTTTGGCGTGGGCGCTCGGGGAGTGAATCGCGGGTCGGGCCGTGCGTTTGAGTCATTTCGCGCCGTGAACACTTCGAAGAAGCCGAAGGGGCTGTTGCTGTTTGATCTCGCCGGGACCTCGGTGTCGGACGAGGGCGTGGTCTGCGCCGCGTTTCGGCACGTTGGGGCGGAGGTCGGGCTCTTTGATCCTGACGATCCTGCCTCGGTCGATGTCGCCGATGAACTCGTCAGCCGGAACATGGGACGGGACAAAGTCGCGGTCTTCCGGGTGTGGCGCGAGGCGGCGGCGGCTGGCGGACGCTCGATTGCCGCGGTGCCAGCGGCGGCTGAACTGGCCGGGATGTTCGCCGCCCGGATCCGGGACGTGGTCGACGCCGGCGGCATGCCGCCGATCGCTGGAATTCATGGCGTGATCGCCACCGTCAAGGACGCAGGAATCGCCGTGGGATGCACATCGGGCTTCGATGTGGCGACCTCACGGCGTGTGGTCCGGGCGGCGGAGTTGGCGGTGACCGACGAACGATTGGTCGTGGGGTCCGACGAGGTGGCGGCCGGCCGGCCCGCCCCGGACCTGATCCACGAGGCGATGCGGCGCGCGGGCGTTTCGGATCCCGCGCGCGTGGGCGTGGTGGGCGATACGCCGGCGGATCTCGACGCGGGGCTGGCCGCCGGCTGCGGCATGGTGATCGGCGTGGGGACCGGGGCGGCGGGCGTCCGCGGGCTCTCGGCCCACCTTCGGTCGCGGGCCGGCGGCATGGATGCCCAACGCACGGTCGTGCACATCGTGCCGAGCGTGGCCAAGCTGGGCTGCGAGGTGAGGCCCGACGGGACGATCGTTGCGGTCTGGCCAGTGGCCGGGGCGGCCGGATCTGCCGCGGCGACGGCATCCGCGGGGATCACCGAGGCCGAGGGCGTCGAGGGCGCCGAGGGTGCCGGGGGCGTTGGGGCGAGCACGGGGGCCACCGGTACGCCAGGGATCGCGGGCGTTCCAGGGGTTTCGGGCGCCGCGGCGACTTCGGAGGCACCATCATGAGCCTCGGGCGCCGGACGGACATTCTGGTTGTCGGCGGCGGCGCGGTCGGCGTGGCGCACGCGATCGCCGCGGTGCGGGCCGGGCGGACCGTGCGTCTGATCGACCGGCACCACGAAGCCCGCGGGGCGAGCGTGCGGAACTTCGGCATGATCTGGCCCATCGGCCAGCCCGTCGGCCCGTTCCACGATTTGGCCGTCCGGTCGGCGATGCTGTGGCGCCAGGTCGCGGCCGAGGTTGGCTTTCGGTGCGATCCCTGCGGTTCGTTGGTGGCCGCCTATGCCGCCGACGAGTATGCGGTGCTCGAGGAGTTTCTGGCGTTGAGTGGATCCGGCGCGACGCGGCGGATGGTCAGCGCCGACGAAGCGCGGGAGATGAGCCCGGGACTGCGCCCGGATGGACTCCTCGGCGGGCTCTTTTCGACGACCGAGCTGGCCGTGGATCCGGCGGATTGCATGCGGGCGATGCGCGCGTGGTTGGCCGTCCACCCGGCTTGCGATGTGCGCACCGGCAGTGCGGCGACCCGGGTGACGACCGGTGAAGTGGAACTGGTCAACGGCCGGGTCTACGAAGCAGAGCAGATCGTCGTCTGCACCGGCTCGGACTTTGAGACCCTCTTTGACGAGGAATATGCGGCCATGCCGCTGCAGCGTTGCAAGTTGCAAATGCTGGCGACGGTGCCGCAGCCAGATGGCTGGCGCCTCGGGCCACATCTTGCGGCCGGCTTGACGTTGCGGTGGTACCCATCTTTCGCCGGGTGTCCGACATTGCCGGCTCTGCGTGAGCGGATCAGCCGCGAAATGCCGGCGTACGACCGATACGGCATTCATTTGCTCGTCTCGCAGCGGGCCGACGGGTCGATCGTCATCGGCGATTCGCACGAGTACGCCGAACGGCCGGATCCGTTTCGCACCGAATTGATCGACGAGCTGCTTCTGGAGTACCTCGGCCGGCGCCTGAATCTGCCGGACCCGCAGATTCAGTCGCGCTGGATGGGCGTGTATCTGCAACGCACGGACAAACAGCCGGTGATGAGCCACGAGCCGGCGCCCGGCGTGCGAATCGTCAACGCCCTTGGCGGTAGCGGCATGACGTTGTCGATGGCGTTGGCCGACCGCACGATGCAGGCGGTCGACGGGCCAGGGAGTGAGCGGGCGATGTCGGGGGCGCTCGGGCGATCGGACGCGGGGTAGTCGGGGCGCGGCGGGGGCGTCGGTGGTCGATGATCGATGGTCGGCGAGCGACGAGCGACGAGCGGCGTGGGGGTTGGAGGTGCGGCGCGAGCGATTCGCGGGTGCACGGGCGAGCTGGAGGCGCGTCGTGAGCGACGCGCGCGCCGGTTCGAGGCGCGTCGCACTCGGCACGCCGCCGGCATTCGGCTCCCGCACGGTTCACTCGGCGGCAACGATCCAGGCGATCTGCGGCACGTGCCGCCAGCCGGGCCGACGCGGCGTCTCGTAGCGAATGCATCGAACGCGGGGGCCCAGCCGGATGTGATCGATGGCCCAGAGCGGAAATTCGGCGGGCCAGGTGGCGGCGAAGCTGTGGCCGCCCTCGGCCCAGGCATCGCGCAGGTCGCCAGCGACCGACTCGACGCCCCATCCGCCGCGCACCATATTGAAGTCGCCGAGCAGCAGGTCGGCCGGAGGCAAGTCCGAGGCCGCGTAGTAGTCTCGGGCTTGGGCCACGATTTCATGCCGGGGACGCGAGGGATCTGAGGGCAGGTCGATGAGGTGCACCACGAGGCGGCCGCCGGGCAGCTCGTCGCCCAGCACGACCAGCAATCCGATGGAAATGCCGTCGGCGCGCGTTTGGATCCGCGCGGTTTCGATCTCGAACCGGGTGAGCACCGTGAACGGGCGCATGCGGATCGGCCGCCGCCCCTCAGTTTCCAGCCAATCAAGCACCGCCGGTTCGAGCGTGACGAGCGATGCATCGGTCATCACGGCCAAGTCGGGTCGGTGGCCGACGACGGCGTCGGCGATCTGCGCCTGATGCGGGCCGCGGCCGACGCCCACCGTCCATTGCAGAACTTTGATCGCGGTGGCCGGCGGCTCAACCGGGCGCCGAGCGAGGCGCAGGTCGTGGATGCCAAGCCACGCGGCGGACAGCACAAGCGGCCCCCAGAGCATCGCGCGGCGGATGGGGCGACCGATGCCTGGGCGATCCGGCCAGCGATTGGAACGGCGGCGGATGGTCCAGGCGCCCGCGGCGATCGCGGCGAGAACGGCGGCCGCCGCCGTTGGAATCCAATGCAGCCACTGCGACCAGCCGTGGCGATCGGTCAGGATTCGGCCGATGCCCCAGGCGATCCACGCCGACCATGCGAGCGCCGCGACGCCGGCCAGTGCAAGTCGCCAGGCGATCCGCGCGATGCGGTGTCCGCTGGATTCGTGGGGTTCCCGCGACGCGTCGTCGGTCATCGGTGGATCTCGACTGGGCGGAGTGCGTGGGGTTGGTGGAGGCGCGGGGGATGCTGGAGATGCCGGGAGGGCCAGGGGGGGCCAGGGACGTCGGGAGGGCCAAAAAGGGCAGCCGAGGCAGCGGGGGCTGCCGAGGCAGCGGGGACAGGCAGGTCATGCAAGACCCGCGGGAGTCGCGCGAGCCGATCGACTCGCGGAGCATGCGAGCCGTGTGCGACCTGCGCGGCGTGCGTCGCTTGGCGGGAATGGAACAGAACGGCCAGCGTGACGTGCACCGGTTTCGTTCAACGCACCATGCACCGTTTCATACGCACCATCTCATCCGCACCGGGCTCATCCGGTCAGCGGTTGGTCCAGGCCGAGGTCGCGAATCGCGGCGATGAGTCGCTCGTGCACGTCGGCTCGGGCACAGATCACGCCGCGGTTGCGTTCGAGTCGCTTGCCGTGGCTGAAGTCGAGGGCCTGTCCGGTGACGTCGCTGACCGTCGCGCCGGCTTCCGTGGCCACGAGCATGCCCGCGGCGTGGTCCCAGATCTTCTCGACGTAGCCAGGCCGCGTGGGCAACCGCAGGTATGCATCCGCCTGGCCGCGGGCGACGACGGCGTACTTGCACTGGCTGTCGAGTCGCACCGGATTTGCGTCGGCCCCGAGCTGCTTGAGGATGCGGGCCGACGCGGATTGATCGGAGTGGCCGCTTTCGACTGACTCGCACACGCGGATCGACTTGAGCGTGGCCGCGGTGGACAGCACGCCGCTGCCGCCGCCGGATCCGCCGTCGCCGCCGAGCGGATCGGGGACGCCGGTGGTGCCGAGGGGATTGGGCCGTCCGTCGCCGGCGCCGGCGGTGCCGGCGGCGTGGATCGCGCGGGGGGCGGCGTCGGCCGCGCCGGCGGCGTACTCCTGGGCGCCGCGGCCGCGAATCGCCGCGTACATCGTGCCCGATGCATCGGCCACGTCCAGGGCCGCATCATGGTCTTGCGGCAGGTTCGGGCAGCCGAGGGCGCCGACGATCGGGCCGTCACCGTCGAGCAAGGCCAGGGCCACGGCGTACTGTTGTCCTCGGAGGAATCCCTTGGTGCCGTCGACCGGATCGAGCGTCCAATAGTGATCGCCGGAGCCGTCGTGATCTCCGCGATCGATCGCGGTCAAGACGGCGGTATCCGTCGCGCCTGGCTGCACGCTGCGGACCGCCTTGACCACCGCATCGAGCACCGCGCGGTTCTCCGGTTCGCGAAGCTCGTCGGCCCGCTCCTCGCCGACCACGCGGACGTTCGGGTCATCGGCCATCAGGGCCAGGTTCACCGCCGCTTGCACCGCATAGTCGGCCACGGTGACCGGCGACTGATCCGACTTCACGATCGCTCGCACCGCATCCAAATCCTGTTGGACCTGGCGGGCGACGCGGCAGGCATCGGCAACGCAGCGGACGGCGAGATCGCGGGCGGCGTGGGACATGGGGCGTTCCTCTTGCTGGGGCGCGGTCGACTTCCGGCGACGGCGTGAATCGGCATCGTATCAGCGGATCCTCGCCGATCGAGGCGAGCGATGTGGCCGGGCGATGTGGCCGGGCGATGAGGCCGAGGGATGAGGCGATGAGGCGATGTGGCGGCGGAGCGGTGGGGCGGACGGGCGGACGGGCGGCCGGGCAGCGACGCAGCGACGCGGCCGGGCGGTGGGGTGGTGACACGGCAATGCGGTGAGGCGGTCGGGCGGCGGCACGGCAATGCGGTGAGCCGCTGGGGCGGCATTCGAGGAATACGTGAGGGGCGCGGCGAATCCTCGGTCCAAGTCGTAGGCTGCGGCGAAATCTCTGGGCCGAGGAGCCATCGCCATGCCTGGCGTACTGAAGAGTATTCGCCGTTTCGCTCGAGTCGTGTGCCGCGGCGGAGCGCCGGGCGGTCCCTTGGCCACGCTCGGTGCTGGGTTTGGATTGGGGATCGGCGTCAGCCTTGCACTCGGCGCGGCTCCCCGGTTCGCCGTGGGTGCCGAGGCGAGCGTCGAATCCTCGGGCGAACTTCGCCCGTCCCAATCATCGCCCATTCGCGTGGATCTCGTGATTGAGAACGCCCGGATCTGGTCCGGCGATCGGATCGGATTTGCTTCGTTTGCCGCCGTTCGCGATGGCCGGTTCGTGCATGTCGGAGACGTCGTGCCGGTTCGGGCTGCCGGCGATGGCGTGCAGCGTGTGGATGCGGGCGGCCGGGTGGTCATTCCGGGATTGATCGACGCCCACGTGCACATGCTTGGCGGCGGCGCGAACCTTTCGCAACTCGGACTGCGCGATGCCACGGACCGACGCGACTTCGTTGATCGGATTCGAGCATGGACCGCGGGCTTGCCCGATGGGGCTTGGGTGCGCGGTGGTCGATGGAGCACCGAGAGTTGGGCGAATGTAGAGCAACCGACGCGCGAGTGGATTGATGAAGCCGCCGGCGATCACCCGGTGTACCTCCCGCGCATGGACGGTCATTCGGCGCTGGTGAACAGCGCCGCGCTGCGCATGGCGGGCATCACCGCCGACTCGCCGCCGGATCCGGAAGGCGGGCGCATCGACCGTGACCCCGTGACCGGCGAACCGACCGGAATGTTGCGAGAGTCCGCGATGGCCCTGGTCGCCGCGCTCCTGCCTGAACCGACGGTCGACGAGCAAGCCGCGGCGCTGCGGGCGGCGATGGCGCACGCCAACGCCCACGGCATCACCGCCGTCGGCGATATTCCGCCCAGTCCTGACGCGTTGCCGGCCTACGCGGCGCTGCTGGCCGGCGACGCGTCCGGCGTGGCGCCTGTGACCGTTCGGTTTCATTTGTATCCGACGGCATTCGATTGGTCAGCGGCCACCGCCGCCGTCTTGGCGTTCGAGGGCGACGAAGATCTGGCCGTGGTGCGCGGGATGAAGACGTACCTTGACGGCAGCTTGGGTTCGCGCACGGCGTTCATGCGCGAACCATTTCATTGCAATCCGAGTGGCGAGGAAGAGAACCGCGGGCTGCTGCGCGAAGGCATTGAAGGCGGGCAGTTCGAACGCAACTTGGCGGCGGCGGCTCAAGCGGGGCTTCAGACAATCGCCCACGCGATTGGCGATGAAGCAAATCACCTGCTTCTGGACACATTGGAAGCTTCGTACTCGGAACTGTCGGGCGCGCGTTGCCGCAGCGAGCACGCCCAGCACTTGCTCGCCGAAGACATTCCGCGATTCGGTCAGCTTGGCGTGATCGCATCCATGCAGCCACACCACAAGGCGGATGACGGGCGGTACGCCGAAGATTGCATCGGCGAAGATCGGGCCGAGACAAGCTACGCATTCCGATCCTTGCTCGATGCCGGAGCGGTTCTTGCATTCGGAAGTGATTGGCCGGTCGTCACGATCGATCCGTTCGCCGGCGTGGCCGCGGCGGTGACCGGCCGCACCCTGGATGGCGATGTCTGGCAACCACAAGAGTCGATCACCGTGGCCGATGCGCTCCGGGGGTACATGATGGGTGCCGCGTACAGCGTGAAAGCGGAAGAACGGATTGGCCGGATCGCCCCGGGGCTGCACGCAGACTTCGTGGTGTTGGCCGAGAGTCCGTTCGGGGATGCGATGGGCATCGACTGGACGCGCGTCCGGCCCCATGAAACGTGGATGGGCGGTCGGCGGGTGTACGCGGCGGAAGCAGCGGAAGCGCCCGAAGCGGCGGAAGTGACCGGCGGCAGGTGAAACGTTGGCCCGGTAGCATCAGGCCGTTGCCTTTCGCGTTGGCCACTGCGGCTCGGTGTGGGGCGAAGATCGTGGACATTGATTGGAAGGATCCGCAATGCGAATCGGTGTGATGGTGAAATGGGGAGCGCTGGCGGCGCTGGCGATCAATGTCAGCTTCGCCGTCGCCGCCGACGAGAGCGGCGATGGGTGTGAACACTGCGCGGCCGGATCAGGTTGCCCCCGGGCCATCATGGCCGCGACGCACGAGTGGCATGCCGAACAAGTCGGGCTTGGCGAACATGGCGAGAGTGTGACCCTCGGGGCGATGGATGAAGCGCCGATTCCGACCGCGCCGGCCGCCATGCCTCCGCCCGCGGCTGATGTCACGATCGTGCACTGCGGTGCGCTCCTGGACGTGCCGGGGACGGCGCCACGCGGGAACAGTACGTTGGTCCTGCAGAACGATCGGGTGGTGCGCGTCGTTGATGGTTTCATCGATCCGCCGCCACTGGCACCGGGAACCGATGTTCGTGTCGTCGACCTGCGGGACCGGTTCGTTCTTCCCGGGTTGATCGATTGTCATACACACATCACCGGGCAGTACGGTGGGTCGCGCATGCTCAAGGGCGTCACCGCGACCGACGCCGATGCGGCCATCATGGGCACGGTGTACGCCCGGCGCACGATCATGGCCGGGTTCACGACGGTGCGGAACGTCGGTTCGTCGGGTGACGCGGCGTTCGCCTTGCGCGATGCGATCAAGGGTGGGCATGTGCCCGGCCCGCGCTTGTTGGTGGCGGGTGAGTCGATCAGTCCGACCGGCGGGCATTCCGATGGCACGCTTGGCTACCGCGATGACATCTTCGCGATGCCTGGCGTGATGCTCGGAATCGCCGACGGGCCGGATGCGTGCCGCCAGGCGGTACGGGCGCAGGTCAAGCGTGGTGCGGATGTCATCAAGTTGACCGCGACCGGCGGCGTGCTTTCAAACACTGCCGCCGGCGTTGAGCAGCAGTTCTTCGCTGATGAGTTGGAAGCCATCATCGCCACGGGTCATCAACTCGGGCGCAAGGTCGCGGCCCACGCGCACGGATCGACGGGGATCAAGGCGGCCTTGCGAGCGGGCGTTGACTCGATTGAGCACGGCACCTACTTGGACGACGAGTGCATTGCGCTGTTTCAGGAAACCGGGGCGTATCTCGTGCCGACGATCCACGCGGGGAAGTTCGTCGAAGAGAAGGCAGCGATCGAAGGCTACTTTCCGCCGCCGGTGCGGGCGAAGGCCGCGGCCGTCGGCCCGATCATCCAGGACGCGTTCGGCCGGGCGGCGGCGGCAGGGGTCAAGATCGCGTTCGGGACCGATGTCGGCGTTGGCGCGCACGGCACGAACGCCCTTGAGTTCGTGTACATGGTGGAAGCAGGAATGCCCGCGGCCGACGCAATCGTCACCGCCACGATCAACGCGGCGGATCTCTGCGATCGGTCCGACGAGGTCGGCACGTTGGAGCCAGGGAAGTTTGCCGATCTCATCGCGGTGGACGGTGACCCGACCCAGGACGTCAGTGTGCTCAGCGACGTGCGGTTCGTGATGAAGGGCGGCCAGGTGTTTCGATCGGAGGGCTGATCGGCCGCGCGCCCCAGGGGTTGGACGCACGGGGATGCTCGACGCGCCGGACGTTCAGGCTGGCGCTGACCGATCCTCGAGCCTCCAGTGGGGTCAGCAACACGTACTCGGACTCGATGCCGCGCGCCGCGCGGTTTTCGCGAGCTTCGGCCACGACACTCCGAAGGTGGGAGGGGTGAGCGGCGCTGAGCCCGACATGGCAAAGCTAGAAACGTCCGGAACGCCGTAGCCGGCAAGCGACGGGCGAGTCGAGTGAAGTGTCCGTCATGCGGGGCACTGGCGGCGAAGTTCGCCGAGCCAGGAACGAATCATGGAAGTCGGACCGGCTGCGCGCGTCTCACCGGCCGGAGCCTCTCGATGCCGCAGTTCGAACGTGATCGCGTGAAGCACGTCGTCACCCGCATGCTGAGCGGGGTGTGGCCGGCGAGGCAGCGGCGGGCGGCCGCCGGTGCCTCGTGGTTCGCTGGTCCCTCCGCCGCGTCTGTGGTTGCCGCGTCCGCCGTCGCGATGGCCGTCCTGGTCGCCGATGGTGGGGTCTCCGCGACCACGTCGATGCCACTGGACGGATCGAGGTACGCGGTCTCGCCGGCGTACGCGCGGACGATCGGGCAACTTGACCTGCACAATCCACGGTCGTCCGCCGTGGTCGATCTTCGTGGCGCTCCCGCACTTCGGGTACCGGACGCACGGATCTCCCGACCCACCGACCTGGTGCGCGTGTCTTCATCACCGATGATGATGCGGGATGTCATCGATCTGATCGACCTGAGTTGGTCCGGGCCGTTGTTGATCGAGTGGCGAGCCCTCACCGCGATCGGCCTCGGTCCGGACGAGCTCGTGGATCTGCCGGTCGGGGATGTGTCGGTGGAGCGAATCTGCCGGGCGGTGGAAGACCGGGCCGATGACGAGTCCGTGCGCGAGCCGGTGGCGTGGTTCCTCGATCTGGGAACGCTGACGCTGACCACGCAACCGGCGATGGATCGGCGAACCGAGATGGTCGTGGTCCATGATCTTCGGCAGCTGCTGGATGTGGCGACCGGGGGCGATGACAATGGCTGGCGGCTCGACGTGGTGGAGGACCTGGTCGCGGTCCTGTCCGAGACGGTCGAGCCCGAGGCCTGGGTCGACAATGGCGGTGAACTCGCCTCGTTCATGCTGTTCGGTGACCTCATGTTCATCACCGCCCCGCTCCGGATGCAGCGAGAGATCACCTGGGTCCTCGATCGCGCCCATGCATCGGTCGGCCTCACCGATCAGGTCCGGCGATCACGCCCGGTGGATCCGCTCCTCCTGGATCGCGTCCGCCGGGGCGAGAATCTCGAGGCGGCGACGGGGGGGTGAAGGGCTGTCCGGCGGAGCGGGCACGTCCGGGGTTGGTCGCCGGCCTGCCGGTCTGCCCTCCCAGACGATCTTTCTCGAGAAGCGGCCGTATGACTCCCGTGGGTCATGTGGACCATGCCATTGTGACGGAGCTTCTCGCCGACGCCGACGATGCCGACGCTGTTCCGAACCTCCGTTCGCTGGACGCCCTGCACCGGGGCTCCGAGGAGGCGTTCACCATGCTCATCGAGGTCCACGGCCCGTCCGTCGAACGCACCGTTCGCCGCATGCTCGGGTTCGGGGCGATCGGTGCGGTCGAGGACGTCGTCCAGGATGTCTTTCTCGCTGCGTGGCGGGGGCGGCGGCGCCTTCGGGACGCCGACGCCGCCGGAGCGTGGCTCCGGGGGATCGCGGTACGCCGCTGTCGATCGTGGGTCGCGCGGACGTCGCGGCGGCGACGGCTCGCGCGAATCTCGCCATTGCTGGGCGCGGCAGAGCGTGGGGATTCATCCCGAACCCGCGAACCCGTCGTGCCGGCGGAGGCAGACCCGGCGGTCCGTGCGGCGGCCGACGAACTGGACCCGCGCCTGGCGCGGGCGTTCGCGGGGCTGCCGCAGGCGCATCGTGAGATCCTCGTGCTCGTACAGCTGGAGGGCCTGACCGTGCCGGAAGCGGCTCGGGCGTTGGGTGCCGGTGCCGGGGCGGCCACCGCCCGATTGCATCGGGCGCGGACGGCCCTGGCCCGAGCGTATGACGTGGCGGGAGGTGCGCCGTGAGTGGCCGCGATCGCCCGAACGTCGATGAGCTCCTGGCCGGGCTCTCGGTGCTGGACGAGCACGTCCGGGCCGCGCACTCGGCCACGACCACGACCGATCGAACGCAGGCGGTACTCGCGGGTGTGACGCACATGCGTGCACGGCGTCGGGCCGCGGCTCGGTGGGCCGCGGGCGGCGTGGCGAGCATTCTGGTGGGGCTCGTCGTCGCGGGAGGGGGGATGCGGGCGAACCGTCCGGCGGGGCCCGTTGATGACCTGATGCCGGGAACGACGGCCACGCGGAACGGGGGCACGCGTGACTCGGCGAGTGTGGTCGCAGGCGGCGCGGCGAACGTTGTGGCGTCACCGAATGAGCCGGCCGATCCGTCTGCGCTGGCCGACGCCACCGACGCGGATGCGGCCGACGCAACCGCGCCCGGCCGAATCGCCCGGCCCTTCGCGCTGATCGAACTTGAACTCGTACGACACCGCCTGGATGAGCTGAAGGCTCGTCGGCCGGTGATCCACTGATGGTGATGCAGATTCGGTTGGCCGGCGAGGACGCCGATCAGCCTCCCCCTCCACGAAAGGAACGTCCGTCATGATGACCAGGAACTTCACCGCGACGCTGGTCGTCTCAGGATTGCTGCTCGGGGGTGCCGCCGGTTCAGCGGCACTGGCCGGCGCGGGATCTGAGGCCGTGGTACCGACGCCGCCGCAGGCGGTCACGCAGGAGCAACGAGTCGAGTCGGCGCTGAAGCAGGAACTTGAGGCGCTGGAGGCTCAGGCGGAGATTCAAGCACGTTCGCTCGAGATCCTGCGAGATCAAGAACGAGTCGCCAAGCACCGGGTCGACGAACTTCAGCACCGTCGCGAGGCAATGATGACCGCGGCGGCGACGCGTCCCGCCAGCATGGTGGAGCTCGGTCAAGCCTTGGCCGTACGGCGAGCTCGTCTTGCGGAGATCCAGACGGAACGGATGATCGCCGGCGCGACCAGTCAGTTCCTGTCCGAACGCATCGATCGGTTGGTAACACGTGTCGAGCGGGCGATCGTCGAGGATCCGCTCATCGCGGCGCTGCGCAGTGCCGAGGAGGTCATGGAAGGCGCGCTGACGGAGGACGCCGCGGTGGATCCGTATCGCCGACTCGAGTCCGGGCTCATCGACTTGACGGACCGCCGGATGGAGCGCGAGCGACTGGTCGCTCGGCAGTCGGGCATCGAGCAGGTGCGGCAGCTGGAGCAGGCGCTGCAGGAGACCGAGTTGACGCTCGTGGTGCTGCAGGCCGAGCGAGCGGAGCTGGCCAAGCAACTCGATGAGCTGATTGCCGGGGCGGAGGTGGCGATGCGGATTGACGAGATCGACCAGCATGAGCTTCCGCAGGCACGGAGCGTGGCGCGCGAGCTGGAGAGCCTGGTGAATCGCGCCCGGCGGGAGCTGTCCGAGACGATCGGTCTTCGAGACACCGTTCAGGCTCGGCTGGAGGCGATCAGCGGCTCCTGAGTACGTCAGGCGGGGCGAACGGGCTCGGCGGCGGGAGGTCAAAAACTGCCGAAAAGGTCTTGTGGTGATATATCAGCAACCGATATATTGAGTCACGACCCTTCGGAGACTTCCCGTGCCCAGTCCTCCTGATCCCGTTCGCGGTGCCGCTGATCTGCTGGTTCTCTCGGTGATCGCCGACGAACCGCTCTACGGATACGCCATCGGTCAACGGATCGAAGTGCGTTCCGAGGGGCGGCTTCGTCTCGGTCCGGGGGCCCTCTATCCGCTGTTGCATCAACTCGAGTCTGACGGGCACATCAAGGCAACCTGGGATGGGCCCGAGCAGGGCGGACGACCACGCAAGTGGTATCGCCTGACGGCCAAGGGGCGGCGGCATCTGGCCCGCCGAGCCGAGGCCCACCGCCGACTGATCGACGTCATCACGTCCTTCCTGCCCGATGGCCTTGGCGGCGCGGCCGGGAAGGACGCCTGATGGTGCGGGTGGACCGCAGTACGCCGCCGGGCACCGGGCAACCGTCGTCGGTGGGATCCGCAGCATCGGTCGCGTTCGGCGTGTCCGATCGGGCGAGCGAGGGTGGCGGGGATCGCGTCGATGCCACGTTCGCCCCAGAGATCGAGGCGTGGCTGGCCGAACTCGAGGCCGCGCCGGCGACCCGGCGAACCCGCCGCCAGGCCCTCGGCCTCCGCCACGAACTTGAGGACCATATTCACCAGCGCCTCCGCGCCCACGCCATCAGCGGGACGCCCCCTGCCGATGCGATCACCCGCACCCTCCAGGAGCTCGGTCCGCCGATCGTCCTGGCCGAGGGGCTTGATCAGGTGGCCCGGCGGCATCGAAGGAGCATGTTCATGCACGTAGCCATCTTCGGATCGGGCGCCGCGGTCGCCGCGGCCATCACCCTCACCATCGGAATCCAGGCTCGCGGCACGCTGGCCGTCCGTCCCGCCCCGGCCGTGTCGCCGAGCTCGGGTGCCCTCGCGGGTCCCAGTGACGACGCCTGGGCGACGGACGATGATGCGCCTCGCTTCACCATCAACGAGTCGCCGATCGCCGTCGACGATCTGGTTCGCCTGGTCGATCGCATGGTCGACACGCCGATTCTCGTCGAGTGGGCGGCGCTGGCGGAAGCGGGCCTGGAGCCAAGCGCCTCGATCGATGTCCCGGTCGGATCGGTCCCCCTGTCACGGATCATGCGGGCGGTGACGGATGCCGGCGTGGCGATGGAGATGCACGATGAGGCGCCGACGTGGTTCGAGGATGACGGGGTGCTCACGCTCAGCACCCGAGCGGTGGCCGACCGACGGACCACGATGCTCGTCTCGCATTCGATCGGCGACATCGTTGAGCGAGCGGAAGAAGCCTGGGGCGTCGACCGCGAGGAAACGCTCGAAGAGATCGAGGCCGCGGTGCGGGCCTTTGTCTCGGCCGACGACTGGAGGGAGAACGGTGGCGGGGTCGCTCGACTGATGGCGTCGGGCGAACGACTGTTCGTGCAGGCTCCGCGTCGCATGCAGGACGAGATCGAGTGGATCCTGGATCAGCTGCGATTCGGTGCGATGGAGAGCCTGGAGCGCATGCACGGGCACGCGGGCCGCGGACCGGGTGCGGGCGGTGGTCTCGGCGGCGGTGGTGGCGGTGGCGGTGGCGGCGGGTTCGCCGGGGTGGGCCGTGGTGGTTGGGTGTATCACGGTGGTGGTGGCGGGTCCATCGGCGGGATCGGGATGCCGCCTGGCGCGGGGCCGGCGCACGGGCTGGCGGGGGGAAGCGGCAGCGCACTCGGCGGGGGGGCCGGATCCGGCGTCGGCGGAGCGGGGGCGCCGGGGGCGGGATCCGTTGGAGCGGGATTGCCCGGAGCGGGGAGCGGCTCGATCGGCGACGGGAGTGGCGTGAGCCCGGGGGGTGGCGCTGGCGGGCCGGGATCGGGAGTCGGCGGCGCTGGCGGCATCGGTCACGGCGGCGGTGGTCCGCGGGTCGGCGGTGGCTCCGGTGAAGCTCCGGGCAGCGGTGCTACGGGTGGTAGCGGTGGCGGCTTCGGTGGAGCTTCGGGCAGCGGTGCTACGGGTGGTGGCGGCGGTGGCTCCGGTGAAGCTCCGGGCAGCGGTGCTGCGGGTGGTGGTAGCGGTGCTACGGGTGGTGGCGGCGGTGGAGCTCGCGGCGGCGGCGCTTCGGGGGGTGGCGGAGGTCGTGCCGGCTCCGGCAGCTGACCCCGCCTCGCGGCGGACCGGCCGGTGATGCGTGAATCCCACGGGGACGCGGCGGGCGAGTGATCGTGCGCCGCGTCCTTGCGCGCCACGTCAGGTCGGCGGACTCACCGCCGGCTGTCCATCCGCCGCATCGGCGGCGAACATGGTCTCGAGGATGCCGTGCGACCACGCCGCGCCGATCGCGGTCAAGGCTCGCCAGAAGTCGTCCGGGGCGTCGTCGTCGGCCCCGTCACTGATCGTCCGGATCACGGTGACCGGGACATCGAAATCGGCCGCCACCTGGGCCACGGCCGCGCCTTCCATCTCGACGCACATCGCGTCGGGCAGCTCCTGGCGCAGTCGGGCCACGTCCTCGGCCGCGGCAAAGAACTGGTCGCCGCTGGTGATCAGGCCACGGTGCACGACTGGGGTGTCCAGGGCCAGCGTCCGGCGCACATCGTCGGGGAGCTGAGCGATCGCCGGGCCACCGAGAAAGCGCTCGGCCGCAGCGGTCGCCCGCGGCAGTCGAGCCGGACACGCGGCGAAACGGCTGCGGCCGGTCAGCGGCACCTCGTACCGCGGGAAGATCGGCGTGGCGTCCATGTCGTGCTGGATGAGCTCGGTGGCGATGACGACGTCGCCGATCCGCAGGGTGGTCGCGACGCGGCCGGCGACGCCGGTGAAGATGATCTCGCGGCAGCCGAAGTGCACGATCAAGTCGGTGGCCGTCGTCGCCGCAGCGACTTTTCCGCAGCGGGCGTGCACGACGACCACGTCGTGGTCAAAGAGCCGGCCAACGGCATATTGGCGGCCGCCGCGCTCGACGGTCTCCAGCGCTGCGCCTGGCGTGGCCAGCAAGCCAGCGATTTCCTCGGGCATCGCGCCCATCAGGCCGATGGGACCGTGGCGGTGCGGCATCGAGCTGGTCGTCGATGCGGGAGATGAAGGCGAGGCTGAGGACGAGGGCGAGCACGAATCGGAGCCGGGGGCGTGGGTCATGTCGGGAACGATAGTCGTTCGTTCGCCCGGCGGCGGTTTCGCCGCTCAGTCCATGAACTGGGGCATGGCCGAGCCGAACGAAAGCGTGTGCGGAACGCCGGGCGCCCGGGTCGTCACGGGCGGAAAGGCATGGACGCAGTCTCGGGTGCGGCGGTCCGGATGCTCGATCCGTTCGATCAAGGCGAGGAGGATCGCCCGCGACTGGTCGTCACCGTGATCCACGTGGCGGCGGAGCATCGGCAGGATCGACTCGCCCATCGAGTGAAGAGCCGGGATGGCGAGTCGAGCGTCCTCGCGGATGTCGTTGTCCTGCAGGTGGTCGATCAGAACTTCGGCCACCGCATCATTGCAGTGTCCGAAATTCGCGAATCCGGCGATGCCCGCGGCGATGAGTCGCTGCTGCATGTCGTCGGAACCCAGGGCGGCCACGAGATGCGGTTCGGCTTCGTTCGCCCACTCCATGAGATACCACGCGGCGTACCGCATGTTGAGATCCGTCGCCTGGCCGGTCACCAGGCCGCGATCGTTCCGGAGATCCTGCACGCACGCCCGCAGCAGCGCGTCCGACGGCGTCTTCACGTGATGACGCAGCACCCGGGCGGCGAGAATGCGTGACTGCAGGTCGCCGATCTCGAGTTCGTACTCCAGGGCGGTGCGCGACGCGGGCCAGAGGTCGTCCAGGAGTCGCTGGGCCGGGTACGAGTTCCAGGGGATGTCGTCGTCCCGGAGATCCGCCACGACCGCGGCGGCCACGCTGCGGGCTGGGGCGTCGCCGAACCCGCCCGTGGAGGCGCGGCGGTGGATCTCGTCGCGCAGCGGGGATCCGTATCCGGCCCGCCCGGTGCGGGCCATCATGGCCAGCGGTCGATCGGGGATCAGGCTGGTCAGATGGCCGTGGGTGCCGACGTACGCGATGGCGCCGCCGGTGGTCAGCATCGTCAGAGCGGCGAGGGTGGCGACGATTCGGAAGCGGCCGATCCGTGGCCCCGCGGCGAGGAGGTCCCGGGACAGCGTGACCGAACCGCACTCCGGGCAGCGGACACCGGGAGCGGGCGGCGGCGGTCCGATGAACCAGCGCGGGGTGCGGGTGCCGATGGGTGTCGCGCGAAGGCCGGAGCAGTCGTAGCCGCAGCGGATGCGCCGGTACCACTCGCGGATATCGAGGCGTCGCCAGCCAGTCGGCCGCGGCCCGGGACACATGAAACGCGAGCCACGGGCCCGGGTGGCGAACGCGAACGCGCCGCTCATGACGGTGACGACACCCAAGCCCAGAAGCAACCAGCCCATCCATGGCACGTGCATGCCGAAAGCCTACCGGTACCGGGCCAGTGTCGGGCTACCGATTGGCCGCCGGTGGATCGTTGGGGGACAGAAGTTCGCGCGCCGCACCGGTGTTCGCGGGTTTGAGGACCGGGGCGTCGTTGTGGCGCCGGCGGCCGCACTCGGGGCAACGCTGGGCGACGGGAGTCACGCGGAGGTCGTAGCCGCAGTCGCGGCAGGCGTACGGATCAACGCTTGGGTCGACGCCGCGACGCCCGAGCCACAGGATCGCGTAGACGAACACGATGATCACGGCGACGGACAGATTCAAGATGGTTCCGTGCAGCAACGTGAGAAGGAACGTACCGGCGAACGATGAAGTGGAGACGTCGATCGTGTCAAAGAAGCCGACGCTGAGGGAGCCGAGCATGGAGTCCAGCACGAACGAGATTGGGAGTACCAGGGCGAGCGCCATCCGGGCCCCGTATCCGACCCGCAACGACCAGCGCACGAACGACTGGCGGTAGAAGTGTTCGAACCGATCAGTGCAGGTGATCGCGGTGAGGCACACCACGTAGAGCCCGACGGCGAGCAGGATCGCATTGGAATCGAAGCCGCCTTCGGCCATTGCGAGGAGGTACGACGGGCCGGAACAGACGGCGGCGGCCAGCGACCAGAGTCCGAGGCGACGGAGGAAGCGGAGCCCGACGGAGTCCTGTGTCGAGCGGGTGATTGTTCTCTTGGCGTGAGTGACGGGATTGACATGGGTGTCAGCGCCGGTCCCGGAATCGGCGAGAGTGTTGTGGTCGCGGTTGGCCTCCGCCGTCGTGTTGGTGTCGGCGTGGGTGTCTCCGTCGACATTGGTGTTGGTGTTGCTGTTGCTGTTGCTGTTGCTGTTGCTGTTGCTGTTGGTGTTGGTGCTGGTGTTGGTGTTGGTGTTGGCGTTGACGTCAGTGTCAGTGTCGGTGTCAGCGTCAGTGTCAGGGTCGACGTCGGCGTCGGCGTCGATACTCGCGTTAGTCATCTCGATCCCAGTAGATTCGAGGTCGTCGGGGCGTCGGTCGCACCGGTACGTGAGAGCCGGTCGGATTGTTCGCGCACGCCGTCCGACTCGGGCCGAGCATGAAACGTCACAGCGAGAAGCGGTAGCCTCGGGCCGCAACGTTGAAGCCGCGGCGCTCGATCGCCTCACGCTCCGGCGTGCCCATCCACTGGGCCGGGTTCGTGTGGTTCAGGTGAATGAAGTGAACTCGATCGCGCACGGCGGCCGGGAGGTGGTCGAGTCGATCCATCGTCTCAACGATGCGAGGGTGCGGAAACGTACTCATGTCGCGGCCGGGGATCTCATTGTCGTCGTGGAACGTCGCGTCGAGAAAGGCGATGTCCACCGTCTGAACAAGGTCGACGATATCCGTGCCAGATTCAGCCCATTCGTCCCACGAGTCGATGTCCGGGATGAACAGCGCCGAACGTTCCGGCCCGTCGATACGGAATCCCACGACCTCGCTGTACTCCTGCCGGTGGGGGACCAGGAACGCGGTGGCCGAAACCGTGTCGGTGAGGGCGATCGGTCCGCCGACCGTCAGTGGTTGCACATCGATGTTCTCGTACCGAACGAGTTGGCCCCAAGGGCCGTTGGTCCGAAGAAACTCAGCCATGCGTGGGGCGGCATGAACCGGGACGCGCCGTGCGCCCATCGATTCGTGGCCCAGGAACATCAGTCCGGTGTAGTGGCCGATGTGGGCGTGGGTCAGGAAGATCCCGTCGGGAGTGACATCTGGGGTCCCGTTCGCGGGGGAAGCCGCATCGGACGTCAGACGTGAATCCACGGCCAGTTGACTGAGCAGCCACGCTTGCTCCCGAAAGTCGGGCGTGGCTTCGAACAGCCACTTGCCGTCGGTGGCTGGATCGATCACCCCGAGCGACGTGGCGAACCGGCGCAGCTGCGGATGCTGGCGAGCCGGATGGTCGGCTGGCGAATTGACTTGCGGTGAGCCGGCGTCCTGGGCCGTGCCAAGGACCACGAGGAGCGGGCGGTCCGGATCGACGGGACCGACGGTGTCGTCGACGGAACCGACGCGGAGCCCGCTCGAGCAGCCGGTGCTGGCGACAAGCGTGAGCGTGGTCAGGAGAGCAGCGATCGCGCGGCAGGTTGATCGTGCGCCGTGGGGCGAGTCAGGGCTCCCGCAGACAGACGGCGAATGAATGACGAAAGAACGAGGTGATGACATCCGCATCCGGTCATGGTACCGAAGCCCGCGTCAGCGGCGGACGTGTCGGCCAGAGGCGACCGCACTCGGTGCACCGATCACCCGGGCCGCGGGGGTAACGACAGGTGGGACATGTTCGGGCATCCACCGCCGCCAGGGCGATCGACTCCAGTTGGCGGTAGCGGCGTCGATGCGATTCACAGTTCCCGGTGCAGATGAGCATCGGAACGCCGATGGCCGCGGCGGCGATCGCGACCAACGTCGTGAAACGCACGGTCGTGGCGAACCAACGGAGGCGTCCGTGGTCTGGCCCCACTGCGACACCGTTGACAAACGGAGCTCCCGCTCGCGTCAGGGAATCGAAGGACTCAAGACGCCCGTCTTCGAGTCGGAGCGTCAGCTCGCGACGCATGAACGCCAGGACGTGTTCACGAAGCGGCTCGGCCATGGCCGCACGAGCGGGACTGAACTCGAGGGTTGTTCGATCGATGACGCGCACGAGTGTCACGCCGCCGCGACCGCGGATCCAAGTCGTCGTCCAATGTCCGAGGATGGTCTGTCCCGAGCCGCCTCGGGGCCAGTGGCCGGCGATGCGTCCCCCGAGGACACCTTCCTGTTCGTACAAGACCCAGCGCAGCGATTCGGTGCTCGTCGAATCAAGGGGGCTCAGCTTGTGGGACATCACGCCGAGGACCAATGCACTGAGCGTGAGCACGAGTGCCGTCATCGTGAGGCGCGGGTTGTAAGCAACGGGCTCGCCGTTCGGGTACACGGCACGGAGATCGTCGAACGTGTAGTGATGCCGGCGAGCGAACCGGCGAGCGAACCGGCGAGCGAACCGGCGAGCGAACCGGCGAGCGAACCGGCGAGCGAACCGGCGAGTCATGGCGGCGATCCGTTCGGCGGTGGCGAGGTGTCGGCGTTGTCCGTGTTGTCGGCGTCGTCGGCGTCGTCTCTGTTGTCGGCGGTGCTGCCGGATCCGACGAGACCGTCGGTGGAGTGCGGTGCCTCGTCGACTGGCCCCGGGGGACGACAGAGCATGAGCACCGGTAGGTGGTCGGACAGCGTGGTGTCGAACGCTTCCGTGGACTCAATCGACCAGCCGGCGGGGGGCAGAATCCAATCGATCGTTCGCGTGGGTGACCGAGCGGGATAGGTGGCCGGCGGGTCGGGGGGAATGGTGAAGGAGCCGGAGGCCTGCAGGACTCTGATGGCGTTGCGGCCGTCGTCAGTGATCTGTGCGCCGGGGCTTCCGGGCGCGGCGGCATTCAGATCCCCGGCGAGGATGAACGGCGCGGGGGCGTCGAACTCGACGAGTGCCTCGGCGGATCGGGCGCGGAGCGCCTCCGACTGCGGGGAGAGGTGGGTGGCGAGCAACATGAGCGGACCGTCCGGCGTGTCGAGCTCATGGAGGGCTGCTCGCTTCTGGCCAGCGAGAAGCGACTCCCAGGTCGCGAAGCCCGGGATCGGAACATCGCGGGCGGCGGTGATCGGCCACCGGCTCAGCACCGCATTGCCCCATCGGTACGTCTGGTGCACGATCTGAACATCGAAGTTCGTCTGGGTCGCCCGATGGGGGAGTCCGGTGGCGTCGGCCAGGACGTGTGCGTGGTCTACCCCGTGGCTCCACGGGACATCAAAGTCGACTTCGTTGAGGATGACGATGTCCGGCCGTTTGTCGCGGATCACTGCAGCGATGGCGTCATGGCGATCCATGCGTTCGGCCAGTGACTCCCCTGTGTGGTTGTCGTCGGACAGGCCGCGACCGTGGGCGATGTTCCAGAGCAGCAGGCGAAGCGCGGGCCCGCGATCGGCGGTGGGGCTCGGGGTCGCGTCAGTTTGAGCGGGATCACTCGATCCGGATGCGGCAAGCACTGGAGGGTGGATGACGATCCGCCGGTTCCCCGCGGTGACGCGGTTGACCGCCCATGGAAGCAGGACGACGGCGAGGAAGATCATCGCGGCGAGGAAACACCACGTGCGCCAGCGTTGCCTTCGGGCGTCTCGTTGGAGCGTCACTCGCCCGCGGCCTGGGGGGCGTCGTCCTCGTCAGCCGGGCGAGAGATCATCGCGGCGCCTGGCTCGACATCGGCCGCCCCGGCCGCGATCCCCCGTCTCCACCGACGCCACACGAAGTCGCCGATGCCGGAGTACCGCTGTCCCGGATCGATGTAATGCTCGATCACGTAGAAGGCGAAGTAATACGCTCGGCAGAACGCCCAGACGGTGAGGATGAGCAGGGCGGCGAGGCGAAGGCTGGGAAACAACGTCAGGGCGATGGCGCCGGACATCACGCCGATGACCAGGAAGAGCCAGAACTTCAGCCACATGAGACCCGGCCGGGCGAGGTCACCCATCGCGAGGCTCGCTGAACCCGTGGCCGCGTCGGATGAACTCGATGCGGTTGCCGAACGGGTCGTCCGTGTAGAGTCGATCGACGCCCCCCAACGACTGGTCGCGGCGAACGGGATGGTCCGACGATTCGAGTCGTGCGGCGAGTTCGTCGAAGTCGTTCACGACGAAGGCGGGATGCGCCTTGGATTGCGGGTGAAAGTCCGGGTCGACGCCGACGTGCACGACGCACATCCCGGATCGAAACCAGCAGCCGCCACGGGATCGCAGTGGTTCGGGCTTCGTCTCTTCGGTCATCCGGAGCAGATCGCCGAAGAACGCTCGAGCTTGATCCTCAGCGCCGGCCGGCATGGCGAGTTGTACGTGATCGAGTTGCATGACGCGGGCCTCGGGCGAGGTGATCGGCGGATCGCGGTTCGGCTCACGATGCCGACGCGGCGGCGATGGCGGCGGCTGCCTGCTGCGACTGGGACGCGGCCGAGTTCGCGTGGCCACTCGCCGCCCCGGAGGTGGCCAGACTCGTGACTCCGAACCCGAATCCGCGAAGGGGGTTCGACCATCGAAGCTCGCCGCTGAGCGCGTCGAGGCAGTACACGTATCCGTACACGCCGACGATGAGGGCGTCATCCTGGACCAACATCGATCCGTAGCTGTGACCCTTCGGGGCTTTCCAGCGCCAGACGAGTTCGCCGCTGAGGCGATCGATCGCGGCGACGTGGCCGCCGACATTCACAAAGATCAGCTCGTCGATGAGGCCCCGGTTGGGGGTGGTCGTGGCCCCGGGACGCTCGGCCGGATGATCGGGGTGGCGGTCATGCATGGAACAGATCTCCTTGCCGTCGATCATCGCGGAACCGCTGGCGTGCGTCACGTCCCGGCCTGGGGGGATCGGGACACTCAGCCACGGCGGCCGGCCGCTGCAGATCTCGGTCTACCGTGCAATGAAAATCGGACGCGTGCACGGAGGATCGGGGCGATCGGTGTGATTCGCGTCGGCGGGATCAATCCGGCGACCACGGACGCCGTCGGGGCAACCAGCACCGGACGTCACGGCGATAGGAGTCGAAGTCCAGCCCGAAACGGTCGGCGAGATCGGCCTCCTCCGGCGGGCGAACAACGAGATGCCAGAATCCGGCTCCGGCGAGGGCGTACATGATCACCAGCAGTGATCCATGCACGATGCCGATGGCCACGCCTTGGGTGATGCCGGCCAGCGCCATCGGGTTCCGCACCCAGCGGTAGGGTCCGACGACCACGAGTTCGCGGGCGCAGTCCATCGGGATCGGGGTGCCGCGACCGCGCACACTCATCACCATGCCGGAGGTGATGCCGATCGTCCCGGCGACGCCGAACACGACCCAGCCTGTCGCGGTGTGGCCCGGGAATCGAAGGTCGGGGAGCGGCCAATCCGAGGTGAACCGAATGATGATCCACGGCAGAAGCCAAAGGAAGAAGCCCCAGAACAGCGCCGTCTGGGCCAGCGTCTTGCCGACGATCCGGGCCGTCGATGCATCGGTCGACGGGCGGATGGTGCGACGAATCATGGCGTTGATGTTCATCGGACGCGCCACGCGAAGATGACGGACATCGCGGCGGCGGGAACCATCGTCGCGGCAGCCGGCCAGCTCGAGCGATCGGCGAGCAGCATGGCCACGCACAGCAAGGCAGAGCAGGTCATCGCGCCGGCGGCGAGGGTGGCGGCGAAGGTGGCGGCGCG
>JBGCEZ010000015.1:0-88255 GCA_045106735.1 Phycisphaerales bacterium | reverse complement strand
GGTGTGGCCCCGCTCGAGCGTCGAGCTCGCCACCCGCAATGACCCACGTTTCTCGGAACCTACCCATGCAACGCCCGCACTCCGCCGCCCGCCGCCTCCGCCGCTTTGCCGCCGCTGGCCTCGCCGCCGTGGTCAGTCTCGGGGCAACCTCCCTGGCCGCCGCCGTCAATGAACACGATGACTCGAGCACCCCGACCGGGTGGTGGCAGCTCACCAACGCCTCGCCCGAGACGATCGACGACCGCATCGATCAGGGCTACCGCATCATCGATCTGGAAGTCAATCAGACGGCGCCACTTCGGATGGCCGCCACCTTCGTCCGCAACACCGGCGAGTACGCCAGCGGCTGGTGGTGGAAGTATGGCCAAACGGCCCAACAAACCGCCGACTTCATCAGTGACAACAACGCCCGGCTGATCGATCTGGAGATCTACCGAGTCAACGGCCAGAAGCGTTACGCCTTCGTCGCGATCCCCAACACCGGCGACGACCAGACCGGCTGGTGGTACTACAGCGATGTGAGTTTCAACTTCTTGATGGACAAGACCGATGACAACAACGCCCGCCTGGTTGATGTCGACACTTACGTCGTCGGCGGGCAACGCGTCTTCAGCGGCATCATGATTCGCAACACCGGCGACTTCGCCAAGAACTGGTGGATCTACTCGAACGTCACAGCGGAAACCGTGTCCGAAAAGATCTCGCAGCACAACGCCCGCATCGTCGATATTGAAGATCGCGGCCCGGGCAAGTACACCGTCGTCTTGAATCAGCGCGAAGGCGAGTCCTTCTGGTGGTACCACGGCATGACCGCGGCCCAGATGTTTGACCGGACCGATCAGAATGGCGCCCGCATCACCGACATCGAACGCTACACGCTCAACGGGCAGACCCGTTACATGATGTCGATGATCGACAACTCGAACGCGCTGACCGGGCGCATTCGCCGGGAACTCCGCGACCAGCGTGAAGGCGGCCACTACGGCTTCCGATTCGAACGCGTCGGCGGCGGCACGCGAGCGTCGCTCATGGGCGACCACGTGTTCTACCCCGCCTCGTCGGTCAAGGTTCTCCCCCACGTCCACGCCATGCGTCAAGTTGAAAGCAACCCATTCGTCACGCTGAACTCACTGCTGAACGTGTACGGCGGCAGCGATTCCTGCGACAACAACCATGCCGGCCAGACGCCGATCGCCACCGAACCGCTGCACCAGGTGCTTCGCTCGATGATGGAGAACTCGAGCAATACGCGGACCAACGCGGTGATCGATCGCTTTGGCCTCGGCAACATCCAGAACACCATCGACTTCTACAACGATGCCGGCGATGACCTGCGGCTCGAACACAAGCTTGGATGCGGCGGACCGTCAAACAACCCCGCCAACGGCATGACGGTGATCGAGATCAACCGCCTGTTCGAACGCATCGCCCAAGGTCAGGTGTTCCAACAGACCGGCACCCGCGACGCGTTCTATGACCTGATGTCCAACAACCGCTGGTTTGCATCGGTGGTCGAGGACGAAGCCCCCGCCGGCATGTCCGACGACGAGATCGACGACTTCATCGCCGGCTGCGAATCGGCTTCCAAGGGCGGCAGCTACACGCTCGGCGGCGAGCGGTGGCGAACCCTGGTCGGCTGGTTCAGCCTGCCCGGCATCCAGTGTGAAGGCGGCACCGAACGCCAGTACGTCTTCAGCCTGTTCGTGGATGAAGCCACGGCCCTCGACGCCGGCTTCAGCCTGGGCGACGTGGCCCGCGAGATGGTCCGCGACGAGATTCGCAACGTGCTGGCCATCGAGCACGCCTGCCCCGCCTGCCCCGCCGACGTGAACGGCAACGGCGTGGTCGACACGCTGGACATGCTCTCGGTGCTGGCGGACTTCGGCGTCTGCGGTGGCTGCGACGCCGACATCGACGGCAACGGCTTCGTGGATACCGGCGACCTGCTGGCCGTCCTGGCCGCCTGGGGGAACTGCCCGGACGCGTGATCGCCACCGAGTCCCATCGATCCCCACCGTCTGTGTTCCTTGCCGCCGCCCCGAAGTTCGCTTCGGGGCGGCGTGCGTTTTGGGGCGGGGCAGGGTTTTCAACGGGCTGTTCGGCGAGGGCCTCGCCGCAGGTTCGGCCTCACCAGGGATCGCGGCGCCAGCCACCGGGTTCGCCGTACCACGATCGGAACGGATGCTGTTCGCCGGCGCGGATGTCGATCCGGTACCGAAGGCCCGCTTCGATCGGATAGGCCGGTCCCGGGCGGTAGCGCACGTTGGCCGCCCGCGCCGGGCGCCGCCACGGGTAGCCCGTGAGATCCGCCGGCCGCTGCCCCGTCGCGCTCGCCTCGGCGTCCACCCAGGTGGCGATGGACCGGGCTTCAGAGCGGATCGCCGCCATCTTGGCCACCTGAATCCCGGGGACGGCGAGCAGCGCCGCGACGGCCACCAGGGCGACGACGCAAAGCTTCTGGACGTGCGGTGAGGCGATTCGCGGATCCGGCGTTGGGCCAATGATGATGAGGACCACGACGCCGACGAGCAAGCTGAACCCCCATCGCACGAACGCCCGCGAAGCAAGCCACGCATCCGGACCGATGACGTCGGCCACGGCCAAGACCACGATGCCCATCATCGACACCGCGGCGCACGCCACGCCCAGCGATCGTTGACGCCGCACGGAGACGACGCCGACCACGCCCAGCACGGCCAAGTTGACCACCGGCGTGTCCACCACCGCGTCGACCAGCGGCAGCAACCAGAAGATCACGCAGATGCGGACCGTCCGCATCAAGTCCGCGACCGCCCGGCGCGTCGATGGCCCCGGCTGATGCCACTCGAACCCGCCGCATTCACTGCACGGCTGCTCGCGGCGGCGACCCGCTCGGGCGTAGCCGCAGGTGTAGCATCGCCAGTCGGGACTCGGGGCGGCCGAGTCTTCGCCCCCGCTCTCGTCCGAGGTCGCAGCCGCCGCGTCGGGTTCTGGCATCGATTCCCCCCCCACCCGTGCACCTTCGGCCGGTCGATTCAACGTCGCATCGGCGAACCCACGCTCCGCCGCCACGGTACCCATCCCATGGATCATGAAGCTTCATCGCTGGAATCGCTGCCTTCCTACGGCGACCGCGTCCGCGAGTTCGAGCCGAAAGAGCGAACCACGGCCACGGCCCACCTCGCCACCGCCGCCATGTTCATGGTGGTGCTGGCCACCGTCGCGGCCTACCTCGGGGTTGCGGCAATCTTGCCCATCGTGCACGCGCCGGATCCGTTTGAACGCCCGCTCCCGCGATCGCTGATTCAGTCGATCGAATCTGAGGGCGCGGTGGCGGTCGTGTCGTGTACGCCCGTCTGGGGCTCGTCTGTCGTCGAGGGGCATCAGCTCGAACTCTGGAGTGCTGGCCACTCGATGAAGTTTGTCGCCGACGACTACAGCCGCACTCCGACTCGGATCACCAACGTGTACGTGGACTGGGGTCCGGTTCCGGATGCGGGCGTCTTGATCAAGCTCGACCACGACACCTTGGTCCTTCACGGGATCGTTCTCCATTCCATCGACGACGCGTTCGAACATCGCGCGGCGATCATCCGCCTGGCGAACGGGCTGCGCGGAACCCACGCCACGGGCCACGGCACGTATGAACCAAGGACGGGCGACCTCCGCTTTCACACGACAGGAATCGGAGCCAGCGAGCGCTGAGGCGCACGGCCACCGGTGTGTGCGAGCGCCCAAGCTCGCCGCCACGCACGAGACTCGCGGCGATCACGGCGCCAGCGCCGCCTCCAAGACCGGATCCCGGCCGGCAAGCCAGTCCGCCACGGTGGGGCGAATCAAGACGTCCGGCTCCACGCCGAGTCCGGCCGGCGGATGCGGCACGTTGACCCAGGAGCGCAGAAGGGGAACCCGCACCTGGACGCCGGAATGCGGCAAGGTCAAGAACGCGATCGTGCCCGCGGTCGGTCCCTCGGCACTTCCGCCCGTCGGCTCGCCCACGAAACGAACGTTCGGACGGTGGGCGTCCAACAGTGCGGCGAACACGGTGGCCCCGGATGCGTTGACCGGCCCGATGAGCACCGTCAGCCGACCGTCGAATCGGTTGGCCGCATCGTGGGCGGCGGGCGGCGGATCGAGGGGCATGCGAAGTTCCTGAAAGCCATTGCCCAGATCCTGAAAGAGCCCCGGCGGCAAGGCGAAGACCGATGGATCCCACGTCGAGAGATGCGGCCGCAGGTCGCCCGGCCCGGTTCCGCGGGTCCACGGACGCCGGGCGGCGGCCGCGGGCGGGACGGCCACGAGACGCGAAAGCAGCTCATCCGGCACCTCCGTCGACCCGCCGCCACAGGCTCGCAGGTCGATGATGAGGTGCGTCGCGCCCGCCTCGGCCAACGCGCGGAACGCCGGGGCGAACGCCTCTCGCGGATCAACCGGACGCCGGTAGTTCACGAAGGTGTCGATCCGCAGCACACCGACTGGCGGTTCATCCGCGGCGGGCGCAGCGCGCGCACGCAGGCTAAAATCCATGCCGTCGACGAAATCGAGGTACCGAGCGTCACCCCCGGTGCGCATCGAAATCGATTCCGGCCACGTGATCGCGGGAACGCGCACGACCCGCGGATCGGCCCACGCTCCCCCGGGCGTTCGACGGGCAACCTCCACGTCCCACGTTCCGGCCCACCCGAAGACGAACGGCCAGTGGTGTTCGATGCCGCTCCCGAGCAGTTCACTCGTCGCCTCAAGCGTGGCCCCCCGCACATCGTCGGTCCACCCGTCCACCGAGATGAGCGGCTCGATCTCGCGGATGATCGTGTGCACCGATCGACCGTTGATCCGATCGATTCGATCGCCCCTGGCCAGCGAATCGGCGGCGACGGCGGACACCCGATCGACATACATCGCCCCGTCAAAGAGACGAAACGTGAATGGAAAATGTGTGGCCACGACTTCTCGATGCGTTTCGATTGCCGCCGGCGGCTCGGCCAACGTGTGGTCGCAACGAAGATGCGGCAACACGCGATTGATCTTGGCGAACATGTCGGCGTCGGTGCTGCCTTCGACCACGGACCGGGCGAGCCCGTCAAGCAGCGATCGCATCGCTTCGTCCGCGGTGTATCGTCCCCAACCCGCATGCAAGCGATCGAGCGTTTCGATCAAGATGCGCACATCCTCGGATGCCTGCTCGGCGCTGAGGGGGACCGGCCGGTAGACGGCATCCGTGCGGCCGACGTCCGCTGCCGCGCCCGCATCAGCCGCATCAGGCGCACCGGCCGCACCGGCCGCACCGCCCACATCGGCGAAGAATGCGGACGCGCCGATGATCGCCGGCGTTGCAATGCTCCGCGCTGCACAGCTGCACCGATCGCCCATCCACACGGCAAATCCGCGAGGATCATGCATCATGAGTTTGATTGACATCACATCTCCGTACCGGTTGACCCGGCGAAACAAGGTTGCTGTCTTCCGTCCAACACTTCGAACTCAGTCGCGATCGTCGGCCCGCCGCGGGAATACCTCATCGGGCCGCCCGAGGTACATGACGCGAATCGCGGGCACCGCCCCTTCCGCGTCGACTTCAAAGCGCACGCGGGCCCATCCGATGCGTTCGGATTGCCAGGTGTGCTGGCCCATCGCCAGCAGCGGTTGATCAATCGGTTGTTGCTCGTGCACCGCGATCAGCCGCCCGCCCTCGACGCGAATCCGGACCGGGCCAAAGTGTCCGGCGTACCGCGACAGCTCGCCCGGCGCGACCTCCACCGGCTCCGTCCGGGCCGCCACGATCTCGCGCGTCCATTCCAGTTCGCGTTTGAGTTGGCCGTGCAACGGATGCCCTGCGGGCAGCTCGCGCTCGGCTCGACCCGCGGCGGCGACCAGTTCGGACTCGGCCCGGCGCACGCGGTCCAGTGCTGCGGCGGGTTCGTTCTCCGCCACGCGCAGGAGTCCCGCGGCCCGGATCGTTCGCTCGAGGTCCTCGGCCGCCATCGTCCGGGTCGCGAAGTCTTCGGCGCGGCGCTGGAACTCAAGTCGCCACGCGTAGCTCATGGGCTCCGGCTCGATCTCCCACACCCGGACCCGGCCCTGCATGCCGGACGCGGCGATGGCGGGCGCGCCGGGCAAGAACCGGGCGTCCGACAAGCCGGTGATGTGCGTGTCGATCTCCAGGAGCCGCTCGCCGGTGTCCGCATCCCAGATGCGCAGCTCCGGATTGTGCCACGCGGCGGTGAGGATGCGCCGGCCGTCGGCGCTGAGATCCACCGCGCCAATCGTGGCGTTGTGGGCCGCCACCTGGCGAACGATCCGCTCGCTTCTCCACTCCCAGGTCACCAACGTGCCGCCGGTATGGCCGACGAGCAGTTGGCCTTCGCCGGGCCCAAAGCACACGGAATTGGGCGTGCCGACGGCTCCGGCCCCGGCCGCGGACCCAGTCTCGGACCCAGCCCCAGACGCCGCCTCCGACGCATCCAGCTTCGCCATCGGCGTCCCGTCGTCCACCGACCAGACGATGACCGTGCCGTCGGTGCTCGTGGTGGCGAGCACGTCGCCCGTCCGGCTGAACGCCATGCGGGCCAGTGCCCCGCGGTGGCCGGCAAGTTCGTGCACCACCTCCCCGGTATCGACCCGCCGAATCGCGGCCACCGCCCCCGAACCGGGCGCGGCGCCGCTGGCGAAGACGCGGCCGTCCGGGGCGATGGACAGGTTCCGGGCCCGGCCGCCGAAGGGCACCGTCCAACGCGGGCTGCCGTCGGCCGCGTCCCAACTCCGAATCATGCCATCGCCCCCGGTGGTGATGACGGTGGAGCCGTCGGGGGTCACGTCGACGCTGAAGGCTCCGCCGCGCTCGATCGAACGCGACCACTCGAGCCCGCCCGTCCGCCGATCCCAGGCCCGCACGCTGCCGTCGGCCCCCGCGGTGTAGAGCATGGCCCCGCCGGGGGCGGCCACGACTTCAAAGACGAGATCGCGGTGGCCGACGAGTTCGATGGGCCCGGCGATTTCTTCAGATCCCCAGCGCCGCACGTCGGCCGTCGTGCCGCCGGTCGCGAGGGACTGCCCTTGCGGGTGCATGGCCACGGCGTGCAGATCACCTTGTTCACTCAGGCTGCGGGCCACCGGCTCACCGCTTGCGGCGTCGAACGTGCGCAGCGCCCCAAAGCCGGCCACGATGACGAATCGCCCGTCGGTGGTGAACGTGGCGGCCCGCACCGGCAAATTGCTGCCGCCGAGTTCCAGCCGAAGGTCGCCCGACGCGGCGTCGCGCACCGTGGCCCGGTTGTCGAAACCCGCCACGACCACCCGCTCACCGTCCGGGCTGTACTCGACGGACCAGATCCCAAAGTCGCTGACCGTGCGTTCGAGCGTTCGCTCGCCGCTGGCCACATCCCAGACCACGAGCTGGCCGTCGCCCGTACTGGTGGCCAGCCGCGCCCCGTCAGGACTGGCGTCGATGCCCCACACATCGTGGGCGTAGCCGCCGAGGCGGGCCCGCACCTCCAGCGTTTCGGCGTCCCAGATCAGGACGTTCGAATCGCCGCCGGCCGAGGCGAACCACGTCCCGCGCGGATCCCAGGCCACGCCGCTCACCCACGACGTGTGCCCGGCCAGCGTCGCGATCTCCGAGCCGCGCATGACGTCCCACACGCGGACCGTGCGATCGGCACTGCAGGTGGCGAGCCGCCGCCCGTCGGGGCTGAACGCGGCTCCGGTGACCGTGTCCGCGTGCCCGGCCATCGCGTGCATCGGCTGCCCGCCGGCCAGGTCCCAGATCCGCACGACCCGGTCCGTGCCGACGCTGGCCAGGAGCCGGCCGTCGGGGGAGTACGCCACATCGCGAATCCCTGGCTCCGCGTGCTCACCAATGGCCACGCTCGGATCGGTCGCCTCGCGGTTGATCCACGCCCAGGCCCAGCCGCGTGCGGGCGCCGCACAGGCCGACAGGCGCCGGCGAGCCTCGTCCGGATCCCCGTTGCGAATCGCCGCGTCGGCCGCTTGCAGGCTGACGGCGTACACCAAGCGTTCGTTCTCGGCCGCCCGGAGCCGCGCCTCGGACGCGGCATCGCGGGCGTTCGCGCTGGCCTCCCGGGCCAGGCTGGCGCTCTCCCGTGCCCGGACGGCGAACACCGTGGCCGCCGTCGCGCCGATCACCAACGACAGGCCGACGGCCGCGGCCGCCGCCACTGCGGTGCGGTGCCGCCGCACGAACTTGAGCGTGCGGTACGCGGCGCTCGGCGGCGCGGCACTGACCGGCTCGTCCTCCAGGTACCGCCGCAGATCCGCGGCCATTTCGGCTGCCGCTTGATAGCGCCGTCGCCGGTCCTTGTCCATCGCCGTCATGACGATCCAGTCAAGCTCGCCGCGCACGAGCTTGCGCAGTCCGTCTGGTTCGATCGAGCGGGCCACCGCCACCGTCGACGCCGCCCCGCCGAGGGTGCTCAGCCGAACGCTCGGTCGCGGTGGTTCGACATCCTTGAGCATCCGCTGCATGCCGGCCAAGCCGGCCTCGGCCAACTCGTCGGCCGAGAACGGCGGCGATCCAACGAGCAACTCGTAGAGGACGACGCCGAGGGCGTACACATCCGTCCGCGTATCCACGTCGATGGACGACATCTCGGCCTGCTCGGGACTCATGTACTGCGGCGTGCCCACCATCTGGCGAAACTCGGTGAACAGCGTGCGTTCGGTGAGCGGCCCGTGGATGGCCTTGGCGATGCCGAAGTCGATGACCTTGGGGACCGGGCGGCCACCTTCCAGCGTGACCAGGATGTTGGCCGGTTTGAGGTCGCGATGGATCACGCCTTTCTGGTGGGCGTGCTGCACCGCGCCGATGACGTCGATCATCAAGATCAGGCGTTCGCGCGGCGGCAGATTGCTTGCGTCACAGAACTCGGTGATCGGCGTGCCGCGCACGAGTTCCATCACGAAATACGGACGGCCCTGCTCGGTGGTGCCGCCATCGAGCACCGTGGCGATGCCCGAGTGATCCATCAGGGCGAGGGCCTGGCGTTCGGCGTCGAACCGGGCCAGCACCTGCTGCGAGTCCATGCCGGGCTTGATGAGCTTCAGGGCGACACGGCGGCGCACCGGCTCGGTCTGCTCGGCCATGTAGACGGTGCCGTGCCCGCCTTCGCCGATGACTTGCCGGAGCGTGTAGCGGCCGATGGTGGTGCCGAGCATCGCGGCGGGGTCGTGGCCCGCCCCGGAAGGACCCAGGAAGTCGCGGGCCGCGGCGGCGAACGCGCTGGTCTCGTCGGCGGGCCCGAGGCCAGGCTCGGCCAGGAAGCCGCCAGCCCGTTCGTGCGCGGCGAGCAACGACTGAACCTCGGCCCGCAATCCTTCGTCGCCCTGGCACGCTGAGGCGAGAAAGCCCGGCCGCTCGCCCGGCGCGAGTTCAATCGCCTGGCCCAGGATCTCCATCGCCCGTGGCGGGGTCTGCATTGTCCTGTGCCTCCAGATCTCGGAACAGCCAGGCCCGGGCGAACGCCCAAAGCCGGTCCACCTGCCGTGGACTGACGTCCATGGCCGACGCCGTCTCGGACACCGTGAGCCCGGCAAAGAACCGCAATCGCAGGACGGTGGCCGCCCGCGGGTCCACATCCTCCAAGCGTCGGATGCCATCGTCCAACGCCAGAATCATCTCGGAATTCGCGTCGGCCGCGTCGAATGCGTGCTGGAGGTCAGCCAACTGGGAGGCGAACTGGGAGGCCGACGGGGCGTCCGGATGTCCCGCATCACCGAACCGAACCGTCGACACCGCCCCGCCTCGCTTCACCCGATTCCGGGCCCGGGCGTGGTCCATGAGCACCCGCCGCATCGCTTCCGCGGCGGCGGCATAAAAGTGCGCCCGATTGGCCCACGGCAGTTTTCGATCGCCGACGAGCCGCATGTACGCCTCGTGCACCACCGCGGTCGCGCCGAGGGTGTGGTCGATCCGCTCACCGGCCAGGAGCCGCTGGGCCGTGCCCCGAAGTTGCTCGTACACCATCGGCAGCAGCCGATCGATCTTCTCGCCGGCGGTGGACGAGCCGTCGAGCAGAATGGTCCGGGTGAGGGCGGGGTCGCTGGGGTCGCTGGAGTCGCGGAGGTCTCCGGCGTCGCCGGAGTCGCCGGAGTCGCGGTGGGCCGGGGTCGATGACATGACGCTACCGTACCGTGCCCCCCGGCCCCCCCGGGCCGCCGGGGTCAATCTTTCCGTGCCCAATGGATGCGATCGCCCGCGAACCCCGTGACCCACCTGCTCTGCATCATCAACGGGCTGACCGGCATCATGAACGCCACGTGCGCGCTCGGCCGGCGCCTGGAACGCCGCGGCCACCGCGTGACGATCGCCAGTCCGATGGATGTGGGCGAGCGGATCCGCGAGCACGGTTTCGACTTCCGCCAGCTCGATGGCCCGCCACCCGGGTGGTCGCCGGCGCAGCGCCGGGCGGATCCGGCCCAGGCCCTTGGTGTGCACGAACTCGCCGCGACCCTGAGCGACATCGCGCCCGATGCGGTGCTCGTCGACCTGGAACTCCACCCGCACATCATGGTCTCGCGGCACGCCGGGTACCCGACCGGCCTCGTATCCCCGTTTCTCAATGTCTTCAAGTCGCCGGGCATTCCGCCGCTGCACCATGCGGTCCTGCCGGCGGGCGACGGGCGGGCGACCAGTACGGAGCAGGCCGAAGCGGCTCCGGCCGATCCGTCGACCCGGGGAAGCAGCCAGCGCGCCTTGGATTGGCACTGGGCCCGCTTTCTGGCCTGGAAGCGCGGACACCGGTGGCGACGCCAGTTGCGATCTCGGTCGTCGGACAAGCCGTCGCTGACCGCGGCGCTGGCCCGCGGCCTCGGCGTGGACATCGACGCATGGTTCGACCGCCGGGCGTGGTTGATTCCGTACGTGGCCCGCGACCTGCCGCTGCTCTACCTCATGCCGCGCGAGCTCGACTTTCCGCACGCCCCGCCGGCCCGCGTGGCCCACGCCGGCCCGATGGTCGATCTGGATCGCCCGGAACCGGCACTGGATGCCGCGGACCGGAGGCGGCTCGACGACATCTTGGACGGGCGACGCGCGGGGACGGACACCGCGGCGGAAGCGCGGCCGCTGATCCTCGTGTCGATGAGCACGGTGGCCAGTGGCGACCGGACGTTTCTTCGCCACGTCGTCGCCATGGCCGCGGCGGAACCGAACTGGGACGTCGTCATGGCTCTGGGCGGAAAGGCCGATCCCGCCAGCCTTGGCGAACGGCCGGCGAATCTGCATGCCTTCGGGTGGTTGCCACAGATGGAAGTCTTGCCGTTCGCTCGCGCCGCAATCACCACGGCGGGCGCGAATACGATGGTTGAGTGCGCGCTGCATGGCGTCCCGACCCGCGTGTTCTCGCTCGACCGCAACGACCAGAACGGCAATGCCGCCCGCACCCGCTTTCACGGCATCGGCATCGCGAGCGATCTGGCGTCGGCCACCGCCGAGGGGCTGCGCCAGGATGTCCAACGAGTGCTGACGGACGAGGCGTACGCTCGCCGCGCTGCGGCGATGCGCGACGCGCTCCTCGCGTACGACGCCCGGGACGCGGCGGCGCTCGCGGTCGAGGCGATGTTCAAGCTGACGGCCCCTCGCCCATGAACCAGTCGCCGCATGCACCTGGATCGCGCGATCCACAGGATCCGCGTCACCCACTCCGTCCAACGCCGGGCGTGGTGTCGGTGGTCTTTGCTTCGGTCGCCCAGGCCCGGACCGCCCTGCCGGATCCTGGCCGCGTGCTCGCCGCCGACGAGCTCGCGCGGTCGAGCCAGTTCCGCTTCCCCGAGCATGCGGAGGCATTTCGATTGCGCCGGGCCTTGTTGCGCACCGCGCTCGGCCAGATCACAAACACCGCGCCCGCCGAACTCGTCTTCGCGTCGACGGGGCCGGGCCGACGCTGGCTGCCGGATCACGAAGCCCTCGACTTCAACGCTTCGAACGCCGGCGACCGCATTGCGATCGCGATCAGTGAGCGGCTCGGTCAAGACGAGGCGGCGCCGGCGCACGAGCTCCCGGCCACGCCCCCGCACGCCCCGCCCGTCGGCCGCGGGATTGGTCTGGATATTGAAGTGCAACGCGCCATGTCCGACGTCGCCCTCGTCGCCCGCACCGCGCTGACCGAGGGCGAATTCGCCGCGTGGCAAGCGTCGACCGACGGGGCGAAGAATCCGACGGGCGCCGGCTCGGGCATCGGGCCGACCGAGGCCTTCCTGGAACTCTGGACGCGCAAGGAAGCCGTGGCCAAGGCCCACGGCCTGGGCATTGGCGGGGACGGCGGCCCGCGATCGTGGCCGGTTCCGACGATACTTGACGCCTCGCCGGCGGCGGCACGCGGCCACGCACCCGCACACGCACACGCACACGCACACGCACCCAAGATCGTCGCCCGCCGGTGCCCGGACGGCGCCCAGCGTCGGCCGATGACCGTGGCCTCCTGGTCACCGGATGCCGGCGTCCTGGTGAGTTTGGCCGTTCCCGAAGCAGAATCAGTCGAACCGGCGGCGAACGCCACGTGCGCGTGGACCGTCCAATACGTTTCGTGGCTGGACATGCCCGTGTGGCGCGTCAACGTCACCGGTGCTTCGGCTGACTAACGCGGCGAGTGAGCGGTCATCCGCCTGCCTGAACCGGCAGCGACGAGGGTGCTCGCCCGACCCGCCGCGTCAGGCCGCGCCGCGCCACGCCGCGCCGCGCCACCTCACATCGCCCCGAGCGTCCGGGCAATGATGTTCCGCTGCACGTCCGACGTGCCGGAATAGATCACGCCGCCGATCGCGTCGCGCAGGTCGCGTTCGACTTCGAACTCCGACATGTAGCCCTTGCCGCCGTGGATGCGAATGGCGTCCATGCTGTTGGCCACAAAGCTCTCGGCGATGTGCAGTTTGGCCATCGCCGCTTCCTGCAGGGCGGGCTTGCCCTCGCCTTTCATCCACGCGAGCTTGTACAGGAACAAGCGGCTCGTCTCCAAACGCACCTTCATTTCGGCGATGCGGTTCGAGACCGACTGGAAGTTGCCGATCGACTGGCCGAACTGCTCGCGCTCGCGCACGAACGCAATGCACGCATCAAGTTGCCGGGCCATCGATCCCACGTGGCTCGCAAAGATGAAGCTGCGTTCCCAGTCCATCGACGTCGTGAAGATCGACACGCCCGCGCCTTCCGGCCCGAGCCGATTCTCTTCCGGCACAAAGCAATCGCGCAAGAACAGGTCGCCAAGCGGCCCGGTACGCAGTCCCATCTTGCTCTTGGGCGGCGACGCTTCAAAGCCGTCGAATCCGCTCTCGACCAGAAATGCGGAGATGCCCCACTGCCCGGCGTCCGGGTTTGTCTTGGCGAACACCAGCGACAACCCGGCCACCGGCGAAAGACCGCCGTAGATCTTGTGCCCGTTCAGGACGTAGCCGCCGTCGACCTTTTCCGCCGACGTCTGCAGGCTGTACGCATCGCTGCCGCTCTCAATCTCGCTCATTCCGTGCGAGGCGATCAATTCGCCGCGGCACATCGGCGGCATGTACTTCTGCTTCTGCTCTTCGGTGCCGAACGCCAGCAGCGGTTCCTGCACACTCCAGAGCTGCCCGTTCAGGGCGAGGGTCAGGCCGTTGTCACGGCAGCCGTAGCCGATGCCTTCGAGTGCCCGGATCGACGTCACCACATCCAGGCCGTGCCCGCCGTACTCGCGCGGGATGATCCAGCCCAGGACGCCGAACGCCGCCGCCTTGGTCCAATGGTCCATGCGGAACTCGCCCGCCGCATCCCGGGCGGCAAGATCGGTATTGAGCTCGCGCTCGGCAAACGCGACCGCCTCGTCGTAACGGCGAACCTGATCATCGGTCCAACTGAAATCCACGGGTCTGACCTCTCGCGAAGGAACATGCTGGCCGCACGCGGCCGGCGTCAGGAATCAATCGGACGACTGGGCCATGCGTTGGACCCGGTCGTCGGCGGCGCAGAGTTCCTCCCAGGAACCGCTGCGGGCGATGCGTCCGTCCTCGATCAGGTGGACGCGGTTGCATTCGCGCACCGTCGACAAGCGGTGGGCGATCATGAGGACGGTGACGCCGGGCATGGATTCGCCCATGCGCTCCATGACCTCGGCCTCGGTCGTGCCGTCCAGGGCGCTGGTGGCTTCGTCGAGGATCAAGAAATCCGGACGCCGGTAGATCGCGCGGGCCAATCCGATGCGCTGGCGCTGGCCGCCGCTCAATCGCACGCCCCGTTCGCCAATCGGCGTCTCGTATCCGTCCGGAAGCTCGCCCTCCACGAACGCGTCCAAGCAGGCCACGCGGGCCGCGGCCCGCACGCGGTCCATGTCGACGTCGTCCGGATCCAGGCCAAAGGCGATGTTCCGCGCGATGGTTTCGTCGTACAAGAAGATGTCCTGCGGCACATACGCCACGCGGCGTCGCCATCCAGCAGCGTTGCCCGGCGAAATCGCCACCCCGTCGACCCGCATCGCCCCCGTCTGCGGCGTCAGCAGCCCGATCACGATGTCCACCAGCGTCGTCTTGCCGGAACCGGTCGAGCCGATGAGGGCCACGCGCTCGCCGCGGCGGATCGAGACGTCCACTCCGTGGATGACGTCTTGTCCGTCTTCGTAGGCAAAGTGCACGCCGTCGAGTTGCACCACGTCGTTGAATGGCACGTCCGGGGCCGTGGCCGCGTCCACCGCTTCGAGCTCTCCGGCCGCGTCGGCCGCTTCCAGGTCGCGGACGACTTCATCGACCGCCGGAAGGTGGTGGCTGAGCTGGGCGGCGGCGTGCCAGGCCCGGTTGAGGGCCGGCAGCAGCTTGAAGCCGGCCAAGGCGAAGAGCGTGAGCGTGGGAATCGCCGCGAGCAAGGCTTCTCGGGTGGAGAGCAGGACGAGCACCACCACGACGAGCCCGCCGTAGGCCACGAGTTCGATCAGGTAGCGCGGGGCCTGGCGGAGGATCTGGTACGTCGGCTGCAGGTCGCTGAATCGCTGGCTGGAGCGTTCGAATCGCGAGATGAAGTGCGGGCTGACGCCTTCGATGCGGATCGCCCGCACGCCGGTCATGGCCTCGGTGAAACTCGTCAGCCGGCCGTAGCTGGCATCGAGCCGGTCTCGGCCAAGGCGACGGAGCGTGCCGCGAAATCCCAGGTGGATCAGCAGATACGCGCCGAGCAGCGATCCAAAGGCGCCCAGCGCGACCACCGGGTTCACGATCAGCATGAGGATGAGCAGGAACGTGACGAGCGTGGCCTGGGCGATGAACGTCGCCCCGGCGAGCAGCACGCCGGTCACCACATCCGACACGTCCATCAGCACCTTCTTGGTCAGGTCCGACGACGAATGCCGCAGGTGGAAGGTGTACGGCAAGGCGGCGTAGTTCCGCAGCAGCCGCATGCAGATGCGGTGGGCCATTGACCAAACGCACCGCTGGATCAACCACGCGGTGAACGCGCTGAACGTCATGGAGATCGAAAAGCCGACGAGCAGCACGCCGCCGGCCCAGCGCATGGCTTCTTGGGGCGAGCCGAAGTTCAGCCGACGGTAGATCTCGGCCAATCGGCCGTCGCCTTCGAGCCGCTCCGGTTCGCTGACGAGCTGCATGAACGGGGCGATCGCGGCCACGCCCACCATTTCCAGAAAGCCCATCACGACGATCGCTCCGAGCATCACCAGGAGCTGGGTGCGGGCGCGGGCGTCGAGCAGTCGGCCGATTCGGAGGATCGTGGATCGCATCAGATGCCGTCCTCGGCCAGAACGGCGAGCCGGCGGTCGATGTGTTCGGCGACCTGGGCCACCTCGGCCGCGGCGGTCAGCATGGTCCGGTGGCGGGCTTCGACCACTTCAACGTCGATGCCGCCGGAGAGCCGGCTCCAGCCAAGGTGCCGCTCCATCCCGAACATGTTCGCGAACTCAGAGCTGCGGATCTGCAGAATGGGCACGTCCGCCGGGCCGGTTCGGTAGGTCCAGTACGCCTTTTGGCACGCCTGACGGACGGCGTCGATGTGGGCGAGGCGCCGGGCTTCGGGGTCGAGCGTCTCGGGGCGCACGTCGCGGCGAGCGGCTTCAACGCGGCGATCGCGCAGGGCGTGGCGGACGCGCCGGGCGACGTACGGCAGGAAGCGGGCCGGATGCCGACGGGCGAAACGGACCACCTTGGCCGGCAGCGAGATGGACTCGGGCTCGACCGGCGGACCGGCGTCGATGACCACCAGGGCCGCGGTCTCGTGCCCGGCGGCCCGCAGTTGCCGGCTCATTTCCCAGCAGATCGTGGCGCCGACGCAGTGACCGACGAGGATGTACGGCCCGCGGGGTTGCACGCTTTGGACCGCGGCGACGTAGCGCGTGGCCATGGCCTCGACCGTATCGAGCGGCGTCGCGCGGCCATCGAGCCCGAGGGGTTCCAGGCCGAACACCGGACGGTGGGCATCGACCCGCGCGGCAAGATGGCGGTACTCGAGGACGTGCCCGCCGCCGGCGTGGATGCAGAACAGCGGCGTGCGGTCGCCGGTCGAGCGGATCGGCACGAGTGATTCGTGTCGCGCGGCGGCCGAGGCGGCGGGGCCAGCGGAGGCAGCGGTTGTGGGGTCGCCGGACGGTTGCTTCGTGCCGTGGGCCGGCGATGCGGCGGCCGGCGAACCGGTGATGGCGGCGGAGGCGGTGGCGGCGGCGGCGATGGTCGTGTCGCCGATCGTGCCGACCGTCGCGGTGCCGGTGTTGCCGTTGGTGGCGGCGGTTTCGCCGTGAGCGAGCGACGGCGCGTTGGGCGCCGCGGTCCCGCTCGCACGGATCCCGCTGGCGACGCCATTGGGCACTCCCCCGTCGGCCGCGGCCGACGAACCTGACGCATTCCCGGTCGGCATGTCGAGCGACCGGCCGCGGATGACCTCGGCCAATCCGGCCACGGTTCCGCGTTCGAGCAGCGTGGCCAGCGGAAGCGAGCGCTCGAAACGATCTTCAATGCGCGACATCACGCGGATCGACACCAGCGAATCGCCGCCGAGGGCGAAGAAGTCGTCGTGCACGCCGATGGACTCGAGCTGGAGCAGATCCGCCCAGATCGCGGCGATGGCGGTTTCGATCTCGTCGCGCGGGAGGACCGGCGCGTCGCCGCCACGTTCAATTTCAGGATCTGGCAGCGCCCGGCGATCGACCTTGCCATTGGGCCGGCGCGGAATGGCATCGATCGGCACGATCGCGTCCGGGACCAGGGCCGCGGGCCAACCGGCCCGGAGTTCGCGTTGCAGGGCGACGGGGTCCAGGTCACCCGTCGGCGCGGCGTTCGCACCCTGCCTCGCCGGGACGATCCACGCGACCAAGCGTGCGTCACCCGGTCGATCGCCGGTCTGGTGGGCGTCGACCACCGCCGCTTCGATGCGGGGGTCGGCCAACAACCGAGCCTCGACCCCGGCCGGCTCGATGCGGTGGCCGCGGATCTTCACCTGTCCGTCAACCCGGCCGTGGAACTGCAGCACGCCGTCTTCGCGCCAGCTCACCAAGTCGCCGGTGCGGTACAGCCGTTCGCCGCGGCCGGCGATCGACCGGTTCACGAAGCGATCGGCGGTTCGCGCCGCGTCGCCGATGTAGCCATCGGCCAGCCCGTCGCCGGCCAGGTGCAACTCCCCGGCCACGTCGATCGGGACCGGCCGGCCGCGCCCGTCGAGCACGTAGCTGCGCATCCGGTCGATCGGACGCCCGATGGGGACCGGGCCACCGCGGAGCACGGATCCGTCGGCGGTGAGGTCGTGGGCGGTGGCCCAAACGCCCGCCTCCGTCGGCCCGTACTCGTTGAACAACCGGGCCTGCGGCAAGCGGTCGCGGAAGGTGCGGGTGAGTCCTGGCGGGCAGGCTTCGCCGGCCACGATCACCGTGCGCAGGCTGGCCAAGTCGGCGGCGGTCCCGAGTTCCAACATGAGTTCCAGCAGGCTCGGCAAGCACAACAGGTGCGTCACGCGATGTTCGGCGATCGTCGCCGCAAGCGCCCGCATGTCCTGCTCGGCGTGGGCAGGCGGCAAGATCAGCGTGCCGCCGGTGGCGAGCGTCCAGAAGATGCCGGCCACGGAACTGTCAAAGGCGATCGACGAAAGCAGCATGAACCGGCCCGGCGACTCGCCGTAGACCGTCAGTCGCGCGTCCGTCGAGTGCCGCAGGCTCGCGTGCGGAACGCGCACGCCCTTCGGCTCGCCGGTCGAGCCGGACGTGTGGATGACGTACGCCGGATCGCTGGCGGCGGTGGGAACCAGCGGAACCGCGGCGGCCGACATGCTGGCTGAGTTGTCGGTCGCCCCGGTGGCGGCGGCCGTCGCGCCGGTGGCAGCATCGCCCATCGCGCACGGAATCACCGGAACGTCCACTGCGACCGGGGCATCGAGCCCGGGTTCCCGCACAATCGCCGCCAACGGCGTCGCGTCGGCCAAACGGCGACGATGTTCCGCCGGGTACGCCGGGTCGAGCGGCACATACGCGGCCCCGGCCCGGTGGATGCCGTGCAGGCCGACGACCGCGGCCGGCCCGCGACGCACTTCCAGGCCCACCAGGTCGCCTGGGCCCACGCCGGCCGCCCTGAGCTCTGCCGCAATGCTGGCCGCGCGGGCCACGAGCTCGGCGTAGTCGACCGCGTGGTCTGGCTCGACGATCGATGCCGACGACGACGAAGACGAAGACGAAACAACCCCGATCAACGCGGGCGCATCGGGCGTCCGCCGCGCCCACGCGTCAATCCGCGCCGGGACCAGATCCCCGCTCGTCACGTCACGGCCGGTGTCGTTCCAGGTGCGAAGAACTCGCCGACGTTCGGACTCGTCCACCGCGTCGACGTCGGCCAGCCGCGACGTGGGCTGGGTGGCCATCGCCTCGAGCACCCGGAGGAGCTGATCGGCCAGCCGGCCCACCGACGCTTCGGCGAGACGTTCGTCGTCGTAGACCATGACCAGCCGAGGATCGGGCCCCGGCATGAAGAGCACGGCCAGTGGATAGTTGCTCTGCTCGATGAACGCGACGTCGTCGAGCAACAGATCCGCCGACGCCCCCGCCCCGCCGACTTCAAAGCGGCCGGGATAGTTCTCGAAGACCACCAGCGACTCGAAGAGCGATTCGCCGCGGGGAACCTCGCTCCAGCGCTGCACGTCGGCCAGCGAACAGTGTTCGCGCCGGCGCAGGTCGAGGTTGGCCCGTTGCAAGGACTGCAGCCAATCGAGGATCGGCTGATCTTCATCCACCGCCACCCGCAGCGGCAGCGTGTTGATGAAGACGCCGACGGCCCGGTCGATGCCCGGCAACTCCGCCGGCCGGCCGGAACTCGTCACGCCAAAGACGACGTCGTCCGTTCGGGCCAGCCGCGACAGCACCAGGGCCCACGCCCCCTGCAAGACGGTGCTCGCGGTGACGCGGTGCGTCCGGGCGAACGATTCCAGGGCCGTGGTCAACGACGCTGGAATCGATCGCTGCAGGCGTCGATGCCCGGGGTCGGCGGCGTCCGGCGGCGAGGCCGGGGTGACGCGGGTCGGCTCGGTGAACCCAGCCAGCGCGTCGCGCCAGAACGCTTCGTCGGCCGCGCGGTCGCGGCTCGCGTGCCAGTCGACGTACGTGCGGTAGGCGACGGGTTCGGGCAAGCGTTGACCGATGGCGTCCACGGCCACGCCGGATTCCGTGCCGCCGGCCGCGTCCTCGCCCAACGCGATGTAGATCTCGAAGAGCTCTTCGAGGATGACCACCGTGGACCAGCCATCGCTGATCAGGTGGTGCGTGGACCAGAGCCAGTACCACGCGTCGGGCGCGGTGCGGGCCAGATGCATGCGAACCAGCGGCGCTGCGCCGAGGTCAAAGCCCCGCAGTCGATCGCGCTCGATGAATTCTTCGCGCCGGCGCGTCTGGGCGTCGGCCGGAACGGTGGACCAATCGTCGATGGTCCAGTCGATGTCGACGTCGCCGCGCACGACCTGGAGGGGATCGTCCAGGCCCTCCCACATGAAGAGCGTGCGGAGGGCGGCGTGCCGCGACACGACCACATCCCAGGCCCGCCGAAAACGATCGACGTCCAGCGTGCCGTGGAGCCGGGCGGCGAACTGCCCCATGAAGACGCCGGACCGCGGCGCGGTCATGGAATGGAAGAGCATGCCTTCCTGCATCGGCGTCAGCGGATAGGCATCGACCACGTTCTCGAGGCCGGAGGCGGCGGTCATGGCGCCCCCTTCCGCCGCATGGCCGCGGCCAACTTGTCGAGCGTCGCGCCGCCGAGGGCGTCGAGACCGGTCGGGCGCGGCGAGGGGGAACTGGCCGGCGTGGATTCGGCTGGGGTGGAATTGGCCGGCGCGGAATCAGCTGGAGCGGAATCAGCTGGCCCGGCGGCACTGGAACCCGTCGGGGCGGCGGACCCACGCGATGCCGCGAGCCCGGCGAGTCCGGCAATCGTCGGTGCATCGAAGACGTCGACCGCCTCCAGGATGACCGGCGGATCGGCGGCGCGGGCGCGGGCCACCACCTGGATGGCGGTGATCGAATCGCCGCCAAGGCCGAACCAATCGTCGTGGATGCCGACGGCCGCGAGGCCCAGTACATCGGCCCAGATGCCCGCCAGAATCGACTCGCTCGGCGTCCGCGGCGCGGCGGTCGGATCAGCGTTGGACGCGTGGGCCGGGTCCGGAAGCGGCAGTCGGTCAACGTCAACCTTGCCCGAAGCTCCGCGCGGCCATTCCACCACGTGGAGCAACTGGACGGGCACCGCGGCTTCGGGCAATCGTGCGCTGGCCGCGGCGCGAATGGCCGGACCGGCCGCGGCGTCGCCGGTCCACCAGAGCATGAGTTGGTCGGCGCGCGTGCCTTCGATCGCGGCAGTGACATCATCGGTGCCCGCGCCCGCGTTCGCGTCCGCGTCCGCCGCACCGCCTGGCGTCCCCGTCGCCGGCCGCAGGGCAGCGATGCACGACTCGACGCCGGGTACCGCCCGCGCCACGGCTTCAATCTCGCCCGCCTCGATGCGCGTGCCGCGGATCTTCAATTGTGCGTCGCGGCGACCCAGCCACGTGAGCCACCCGTCGGCAGACGCCCGGACGCGGTCGCCGGTGCGGTAGGCCCGGTCCTCGCCCACATGCGGGGCGGCAGCGAACCGCCGATTGGCGTCGGCGGCGGCGGCCTCGGCGTCGCCCTCGCCCGATGTCGTGTAGCCGTCGGCGAGCTGATCGCCGGCGAGCAGCAGTTCCCCGGGCACGCCCAGCGGAACCGGCCGCCCGTGCTCGTCGACCACGTGCGCTCGAACGCCGGGCACCGGCCGGCCGATCGGCACCGAGGCCCCGCGGTCGTTCGCCGCGTCAAAGCGGTGCACGATGCAGCCGACGGTCGCCTCCGTCGGCCCGTACTCGTTGAAGATGCGCAGCCCCGGGGCGAACCGCGCGGCGGTTCGCCCGGCCAGTCCGACGCCCAGATCTTCCCCGCCGATCACCAGTTGCCGCACGCGGCCAGAACGCAGATCGTGGTTCCGCAGCAGTTCAAGGTGCGACGGCGTGGCCTTGATGATGTCGACCGCGTCGTCCGACGCCACGTCGAGCAAGGCCAGGTCGCCGCGGCCCGCGCGTGCCGGGTACACCACGATCCGGCCGCCGGCGACGAGCGGAACAAAGATCGACGTCAGCGTCAGGTCCACGCCGAGCGACGTGAACAGCGGCCAGGCCAGGCCTTCGGCTTCGTACGCCGACGCGGCGAATGCGATGTACGCGGCGAGCTGCGGCCGACCGACGCGTACGCCCTTGGGACGACCGGTCGAGCCGCTGGTGAACAGAATGTACGCAGGGTCGCCGGGCTGGGCGTCTCGGAGGAGGCGCGCGGCCAAGTCTGTCGCCGCCGCGGGATCGCTCGGTGAATCGGCGGCGAGCGCCGGAACGGTCAACCGGAGGGGCGCGCTCGCGGCCCTGGCCGCAGCCCCGGCTTCCCGCTCGCTCGTACTGGCGTCTGCACGGGTCGAGCCCGTGGCTTGCGGGCCCGCAGCCGCATCCACACCTGCACCGGCGTTCGCATCGTCGTTCGCATCGGCAACCGGCTCATCCGCCGCGACCAAGACGGCGACGGCCGCCGCCCCGTCGATCACCGCCGCGCGGCGGGCCGCCGGCCACGCATGATCCAGCGGCACCCAGACCACGCCGGCGGCCAGTGCGCCGAGCATGGCGGCCACGGCCGCGCCGCTCCGCGGCATGTCGATGGCCACCACCTGGCCGCGCTGCACCCCGGCGGCGGCGAACTGATCGGCCACGGCAACGGCGGCGGCGGCGAGCGTCGCACGTGAGATGGTCCGACCAGAACACTCGATCGCGGCCGCCCCCGGATCGGCGGTGAGCCGCTCCACGAAGGCCGCCAGGACGTCGGGGGCGGGCGTCGCCGGTGCGGGCACCGAGTTGATCGTCGCCTTGATGGCGGCGGCTTCCGCCGGCCCGGCCAACGGCTGGGCATCGACCGGCGCGTCCCAGGCGTCGACCAGATGGTCGAGAGTGCGCCGGAAGTGCTCGGCCGCGCGTTCGCGGGCCGCCGCATCGCCGAACACTTCGGTGTTGCACTCGATGCCGATCTGCAGACTGCCGGTGCCGTCGAAGTCGTGGACCTGCAGGCGAATCGCGTGCTCGCGGTCGGCGTGGCCGGGGTGGATCCACTGGGTCGAGCAGGCCGCACCGGCGAACGGGCCAAGCGTCCCGGGAATCACGTTCAGGACGACGCCCACATCGCGGGCCACCGGCGGCGCGTCCGCGCCAGGCCGCCCGGCGAGCATCATCGCCGTCGCCGCCGATCGCACTGCGGCGCCGAGTTCCGCCCACGTCGGCATCGCGTCATCCGCAAAGCCGCCCGCGTCGATCCGCAGCGGACGGACCTCGGAGAACAAGCCAGCGGTCCGCCGCGCGTCCGGCGTCGTCCGCTGATGCATGGCCACGCCCAGGGCCGGCCAGCGATCACTTGTCTGCCGCAACCACGCGAGTGTGGCGGTGGCGAGCACGTTGAAGAGGCCCATGTCCGGGGTCAGGCCGCGGACCTCCGGCCGCATCGCCGCCTCGCGGATCCGCGCGGTTTGATCTGCCCCCAGAGCAAAGCTGATGCGTTCACTGGCGGTGCTCGTGGTGCCCGGACGCTGGCCGTAGAACGCCGGCGGCTGGGTACCCGTGCCCGCGGCAGCGTCCGACGACGACTTCGCCGCGACCGCTGCGCCGGCTGCACGTGCCACGCCCGCGGCGCCCGCCGCGTCAGCCACGTCAGCCACGTCAGTCGAAGCCAAGTCCATCGCCGCCACGTAGGACGGCGGCGGTTCGCTCGTGGCCGGCGCCTCGCCCGCTTCGTCCCGGTAGAGCTCGCCGAGGCGATCCAGAATCACGCGGACCGTCCAACCATCCGTGGCCACGTGGTGCTGGCCGAGCCACCAGGCGGTGCGTTCGCCGGGCAACGGCAGGAGCGCGATGCGGCTCAAACCTCGGGTCAGCTCGAAGCACTCGCGGGTCGCCGCCTCGGCCCAGGCCAAGGCCGCGGCATCGGCCGCCGCGTCATTCGGCGACGTCGTCAAATCCACCAACTCGACCGTCGGCCCGGCCGACGGACGAATCACCTGCCGCGGCACGCCGCCATCGGATTCGATCGCCACCTGCAGCATGTCGCATTCGGCGGCAAGCCGGGCCACCGCGCGGCCGAACACATCCGGCTCGAGTCGCCGCTGCACCGTGAACAAAAACGCCATGTTGTACAGCGGCACCGCGGGGTGCAGCTGCTGGCCAGTCCACATCAGGCGTTGGCCCGACGTGAGTGCGGCGATCGTCCCGGGCGCGGGACGTTCGGTGGTGCTCGGACCCGACACGGTCAGTCCCCGCGCGATTCGAGGTAGTCGACGATCCGCTCGACGGTCATGAAGTGATCGATGGTCACATCGGCCGGCGGCACGGTGACGCCCAGGCGCTGCTCGATGAATCCGATCAGGCGCATCACGCCCAATGAGTCCACCAGACCGCTGCCCAGCAGATCGTCGCCGGCCTCAAGGTCCGTCGGGCCTTTCCCGCCCAGCAGTTCGTCGCGTACGTACGCCACGAGGATATCCGCGGTCTCGGCCGCTCCGGTGCTCACGTCGTCGCTCCTCTCGCGGGGACCGCAGGGTCCCCGGATCCGTCCGTCGCCGTGGTCGACGCGGCCGATTCTGACTCTGACTCTTCCGCCGCCGCCTGCAGGCCGCGCCGATCGATCTTGCCGCTGGTCGTGCGCGGCAGCTCCGGCACGATCCGGATTCGTCCCGGGACCGCGTACGGACTCATTCGTTCGCCGGCGAACCCGGCCAGTTCCTCCGGGCCCACTTCCGCGGCCGCCCGCAGGATGATCGCCGCTTCAATCCGCCGGGCGGCATCGGATTCCCGGACCGGGAACACCGCGGCCTCTTCCACCGCCGGATGGGCGGCCAATCCCGCTTCGACTTCATCGAGTTCGACGCGGTGGCCGCGGATCTTCACCTGGCGATCCATGCGTCCCAGGAAATGCAGGGCCCCCTGCTCGTCCGCCCGCACCAGATCCCCGGTGCGGTAGTACCGGCGCGGGTGTCCCGTTGCGTCCTCCCGCTCGACGAAGGCCCGGGCGTCCAGATCGGGACGGTCCCAGTATCCCCGCATCATCGTGGCGGAGTGGACGATGAGCTCACCCTCGGCCCCCGGGGCGACCGGCTCGCAATCGGCGTCCACGACCAGGCCCTCGGAATCGTCCCAGATCTGGCCGATGGGGATCGTCGGCGGCAGCTCCTGGCCATCCTCGAACGGCCCGACGTGGTGCCAGGTGCACTGGTTGACCTCGGCCGGCCCGTAGACGTTGCTGATCCGGGCCGCCGGCCAGCGGCGCATCAGGGCGTCCATGTGCTTCACCGGGAACGGCTCCCCGCCGTAGAGCACCCACCGGACCCGCGAGCAATCGCGATCTTCCAGGACGCCGCGCTCGAGCAACTGGATCAGGGCCAGCGGCACGGAGTACCAGATCGTGATGCCGGTGTCGGCGATCAACTGCGAGAGGCTGGCCGTCAGCTTGGTGTACGCCTCGGGGACGATCACGCTCGTCGCGCCGGCCCACGGGGCCGTGAAGTAGCCGAACGTCGACATGTCAAAGTGCAGCGGCGAGTGGTTGCCGATGACGTCGTCTGGCCGCACGTCGTACGTCGCCGCCGACAGCCGGGCGTAGGCCAGACCGCTGCGGTGCGTGTGCATGATGCCCTTCGGCCGGCCGGTCGAGCCGCTGGAGAACATGATGTACGCCAGATCGTCGCCGACGACGGGCGTCTGCACCGCGGCGGCGGCGGTTCCGCGCCGCCCGTCGACCTCGTCCCAGCCGACGGTCTCCAGTCCCGGAAGCGGCCGGTCGAACCCCACCACCGTCTGGACGCGGCCCGGTCCGGCGCCCTCGGTCAGGGCATTGAGCGGCCGACGCATGTCGCGGTTCACCACCAGGTGTTGGATGCCGCAGGCGTCCGTCAACCGGCGGACCGCCTCCACCGGCAGGCCGGGATCGATCGGAACGAAAGCCGCTCCCGCCCGGAGGATGCCGTAGACCGCCACCGCCGATTCGGGCACGCGCGGCATGAAGATGCCAACCCGATCACCACGCCGCACACCGCGATCACGCAGCACCGCGGCCAAGGCATCGGCCCGTTCGACGAGTTCGCCGTAGGTCACGGTCGCCGACGACCCGACCATGGCCGGGTGCGTGGGATCGCGATCCGCCGCGCGGTCGATCATCTGGTGCAACAGCCACGGTTCAGCCGCGGCCGACAGGTGCGGCGGACGATCGATTCCCGGCGCCGATCCCTCAGGATGGACCCGCGCCGTGTTCACTGCCGGGCCACCCGCGAAGAAGCGGGCGACGACCCCGGATTGGAACTCGGATTGGAACCCGGATTGGAACTCGGCGTTGAACGTGCGGCCGAACCCGCATCGCCGGGCCGTTCCGCCGCCATCGCGTCCAGCATCTCGTACGGGTGCCGCGGATCCGCGGTCACCGACTCGATCTCGACTTCGGTTCCGAGGCCCAAACGCCGGACGTGCTCGAGCACGAGCTCCATCGACACGCGATCTTCCAGGGCCCAGCCCGTCGAATCAAACACGGTCGGCCGCTCGCGGGCGTCCGCGTACGCATCGTGCCGCTTGACGACGTCCACGAACTCCACGACGTCGTCCAGGGAGTCGAGCTGCTGGCACTCGCCTTCTTGCCGGGCCTGCCCGAGGAAGTCCGCGCACACCAGGCTCGCGTCCAGGAACGAACGCGGCACTTCGATCTTGCCGGGGAAGTCCGATCCGACCGCATTCACGTGCAGCCACGGCCGATGCTCGGTCGCTGGCAGCACCGGGCCCCCGCCGACATCCACCGATGTCGCCACGCTGATGATGTCGGACTCGGCCACGATCGCTTCGGGCGTGGCCGCTCGCATGCGGTACCGGTCCCCGCCGAAGCTGCGCACGCGGGCGGGCAGACTGTCCATCGCCGCCGCGTCGGTGTCGTGGATCAACACCTCGTCGATGTCGAAGAGCCGTCCGATGGCGTGCAACTGGGTGACCGCCTGCGCGCCGCAGCCGACCAAGCCGAGCGTCCGGCTGCCGGAGCGAGCCAGCGCCCGCGTGGCGACGGCCGAGGCGGCCCCAGTGCGGATCGCGGTCATGAACGTGCCGTCGATCAATGCCTGCAGGTGCCCGGTATCGGTGGTGTAGCGACTGATGGTCGAGAGCACCGTGGGCAGCCCGTGGTCATCGGGATTGTCGGGGTGGTAGCCGACGATCTTCAACGTGATCGCCCCCGACTCGTGCACCGGCATCCACTCGACGAGCCCGACCGTGGGACCTTCGTAGTTGAATCCGGTGCGGATCGGAATGTCGGTCTCTGCCGCGTCAAAGTTGACGAGGGCATCGGTCAATCGCGCAATCATCTCGTCCATCAGGGCATCGATGCCGATGGAGGCGACAAGCTGCCGCAGATCATGGTGCGTCACGAGCAATGTCTTCATGGCGCGCTCCCGTTCGAGGCGGCCAGGGGAAGGACAAGCAGGACCGCCGCCGCCGCGGCCAGGACCAACGAACCACCGGTCACCAAGACCGGCCGGTACCAGGCCCGGCGCCGCATCAGCAGCACGAGCACGGTGAGTCCGATGAAACCGGCAAGCTGGGCCACGCCCACGCCGCCGATGAATGCGATCAAGACCGAGCGCAGGTCGCCCATCCGGAATGGCACGTCGGCCAGGGGCGCCGACAGTCCGACGCCGTGGACGACGCCGAGCAGCATCACAATGAACAATCCCGTCCACATGGCCGGCGAGAGCAGATTGCTTGCGGCCACGACGAGCACCGTCGCCAGTGCGGCGATGGCCATCACGCCCGGAGCGAACTGCACGATGCCGCCGGCGCTCAGGCCGATGCCCGCGGCCCACGCGAGGGTGAAGCACACGGCCACGACCAGGGCCCGCCCGATCACCAAGAGCGCGCTGGCCGGGGCGGTCGTCGTTGTACCGTTGCCCCCGGGCTCCGCGCTTGCAATCGGATCGGCCGGAGCGGCGAGCGCGCCATCGAGCGTCCCCCCCCGTCGCCGGCGTCGCAAGCCGACGGGCAAGATCGCGGCGGCCAGGAACATCCAGTGGGCGGGGGCGAGCCACGCGTTCACACCGGACCGGGCGACGTCCTTCAAGCGAAAGAGCTGAACCTTGCGCGACGGATCAAGCGCCAGGCGATCGAAGACTTGCACGGTCTCCGACGGCCGGAAGATCAGCGCGGTGTACTCCTCGCCGTACTCGACGCCGAGCAGTCGGTCGTGTTCGATGCACAGCAAGCTGCGCTGCTGCGGATCCAGGTCGAAGAAGATCTCGTTTCGCACTTCGACGCGCTCGGGGACGTCCATCGGCGCGGTGCGAAACCGGTACATCACGTAGTTGCCGTAGCGCGGCGCCGGGTCGAACTCGGTGCCGAAGAATTCGTAGGGCACGACCTCGCCGTCGACCCGCAGTTCGAATCGCTCGCGGAGGTAGGCGTGCAGCGTGGCCTCGGTCTGGGGCAGAAAGGCCCGGGCTCCGGCCTCGTCCTCGGGAATCGGGAGGCCAAAGCGCGACCTGAGATCCACCAGACGCAGCTCAAAGTGGCCTTCGAGGCGATCCGTCTCGGCGTTCATCCAGACGTAGCTTTCGCCCTCGGCGTGGCCCAAGGCGGGCCGGGCGCAGAACAGTGCTGCGGTCAATACCGCCAGCCAGACCGACCACACATGGATGTTGCTCTTCACTCCTGCCCTCACCTGATCCTCGCCGGAAATCCGGCCCCTTACGGTAGCACGCCGAACGGCCGAATCGAGCCCGAGACCGGCGTTCCGAGAGCGGAAGCGAGATCCGGCACCGAGTGCCTTCGTCGCGATCCGACTGGGGGCTTCAGGCAATCCACAATTGCGACCACCTGCGTGGCTCGCCACGTCCGAGAGTCGTCCAAAGCGTCCGCTCCGCCGCGCCGCAAACGGGGCGAAACAACCCAGACCACCGACGCAGATATTTCGCCGTTCGCGCCCATTTGGCCCGCGATATCGGGCGTCGATGGTCGCGTCGCGATCCAGGGGACGGATCGCCGGGCGGTGGACAAGCCGCCGGCCGGAATCAGCCGTGACCTCACGGCTTCATCGCGTGACCAACGGGATCAGCGTCGGCATGGCCAGCGCGAGGGCGGTCACCAGAATGGCGGTGAGCACCAGACTCAGGCCGAGCACAAAGATCGCCTCAAAGCCAATGAGCAAAGCCACCGCGCTGCGGTCGGCTCCCAGGTTGGCCAGGCTCTCGAATTCGCGAGCTCGCAGGCGGTTCGACAGAACGAACACCAGGCCGGCGATGCCCGCGGCCATGATGCCGACGGCGGCCAAGGCCGTGACGACGAGGTTCCGCACCTGGAACACGGTGGCGAAGAGTTGCTCCATCACCGCGTCGGGTTGGATGAGTTGACTGGTCGAACGGCGGCCCACGTAGCGGCCGAGCAGGATCGTTTCGCTCGTCCCGGCCGAACTGCCGGGCACATCGCGAGGAATCACGATCGCCGACGTGACCGGGAACGTCTCGGGGTCGCCGTGCAGGTGAAAAGACGCGATGTTGTCGGCCGTGACGCGCTGGAACTGCGTGACCTTGGCGTTCAAGATCGTCGCGTCGCCCTCGCGGCTCAGCACTTCATCCTCGGCGACATCCTCGATGTGTCCGTGGGCGATGCCTTCGATGATCCACGTGGTCGGCATGTCGACGAATACCGCCCGATCGTCGACCGTGCCCGACGGCGACAGGACGCCGGCGATCCGCATTTCCAGCGGGTACGTCCCGGCGAGATCGAAGGCCTGGGCCGGCGTGGACCGAATCGTGTCGCCGGGGCCGAGGTCCAATTCTCGGGCGACCGTCGCGCCGAGCACGCAGTCGCCGAGCCGCAGAAAACGCTGTCCCTGGGCCACGCGAAGTCCACGGAAACCAAAGTATTCAACCGATGTGCCGACGATCGGGAAGCCGCGCGCTTCGAACCGGGCGTGGATCGGGATGACGTCGGCCAGGCCATCTTCGGCCGGACGACGGGCCTCCCCCGCCGTGATTGGCTCGAGCCCCGGCTCAGAGAAGTACAGCCCGTTGAAGACGAGTTCGAGCGGACTGCCGGTGATGCCCAGCAGCAGCGGCGTGGACGCCGATCGCGACCGGAGATGCGTCTCGGCCTGCTGGACCGTCAACATGATGGCCAGCGGAAGGAACAGGCTGCAGGTGATCGCGGCAACCAGGAGCGCGGTCTTGCCGCGGTGCTGGCGCAGGTAACGTCGTCCGATGTGGATGATGCCGCCGAGGTTCACGAATCACCTCCGGGCTGGGCACTCGGCTGGTCACTGGGCTGGGTACTGGGCTGGGTCCTGGGCTGAACGTTCGAAGCCGCCCCCGCCCGCACGTCGGCCAGGTCCACCACCGTCTCGAAGTGTTCGAGCAGTTCGTGTTCGTGGGTGACCATGATGAGCCCCGCCCCCGCTTCGGCCACGCGTTCGCGAAGCAAGGCGACGACGTTCTGCTGATTCGCCGGATCGAGGTTGCCGGTTGGCTCGTCGGCCAGGACCAACTGAGGCTTGGTCACGAGCGAGCGGCAAATGGCGACGCGCTGGCGTTCGCCCTGCGAAAGCTGACGCGGCCGCGCGTCGAGCAGGTGCTCAATGCCCGTCCGCTCGGCGAGTTCCGTCGCCAGCGTGCGGGCGCCGGCGTCGAGCCGCAGCGCCGAAGACATGTGGAACGGCAGCAGAATGTTGTCCCGCACGTCCAAGTAGTCGAGCAGTTCGAATTCCTGGAAAACGAGGCCGAGGCGGGCGATCCGGAAGGCCCGAGCCGCCGCTTCGCTCATCGCCGCGACGTTCTCGCCGAGGACCTCGACCCGGCCCTGCGATGGGCGAAGGATGCCACAAAGGACTCGAAGCAGCGTCGTCTTGCCGCAGCCACTCGGTCCGATGATCGCGGTGGCCGACCCCTCGTCGATCGCGAGATCGTCCACCGTCAGCTCGAAGCGTTCGGCCGGGTACCGGAATCGAATGTCATTCAGGCGGACCACGGTGATTCCGTTGCGTGGGAGAACAAGGCGGCTCAGGCCAACGGCCGCGTGGACCGGTGGCGACTGGCGAGCTCGGGGACGGGTGGGCCAGCCGGAGGCGGCCGGGGCCGACGGGGCGACCGCCCCCAAAGCATGCGCGGCGAATCGCCGGACGCGCGATTCAGGTGCGTTGTTCTTCGAGGATTGTGACCTCGGTGAGCTTCCAGACGCCGTCGACCGGTTCGATCGTGAGCACGCCACGGTACTGGTTCCGCCGCCGGTGGACGTGTCCCCAGTGGCTGACGTCTCCGCCGCTGATCCACACGGCATCAGCGCGCATTCCCGGACGTCCGGCGATGCGATCGACGTCGCAGTCCACCAGGCTGACTTCGAGAATCTTGACCCGCGGCCCGCCATCTTTTTCGTCGGCCAGGCCGCGCTGGATGTCGAGGTAGAGCGTGGCGCGAAGATCGCCTTGGACACTTTCGGCGAGCGTGTCGTAGATGCGGCGTTCTTCTCGGTGGGCAAACGCGTGGTACACGTTGCGCAGCAGGCCCTCGACGACGCCGCGGGCCTCTTCGGACTCGGGGATCGCCTGCCGCGTCCCCCCGCCCATGCCGACGTACGCGCCCCCGCCCACGGCAATGGCCAGCACGCCGGCCAGCAATCGGCCGCCGCGTTCACCCGCGGGGGCCCGGAGTCCCATCAGCCCGATCGCAATGCCGACAACGCCAAGCCCGCCCGCCACCAACCACGGCATCAACACCGTTTCCGTGCGCACCGCCGCCACCGAGACCAACCCGGGGGCCGGGGCGATCGACGGCAGAACCCAGGTTCGCGAGGCGTCGGCCGGCACGACTTCCAGCCCGTCTTGGGCGACGTCGTCTCCGCTCGCCACTTCCATGGCGATGGAGACCGGGCCGCCGTCCGCAGCGAACAGCCGCCACTCGAGATCGATCGACGCGGGGAAGTCCTCGCGGGCCGTGGCCAGGACGCCGCCGATGATCGCGTCTTCCCACGGAATCTCAGGTCGGTCGTCGAGCCGCGCGCCCTTGACCGGGTCGATCACGATGAAATCCAGCGTGTCGAGCGACAGGTCCATTGGGCCGTCCGGCGAACGGAGGGTGCAGGCGACCTCAGCCTGGGGCCGCAGGGCGGCAAGCAACCGTTCGCGGGCGGCGGCATCGATCGGCCCGCCGGCCGCGGGATCGGAAGACGCCAACCCGGAACGGGCGACGTCGATCACGTACTCCGCCCGAATCTCGAACGGCTCGATGTAGACGAAGCCGCGCACGGGAGCTCCCGTGGCGGCTTCGCCTGCCTGGCCGGTCCCCTCACTTCGTTCCTGGGCGAGAGCCGCGCGCGGCGACACCCAACCGGCGGCGACCGCGATGGCCACCAGCACCCAGACCAATCGGGCGATTGGCCCGTACGAACGCGGCGAGGGGGTCAACGTCAACTCAGCCGGCCATCGACCGGAGCGCTTCGAGGTTCGCCTTCATGACGCTCATCCAGTCGCCACCGTCCGGACGGTTGCCACAGGGATCGATCACCACGCTGCGCAGCCCCATGGCATCCAGCTTGGCCACCGACGCCGGGTCGGGGTCGCCTTCCCAGATCATCCACTTGGCCGGGTGGTCGGCGAGCATGGCGGTGAACTCGGCCATCGCGGCATCGTCCGGGACCACTTCGGGCTCCCAGAGGACGGCTTCGATGTCCAGGTCGTACGCGCGGGCGAAGTACTGGTAGACAGGGTGCGAAGCGGTCAGCGGCTGACCGGCGAGGCCCGCGGCCACGGTGCGGAAGTCGGCGTCCATCGTCGCAAGTTCCGCGGCCAAGGCCGCCGCGTTGGCGTTGATGGAGGCCTCGGCCGACGGGGCGGCCGCGAGCAGCGCGTCCCGGACCGCGGTCGCCTGCTGGACGGCCTGATCAAAGTCCATCCAGGTGGTGAACGCGGTGCCATCGTGACCGTGTTCGTCGCCCGCGCCGTGGCTGTGGCTGCCGGTGCTCTTGACCTCGATGTACGCGCCGGCGAAGCCCGCGGACGTGTCCACGGCCCGCGACATCGGCAAGCTCGCGCCGGCACGCCACTTGGCGTAGTCGGCTCCGTTGAGCAGGATCACGTTCGCCGACTGCATCGCCGCAATGTCGGCATCAGTCGGCTCCCAGAAGGCGGGGTCACCGTCGCCGGGGGCGGCGAATCGAACATCAACCGCGTCTCCGCCGATGCGCTCGGCGAAGTACATCAGCGGGTAGTTCACCACGTGGACCACCGGCGTTCCCGACTCGGATACGGCCACCGGCATATCGGCCGAATCGCCGCCACCACAGCCGGTGAGCCCGAGCACTGCGGCGAGGGCGAACCCGGCAGCGCCCGCGACACCCGGAAGGCGACCCAGGCCGCGCTTTCGGTTTGACAAATGATGATGCGTGATCGACTGCATGGTGTCTTCCCTCTGCCCGAACTGAAGGACGGGCGCTGAAGCGTCAGAAATTCGTAGGACCCGGCAGCGTAGCAAGGCGGGGACCGAAACTCTTCGGCCGGCCCCGCTGGCCGGGTCAGATGATCGACCGAACCGACTGATCGGACGTATCCGGCCACGCGCACCGGCCGGATGCACGGACCGCCCGGGCCAGAAAACAGCCAGAACAGCCAGAACAGCCATCGGATGCATACGTCGGCCGCGCCCGGCCGCTTTGACTGGCCGCTCGCCACCGATCTCGTTCGTTGGCGTTCGACGGCCGCCGCGGCCGGGATTCACGCGGCGCGCGATTCTGTTGAAGCGGCCGGAAAGAACCTGTGCATCTCCCGCGAGGTGAACTGATATTGCCGGGCGAAGGTGTTACAACGTTTTGCGATTCGTGCGACCGCCGAGCGGCGGAGCACGAAGTGCATCCAACACCGCGAGACCGAATGCATCGCTTGTGAACCGTTCACGCCTTGCCCCTGGCGCCATCACTGCCCCCGCACCACTCGCCACGCCTCGGAACAGGAGAAGAAACCGTGGAACGCATTGAGAACCTGATCCTGGGAGCCACGCTCGCCGGATTGGCCACGGCCACCGTCGCGTCGGCCACCACCGCCACCACGGCGACCGCCCACCCCGGACACGAGCGTCCGGAGCTGCATGGCGCCGACGCCGAATCCGCGTCCGAGAACTTCGAGGGCCTGGACTTCGATCTGTCGGAACATTTGACGGTCAGCGGCATCATCGTTGGCGCGTACCAGTTCCAGGAAGTCAGTGGGGCGGGCGAGAACGCCGGAGCCATCACGATTCGGCCGAGTTTCGACCTCGCGGTCAGCGACCTCGACCACTTCCACGCGACCGTCGCCCTCGCCGGCGGCAACCAGGTCAACGACGTCAGCCCGTTCAGCATTGCCCCATGGGCCGCGGACCTCGAGGACGATCTGCGCGACATCAACGGTTCCGGCCGCGACTTCCTGCAGACCGCGTGGTACCGCCGAACGTTCGGCTTTGAAGGCGGATCGCTGAACATCATCGGCGGCATCATCGATTCGAGCGAGTACCTGGATCAGAACGCCTTCGCCAACGACGAATACGTGCACTTCATGAATGAGGTGTTCGTCAACTCCAGTCAGAACTTCCTGCCGTCCTACGACGTGGGCCTGGCCATGGAACTGTCGTCCGGCGCGTGGAGCGTGAACGCCGCGGTGATGCGCGTCTCGGAAAATGAAGACGGCAACGATCACCTGTTTGCCGGCGTCCAGGTTGGCCACCGGTCGGAGAACGCCTTCGGCGAAGTGAACCACCGGCTGACGGTGAGCTGGACCGACGACGAATGTCTCGATCCGTCCGGCATGGACACTGAGGGCCTGCTCGGCCTGACGTACTCGTACGACCAGATGGTCTCGGAGCACCTCGGCATCTGGGCCCGCGCCGGCTTGCAGGATGACTCCGCCGCCGTGGCCCACGACATGCTTGTCTCGCTCGGCCTCCATCTTGGCGGCAGCGCCTGGGGACGTCCCCAGGACGAGCTCGGCGTCGGCTACGGCTGGCTCGAGGGTGGCAACACCGGCGTCGACCGCACCCAGGTGGCCGAGGCGTACATGCGGTTCGGACTCGGCGGATCCATCGCTGCGACCCTTGACGTGCAGTACATCGACGACGCCTACGACATGGCGGCCAACGACGTCGACGGGCTCGTGCTGGGCGGGCGACTGACGGTAGAATTCTGATCCGACCGCGGATGATCGAGCGTACTCCGAGTGAGGTGCCGCCGCGGTTCGACTGATGACCGCCGTTCGCCCTCACCGGAGTCCGCCCGATGCGCAAGCTGCTCATTTCGCTGCATACGCTGCTCGCTGCCTTCTTCCTCCCGATGGGGATCATGTACGCGATCACCGGCGGGCTGTACGGCCTCGGCCTGAAGGGCAGCTACGAAACCGAGCGGCACACGATCGAGCTTTCGGCCCCGGCCGATCGGGAGCTCTCGACGCTCGTCAGCTTGGCCGAATCCGAACTCGCGGCCCGCGACGTGGCCGTTCCCTCGGGCTCGGCCGGGGTGAAGTCGGCTGGCACGTCCTGGTACTTCGAGTGGACGGGCAGCCGGCGCGACGTCCGGCTGGTCCCCACCGAGAGTGCCCGCGAGCTCACGCTCGAAATCAAGAACACCGATCCCCACCGCTTCTTCGTCCAGCTCCACAAGGCCAAGGGCGGCACGGCGTTCAAGTGGTTCGCCGCGGTGTGGATGGGCGGGCTGGTCCTGCTCTTTGTCTCTGGCGGCATGATGGCCCTGTCGGTGAAGGCCTTCCGGCCCCTGGCGATCTGGTCGACCATCGCCGGCACCGTCGTCTTTGCCGCGATGGCGTTCTTGAACTGATCGACGTTGCCGGCGGGGCTCGGTGCGTTGGCCAGGGACTCAATCGCCCGGCGGGGCTCGCTGCGTTGGTCAAGAATCAATCCCCCGGCGGGCTCGCTTCGGCGGGCTCAGCGGGCTCAGCGGGCTCAGCGGTCGCGGCCGCCGCCCCAGTCGCCTCCCCCGCCGCCTCGCGGACGATCGCCTCGAGTTCGGGCAACCAGCTCCAGTCATCGATGCGCCGGTGACTGAGGAAGATCACCGTGCGATCGATGGCTCGGAATCGAAAGATCCCCGCCTGGAAGCCCCCCCAGTCGCCCGTGTGAAACACGGTGCTTCGATCGTCGCGGATCCGCCACCCCAGCCCGAACCCGGCCCGCACCCATCCGGACTCCCAGAGTTCGCGTCCGTCGACGCCCCGGGCCGGACGCTCCGACGCTGCCGCCAGGGCCGGCGGGATGAGGCGGCCGGAGACCAACGCTCGGTCCAGCGCCAACAGGTCCCGGGCCGTCCCCACGACCCCGCCGTCCCCACGCGTTCCACCGGCCCGCACTGTGAATTCCCACGCGGGTGCCGTGTGCGCGATCTGCCACGAGCCCGTCGACGCGTCCCGCACGTACGGCGTGGCCCACCCAGCCTTCGGCTGCATCCAGGTGGCCGGATCGGACACAACGGCATGGGTCATGCCGGCGGGCGTGAAGACTCGAGCCTTCACTGCCTCCGCGAATGGCTGGCCCGAGACGACCGCCACCAGCCGAGCGAGGACCACGAAGTTCACGTTCTCATAGATCGCCTGGGCCCCGGGCTCGTGCTCCAGGCCGTCGCCCGAGGCTTCGCGCGCATCCCGCCGATCTCCGGTCGTCGACGCCGCGGCGGATCGAAAGGACGCCAGAACCTCCATCACCAAGTCGTTGTCGATCCGGCGCGACGTGGCCACCGCCCGTTCAACCACCGCACGCTCGATCTGGCGAGCCGGAAGTCCCGATCGATGGCTCAACAAATGCCGAACGGTCACGCCGGACCACGGGAACGTCGGAAGATGCGTGGACACGCGGTCATCGAGGCCGATGACGCCGTCGGCCACCAATGAGAGCGTGGCGATCGCGGTGATCGGCTTGCTGACCGACGCGAATTCGAAACGCGTCGTCGGCGTCACTGGTTCATCCCGCCCGTCGTCGGCGATGCCCCAGGCGGACTCGTGGATGATGGTTCCACCGGCGGCGACGAGTACCACGCCGTGGAAGGCATCGCGCCGGTGCACGTCGGAGAACAGCGTGGCGATGCGGACGTCGGTCTCGATCGCGGCATCGGCATCGGCATCGGCGACCGGTTCGGGGGCGACCACACGGACCACCGGAGGCGTGGCGGACTTCCCCCGCACCGTCGCCGTCGCCGTCGCCAGGGAGCTGGGCAGGATGACAAGCAGCATGGCGAGCAGCATGCGTCGGGGGTTTGCGGGCATGGGGAGGCACTCCGGCTGAAGACTGGGACTGTCCGCACCGGGCGGGAAGGCGGACTCCTCCCCAAGCGAGGTGTCCCCCAAGACCGCGCCGGAATTCGCCGTGAATCGTCGATGCCCAGGCATCGCTCGGCCGGCAATCAGCGCGGACCGGGCTATCGGCTGGTGACCCACGCGGCACAGGCGGCCCGCCATCGCGCCTCCGCCCGCCGCTGGTGGCGGCGATCCCCGCGGGCCGCCATTGCCGCTTCGACCGAGAACGCACGCCGCGCGACCCCCGCGTGGGACGTCGGACGTCCTGGCGTCCCGAGTGTGCACCGCCGCATTGCCTCTTCCCCGCCGCCTCTGCTGCCGCTCGGCGCAGAACTCGCGCCGCCCCCGAATCCCGGCTCCGCGTCAAGCCCGCCGGCCGAGGGCCCGATCGTTCTCCCGTCAGGAAAATGAGAACGGGTACGAAGGGACAGCGGCCGATGAGCACTCGCATGGTGGATGCCACCACCCACATTCTGGTGATCGATGACGATCCGATGCACCGCGAACTCTTGATTCGCTCGGTCCAGCGGGCCTCCACCGAGCATCAGCCGTTCGTCGCCAGCGGATACTCGTGTCCGGACGAAGCGATCCACGCCATCTTGCCCGACAGCCGGGTCGTTCTGATCATCGACCTCGTTCTGGGCAGCGAGTCAGGCATCGACTGGCTCCCCGACCTGACCCGCGCGAACCTCGGCCCGGTGATCCTCACCACGTCGGACTGTGACCCGAACGACGTCGCCGAAGCGTTTCATCGCGGCGCGACCGGCTTCCTGACCAAGAACCACGCGTTCGAGGACCCGACCCGGCTCCGACGCACGATCGTGGAAGCGATTCGCCGGTACCGACTGCAGTCCTCGCGCACGCAGCTCTCCGAGTCGCTGAAGCGTTCCAACCACGATCTCGGCGAACGGAATGCGCAACTCGATGCGTTGACCCGAACGGCCCACCGGTTCGTCGACGAGGTCGCCCACGACTTCCGCACGCCGCTCGCGGTCATCCAAGAATTCACTTCGATCATGGCCGACGGCCTCGGCGGCCCGGTCACGTCGCAGCAACTCGAGTTTCTGGAACACGTGACCAATGCGTCCCGGGACCTCGGACAGCTGGTGGATGACTTCTTGGACAGCAGCCGACTCAAGGCCGGCTCGCTCCGGGTGAATCGAGAACGGCAGTGTGTCGACGAGCTCTTGGCCACCACTTGGCCGATCCTCGAATCACGGGCGGCCCGCAAATCCATCACGGTCCGGCGCGAAGTCGCCGACGACCTGCCGATGCTTCGGGCCGACGCCAACAACTTGCGCCGCACGTTGATGAACCTGGTCATCAACGCAATCAAAGTCTCGAACCCGGGATCGGAAATCGTGGTATCGGTCGCCCAAGACGCGAGCGCCGACACGGTGCGATTCTCGGTCACCGACGAAGGCCCCGGCCTCAGCGATGCCCAAATGAACTCGATGTTCGAACGCTTTCAGTGCGGCCCCGGAAGCGGCCCGGCGGAGATGGTCCGCGGCTTCGGCCTCGGCCTCAGCATCGTGCGGGAACTGGTGACCATGAACTTCGGCACCGTGGAAGTCACGAGCACGCCGGGTCAGGGAAGCACGTTCTCCTTCACCGTGCCCCGCGATACGCCCGAGGCCATGGTGCGATCGTTCATGCAATTGGGCCGGCTTCGCCCGACAACCGGTGGCGTGGCCGTGCTGGAGATCTCCAACATCGGGATCGACCTGAGCCTTGACGAACTGTCCGCGCACATTGCCGCCGTCGCCCATCCCGCGGACCTCGTTCTGTCGAGCCCAGTTCGCGACTCGATCCTCCTCGTGGGCGATGCGGGCGACGTTCTCGGCTGGATCCACCGCCTGAACCGTGGACTTCGCGACCTGGCCCAACGCGTGGCCGACATCGACCTCGCCCCCCTCAGCCCGTCCCACCTCGGGACGTGGACCATCGACGATGCCCAGCCACGCCTGCTCGGCGTGCTCACCGCCAAGGCCGGAGTCTGACCCCATGCGATCGAGCATCCTGATCATCGACGACGAACCGGCCATCACCGCCGCCCTGATGACCCGCCTCAAGGCCGCCGGCCACACCGTGCGCCACGCGATCAACGGCCTGGCCGGACTGGAAGCCGCGGCGGAGTCCGTGCCGGACGTCATCATCCTTGACGTTCGCATGCCGGACATCGACGGACTCGAAGTGTGCATTCGGCTCCGGCGCGATCCGGACCTGCACGACGTCCCGGTGATCTTTCTGTCGGCGGAATCGGACCCCGTCGCTCGGCGCCGAGCCGCACTGGCCGGCGGCACACGATTCATCGCCAAGCCCTTTGTTTCCCGCGACATCTTCGATGCGGTCAATGACCTGACCGCCACACCAATGACCACGGCCGGCGGCTGAACGCCCCGCTCGCCGTCGCGCTTCTTTGTTCACCACCCTGGGGAGGGAACCTCGCATGGATCTGGACGCACCTACTATCTTGATCGTCGACAACGATGAAGGCATGACCGCAGCCCTTTCGTTTCGACTCGGCAGTCACGGCTACCACTGCATTACCGCCGCTTCCGGCGCACAAGGCATCGCCGCTTGCCGGGAACAAGACGTCGACTTGATCATCACGGACCTCAACATGCCGGCCGGCGATGGCGTCGCCCTGGCCCAAACGGTTCGCACGTTCAGCCAGATCCCGATCGTGATTGTCAGTGGGTTCCACGGCGACTTCCGGGACCGCCTGAACCGGATCGAGAACGTCACCGTCCTGCCCAAGCCCTTCGATACGAGCCGGCTCATCGATCTCATCGAGGCCGACTTGATCATGAGCGGCGTGGAATTGCCGGCCGCGTCCATCGGCTGACCCGCGAGCACGCGGGCCCCAATGACGACACGAGCATGACGCAACGATGACACAACGACACGAGGCCGCGGGAATCACTTCCCGCGGCCTCGCCGTCGTTCATTCGGCCATCATCGGCCGAGAAGCACGGTGCCGTGCACTTACTTCGGGCATGGACCCCAAGCCGAGAGGATGCCGAGCAGATCCTCGAACGTCACGGCCCCGGATCCATCCAGGTCCTCGGGGCAGCCATCGCAGGGGCCGAAGGCCGACAGGAGCTGCAGCAGGTCGGTGAATCCGACGTCGTTGCTGCCGTCGAAGTCGCCCGGGCACGGCGTCACGTCGCCGTCGCACGTTGCGGCGATGATCTGGACACCGTCGACACCGGCTTCGACCACCGAACCGGGATCAAGGTCCACGGCGATGAAGCGCACGCGGAACTGGTCACTCGGGGCGATGCCGACGTCGGCGAGGACGAACTGCACACGGAACCAACCGCCGGCCGCCTCCGGGCTGCTCGGGCTCAGCAGCTCCAAGAGCTGCCAGGTACCGCCGCCGTTGGTGGAATACTCCACGCGGAACGGATCCTGATTCGGCTCCGCCCCAAACGTGTTGTCGAACCAGCGGAAGTACTCGAGGATCGCACCCTCGGAGGATGCATCGAGGATCGGCGACGTCAGCGTGGTGCTGCCGCCATCCACGTCGCTGTTGCCGGCGACGTTGTCGGTCACGTAGCAGCGGCCGGATCCGTCGGCGTCGACCGGCGGATCGCCGCGTTCGCCGCCACCGGCGGGAATTCCGCGTTGCCAGGCACCATCTTCAAGGTCGGGACTGTTGGTCACGAACCAGCCTTGGTTGGTTTCGAAGTCGTCGGCGAAGACGACCGCTCCGTCGTTTGCGGCGAGCGCGGCGAACGCCACACCCGGAGCATCGGCCGGCTCCGTGATTGTCCCGGCGCCAGGCACTTCCACGCTCACGTAGAAGCTCACGCTCGTCGGGCAATCAAAGGCCGGGAACACGGCGTCGTAGACGTTCGGGGAGACCTCGATCATGTCGGTCGAGGTGAACCCGCCACCGGTCGACACCCAGAGACGACCCGAATCGGGCATCGCCATGAGCAGGCCATCGGTCACCACCACCCGGACGGTCGTGCCGCCGGCGGGATCAAGCAACTCGGGCAGCCCGTTCGGGAAGTCGAAGCTGATGATCTCCTGGCAGTCAAGGCAGGGCCGCGTCTCGCGGTAGGCCTCAATGTCCGGACGCGTCTCGGTCGGGTTGAAGGTGTTCGACGAAGTGATGCCCGGGTTCATCGTGTGGTTCGGGCAGCTGCAGTGAACCGCGTCCCACAGGTGACCCAGCTCGTGGGCGTGCAGGTCGGTGGTGCTGGCAAAGTTGCCGTTGAAGTCCGACTGGTTGATGCAGTACGACCCACTCGTGCCGAACGTCCCGCAATCGCAGGGGAAGTTGGTGCAGCCGTTGTTCTCGCAGATCGAGCCGATCTCCGCCGCCCGCCCGATGGTGCCGCCATCGATCTCGCGACCGGTGAACATCTGGGCCACGTCGCGCGGGATGTCACCCTGGTTGAGCGTCCACTCGTTGATGAACTGGCAGAGCAAGCCAAAGCTGTCGCTCTGCGTGTAGGGATCGTTGGGACTGGTTCGGACCACGGTCCCGGTCGTCATGTGGGTGATGCCGACCTCGGACTCGTACTGCAGGTTGAGCGTATTCACGACCAGCTCGACGCGGTCCTGCACCGCCGAGATCGAACCGTAGTCCTGGAAGTACTCAAAGTCGCATTCGCTGGCCAACTCGGCAACGCAGAGCGTGAGTGGCCCACTGCCCTGGGTCGCGTCGTCGGCGGCGGCCATGCCGACCACTGCCCGAGGACCGGCCGCGAGCTCGATCACCTCGGCGGCGAGGCCGCAGACGTGACCGGTGTCGATGACCGAGTCGTTTCGGTAGAGCACGTGCAGGTCGGCGTCGACGCCGTCCATATTGGTCGACACGGGCTCGATCCACCAACGGACGCCATCAAGCCCGACGATCGTGCCCGAGAATCCATTGTCGAGCATCGAGCCGGCAATGGATGATCCCGGAACGCCTTCGACGACGCCTCGAACCGTACGCGACGGTCCAGGATCGACCTCGACGATCGACCCATCGTCAATCTGGGCAAGAAGCCGGTAGCCGAGGGCACGGATGTTGTTCGGCATGACCCGGAGGCGGGCGCTGTCGGCGCCGTTTCCGATCGGTACGTCGAACTCGGTGATGCCGTCGGCCGTCGCTTCGAAGTTCATGTCGAAAACGACCGCCTCCGACACGCCGAAGGCATCGGCCACTCGGTCTTCAAAGGGGACGAGCGCGGCCGGAGCCGCGAGCGGGGCATGCAACTCGGCGGATGCGAGGGTCGCGGCAAAGCCGGCCGCCATTGCACCACCGGCGATGACCGCCCGGGGGAAGGGGGTAAATCGAGTCACGGGGTTCTCCTCAGAAATGCAGCGATCCCGCAGCGGCCCCGGACCGGGCGCAGCGTGCTCCCGCGACGAGTGGCCGCGAGCAGGATGCTGACGTCGATGGTACGCGTGAATGACCGGACCGCTGCGGCGAATTTGGCCTGAGCTGCGGTGACCAGCTTGGATCGGCCCCCGCCAACGGTCGTGTCCGACCTCGCGCATCGGGTGCGCCACAGGGCGAGAACCCACTCTCGGGACGATCGGATGGCGCACATCGCATCCCGCTTGACCGCAAGGCTGGCCATCTATCACGTTCTACGAGACGAAAATCTGCTTGTTTTTCCACCCGGGACGATGCGTGGCCCCGGCCTCGCCGATGCCAAGAGAGAGCATCTGGAGCCTCCCATGCGTATCAAGACGAAGATCATCCTCGGGTTCAGCGCGATGTTGGCGGTGTCGGCCGCCACCGGAGCGTGGACCACGATCATGGCCGAACGCGAAATCACCATCAAGAACCGATTGGTGTCGGGTGAGGTCCCCAGCATGGTCACGATGCTCAAGCTCGACTCATTGGTGCACGAAGCGCTGTCGGCGCACCGCGGCTACATCATCTTGGGCACGGAAGAGATGCGCGAACGGCGACGTGAAGCGTGGGACGAGATCGGCGAACTTCGAACCGGGCTCAACGACGTGCTGCTTGACGTCGGTTTCGAGGAAAATGATCTGATGCGACTCGACGAGCTGCTGGCTCACTATCGCACCGGCCAGGACTCAATCGAAGCCGTCGCCCACCAGCCCCAGAACTACCCCGCCCACGTGCTGTACCGAACCGACATCGCCCCGTTCTTGGCCGAAGCGTTGTTGACCCTCGACGCCTCGCTGAATCGGATCACCTCGAGCGCCGCGACCGCGACCGCGAGTTCCGCCGGTTCGGAATCCAACGCCGAGGCCGATGCCAACGCAAACGTCAACGCCAACGCCAACGCTGCGGATCCTCTGAGGCTGATCGCGACCAACAAGTCGCTGGTGAAGCTCGAGTCGTCGCTGGTGCACCTGGAAGCTTCGGCGCTGCGGTTCTTGATGGACGGCACCGAGACAGAAGCCGCCGAACTGCGGCGGACGGCGAAGGCCGCTCGAGACGCGGCGACGGTGGCCCAGTCGCGCGTCACGGCCTTCGATCCGTCCGAGGGCCAGACACTGAAGCGGCTGCACGCGGATCTCGAATCATTGAATCCGGCGCTCACTTCTCTGATCGACCTGCGACAGGCAAGTTCCTGGAACACGGCGATCGAGATTTGCTCAACCGAAGTCACGCCCGCGGCGGCGGAGGTGAACGCCTTGCTGCGTTCGATGCTGACGAAGATGGATCAGTCCATGAACGTCGACGCGGCTGCCTTGCACGCGGCTGCCTCCGCGACACGCTCGGCGGCCATCGGGGCAACCGTCGTGATCGGCGTGCTCGCCGCGGTGATGGGCATCGGCTTGATCCGGGCCGTCATGGGACCGGTCTCTCGGTTGGCCACGCGTTGTCAAGAGCTTTCGAGCGGCGACGGCGATTTGACGTTCCGGCTCGACGTCCGCACCGACGACGAACTCGGCGATCTGGGCCGGCACTTGGATTCATTCATCGGCGGGATTGAAGATCTGGTGAGCCGCGTCAAATCCACGAACGGCACGATCCGCGAGGCGTCCGACCGGACCCGGACCGTGGGCGAGCACATCCGACAGTCGGCCGAGGAGCAGGCCAGCGGCTTGGACGACATCCGCGGCTTGGCCCGCAAGTTGGACGACGCGGCCGGCGCCGCTCGGGACGAAGTCGTCCAAGCGGCCGGACTCGGGGCGACCACGCGCGACCAGGCGGAGACCGGACGCGAGTCGATGCGCAACTTGCAGGAAGCGATGCAGGACATCAATCAATCGAGCGACGACGTGGCCAAGGTCGTCGACACGATCGAAGCGATCGCGTTCCAGACCAACCTGCTCGCCCTGAACGCAGCGGTCGAAGCGGCCCGAGCCGGCGATGCGGGCAAGGGCTTCGCGGTGGTGGCCGAAGAAGTTCGCAGCTTGGCGCAGCGAAGCGCCGCCGCCGCCGGCGAAACGCGAAGTTTGATCGACCGAGCCGTCGACCGCTCGCGCCATGGATCGCGGATCTCTCAGGAAGTCAGCGCATCGCTCACTGGCATCGTTGAAGCCAGCAGCAATTCCGCTGACGCACTGGCCCGAGCGTGCGACGAGTCCCAGCGCCAGCTCGAACACCTCTCCGTGGTCAACCAAGAGATCGAACGCGCGGCCGAGGTTCCCAAGGCGAACGTTGTCCGCAGCCGCGAGCTCGAAGCCGATGCCGCACTGACGGCGGAGCAGAGTGCGGCGGTGGGCGAGTTGGTCGGCGGATTCCGCACGCGAGCGTGATGGGCAGCGGTCGCGGGGTCGTGGGGTCGCGGGGTCGCGCGTTCTTGCGGGCGTGGCCCCGATTGCGAACGGAACGCGGCTCGGGTCGCCATCCGGCCGCGGCGACAACCAAGGCTCCGCCGGCAACCGTCGCCGAACCGAATGTTCACCGGCTGACAACCTTCCAACCCTTGCGTACCCTGACGGTGCTGTTCGCGCTTGCCGCACGCATCCTTCCGGGACGCACCGAATGCCGCACCACAGCTGGTTTCGCCACCCCGGTGGCCACGCGCCGGTCTCCCCACCGGCCCCAGCGGCCCCACCGGCCGTCGCCACTCCGGCCACGGCCGCGCGGTGGCTTGTGTGTTTCGTCGTCGCCAATCCCGCCGCGGTCGAACTGGGCGAGATCGTCGGGCTCGGCCGGTTTTCCACCTGGCTCGCCTGGGGATTGCTGTCGGCGATCCTGGGACTGGTGTGGTCCGCCGCCGCCGCCGAACGCGTGGAATCCACGTCTGCGTCTCGGCGGTGAGCTCCCCTCGGAGGGGACGAAGGCGCCCGAGCGGCATCGGGCGTGGGGCCCAGCATCACGCCCGAATCAACGAAAAAACCCCAAGCCCTGCGGTGAACAGGACTTGGGGCACTTCGAAAGTGGTCCATACTGGGCTCGAACCAGTGACCTCTTGTGTGTCATACAAGCGCGCTAGCCAACTGCGCCAATGGACCTTCGAGCCAGGAAGGATACGCCGCGGCGACCAAATGTCAACGGCTCTCGCCGGCTCGCGGGTGTGATTCGAACGGGCTCGCAAGGGCTCGGGAAGCGGATCAGGTCCGGGGCCGTGGGCGCAAGACGGCCCCGGACCACCAATCCTCGGGGCCGGCGTTCGCCGGACGCCGAGGTGCCGGCGAGCGGCTGCGGCCCTGGTGAGCGCTCTCTCATTCTCTCCACCGCGGATTCCCCGCCGCGGGAGCGGGGATCCAGAAGCGAAGGCGCCCGGCGGAATGCCGCTGCGCGGGGAATAGAACAGTTTCCTCGCCGACTACCATCCCGCGCCCGCCACGCCCGGCCGGCCGGCCGCACGATGACCCGACTCGGCTTGGCCCGCCTCGGCCAGCCCCGCCCGGTCTTCGCCCGGCCTGTCCCGGCCTGTCCTGGCCTGTCCTGGCCTGTCCTGGCCGGCCTCGTTCTGGCGTGCCTGCCCGCCCTGCCGCATCGCCCGGCACTGCCTCGATCCGATCCTCCCCGGAGCCCCCGCGTGTCCCACCCCGTCTCCGATTCCGCCGCTTCGACCGCCGCTGCCGCTGCCGCCGTTGCTGCTGGCGCCCCCGCCCCCGGCCTGTTCAGCCCACTCACCCTCGGCGAGATCGAGGTGCCGAATCGCATCCTCATGGCCCCGCTCACACGATCGCGGGCCCTCGAGCCGGGGAACGTGCCGCATGCACTCAACGCGACCTACTACCGCCAACGTGCCTCCGCCGGACTCATCGTTTCGGAGGCAACCCAGGTCTCGCCGCACGGCCGGGGCTATCCCTATACGCCGGGCATCCACTCCGCCGAGCAGATCGCCGGCTGGTCCCGGGTCACTGAGGCGGTCCACGCCGAAGGCGGCCGGATCTTCCTGCAGCTCTGGCACGTCGGCAGGATCAGCCATGTCGACCTGCTCGGCGGCGCGCCCCCCGTCGCCCCGTCGGCGATTCGGGCCGACGCCCAAACCTTGCTGAGCCGCGAGACCGGTCCGGTCCCGGTGTCGGAACCCCGCGCTCTCGATGCCGACGAGATCCCCGGCATCATCGAAGCTTTCCGCGACGGGGCGCGCAACGCCATGTCGGCCGGATTCGACGGCGTCGAGATCCACGGCGCAAACGGCTACCTGATCGACCAGTTCACGCGCGACGGATCGAACCAGCGCACCGACGACTGGGGCGGCTCGCTGGCCAACCGCTTGCGGCTGCCGCTCGCGCTGGCCGAAGCGGTGGCCGACGAGGTCGGCGCTGGCCGCACCGGCTACCGAATCTCGCCCACCGGCAGCTTCGGCGACATCTCGGATTCGAATCCGGGCGCCACCTTCACCGCGCTGTCGGAGGGACTCAGCGAACTCGATCTCGCGTACCTGCACGTGGTCGAGTCGTTCGCCGGCAGCGAGCGCGACGATGCGATCATCGCCCCGATCCGGCGGGCCTTTGCCGGGGCGTACATCGCCAACGGCGGCTACGACCAGGACCTGGCCACCGCGCGGCTCACGGCCGACCACTGCGACGCCGTCGCCTTCGGCACGCTGTTCATCAGTAACCCGGACTTGCCGCGGCGCATGCGACTCGGTGCGCCGCTCAACGCCGCCGACCCGTCGACGTACTACGGCGCTGGCCCGGAGGGATACGCGGATCACGCGGCGATGACCGAGGCGGAGATTCGTCGCGCCGAGGGAACGTAAGGCGCAGGCGCTCGGCGCCTACGACTCGCCCTTCGCCTTCCACTCGTCCGTCAGCATCCCGTCGTAGCCCCAGTTCTCGTCGTCAACCAGGTCGAGCACGATGTGGATGTGCTCCGGCTGCTTGCCGAGCACGCGCACCAGCGTGTCCGTCATTTCGGCGACGATCGCTCGCTTCTGTTCGCGGGTCACGCCATCGCGCGTGATCTTGACGTTGATGTACGGCATGGCGACGGGCCTTTCACGCGCGCACGAACGACGCGCCAACAACTGTCAATCGTCACGCGCCGCGGCACCCGACGCACGGCCACTCGGCGTTCGCCAGTCGCCACTCGCCGCCCATCGACCACCACACACCTCACACCAACCGCCATCACCCCTTCCCGGTCGCCGTGTAGTTCGACGACTCGCGGGTGATCTGGATGTCGTGCGGGTGGCTTTCGATGAGGCTCGCGCCACTGATGCGGACGAAATGCGGGCGCTCCCGCAGGTCCTCAACCGTCGGCGTGCCGCAGTAGCCCATCGTCGCGCGAAGTCCGCCGACGAGTTGGTACACGGTGTCGGCCATGGGACCGCGGTACGGCACCATGCCCTCGACGCCTTCCGGCACGAGCTTGCGCGTGTCCTCGATCCCGGCCTGGCCGTAGCGGTCGGCCGAACCCTTGACCATCGCGCCTTCCGAACCCATGCCGCGGTAGCTCTTGAACCGGCGGCCTGAATGCAGAATCAACTCGCCCGGCGACTCGCCGGTCCCAGCGAGCAACGAGCCGATCATCACGCAGCTCGCCCCGGCGGCGATCGCTTTGCCGACATCGCCCGACTGGCGGATCCCGCCGTCAGCAATCACCGGCACGTCGTGCTCGCGGGCGGCCCGGCAGGCGTTCATCACCGCGGTCATCTGCGGCACGCCCACGCCGGTCACCACGCGGGTGGTGCAGATCGACCCGGGCCCGATGCCCACCTTCACGGCGTCGGCCCCGGCCTCGATCAGGTCGCGGGCCCCCTCTTCGGTGGCCACGTTGCCGGCGATCAGGTCGATGTCGTAGCGGGCCCGCACCGCCCGGACCGTGTCGAGCACGTTCTTGGAGTGGCCGTGGGCGGTGTCGATGACGATGACGTCGACTTCGGCCTCGACCAGGGCGGCCACGCGTTCGAGCTGATGGACGCCGACGGCGGCCCCGACCCGGAGCCGGCCGCGGGCATCGCGGCAGGCCAGCGGGTGCGTGGCGATGTTCTCGATGTCGCGCATCGTGATGAGGCCGGCAAGGTTGCCGCCCTCGTCGACCAGAATGAGCTTCTCGACCCGGGCCCGGTTGAGGATGGACTCGGCCGCCGCCGGCGTGGTATCGGCCGGGGCGATGACCAGAGATTCCTTGGTCATGATGTCGGCAACGTGCGTGGCCCCGGCGTCGCCGACGAATTTCAGGTCCCGGCGGGTCAGGATGCCGACGACGCGGCCGCCGCTCTTGCCGCCCTCGGTCACCGGGAAACCGGAGACGTTCTGCTGGGCCATGAGTTCGACGGCCCGGGCCACGGTGTCCGTGGGGTCGAGGGTGACCGGATCGACGATCACGCCGTTCTCCGACCGCTTGACCTTGCGGACCTCGCGGGCCTGGGCCTCGTCGGACATGTTCTTGTGGATGATCCCGATGCCACCTTCCTGGGCCAACGCAATGGCCAAGGCGGACTCGGTCACGGTGTCCATCGGAGCGGACACGATCGGGATATTGAGCCGGATGTTGCGGGTCAGGCGGGTCCCGGTATCGGCTTGGTCGGGGGTGACCTCGCTGTACTGCGGGACAAGCAATACGTCGTCAAACGTGATGCCATCGTCGATAAAGCTGTGTTCCATGTCCTAGTTTCTCCGTCGCCCTCGCGGCTGTCAAACCGGGGGCCCGCAACCGCTTTCCGGAGGCGGAAACGCAGGCTTCGCGGCGGAGCGATCGACGGCCGCGCCGCGGGCCGCCGTTGGGCCGGGCCGGTCGGCAGCAGCGGCGCGAGTACCCGGCCGATGCCCGCCGCCCCTCGACGCCCTCACCGGCTCCCACCCTGCTCCCACCTCCCTCTCACCCCCCCCCTCTCACCGCGGGCGCGGCCGGAATCCGGCGCCCCCGGCGGAAGCCTATGGGACGTCGGCACGGATCCGATGCAGCGGCCCGGCGACTCTGGCCCTCCCCGACGCCAGGCCGCGGGCTGGACCGCATGCTGGGCCCGTCTGGGCCCCAAGGTTCTGGTGCAGCGCGCGGCCTCCGCTTTGGTATCCTCGATCGCTTCCGCCGGTTCGGGCCTTCCGACCGTTCCATCGGACCGTGTCCGGGGGAACCGTCCGGGGGTGTGGATCGGATGAGGAAGGGTCTGAGGGGCACCTCGGACACCCCATCTCACCCGCGGTCCCGCTCCCTGGAGCGGGTTCGCCGTCGTCGACCCGGGTCGGCTGACGGTCCCCGGATTCGCGTTCCGCCGATGCGGGCGACGAATTCTTCGGCCGCCGGCCATGATTCGGCCGCTCGGCCCCCTGCCCTTCGCCCCAGCACGCCCATCTTGGAGCCCGACGTGAGCGTCAACTCCCTCGAGACCGATCTGACGTCCGCCACCCCGGACGATTTCGCCGCCCCCGTCCACCACGACGCGGGCACGACCACCGGCGAGGGCCGGTCGTTCTTCACGAAGTACCTCGAGGCGTGCATTCGATTCGAAGCGTCGGACCTCCACCTGAAGCCAGACCTCCCGCCCCGCATCCGCGTCCGCGGCGAGCTCAAGAGCCTTCAGACCGAGAACATCACGCCGGCCCTCATGTTCCAGGTGGCCAAGGACGTGCTGGACGAAGGCCAGTACCTGCACTTCAAGAAGCACGGCCAGATCGACTTCGCCCACGACTACGACGAGGACACCCGCTTTCGCGTGAACCTCTTCATGGCCCGCGGCAAGCCCTCGATCGCCGCCCGCCGCATTACCTCGGACGTGAAGACCTTCGAGCAGCTCTACATCCCCGAGATCCTCGGCGAGGTCGCCTTGAGCGCCCAGGGGCTGATCCTCTTCTCCGGCGTCACCGGCTCAGGCAAGTCGACGTCGATCGCCTCGATGCTGCAGTACGTCAACGACCGCAAGCGCGTGCACATCGTGACGATCGAAGACCCGATCGAGTACATCTTCAAGGACTCCAAGGCCACCATCAACCAGCGTGAAGTCGGCATCGATTGCATCGACTTCAACGAAGCGCTGCGGGCCCTCGTCCGCGAAGACCCCGACGTGGTGCTGGTCGGCGAGATGCGTGACCACGAGACGTTCGAGGCCGCGATTCGGGCGGCGGAAACCGGCCACCTTGTGTTCGGAACGATCCACGCCTCGAGTGCGTGGCAGACCTTCGGCCGTATCTACGACCTGTTTGAGGAAGGCGAACGCGAGCAGCTCCGCAAGCTCCTTGCCTACAACCTCCGGTCGATCACGTACCAGAAGCTCCTGCCGACGCTCAAGAAGGACGTCCCCCGCATCCCCGCGGTGGAGATCCTGCTGAACACGCCGATCGTCCAGAAGTACATCCTCGAAGGACGCGAAGGCGAGTTGCTCGACATCATCCGCAAGAGCCACGAAGAGGGCATGGTCGACTTCACGTCGTCGCTTGTCCGGCTCGTTGAGGACGAGTGGATCCACCACAAGGTCGCCCTCGCGGCCACGCCCAAGCCCGAAGAACTCAAGATGCGCCTCAAGGGCATCTCCTGATCCGCGGGGCCATCGCCGGCCCCGCACGATCATCGGCCTCCCATCCGGCCCCGCACCCTTCTGCGGCGCCGCGTTCCGCCCCCCGATTTCGGTCCGAACGCCCCGAGACCCTTCATGCTCACGATGCCCACGATGCTCGCCGAAGCCACGACCGCACTCCTGATGAACCCGGTCAAGCCGATCTTGCTTGTCCTGACTTTCATTCCCTGGGGGTGGCTGGTCAGCTCGCGCCTCGAGAAGGATGCGCGCTACTTCCACCTGAACTCACCGGCGTGGAACGCGGCCTTTTTGGCTGGCGGCATCATCGGCCTGCTGGTGTTCCTGTTCGTCCCGATCTTCTGGATCGGCTGGCCGGCGGCGATCATCGTGCTCGCCGCGCCGGTGCTGATCTACTGGAAGGTCCGCAACGGCCAGGTCCCGGAGAAGCACCGCTTCACGCTGTCGAACATGTCGGTCGGTGAGAAGATGGAAGCCCGCAAGCAGGCCAAGGCGGCCCGCGACGTGGTGCTCACGTTCTTCGCCCACGACAAGACGAAGGTCCCGGTCCCGTCCAAGGAAGATCCGGCCTTCATGACGCACCTGTCCACCGAAGAGCTCATCGGACCGGCCATGGAAGCCCGGGCCAGCTCGGTGGAACTCGCGGTCAACCGCCAGGGTGCGGCGAGCGGCCAGACGGTCGACGGCATCCGCTACAAGCGGGACACGCTCACGGTCGAAGACGCGATGAAGGTCGTGGACTTCGTCAAGGGACTCGCCGGCATGGACGTGACCGACCGCCGACGCCGCCAGCGTGGCACGTTCCGCGTGAGCGGCCCCAGCGGTCAGCCCGAGATGACGGTGACCACCGCCGGTTCGTCCAACGGCCTGAACCTCCGCGTCGAGATCGATCGCCCGAAGCAGCTTTCGCGGCCCTTCGATCTCCTCGGCCTGCTGCCGATGCAGGTCGCCCGCTTCGATCCCCTGCTGGAAGAGGAGACGCGGCACGGCATCGTGCTCGTCGGCGCCCCGGCCGGCCAGGGACTGCGCTCGAGCATCTACAGCATGCTCGGTCGCCACGACGCGTACACGTCGAACATCAAGAGCTTCGAGCGCGAAGTTGAGCTTCGCCTCGACGGCGTCGACCACGTCGAGTTCGAAGAAGGCCCGGACGCCCCGGCGTACGGCGAGCAGCTTCGCTCGATCCTTCGCCGCGATCCCGACATCGTCCAGACTGGCTTCGTCCAGGACCAGGAGACGGCCAAGGTCTGCGTCGGTCCCGGCATGGAAGGCCCGCTGCTCTACGTGCCCATGCGACTCGGCAGCCTCGGCGAGATGATCCAGCAATGGGTCAAGCTCGTGGGCGACCACAAGGAAGCGGCCCGCAGCCTGCAGGTTGTGAGCAACCAGCGGCTCATGCGGACGCTTTGCCCCCGCTGCCGCCAGGCGTATGCGCCGCCGGCCGAACAACTGGCCAAGCTCGGCATCCCCAAGGACAAGGTTCAGCAGCTCTTCCGCCCCGGCGGACAGATCATGGAAAAGAACAAGCCCGAGCCTTGCCCCGTCTGCCGCGGCACCGGCTACCTCGGCCAGACCGCGGTCTTCGAGGTCATCAAGTTCGACCGCGACATGCGGAAGATGTTGGCTACCGGCGATCTCAAGGGCGTGCTCGCCCACGCCCGCCGGAACAAGATGGTCAAGATGCAGGAAGCCGCCCTGGCCAAGGTCGTCTCCGGCGACACCTCGCTCGAGGAAGTCGCCCGGATCACCGCCGCGCCCAAGCCGGCGGCCAAGCGGCCGTCCAAGCCCGCGCCCGCGCCGGCCTGAGCCTGCCGCCCCCTGCTGACTGCCCCGCCCCACTCGGAATCTCCCCTCGACCGAGGGACCCCTTCAAGGGAACGCCACCATGTTCGTGATTTTCAACATCCTCGTCATCGGCCTCATCGCGCTGATCGCCTACTGGTGGGGAAGCCAGGGCGTGTTCAGCTCGCTGCTCCACCTGGTCGCCGTCTTCTGCGGCGGGGTCGTGGCCTTTGCGGTCTGGGAGCCGCTGGCCATGTTGATGATTACCAAGTCAGACAGCTCAACGCTGCACGGCTTGGCCTGGGGGGCATCGCTGCTGCTGCCCTTCGCCCTGAGCGTGATGATCTTCCGGGTGATGCTCGACAAGCTCATCCCGAACAACCTCAACTTCCCGCACTGGGCAGACCTGAGCGTGGGCGGCGGCATGGGCGCGGTCTCCGGCACCATCGTTGTCGGCATGCTGGTCATGGGCTTCGGCTTCATCCAGTCGAAGCCGGCGATCATGGGCTACGAGGGCTACCAGCGATCGCGGCAGGACGGCCAGGTCCGTTGGGCCGAGTCCGGCAGCCTCTGGTACCAGGCCGACCGGTACACGAACGCGCTCTACGAGCTGACGTCGGTCGCGTCCATGAAGTCGAGCCGCCCGCTCAAGCAGTACTCGCCCGACGTGTACCGCCAGGCCACGCTCTTTCGCGACACGTACACCGGCGTGGGCCAGGCAACCGCCCGCCCGGACGGCATCACCGTCGACGGCGTCTACCAGTCGGCCGAGGATCCGACGCTCGTCGGCATCGACCTGAACTTCACGTCGCCCGCCTTTGACTTCGGCCAGCGCCTGACGCTGACCGCGGCCCAGGTGCGTCTGATCGAGGCCCCGGCCAGCCGTTCGGCCAAGCCGCGGGTGATCTACCCCAAGGCCTGGTACCAAGGTCACGCCGGCCGCCGCGAAGAAGGCAAGAACAACTACCACACGTTCGACTCAACCGAGTCCGTCATCACGAACGAGGCCGGCAAGCAGGCGGTCGACGTCGTGCTCGACTTCAAGGTTCCCAGCGGCTTCTCGATGCACAATGGGCGCCGAGGCGCGTTCCTGGTGATCAAGGGCGTCCGCTTTGAGCTCGCCGTGCCAGAGGCGATGGGCCCCTCGGTCGTGGCCCTGCTCACCCCGTCGGTGCAACGGAGCGAACTGGTCCTGGAGCAGGACATCTCGGACTTGGTGAAGGTGTCGAACGTCGTCGAGCGCCTGAACGCCTCGACGAACAGCGTGCCCGCCGGCATGAAGATCAGCCCGGAGCGGTTCATCCTGAGCGGCAAGGGCAGCTTCGCCCCGAACCCGGATCTGGTCAGCCGCGGCGTGCGGATCATCGGCTTCTTGGAGACTGATGGCTCGCGCATCGTCCAAGTCCAGATCACGCCCGGGACCAACGCCGACATCCATGAAGTTGTCCGCCGGCAGCTCGCCCGCATCGAAGACGGGATCGAGTTGATCGACGACGACGGATCGACCTACCGCCCCATCGGCTTCTACAAGGTCGCCGGCAACGCTCGCATCGACATGAGCATTCAGCCCTTCCGGCCGATCTCGCGCGTCGACGAAGTGGACCGGGCGTCCTCATCGGGCACCGAGAAGCTCTTCCTCGTCTTCAACGTGACGGACGGCGTCTCGCTGACCGCCCTGCAGGTCGGCGACACGATCATCGGCACGATGAACGTGAACGTGGATTCCCGCCGCTGATTCCGACGGCGGCTCCGCCGCCCACCTCGCAAAAGACGACCGCCCGGATCCCCAGGGATTCGGGCGGTTTTCGTTGGTGGCGGACGGAGGAAGCAGTGCAGCTGGTTCCGACCACGCCGGCGGCCGGCGGACGGCGGATGGCAGGCGGCGGGCGACGGGCGGCGGACGGCAGGCGACGGGCGTGCACATGGGCTCGCGGGCCGGGGCCAGGCGGGCCGCCCACTCACTCGCGTTCGAGCAGCCGCTCGACGTAGTGGATGTCGAAGTCCGCCTCGATGAACTCGCGCTCGGTCATCAGCCGTTCGTGCAGCGGAATCGTCGTCTTGATCGGGCCGACGGTGAATTCGCTGAGGGCGCTGCGCCCGCGGGCGATGGCCTCGGCCCGGTCCTGACCGTGGACGATCAGCTTGCCGATCATCGAGTCGTAGTTCGGCGGAATCCGGTAGCCCGGCCGCACGTGGGTATCGACGCGCACGCCCAATCCGCCGGGGATGTCGTAGCGTTCGACGAGGCCCGGCTGCGGCGCGAAGTTGCGGGCCGGGTCTTCGGCGTTGATGCGGAACTCGATCGCGTGACCGCGGACGACGACGTCTTCCTGGCGCACGCTGAGCTTCTCGCCGGCGGCGACGCGAATCGTCTCCTTGACGATGTCCACGCCGGTGATCATCTCCGTCACCGGATGTTCGACCTGCACGCGGGTGTTGACCTCGAGCATGTAGAAGTTCTGCTCGCGGTCCATCAGGAACTCGCAGGTCGCGGCGCCGCGGTACTTCGCTTCACGGACGAGGGCGGCGGCCGAGTCGGCCACGCGCGCCAGGACGTCTGCGTCCACGTTCGGCGGCGGCGCTTCTTCGATCAGCTTCTGGTGACGCCGCTGGCTGGTGCAGTCGCGGCCGGACAGGTGGATCGCCTGACCGTGCATGTCGCCGATCACCTGGATTTCCACGTGCCGGGCGGCTTCCAGGAACTTCTCGATGTACACCGCCCCGTTGCCGAATGCGGCCGCCGCCTCCTGCTTCGCGGCGTTGATCGCCTCGCGCAGCTCGGATTCATTGCGGACGATGCGCATCCCGCGCCCGCCGCCGCCGGCCGACGCTTTGACGATCACCGGATAGCCAACTTCCTTGGCCACCTCGACCGCTTCGTCGAGCTCTTCGATCTCGCCGTCACTGCCGGGGAAGACCGGCGTGTTCGTGCGGCGGGCCATGCGCTTGCAACTGATCTTGTCGCCGAGCAAGGCCATGGCCTCGGGACTCGGACCGATGAACTCGATCTCGCAGTCGCGGCAGACCTCGGCGAAGTGCGCGTTCTCGGCCAGGAAGCCGTAGCCCGGATGGATCGCGTCGGCATCGGTCACCTCGGCCGCCGAAATGATCCGGTCGATGCGCAGGTAGCTCTCCCCCGCCGGCCCCGGGCCGATGCAGACGGTCTTGTCCGCCTGCTCAAGCCACGTGCCGTCGCGGTCGGCCTCGGAATAGACGCACACCGTTTCGATGCCAAGCTCGCGGGCGGCACGAATGATGCGAAGGGCGATCTCGCCGCGGTTGGCGATGAGGATGCGTGAGAACATGCGGACTCCGCGCGGAGTTGTGGACGGATCGGACGACGGCCGCTCGGGCGACGGGCCGCCAACCACGCCGATGGGACCGGACTCAGTTGGGGCGAACGAGGAACATGGCCTGGCCGAACTCAACCGGATCGCCGTTGTTGACCAGGATCCGCTCGATCGTGCCGCTCTTCTCGGCCTTGATCTCGTTGAAGATCTTCATCGCCTCGACGATGCACACCGTGGTGTCGGCCGTGACCTGCATGCCCGGCTTGACGAACGGCGGCGAGTCGGGATTCGCGGCGGAGTAGTAGGTGCCGACAATCGGCGACTCGATCCGCACGAGGCCAGCTTCGTCGTCCTCCGCCGCTGGTGCGGCCGGGGCGGCGCCGAAGGGGGCGGCCGCGGGCGCGGCGGCCGGAGCGGCCATCATGGGGGCGGCGACGGCGACGGGAGCCGCATGCGGGGACTGGCGACGCAGGGTGACCTGCTCCTCGCTGTCCCGGAGGTCCAGCTCGGTCAACTCGTTGTTGACCATGAGGCGGACGAGTTCCTTGAGCTTGCGGATGTCGATCATGAGCGTGTGATTCCGGCCGGGAGGTGGGTGGGCGCCACGGGACGCACGGCGGCGGCACCGGTCCACCATCCGTCCGGTCTGACGACGGCGAGGTCGATTCCGGAGAGACGGCGGGAGTACGCGTCCGCGAGGCCGGGAGTATATCGAAGTGTTGCGAACGCGCAGCGATCGTCAGCGAACGATCGCGATAACCGATCGAACGCGAAGGCCGTGCGAGATCGTGTGATTGGCCCGACGAATGCTGCGGAGGCGGATGCGCCGGCGGGAGCGTCGCTGGGTCTGGCGGGCGGAACCGGCAAGCGGGGCTGGCCGGCCAAGGTCGGCCGGCACGGGTAGCTGGCACGGGTGGCTGGCACGGCCGGCCGGCACGGGTGGCCGCCAGGGTTGCCGGTCAGGGTTGCCGGTCAGTGCTGGCAGACCGAGTTCGTCGCCTTGGCCGGAACCCGAAGCGACTCAGCCGCCGGGGCCGGACGACTCGCCCGCGTGGCCCGATTGGCGGAGGGCCAGCGGCGGCTCGAGGACTTCCTTGAGGACGAAGAGGTCGCGAAGGACGTCCCGGTCGCGGGCCAAGGCCCGCACGCGATCGCGCGGGTTGCTGCTGTTCAAGGCGGCCAACAGGCCAGTGCGCGACGGGCCGGCGGCGGCGACGCGGGCCAGGCGGGCGGCTTCGTCACGGGCGTCGATGCGGGCGGACTTGATCGACGCCTTCGAAGCCGTCTGCGGCTTTGGTTGCGACGCGGCCTGCGAGCGGCCCTGGACTTGGGATTGCTTCCGGCTCGGCGGCCCGGATGGGCCAGCGGCTCGGCCATCCGCCCGGCGCGGCATGCTGGCCGCCGGCGGTGCGGCGGGCCGCCGCATGGGAGCGGCCGGCGGGGCCGACTTGGGCGGCGCGGTCCGCGGGGCGACGGTGCTCGGATCGGCGGCCGGGAATCGTGGATCGATGGTCGGGATGCCGGCGCGGGCGGCGGCGCCGCCGACCGGCCCGGATGTGCTGCCAGCGCGAATCTGGGCGTCGCTCATGACCTCGGAGCGAGAAGTGCCCGACGACTTGGGGCCGGCCGGGCTGGCGTCTCCCCCGGTTCGGCGGGCCTCGGCCCGTCGGCGGAGTTCGTCGATCTGCTCGCGCCGGCGGGCGGCGATTTCTTCGGCCCGGGAGCGGGGATCCGCCCCCGCGCCGCCAGCGGGCGTCGAGCTGGCCTTGGCCTGGTCGCGCATCCGCTGCTCGAGCTGCTTCCGCCGGAGCTCGTCGGCCTGGGTCTTCTTCGACTTGCTTTCCACCGCCGACGCGATCACTCGCGCGAGGATGATCAAGATGACGATGATGACTCCGGTCGGCGGCATGGAACCATCGTAGCGGCGCCGCGGCGACCGCGATCAAGAGCGTCAGCTTTGGGGCCTGGCTTCGAGGGGCTGAGTTCGAGGGCTTGCCTGCCCGGGCCTGGCTTCGGGCATCTTGCTCAGGACGTCTTGCTCAAGGCTCGTGGCTCAAGGCTCAAGTCTCCTGGCTCCTGGCTCAAGGCTCACGGCTCACGGCTCCTGGCTCCTGGCTCACGGCCCGGGCAACCGGCACGGGAACCGGCACTCGCCGCCCGTCCACGTCGGCCCAGGCCACGCGGACGCCGAACACCCGCTCGATCGCGTCGGATGCGACCACCGATGTCGCGTCCCCCGCCAAGGCCAGCCGGCCCCCATTGATCAGCCAGGCGTCGTCCGCCCACTCGGCCGCCTGGGCCAAGTCGTGGACCGCGACAACCACGGCCGAGCCGCCGTCTGCCGCCGCCCGCAGGTGTGGCCCCAGGGCCGCGACGTGCCGCAGGTCAAGCCCGGCCGAGGGTTCATCCAGGATCAGGACGCCCGGTCCGCCGCCGGCCCGCTGGGCCATCGCCCGCGCGAGGGCGCACCGCTGCTGCTGCCCAGTCGACAGTTCCGGCCACCGCCGCCCGGCGATTTGGCCGAGGTCCATCCGCTCCATGGCGTCGGCGATGGCCGCCGGGTCAGCGGGCCGGGCGTGCCGCCCCATGGCCACCACTTCGGCCACCGTGAACGGCGCCGCGACCGTTGGCCGGGCGGGCACCCAGGCGATCGTGGCCGCGCGATCGCGCGCCGACATCCGCCCCGGCGAAACGCCGCCGATCTGTACCTGGCCGCAGGTGGGCCGCAGCAGTCCGGCCATCGTCCGCAAGATCGTGCTCTTTCCCGATGCGTTCGGCCCCAGGAGCGCGGTCACCCGTCCGGCGGCGGCCACCGCCGTCACGCCGCTGACCGCTTCGACGCGGCCGAAACGCACGCCCACGTCTTCCAGTGCAACGTCCGCGCTCACGAGGCTCGCCCCACGCGCCGGAGCAAGAGCAGGAACGCCGGGCCGCCCACCAAGGCGGTGAACACGCCAACCGGAAGTCGTCCGCCGCCGGGGCGGATCAGCTGCGCCGTCGCGTCCGCACCAACGAGCAAGGCCGCGCCCGCCAACGTCGCGGCGGGAATCAGCCACGCATGCCGCGCCCCCACGAGGCCACGTGCCGCGTGCGGGGCGATCAAGCCGACGAACGCGATCGGCCCGGCCACGGCGACCGCGACCGCGGTGCACGCACTTGCGACCAGGAGCAAGCCAATCCGCACCGGACCAACCGCCACGCCCACGCTCCGCGCTTCATCCTCGCCGAGGCTCAGCGCATCCAGCGATCCAGCCATCGCCCAACCGACGACCAGGCCGACGCACGCCGCCCCTCCGCAAAGCGCAAGCTGCCCGGCCGGCATCAATTCGTCGATCGATCCGGTGAGCCACGCGAGCATGCCGCGCCGCAAGCCGCCGGGCGCCACGTGCTCCATCGCCAGGACGAGCGCCCCGCAGACCGACGAAATCACCACGCCGGCCAGAAGCGTGGCCAGCGGATCGATCCAGCCCGATCCGGATCCGCCCGCCGCACGGCCCAAGAGCAAAACCGCGCACAGCGCCGCCCCCGCGCCCACGAAGGCCGGACCAACGTGTCCGCCCGCGCCCAAGGCCACTGCGACGTGCGCAAACAAGTCCGCGAACCCGCCACCCGCGGCCGTCGCCGCGTCGCCGGACGCGCCGCCAGCCACCTCACCAACCTCGCTGCCAAACCCCGCCTCAACGCCCGCCCCGGCCCCCACCGCCAAAGTCGCGGCGAGGGCCACCGCCACGCCCAATGCCGCGCCGGAACTCACGCCCAACACGAACGGCGAGGCCAATGGATTGCGAAGCAGCGCCTGCAAGAGCACGCCGCTCAACGCCAGCGACGCCCCGACGCAGGCCGCCGCGGCGATCGACGTCACGCGCAATCCAAGGATTCCCGGTGCGGGCCAGCCAATGTCGATGCCGCCGCCCAGGGGACGGGCCACGGTCAAGCGAATCGTTGCCGCGGCGAGCAGACCCGCGGCCAACCACAGCAGTGCGGTCCAACGTCGGCCTCGGTTTGCTCCGGCCGCGCTCACCCGCCGCTGCGGCCCGCGCGGGCCGCGTCAACCGCCGCGCGAAGAGCCACTCCGACCTCGGCCAATCCGGTCGACGGACGCAGCGCGTCCGGGTGGGCGACGACGTGCACCTGGCCGTTGGCCACGGCGTCCAAGCCGAGGCCGCTCCACGCGCCCATTGCCTGCGTTCGCACGCGTTCGGCGAACGCCGGTTGATCGGTCACCAGGATGATGACCGGAGGATTGCGCGTGACGAGGTCTTCCACGGACCACGCGAGCCAGCCGTCGGCGGCGGCGGCGTTGACGGCCCCCGCCCCGAGCAGCATCTGGTCGATGAAGGTGCCGCGCCCGAAAACGCCGGGCGGCTGCACGGCGTACAGCGCGAGCACTTCGAGGGGCGCCGCGGCCACGCCCGCCGTCGCGCCCGAGGCATTCGCGTTCGGATTCGCATTCGCATTCGCACCGGCACCGGCACCCGCACCGGCGACCGCATTCCCCGCCGCCGGCTCCACCAGCGCGGCCAGCCGAGCGTCCAGGACGCGGGCCCGTGCGGCGATCGCGGCTCGGCGATCGTCGGGCCCCCCAATGCGGCGGGCCAAGACGCCGAGCGTCCGGCGCACGTCGTCCACGCCGTCGAATCGCACTTCGATCGGCGGCGCCCATCCGCGCTCGCTGGCCAGCCGGGCCAACGGACGCGGGTCGGTCGAGGCGGCGGGCTGCCGAAACACATGCGTGGGCTGCAGGCTGATCAACCGTTCGACGTCCAAGGCGAGCAAATCGCCCACCACCGGAAGTTCCGCGTCCAGAAAATCGCAGTATCGGCTCCGGCCGACGATCGCCGGCTCGAGCCCAATGTCCACGAGCATGCGGCTGACGGCGGGCGAGACGCTGACCAAACGCAGGTCACCCAGCAACGACGCCGGCAACGGCGTGCCGATGGCCTCGGGATCAACGTTCGGCGGCGGCTCGGGCACGACCTCAACGCCGAGCGAGCGACTGCCGGTCCCCGGTGTGGTCCCCGTCCCGGCGGTATTTGGCGACCGCAGCCAGACGACCAGCAGCACCAGCACCCCGATGCAGAGCCCAAAGACGATGGCGTGGATCCGATTCACGGCCGGATGGTAGGTGGCGAGCGTGGATTGCGGGTGGATCCGACGAAGGAGCCGTCGCCCGCCGCAACCCCGTGCTGGATTCACGGCTTCCGCGCAATCCTGGTCCGATTTCGCCCGCCAATTCGGGCTTTGGTCCGGTATCCTCGGGGTGGCGATCGATGAAAACGGCCTTCTGCCACGTGAACCCCATGGACGGGGCGGCGTATGGGACCGATCGATGGCCCCAGGATGACGCGCCCGGCCGGATCCGGAGGCCCGTGCATCATCCGACCGACACGACCATTCGGCCCGGCCGGAGACACGGAGGTTCCCCCATGGCCCTGCTCACCAATCTGTTTCGTCGTCGCCCCCGTCCCACGCCGGCCCTCTCCGGCTCGCAGGCCTCGGGTCTGATGGACGCCCTCGACGGCGACATGAACGCCGTTCCCGATCTCGGCCCCGCGGTGCATCGCGCCGAAACGGCGACGGCGGAAGCCGGCGCGTCGGCCCATGAGTCGTCTTCCGGCGGCAACGGTTTCGGCGGCGTCGACTTTGACGGGCCAGAACGCAAGGACGGCCCGGTGGTTGAAACCCGCGCCCTCCGCCCGCCGTCGCGCACCAGCGACAAGGAAGAACTCCGCAAGATGGTGGAGAACATCGGGTCGACGCTGGATCGCCACGCCGACCGCAGCGATCGCATCGTTGAGTTGCTGAGCGATGTCCCGGCCCGCATGGAAGTCATCCCCGAGATGAGCCGTCGCCAGGTGCACCTGGTGGATGCGGTCCAAGACCACCTCACGCAGATCGCCCAGCGCGACGAGCAGATGCAGGCGACGATCTCGACCCTGGCCGAGACGAGCCTGCGGCACACCGAAGCGCTCGAAGCGATTCGCGAACAGCTCGCCACGAACCACCGCGGCACCGAGCAACTTGGCGACGCGGTCGAGGGACTCGAGCAGTCGCTCGTGCAGCTCACCAAAACGCAGACGCTGTCCAACGAAGTGATGGTCGGCATTGGCGAAGAAGCCAAGAGCCGCGAAGTCGAGTTCACCCGGCACGTGCAGAACGCCAGCCGCTGGATGATCACCGCGGTCATCTGCTGCTGCGGAGCCGCGCTGGCCGCGGTCGCCACGGCCGTGCTCGCCGTCGTCACCTGATGCCTGCGACCTGAGGCCCGCGATCTGAGGCCAATCACCGAATGACCGAGCGGCACGCTTCCTGCATCCCAGGGCGTGCCGCTTTTTCGTTGGGTCGCTCGTTCGCCGCGAACTGATGCTGCGAGATGGTGCGGCGAGATGGTGCTGCGAGACGGTGTCGCGAGACGGTGTCGCGGGCGAAACCGCATGCACCTCAGTCCACCGCATCCACCAAGCGTTGCAATTCCACCCAGAACTCGGGGTAGCTCTTGGCCACGCAGGCCGGATCGACGACGGACATTCCGCCGCGCTGCAGCCCAAGCAAGGCCAACGCCATGGCCACCCGGTGGTCGTCGTAGGTCTCGATGATCGCGGGCGACGCCGCCGCCGGACCATCGCCGCTCCGATCCCCGTCGCCCGCCCTGATGCCCACCCCGATGCCCACCCCGACGCCGTCGATCTCGATCCAATCGGGCCCCGTGCGCACCGCAACCCCGCAGCGCCCGAGTTCCGTTTCCAGCGCGGCCAAGCGGTCGCACTCCTTGACCCGCAGCGTTTCCAATCCGGTGAGCCGGCTGGTCGCTCCGACGGGCGCCGTCGCACAGGCCGCGGCGATCGCCAACGCCCCATCGGGCGCATCCGACGCGTCGAGCTGCATCGCCGACAATCCGCCGGCCGGCCCCACCACTTCCACCGCCGGCTCGCCGTCGAGCGTCAGGTCTCGGACCGTCGCCCCGGCCGCGGCCAGCGCGGCCAGCAATCGAGCATCCGGCTGCACGCTGGTGGTCGCCGCACCGCGCACCACCGCCCGGGCCCCCGGCGTCATGGCCGCGGCCGTGTACCAGTAGATCGCACTCGACGCATCCGGCTCGACCGCCACGTCGAAGCCCGGCAGGCCACCCTCGGCCGCGGGAATCGCAAGCCCGTCGCCGACCAGGCCGCGTTCGGCCAGCATGCGGCGCGTCAGTTCGACGTAGCTCGGGCTCGTGGCGTCGGGCCCGAGCTCAAGCGTGACCCCCCGCCGCGTCCACGGCGCCACCAACATCACCGCCGACACGAACTGACTCGAGGCCGTGCGCCCGACACGCAGCCGTCCGCCTTCCAGTCCCGCCGACGTCGCCGTCACCGGCAAGCGGCCATCGTCGCCCGCCCAGTCGATCGTCGCTCCGAGTTCGCGCAGCATGTCCACGCCTTCGGCCACCGGACGTTCGCGCATGCGCAGCGAGCCGTCGACGGTCACCGGCCCCTCGGCCAGGCACGCCGCGGCGATCATGAAACGCGCCGGCGTTCCGCCATGGCCGAGATTGACCGAACCGCCGCCCGGCAACCGGCCGTCGCCGCCGTCGATCAAGACATCCGGACCGTCCCACGCCACGCCGATGCCGCAGGTCGCCATGGCCGCGAGCAAGCCGTCGCAGTCGGCCGATCGCAGTGGACGACGAATGCGCGAGCGTCCACGGGCCAGCGCGGCCAGCACGTACAGCCGGTTGGTGATGCTCTTGGAGCCGGGGACGCGAACGTCGAAGTCGAAGGGACCGCGAAGGCGCGGGACCGGCCGAGGGTCCGGGCCGAACTCAGGCGAAGCCGCGGAGTCGGCGCTTGGCCGCGCGGGCGACGTTCCGGGCGACGACTCGGGCGACGTCTCGGCCGGAGGCACGCCCCCCGGTTCGGCCGGCGAGCGAGAGTCGGATGCAGACACCGGCCTACTCCCGGCGGAACACGGCGACCACGTCTTCCACCGGGACGACGAACAGGCGGTTGTCGCCCTCGAAGTCCACCGGGATCGCTCGCTTGGGGTTGAACAGAACCCGGTCGTACTGACGGATCGGGTAGTCGTCGTCGTGCTCGACCTGCAAGCTGATCGCCACGATCCGCCCGGTCAGGGTCGGGATCTCGATCTTGTCGGGCAGGTGGATCCCGCTCTTGGTCTGCTTCTTGTCCTCATCCTTGCGAATGAGCACGCGGGTGCCGATCGGTTCGACGGTCTCGATGGCGGGCGTGGTTGGCTTGCTCTTGGCCATGGGCGGATGGGTCCTGCGGTCTCGGAGCGGCCCGACTGCGATCCGGAGGCGAGCCTGCCAAACACTGTAGGGCCGCCCCGCGAGCCTGCGCCCCAGGACCTCCCCACCATGCCCCGAACCCCCAGCGATCGGCCGCCCACAACCGTCGCCAAAGCCCGCAAGCTCCTGCCCCGCCGGCGATCGAGCGGCCCTCGCCATCGACTATCATCTGACAGCCCGTTGAAAAACCCCGCCCCGTCCTGAGCACGATCATTCCGCCCCTCGCTTCGTCGCCGAATCTCGGCGTATCGAGTGGATATGCCTTCAATTCAGCTCCGCGCGAGGGACGGAAGCACCGCACTCAGGACGAGACGGGCTTCTTCAACGGACTGCTAAGGTCCGAAACGGCCTTCGGGCCGCGACTGCCGATCCCCTGGGAGCCCCCGCGATGACCACCGCCCCGACCCCGAGCACGTCCGATGCCGCCGCCCGATCAACCGATCCGCTGCAGCTCGTCGACGTCGACCACGTCCGCTTCTACGTCGGCAACGCCAAGCAGGCGGCGTACTTTTACGCCCACACCTTTGGCTTCCAGATTGCCCAGTACCAGGACCTGACGACCGGCAGCCGCGAGGAAGCGAGTTACCTGCTCACCCAGGGCAACATCCGCTTCGTCCTGACCACCGGCCTCACGCCCACCCACCCGGCGCAGCACGAGGTGCTGAAGTACGGCGACGGCGTGAAGGACATCGCCCTGACCGTCTTCGACGCCGAGGCCGCGTACGAGCAGGCCATCCGCAACGGCGGCGAATCGGCCTACGAGCCGATCACGCTCAAGGACGATCGCGGCACCGTCACGATGGCCGGCATCCAGGCGTACGGCCGGGCGCAGCACAGCTTCGTCAGCCGCTCCGGCGACTACAGCTTGCCCACCGTCAAGCAAGGCGGGCACTTCATGCCCGGCTACGCGAAGATGGGCCCGCTGTCGGTGAACGAGTACAACCTCGCCCATCCCTGCGGCCTCAAGTACGTCGACCACTGCGTGGGCAACGTCGAAGAGGGCAAGATGAACTACTGGGTCCAGTGGTACGAGGACGTTCTCGGCTTCGAGATGTTCAAGCACTTCGACGACGCCGACATTTCGACCGAGTACTCGGCGCTGATGTCCAAGGTGATGGCCTCCGGCAACCACCTCATCAAGATGCCGATCAACGAGCCGGCCGAAGGCAAGAAGAAGAGCCAGATCCAGGAGTACCTGGAGTGGCACGACGGCAAGCCCGGCGTCCAGCACGTGGCCCTGCGGACCGACGACGAACTCACCAGTGTCGCCGCCCTCCGCGCCCGCGGCGTGGACTTCCTCAGCCTGCCGGACACGTACTACGAGATCGTCTGGGACCGCGTGAACACGATCCTGACCAAGCACGGCCACGAACCGGTGCGGGAAGACCACGAGCGCATCAAGGATCTCGGCATCCTGGTCGACGCCGACGACGAGGGTTACCTGCTGCAGCTCTTCACCAAGCCGCTGCAAGACCGGCCGACGCTGTTCTTCGAGATCATCTCACGCCGCGGCAGCCAGAGCTTTGGCAAGGGCAACTTCAAGGCGCTGTTCGAAGCCCTGGAGCTCGAGCAAGATCGACGGGGGAACCTGTGAGCCGACGCGGATCCCCCGACCAACGACTCGTTCGCGCCCTGATCCGCGGTGACGCCGATGCGGCGCGCAAGGCGCTGGAAGCCGGCGCTGACGTGCATCTGGCCCCGACGCCGGAGTTTCCGCTGATCAATGCCGCCTGCGCCGAAGGCAAGGCGGAGATCGTGGATGCCATGCTCGAGCACGGGCTCAAGTGGGACGAGAAGACCAAGCAGGCGCGCATCTGCTGGTCATTGGCCGCGGCGCTGCGTCACAAGGACGTGTGCGCGGTGCTCGAGAAGCACGGCGTCAAGCCGAAGTTGATGGACCGACTCATGCTGCCGCTGATGCGCTTCAAGCTCAAGCAAGAGCGGGCGCTGCACGGCCAAGGCACGGACTGATTCCGGCGGCATGGAACGCGAACGTGGCGTGTCCCGGCAGTCCCCCCGCGGAGCCGGACTCATCCGGATGACGGGGCGGACGTTCGGCGCGCACCACATTCGCTGCACGCGCCGCCGCGGTCGCCGCTGAGCGGGTACCCGCAGCCGGGGCACTGACCCCGGACCCAGCGCCGGCGAGCCCGGACCGCTCGCCACGCGCGTGCGATGGCGAAGAAGATCGACGCGGCCACGATGGCCCCCACCGCCCCAAGCACGAACAGCCAGCCGAACTCGATGCCGCCGTTGCGAGGGCCTTGGCCGAAGCCGGTCCATCGCCGGAAGCCGGGCGCGGCTTGCGATCCGCGCACGGTGGGCGCCGCGGCATCGCGGGCCCACGGCGTGGCGTTCCAGGCGGCGGTCACGATCTTGGGCGGCCCGGCGGCGATGGCATCGGCATCCTGACTTCGCGCGGTCATCGTGAAATCGATGTCGTCGTCCCACCGATGAAGCAGCGGCGATCGCGGCATCGTGTCGCGGCGAAAGACCACGATCACGTTGGCGTCCTCGGCCACCATGCGGTCGAGGATCCAATCGCCGGTGAGGTTCGATTGCCCCGGCGACGGGTTGACCCGGCGAGCGATCGGATCATCGCTGGCGATGCGATCCACCAGCACAATCACGGGATCGACGCACGCCCGTTCGGCGGCGGCAACCCGGCTTCGCATCGCGACGATCAACAGCGGGATGACGGCCACGCCCACCGCGAGCAGCAGCGTTGCGAGGATCCAATCGCGGCGCGTCCGTGGCGGGGTTGGCATCGGTGAACGGTCCGATCAAGTCGGGACGCCGGCCGGAGGGGGGGATGCACGGAGGCGGGCGGCGTGGCGGGCGGGCGGGCGGGCGGAGTTACACCGTGTCCGCCGCGTCGGCTCCTGGGTCGGCTCCTGGGTCGGCCTCGCTGCCTGATGCATCGTACCGGGTGCCACACTCCGGGCAGACCGCTCCGACACCGGCGATCGCCGGGTGCCCGCACGCCCCACACTGGCCGCGGCCGCGGCGCCAACTCTGCTGGATCTGCCGGCGCACGAGGCGGAACACGATGATGACCATTGAGAGCTGCATCGCGCCGGCGGCGATCATGGCCACCGTCCACGAGGTGACCAGGTGGCCGTCGAGTGGTCCCGTTCCGCCGCCGGCCCAACGCGAGACGTCCGGCAATGCCCGGGGGCCGTTGATCGGCGGGACCGGCAGGTCGGCGGTCCACGGAACGTCAGCCCATGCCGCCTGCAGCATCGCCTGAGGCTCGGCTCCGTCGGTCGGGCTTGATGCGTTGGGGGCGTCAGGTGCGTCGGACGCGTCGGGCGCGTCGGCTGCGTCGGCTGCGTCGGCCGAGCGGTCCGGCCCCACCGAGCCGAGCGCGTTTCGTACACAGACCGTCGCACCGACCTCGTCGGTCCAACGCGTGAGCGGAAGGTCTCGGGGCATCATGAAGCGGGTGATGCGGATGGCCGCCACCGCCTGCTCGTCCGCCAACAGGACGGCCGGCAGGGAGCCGCCGGACTTCGGGTCGCCGATGAACGGCCGCTGCGTTCCGTCGGCGTCGACCAGAATCGTCAGCGGAACGCCGCACGCTTCGTCCACGATCGTGTCCAGGCGGACGAACGCGGCGCGGAGCATCAGCATCGGCGCGATGGCCAGCAGGAGGATCGCCAGCGCCGAAAAAACGTCGCGCCGGGTCCACGGCTGACGTCGCGGGAGCCGCAAGGACAGAAATGGACGCCCCGCGAACGGCGCCGGTGGCCGCTCGCCTTCACCCACCGCTGGCTTGCCGGGCCTTGCGGGCGTTGATGAAGCTCATCACGCAGGCGATGACAAAGATCAAGCACAGAACGAACATGATCGCCTGGACCTGGACGGCGGTCGGCCGGGCCAGTTCCTCGCCGCGGACGAGTGCCGGGAGCTGGGTCAGAGACCGGCCAGTCCCCAGCAGGGACAGCACGCCGAGGGCCGCGGCCCCGTGCATGGCGTGCTTGGTCAGGCTCGGCTTCATCGCCACCGCCCCAAGGATCGCGAAGAGCACCCCGAAGAAGCTCGGGATCATCGCCGTGATGCTGGCTTGGTCGGCGAGCACGAAGTACGCGAACAGGCCGAGGGCGATGAGCAGGACGCCGAACGCGAGCGTGAACTTGGCCACGGGGTGGACTCCAGAGGAAGAACGGCCGGCGACGCCCGGCGTGCCCGCCACTGTATGCCCGATGGCCGCGTCCACGGCGGTCGCGGCCGGATGCCGAGGACGGAAGCGCGGTGGTATAAAGGCAACCATGATCATCCTTTGGTCGATTCTGGGGCTGCTTGTCTTCGCCGGCCTGGTGTTCGTCGCCGGGTACGCCCTGCCGGCCCGCTGGACCGGGCAGGCGGTGGCCACCGTTCCCGCGCCGCTGGAGCGCGTCTGGGAAGTCGCGGCGGCGGTTGAGCACGCTCCGGTGAGCATGCGGGTCCGCAGCGTCGAACGCCTGCCGGACGTGTCCGGCCTGGCTTCCTGGGTAGAGGACATTGGGCAGTCGCACGTGACCGTGGTGACGGAGTCGTCGACATCGCCGGGCGGCGAGACCGCCGAGGGTGAGCCAGCGGCGGCCTTTGTGCGGCGGCTGACCGACTCGGAAGTGAGCATGTCGGCCCGAAGCTCGGTCGCCTTTGAGCGAGCCGGCACCTCCACGCGGCTGACGAGCGACTTTGAAATCGAATTGCCCGTCGGTACGTGGCACGTTCCGCTGTTCCGCTGGGCGCTGCTCTTTGGCGGCGGGGCAAAGAGCAGCGCTCGGTCGTACGCCAAGCGGCTGGCCAAGGCAGCGGGCGTGGCCGCGACGTTCGAATGAACCCGGAGGCTCTCGATGGCCGACCGCGACGTCACCCGCACCACGACCGAACTTCTGAACGCCCTGCACGATGCATCCGATGATGCGGCCTGGCTGCGGTTCGACGTCCGCTACCGGCCGATCATCGTGGGGTTTGCGCGGAGTCTCGGTTGCGATGAGGCCGACGCGGCCGACGTCGCCCAAGAAACGCTGACGCGCTTTGTCCGCGAGTACCGCGAGGGCAAGTACGAACGCGAGCGCGGCCGCCTGCGTTCGTGGCTGCTCACGATCGCCCGCTACCGCGTGCTCGACCTGCGCCGCCACGCCGCCCGCCACCCGGCCATGGCCGCCGGCACCGCGATCGTGAACCTGGAAGACGAAGCGGAACTCACGGTGCTCTGGGATCGCGAGCAGCGCAGCGCGATGCTGCGTGAGGCCCTCGGCCAACTCCGCGAGACCCGAACGAATGAGAAGACGATCACCGCCTTCGAACTCCTGGTGATCCAGCAGCAAGCGGCGGCCGACGTGGCCGAGGCCCTGGACATGACCCGGCACGATGTCTACGTGGCCAAGAGCCGCGTGACCGAGCGGCTCCGCGGGATCATGGAAGAGCTGGAAGCAGCCTACGCGGACGTTGCGACGGAGTGACGCGCGGCGCTCGTTGGCTCGCGGACTTCGTTGCTCCGCGGGCTCCGTTGCCCCACGAACTTCGTAAGCCCCACGGGCTCCGTTGCCCCGCGAACTTCGTAAGCCCCGCGGGCTCCCCTGCCCCGCGAACTTCGTAAGCCCCACGGGCTCCCCTGCCCCACGAACTTCGTAAGCCCCGCGGGCTTCGGTGCCCCGGACGTACGCGAGCCCAAGACGCCAGCCGGCCCGGCCGGCCGGGGCCATTCAGTTCTTCGCGGCCATCGCTCGCATCTCCGACGCAGCGAGCAGGAATCCGCCCGTCGCGTACACCTCGGTTTCGCGCGGGCCAGCTCCGCCGGGAGCCGACGCCGCACGCTGGACCCAGCCAATGCGGCCGTCTTCGTGCACGCTGGCCACCAGGCTCCGCCACGCGCGCTCGACCACCGGCATGTAGGTCGCCGCGTCGAGCCACCCCTCGCGAATGCCCCGGGCCATGGCGAAGCAGAAAAACGCGGTTCCGCTCGACTCGGGTGTCGGCGGCGCGGGATCGCCCAGCAGACTGCTCGACCAGTGGCCGCCTTCGCGCTGGCACGCGGCCAAGGCCGCACTCATCTCCTGCAGCAGCGCGATGTATCGCCCGCGGCTCGGGTGATCGTCTGGCAGGATCTCGAGCATGCGCACCAGTCCGGCGATGACCCAGCCATTCCCACGGCTCCAGTAGATGAGCCGGCCACCCGCGTCGCGCTGCGTGAAGTACCGCGAATCGCGGTGAAACAGACCGTCGTCCGCGTTGTACAGGTAGTCGGTCGTCTTCCACCACAGACGGTCGGCCCGTTCCATGAACGCAGGATCATCGGTGAACTCGGTCGTGGCGGCGAGCGTGGGCGGGGCCATGAACAGCGCGTCGCACCACGCCCATTCGCGGTCGTGGATGCCGCGGCCCCATTCCAGCGACTCATTCTGCGGCTGCTCCATGAAGCTACGCATGCCGGCATGGGTCGCGGCCAAGATGCTCGGGTCGCCGGTGATTCGGGCGAGATGCTGATAGGCCGCCCCGATCGCGTGATCATCGGCCATGTGGATCCGCGGCCCGAGCGTGTAGTCCATCGCGGCAAACCGCTCGGCCGCCCACGCGACAATCGCCGCATCGTCCGTCGTGTCCGCCCATTGCACCAGGCCGATGGCGAACGCGGCTTCGTGCCAGTCCCAGTTCGGGTGGCGACTCTCGTTGCTCATCTGCCATTGGGCCACCGCCCCGGCCACCGCATCGATCGCCGGCACGTTGAGCGCGGCATCGAAGGTTCCCATCCGCGTGCCGCCGCCCGCGTTGCCCGCGGGCTGCAGCTCCGAGAGGTTGCCGGTGACATCGGCGGCGACCACCGCCAAGTCGTAGTCCTGGTACGTGCGGTAGTCGCCGCGCAGCCAGAGCACGATGGTGGTCTGGGCGTTGGGGCCGACGTCGTCCGGGCCGTCGCCGTGGCTTACCGGCACGACGGGACGGATGTTGTCCACGGCGGAGTTGCGCGTCACCGGGCGGAACGTCCACGTCGCGGCGCCCGGAAGTGCATCGGGCGAAGTGTCTGGCGTACGGATCGCCTGAAAGATCTCGTGGCGTTGCTGCCCGTCGGCCCGGCTGATGAGCGGGGCGCCCGTGCGCGGATCCGCATCGGTTGAGAAGTAGACGATGTTTGGATTGCGCGGATCGAGGGTGGCCAGGCCGGTGTAGTCGTCTTCGCCCGCGTAGAGGCGCGTTCCGGCGAAGGCGAACTCGCTCGTGCGCCAGCCGAGACCGTCGTACCGGGCGTACCAGTAGCGGTGGTCCATGCCGCCCTGGCCGGCCCGCAGACCTCGCCCATCGGCCTGCACATTGAACACGATGACCGGATGGCCTGCGCCATCGAGCCGGATGTCGTTGCACCAGGCGACGGCATCGGGCGATCCAGGAAACACCTGCGTGAGCGCTTCCGATGGCGGCGCTCCCGCCCCGATCTGGCCGACGACGACGCTTTGGCTGTTGCGAACCGCATCCCCGACGAGCGAGCCATGCCAGATACCGGTGTCAGCATTGCGTGGATGCTGCTCGCTGACCGCGAAGTGCACGGCGTCGCGTCCGTTGGAGGCGTACCGCAGATACGGGCGGCCAGGGCCGCCGAGGACCGACTGCGGGGCGGACCATGTCCCCCCGTCGTCGGCCGATTCAATCATCGCCGGATCCCAGCCCGCGCCGCGGTAGAAGTTCCGCAACACGCCAGCGCCGGCCAGCCGAAAGGTGTTGCTGTACGTCACGCCGCGGCCTTCAGTGCGGCCGGACCATGATCGCTCATCGGTCCACCCGCCAAGCGGATCGGCGGTGAGGCTCGTGCGGGACCGCACCAAGTCGTCGGAACCGTGGCGGCTGTACAGCGTGAGGACGCGGCCGTCGGGCAGAATGGTGATCGACGCCGAGTCATGGTCATCGGACTCGAGCCGGTCGTGCAATTCAACAGTGCGGGTTTCGGCGGCCGCCAGATCGTGCACCAGGAGATTGATGTCCCCCCGCCGCCCGGCTTCCCGCCCACCGGTCGAGACCGTGCCCACGAGCAGCGTGTCGTCCACAATGACCGCCCTTTCACCCTGGAACCAACACCAGCCCCCGTCGTCGTCCAAGACCGTCAGCGGCCCGGCGACCTCGTTGATCGGCCCGGGGGACTGGCTGGCGGATGTGGCAATGGACGCGGCAGCGGACGTGGCACCCGACGCGGCACCCGACGCGGCAATGGACGCGGCAGCGGACGCGGCAGTGGCAGTCGCAGTCGCGGCGGCGGTCGCGGCGGCGGTCATCGAGAGCGTCGCGGCGGCGGCCAGCCCGAAGGACGGCAGAACAAGCAGGCGAATCATGGTCACGGCGACTCCGGGGATCGGGAGGCGAAGACGAGATGAGCGGCACGTGCTCCTGCGCACGCATGGCCTCATCCCAGGACCCGACTGTACCGTTGAGCCCACCGCGATGGAATGCCATCCGACGCCGGGAACGCGCCGCGCGTCATCCGCAGGCCGCGTAGGGTCATGACGCGCGCGTCGACGCAAGCCACGCTTGCAACGCCTCCGCCTCGAGACAGTTCACCACATCGGCCTTGGTCGCGCCGCCGCGCCGCGCGGTCATCACGCCGCAGCGCAGGTGATCCAGGTGCTTCTCGCTGTGGGCATCGCAGTTGATGGCCAGCTTCGCGCCGTGGTCGAGCGCCACCCGCACGTGGATGTCCCGCAGGTCGAGCCGCATGTGGTTGGCGTTGATTTCAAGGGCCACACCGCGGGCCGCGGCCGCCTTGGACAGTTCGGTGATGTCGGGCGAGAGGCCTTCGCGCCTCATGGTCAACCGGCCGGTGGGATGGCCGATGATCGTCACCAGTGGATGATCGATCGCCGCCCGCAGTCGATTGGTCGCGACCTTGGGCGCCTGCGAGAGCGCCGCGTGCGGCGAGGCGACGACGACATCGAGCTCGGCCAGCAGTTCGTCCGGATAGTCGAGGCTGCCGTCGGAGAGGATGTCCACTTCACTGCCCGCGAGCACCGTGATGACGCCTTCAAGCTTCTTCGCCGCGGCGCGGATGTCCAGGATGTGCTGTTCCAACCGTTCGATCGACAGGCCGCGGGCTTGTACCTGGCTTCGTGAGTGGTCGGTCACCGCGATCGTGTGGAAACCGCGGGCGGCGCACGTGCGGGCGAGTTCTTCGATCGACCAAACGCCGTCGGATGCGGTGGTGTGGCTGTGCAGTTCTGCCTGAACGTCGACCACGTCGATCAGATCCGGGATGTCGCCGGCTTCGGCCAGGGTGAGCTCGCCGCGGTCGGCCCGGAGTTCCGGCGGAATCCAGGCCAAGTCGAGGGCCGCGTAGATGTCGGACTCGGTCTTGGAGGCGACGACATCGCCTTCGTTGGCGGCGGCGACTGCGCCGGTGACGCGAATGTTCTTCTTCGGCGCGTCACCGGTGCGAACAAGTCCGTACTCGTTCAGCGTGCAGCCCATCTGCTGGGCGCGTTCGCGCACCCGCACGTTGTGTTCCTTCGAGCCGGTGAAGTACATCAGGGCGGCGCCAAAGCTCTCGGCGGCCACCACCCGCAGGTCCATCTGCATGCCGCCTTTGGTGCGGACGCTTGACTTCGTGTCACCTCGCACGAGCACTTCGGTCACGATTTCGTGGGCGGTGAACGCATCAAAGATCCGTCCGACGGCTTCACCCTCAGCCACGGCGAGAATGTCAATGTCGCCGATCGTTTCTTGGCCGCGCCGCAGCGAACCGGCGAAGGCCACGTTCTCGGCCCCGTCGATCTGCTGCAAGTGTTCGACCATGGCCTCGGCCCGCGTCCACGCCGTGCCGATGCGTGTGCGATCGCCGGCGCTGGCGGCAAAAGCCAGGCTCTTCTTGATGTTCTCGATCTTCTTCGGGCCAAAGCCCTTGAGTTCGGCGAGTGATCCGTCGTCCAACTTGGCGGCCAACGACTCGAGATCGGTGATGCCGGCCGTCCGCCAGAAGAGTGCGGCGGACTTGGGGCCGATGCCTGGCACCTGCATGACCTGGAGCACACCCTCGGGCACTTCCGCCGCGAGTGCGTCGTGATCGGCGATTCGGCCGGTCTCGACGAGTTCGCGAATCCGCCCCGCGGCCCCCTTGCCAACGCCGTCGAGCGCTTCGAGTTCCTTGGCCGACAGTTCGGCCGCGGCCCCGGGGAGCTCGCGAAGTACGCGGGCGACCTTCTGGAAGGCGATGACCTTGAATCGGTTGGCACCGAGGACTTCAGACAGCTCGGCCATGCGGCCAAAGACATCGGAGATCTCGGCGTTCGTGGGCGGAGCGACGGCGGATGAGTCGGACATGCGGCGAGTGTATGAACCACGGCGACGGCGAGCGGGCGGTGGAACGGGCGAGAACTCCCCGGCTCTGCCGCGAAAACGCCAGATTCCAGCGTCGCCGGCCATTGATCACGCGCGAATTCGCTCCATCGCGTGCATCAGGCGACCGCCCCAGGCATCATGGAGCAGACGAACGCCCCATGAGCGACCCCCAGGAACAACCCGATCCGCGGCCCGACGGCCAGTCCGATGAGCCGCCCCATGGGCGGGCTGATGGGCGGGCTGATGGGCGGCCTGATGCCGGATCGAATCCTCAGTTCGCGGCAAGCGGCCCGAAACCGCCGAGCCTCGAGGATCTCGAGCGATACGCCGGCGGCCGACATGTCACGCCAACCGTGGCCGAAGCGATTGAGGCTGATCCGAACCTCCGGGCCCAGGTCGATCGGATCCGAGCGGACAACGCGCTTCTGGGCGACCTGTTGGTGGCCGCGGGAAGCGCGGGCGGCGATGCCGCTTCGCCAAGTGGCCCGAATGCCGCCGGTTCCCGCGCGACGCCGCCGCCGGGCGCCGCAGCGAATCACGGCGAGGCCACCACCCCCGCCACCCGCGAACCCGTCGCCGGCTACGTCGTCAGCGGCGAGCTCGGACGAGGCGGCCAAGGGATCGTGTACCGCGCGACCCAGACCGCCACCCGCCGGGCCGTCGCCTTGAAGATGCTGACGCGCGGCGCGTTTGCTGGGGATCGAGAACGCCGCCGACTCGAGCGAGAGATCGAAGTCCTGGCCGGCCTGCGTCACCCCGGCGTGGTCACGGTCTTCGACGGCGGCGTGACGCCCGGCGGCCGTGCGTGGCTGGCGATGGAACTGGTTGAGGGCCGGCGCCTCGATGCGGCGTCGGCGGATCTCCGGGCCGCGGCCGGGCCATCGGGCCGTGGCCGTGACCGTGACCGCTCCGTCGCCACGCTGATCCGGGACGTGACCGCGGCGGTCGAGGCGGCCCACCGGCTCGGCGTGATGCACCGTGACCTGAAGCCGGGCAATGTCCTGGTGGACGACGCCGGCGCCCCGCGGGTGCTCGACTTCGGCCTCGCTCGCCCCGTGCGCGGCGGCGACCATGCGGTGACCGAAACCGGCGCAATCCTCGGCACCTTGGTGTACGCCGCACCCGAGCAACTTGCCGCCGCCCCCGGCGGGGTTGACGTGCGGGCCGACGTCTTTGCCCTGGGCGTGATGCTCTATGAAGCGCTGGCCGGCACCCGGCCCTGGCCGAATCCCACGAGTTTGGCGGATGCCGTCGAACGCGGTCGTACCGAGATCGCCCCGCCATCGCGGTCCATCGATGGGCTCGATCGCGACCTTGAGACGATCATCATGCGGTGCTTGGCCGTGGACCCGGCCCGCCGCTACCCCACCGCCGGGCACCTGCGAGAAGACCTCGACCGGTTCCTTGCGTCACGTCCCGTGCTGGCCCGCCGCGAGAGTCGACTGCACCGCGTCCGCCTCTTTGTGCGCCGCCACCCGCTGGCGTCGGCCGCGGCAACCGCCGTCGTCGGACTCGCGATCGTGAGCACGGTGATGAGCGTGCGGTACGCCCGGGCCCTCGATCGCAATCGCTCGTTCACCGCCTCGCTCATGGACATGGTCGACGCCACCGTCCGCGACGAGTCCAACGAAGCGGTGAACATGGCCGACGTCCTCGAAGCGATGGGCGGGACGATGCGCGAGAAGCTTCCCGACGAGCCGCAACTTCGCTTTCGCATGCTCAGCACCTTGGCCCGCGCCGAGTTCGATGCTCGCGAGTACGTGGACGCTGTCCGCACCGCCCGCGAGGCGCTCGAGGCCGGCGAGCAGGCGGGCGAATCCGATGTACAGCTCGCACGCCTGCATGACCTCCTGGGTCGGGTGCACTATGCCGCCGGCGATATCACCGCCGCGGTGGCCGCCTATGAAGCCGCGATCCCTGGACGTATTGCGGGCGCGGTGGACGCCGATGGCCGCGCCGCGCTGGCCCAGACGCAGGCCCACCTCGGGGCCAGCCACCGGCGCCGCGGCGACCTGGACGCCGCTCGTCCTCTCTACCGCGAGGCCTTGGCCACCACCATCGCCGTCCGCGGGGCCGGCCATCTCGATACCGCCAAACGGCGCAACGGCTACGGCGTGCTGCTGATCAGCCTCGGCCGCGATGCCGAAGCCGCCGTCCAGTTTGCTTCCGTCCACGAAATCATGCTCGCCACCGAGGGCGACGTGCATATCGGCACCGCCACCGCCGCCCACAACCTCGGGCGCATGCTCGGCAACCTCGGCGAGCTTGCCGCGGCGGAAGCCCACCTCGATGCCGCGCTCGCGGCAAAGGTCGCGCTGGACCCCGACGACCACGTGAACATCGGGCGCACGCTCATCGAGCGCGGACGCGTCCGACGCCTGGCCGGCCGATCCGACGACGCGTTGGTCGATCTCGATGACGCCGTCGCCCGCGTCAGCCTCGTCCCGGAGGCCGCGATACCGCTCGTGACCGCGCTGACCGAACGCGGCCTTGTGGGGCTGGACAACACGCTGCGGGTCACCGGCGATGCGGCCGATCGCATCGCGGACCTCGAGCGCGCCCAGACCCTGGTCTTCGAGGCACGCGGACCCGACCATCCCGCCGCCGCCGCCATCGCCGTCGATCTTGCCGCCTGGCGCTCGATCACCGGCGCCCCCGATGCAGCCGCCGAACTGCTCACCGGCGCCGCGGCCCAAGTCGCGGCCCAACGAGCCGCCGACCTCGACCGCCTGCGGCGGGCCGCGGCCGTGGCCGATCGACTTGTCGCGAGCGGCCACGCCGACGCGTCCCAAGCGCTCTGGCCCAACGCGGAGCCGTCGCTCCTCACTCGCCTGAACGCGGCCATCGCCGATCGAGACGCGCGCGCTCGCCGAATCGATGCCCCCGACAACGCAGATGAGCACGCCAAGGACAGCGCGGTTGCCAACGCCGCGGACCATGCCGCGTCACCGAATCACCAATGAAACCCAACGAACACGAGGGCATGTTCGTTTGACATCAGATCGATGTCCTCGGACGTCTGCCGCTCGACATCGCCGCCAGCGGCATGAACCACCCCGTGCATTCGAAGCCAGGCGGACCGCCCAACCTCAGATCAAGGACACGGCCCCCACACGGCCAGCAGATCAATCAAGTCCGTCGTGTCGACGATGTTGTTGCCGTCGATCGAGAACGGGCATTCGATGCACAGACCCCAGTACGAAAGCAACAAGAGCAGGTCGGTGATGCCGACGATCTTGTCGCCGTTGAAGTCGCCCGGGCACGGCTGGATCGGAATCAACTGACATCCGGTGACCTTGACCGTATATGAACCGCGCTCGCCATCGGAATCCCAACTGCTCACCGGCGTGGAGACTCCGCCGTCGGGGCCGGAGACTTCGGTCGATCCCGGCGGCATCAAGAAGATCTCGCCCGTGTCTCCGAAGGGGTCCGAATCGCTGCCGCTGATGGCGAGCAAGTAGATGCCGGGCGTGACGACGGTCTGAAACGTCCCGTCGTTCGCCATGTTGCCCATGAAGCTGGCCGCGGACGGCGGCGCTCCAGCGCCCGCGTCGTCGTTGGCCAGGAAGCCGAGACCGAAGCTGTCAAAGAGAAAGATCTGGGTGTCGAAGCCCTCGCCCTTGTCGTCGAAGACGGCCGCGCTGAACGTCGCCGGGTTGCTGATGAAGATCCGGAACATGTCCTGGAAGTCGCCGCCGAGTGGCGCGAGGCCGCCAAGCTCTCCCTTGATCGAAGCGAGTGGTCCCCCGCCGACCTGGGCCACCGGCTGCGCCGACGCCGGCAATGGGCCCGCGTCCGTCCCGGTGCGTTCCTCCCACTCCGGGCCCGCGTGCGAAAATCCGGCGACGGCCAGTGAGAGCGCGGCGGCGAGCCACGAGCTGCGGCAAGAACTGAAGCTCGGCGTGGAGCCGGAGCCGGAGCCGGGCCTGGAGCCGGAGTTGGGGCTGGGGCTGGGGCCAGAGCCGGGGCTGGGGCCAGAGCCGGAGCTGCGGCCGGCATTGGCGTTGGCATTGGCGACGGCCGACGCTCGTGGGCCTCGGGTCGCGGCGCGCTGGGTCAAGATGCGGTGCATGGGGTTCCCTCCTCATTGGGTCGATCGATGGCCGGCCCACGTGCGTGTGGCCGGCACCCGGCGTCCGTCGCCGGGCACGATCTCTCACAGTCGAATGCCGTCGATCGACGCTGGACGCCCCGCCCGGAAGAAGGCCGTTCACGCTGCCGCCAGCCACGCGTCCACGCGATCGCCCGATGCTACCGGCGAGCCCTGCTCAATCGCGCGGGAACTGGACGATTCTGCGACGTCGGCAATCCCGTGGTGAGTTCCCACTCCTCGCGGAGGCCCCCTTTGATTGCGGGCGCGGCCCCCCAGACGGTGCCTCGCCTGGCGGCCGGGCCGACATGCTGCTCCGTTGCCGCGACTGACCGCCGGTGTCCCTCGCGAGATGCACCCCGCCTCGTCCGAGAAACTGCCGCGATCCGCCACCAGATGGCCGATTGGCCGCGGCCCCATCGTTGTCCTCCCGCGATGGGCTGAGTATCTTCACGCCCCGCGGCGCGGCCCCGTTCGGGGCACGGTCGGATCCTCCCGGCCTTTTGGCTCCGCACATCCCCTCCCGGGCGACAAGACCCGAGCCCCGGCCCCATCGACGGCCGCCGCTTCCCACTGCGGCCCGCCGATCTCGCCGTGGCCTTCGGCCGTCCCATCGCCCGCCCAACCCGGAGAAGCGGACATGTTCCGGACCCATCGGTTCGCCGGACGATTGATCGGCGCCCTGGCCCTGACGGCCACGTTCATGCTGGCCCCGGCGCCGGCCGTCGCCCAGGACGCCCCCGCCATCACCTCGACCAACGAGGCCTTGGCCGCCCTCAACTCGACCGACACGTCGGAAGCGGTGCTGACCGAAGCGGTCAAGCCACTGACCAAGGCCGAGCTCGAAGAGGCCTCGGCCATCTGGCTCGAGAACGCCAAGACTGCGGTCGCCACCGGCGAGGGCCGGGCCGACGCGATCGCCAAGCTCAAGCTGATCGCCGAAACGATCGAAGCCAAGGGCGGCGACCCCGCCGACCTGAAGGGCGAGCTGGCGTACTGGGAAGGCGATGCGGCCGGGGATGTGGATCTGACCAACGCCAGCGGGCTGGCCAAGAAGTTCAACGAGTGGCTTGTCTCGCCCGACGGCGGCATCAAGCTCGGCCTGAACATCGCCCTGTTCATTGTGGTCCTGATCGTCGCCCGCATCGTGGCTGGCATCGTCAGCAACCTGGTACGACGGACGCTCAACCGGCTCGGCAAGGGGTCGGAACTGCTTCGCAGCTTCCTGGCCAATATCACGCGGCAAGTCATCTTTTTCATCGGCGTGATTGTGGCCATCGGCCGCCTGGGCATTGATACCGGCCCGGTCCTCGCCGCAATCGGGGCCGCCGGCTTCGTGATCGGCTTTGCCCTTCAGGGCACGCTCGGCAACTTCGCCGCCGGCGTCATGATCCTGCTCTATCAGCCGTACGACATTGGCAACGTCGTGACCGTGGGCGGCGTGACCGGCAAGGTGCAGGCGATGACGCTCGTCTCCACCACGCTGCTGACCCCCGACAACCAGACGATCATCGTGCCGAATGGCGCGATCTGGGGCGACACGATCACCAACGTCACCGGCAACGACACGCGCCGCGTCGACCTGGTCTTCGGCTGCGGCTACGACGACGACGTGGAGAAGGCCGAGTCGCTGCTCAAGGAGATTCTGGAGGGCCACCCGCTCGTCCTCAAGGATCCGGCCCCGGCGGTCGCCATGGGCGAGCTCGCCGACAGTTCGGTGAACTTCAACGTGCGTCCGTGGTGCAAGACCGAGGACTACTGGACGGTCTTCTCCGACATCAAGAAGACGGTCAAGAAGCGCTTCGACGACGCCGGACTCGGGATTCCGTTCCCGCAGATGGACGTGCACCTGCACAAGACCGGCGACTGATTCGACCCCGTGTCGAATCGATGACGGACCACCGCGCGGCGGCGAGCTTCGGCTTGCCGCCGCGTTTTTGTTGCGTGGATCGTGGCGTGGAGTGCGGGACGCGCGACGCTGGAGTGGTCGCACACGACTTGCGACGGGCGACTTGCGGCGGGCGACGGGCGGCGGGCGGCGGGCGGCGGGCGACGGGCGACGGGCGACGGGCGACGGGCGACGGGCAGTGTGCGACATTCGGCGTGAAGCACGCGACATGTGGCGTGAGACTCGAGACGGTCAGCCGGCGGCCGGCCGCACGCAATTGCCAAGCCGCGACCGGTTTCCTTGTCCCTCAGGCTTCGCCCGCTCGCTCGAGCATCGCGATTTCGTCTCGCCATCCCTCGCGGTCATCGGGGCCGGTGCCGGGCGGCAAGAGTGAGCGCCGCGTGCAATTGAGCATGGCCTGGAGTGCTTGGTAGCGTCGCGTGCGTTCGATGGCCGGCGGGATCAAGTCGTCGAGCACGGCGTGGATGTCGTCAATCGTGACCGAGGTCGCGGATTCGCCGGGCGTTTCCGCGCCCCCCTCGCTGGCTTCGACGTCGCCCGCCCCCGCTTCCGCCCCGTCGCCGCCGCCGCGAGCCGCTTGGTCGGCGGCCAAGGCAACCCGCGCGACCAATGCCGACCGAAGGGCCGCGAACGCCGCCGCCGACCATCCGCTGACCTGATCCTTCAGCGTGCGCCGTTCGGCATCGGTCAGATCGCGCCCGAGGGCCTTCTTCACCGCCCAGTCCAGGAATGCATCACGGTCCGCTCCTTCGGGATCGAGGACCGGCAGGATGAGGTCGCCCACCCGCCCCGGACGCCGAATGTCGGGACTCAACAGGTGGATCCGGGCCGTCATCAGCAGCCAGATCACCCGGCCACGCAGGGCCGGATCGCTCATCATCTGCTGGATTCGGCCCGTCAGCCGCCGCTCGGTGTCGTGCGTGCCGGAGCCCACGCCGCCGAACTGCGTGTCCGCTTCGTCGATGAAGACGACGACCTTGTCGAGGCTGGTGAGCACGCGGCGCAGCCGCTCAAAGATCACGTCGGTCTGGCCGAACCACTGGCTGCGGATGTTCTTGAGCGTGAGAACGGGCATGTCCAAACTCGCGGCCACCGCTTCGAAGATGAACGTCTTGCCGCTGCCGATCGGCCCGGCCACCGCCGCCCCGGGCAATGCGGCGTCGCGTCCTGCGCGAAAGCGCGGCAACAGCTCCGTTTCGATGAAGCCTTTCAGCCGCGTGTTGCCGACGACGTCGTCCAGCCGATGGGTCGGCCGCTTGAACTCCACAACGTCCTCGCCCAGGCTCGCGGCGATCACCTGGCCCACTTGGTCGATGACGTCCGACGGCGACAATGCAGTCCCCGCGTGGCGGGCGGTCAGCAGCATGCGGCGCAGGGCGTGGATCGACAGCCCCGCGGTCATGGCCGTCACGGCGTCCTCGTCGGCCCAGGCTTCGACCGGACCGACTTCGGCCGCGAACCAGCGCAGATACGCCCGGCGATCGACCGCCGCCGGCGCCGGGACGTCGATGGCCGCCACCGCCGGCATGGCGTTGATCGATGGGTGCACCGCTCCACGCGACTCCGTGAGCAGCACGACCGAGTCGCCGGCGGCCATGAAATCCGGATCGCCGAACCAGTCGCGCACGACCGAGAGTCGGTGCCGATCCACCGGCGTCAGGCGCGAAATGTCGCCGCCCCCCGATGGCAGGATCAGATCCGTGCCCTCGATCACGATGAACAGGTTCTCGGCGAGGAACGCTTCCCCGCGGTGACTCGTCGCTCGCGAACACCGGCACAGTTGACGCAAGAACTCCAGGGCCATGGTCGGACGGCCGACGGCATCTCGCACCCGCCGGTCGAATTCCGACCCTTCCGCCTGGCGTTCACGCTGTCGCCGCGGGTCGTCCAGTGATTCGAGCACCAGCGAATCCGCCGACGACGCGCCAAGTCGCCAGGCCGTCCACGCCTCGCGCAGCCGCTCGGCCGCCGGCCGGCCCTGCACATCGGCTTCGACGATGCGGATCGGCCCGTTGAGTTCGTACACCAGAACCATGAATCCCGGCACCGACGCTCGCCGCGTCAGCATCGACAGCAGCGGCACCCATTGACCGGGCACATGCGATCCATCGGTCGTCCCGTCGCTCGTTCCGTCGGCCGTTTCACCGGCGGCATCGCCCCCGTCCTCCGGCAGCCCGGCCGCACCGGCTTCGCGCGCCTCGTCCAGCAGAAACAGGTCGTCGACCTGCCCCGCGAGCAACAATGCCCGGGCCACGCCCGCATTGATCGTGCGGGCGACGTCGGAAAAGATCTTCCGCCCGGTGAGGTCCGCGGGGTCAATGGAAGCTGAAGCGGCGTGTGCGTGCGTCACCGAGGTGGACTCCGGAAAGGTGCTCGCTCAGCATAGCCGCGGGCCCGCCAGCGACGTGCTCACGAGTCATGCAGGCGATGCGGACGATCACGCACCGAGCGCAACCGCGTCACTTCAAACGCACGGTCCCCACGCCGAGAGCACGGCCACCAGGTCAACGAAGTCCACTTCCCCGTCGCCGTTGAGATCCGGCGGGCACCCGTCGCACGGGCCAAAGGCGGCCAGCACCGCAGTCAGGTCGGTGAATCCGACGTCGCCCGACCGGTCAAAGTCAGCCGGACACGCGGGGGCCAGAATCGGCACCATGGCAAATGCCCGAACGTCGCCGTTGACGACGCCGGTCCCGACGATCACGCCCGAGTCACTGATGTCATCGGCCGACGAACTCGTATTGGTGGACACATCCCAGGGCGTGTCCGCCGGCAGCAGTTCCTGGATCGTGTACGTCTGCTCGCCGTCGTACAGGAACGGGATGCTGAATGCGTTGGATCCGCGGCCCACGACCCAGCCGTCGGCATTCACGCCGCGCCCGCTTCCCTGACTCGTGCCCGCCGGCAGCGGAATCTCCACGATGCCGCCCGCCGCCGTCCACACATACGGACGCCCGCTGCCCTGATTCATCGAGCTCGATCCCGTCGCGTGCCCCGCTGAACTCATGCCGAAGATCAGGGCGCCATTGGCCCCCGGAATCGCCCCGACTTCCTGCATCGTGTCGGCGTCGATGTCGTAGATCAGGCCGACGTTCCGCGCGGCTTGGTTCGGGTCGATGCCGTTGCCGCCGACGAGACCGGCATCGCTGACGCCTTGGGCCGATCGCATGAAGCTGCCGTCCGGCGCCGTCGTCGCGATCACCGAACTCGTGAACGTGCCGAGGATCGCCGCCTGTTCCGCGCTGCCCCCATCGACGGATCCCACGACCACGCCCGACGCATTCACCGCGTTGGCCCGCCCGGCCGACTCTCCGGCGGGCAGAAACAGCGGCGTGGCGATGCCCTTGATCCACTGCACCGGCAAGGGTCCGGATCCGAAGGCCGTCGCCGCACACGTCCCGACGATCACCCCCGCCGCGGCATCGTTGGCCGCGCCGAACGGCTGACCCGGCAGGTTCGGCAAGGCGAACTGCCCGCCGTCCACCGTCCAACTAAACCCTTGGTTGGAAACGCCCAGCGTTCGGCCGACGGCGATCGTGCCGTCCGGCGACACGCCAAAGCCCTGCGATCCGAAGTCGCCCGGGTCGATGACGCCAAGGTCAAAGATCGCGTATTCCGGCGGCGCGGCGATGGCGTGCGGGCCGCCGCACAGGATCAGGGCAGCGACACCGCCCCAGCCGATCTTCGAACATGAACGACGAAACGTGCGGTGGCGGACGAACATTGGCGGCTCCGGGAGCGATTTCGGGCTTCCGGGCACAGCGCTTTGCCCCCGGGGACTCCGATGCTACCGAACGGCTCGGCCGCGCCGCAATGGTTCAGTCGCCAGCCGGAGCGAAGGCTGAGTCCGAGTCTGAGTCCGAGTCCGAGTCTGAGGCTGAAGCTGAGTCCGAGGCCGAGGTCGAGGTCGACGAAGACGCCGTCCCGCGATCGCTCATGATCGGCGCCCGCGCGGACGCCATCGACTTGGCTCGTGACGAGGTCCGCGATCACGCCGTGGACGACGGACCCAGAATGCCCTCGGCGGTCCCAGCCTTGACGTGGTCCCAGAACCGAACGTGCTCGCCGCGCGGCTGCAACGTCTCGGTGTCCATGACCCATCGCCGAACTGCTTCGCGCTGATCGGTGAAGCGGACAAAATCTCGCTCGCAGGCGACGGTGAAGACCGGCGCCACGGTGTCGTAGACGATGGTCGCCCCCGGGGCAGCGGCGTGCCCCTCGGCCCGCCAGTCCCAGTACTGGCTCAGGCCGATCACACGGTCGGAGACGTAGATCGCTTCGTTCAGTTCGTGGGTCACGATCACGATCGTGTAGCGCGGCGGCCGGCCGGCGGATCGGTCTTCGAGGTTCTCGGCGTAAAAGCCCAGCAGCATCTGCTGCAAACTCTCGCGCGTGGCCTCGTCGAGCGCGCCAAACGGCTCGTCCAGCAGCAGAATTTCGGGCTTCATCACCATGGTCTGGGCGATGGCCACTCGCTGGCACATGCCGCCGCTCATTTCCGCCGGGTATCGCTTGGCCGCGTCGGCCAGGCCCACGCGTTCCAGCATGGCCATCGATTCCTCGCGCCACACGCGACGATTGGCCCGCCACTTGGGAACATTCAGCCACGAGAACGGGCCGGACTGCTCAAGGGCGAGGCCGAACATCACGTTCTCAACCGCAGTCAAGAACGGATACAGCGTGTACCGCTGGTAGACGATGCCGCTGCGCCGCGTGGGCGCCCCGACGAATTCGCCGTCGATGCGCACTTGCCCGCCGTTCGGCGGATGCGTGCCGAGGATCGACCGGAGCAGCGTGCTCTTGCCGGATCCACTGGGGCCGACGAGCGCGGTGATCTGGCCGCGGGCAATCTGCAGGTCGATGTCGTGCAGAACGAGGTTCGGGCCGAAGTTGTGCGACACACCGGCGAGATCCAGCACGACGTCGGTGCCTTCCGGCGCCCGTGACGCCGCGGCCGTCACGCCGGCCCACGCACTGGTGTCTTCTGCGGTCCCGGCGGCCACGCGGTCCGCGGCAACTTGATCCAACAAGGCGGCGGCTGGCGGCGCGGAGCTAGGCGTAGAGCTCGCCGTCGAACCCGGCGTCGAACCGGGCGTCGAACCAGACACGGATTGTTTCGGGTGTTCGCTCATTGCCGGCCGTACCAAGGGCAGAATTGACGGACGGCCATCCGCATCGCCCAGTCGAGCGTCCACCCCGCCCCGGCCAGGACGGCCAGATAGAAGTAGACGCGGCTCATCTTCAGGGCCCGCGAATCGAGCCGGATCCGCATGCCGAAGCCTTCGTCGGCCGCGATCCACTCGGCCGCGATCAAGAACACGATCGCCGGGCCGATCGACAGGCGAATCGCTTCCATGAGCGTGGGCAAGACCTGCCGCAGGATCACGCGGACGACGATCTCAAACTGACTCGCCCCCAGCGTCAACGCCTTGTCGATCAGCTCCGCCGGCACGCCATCGCGCGCGGCCAGCCACACCGACTGGGTCAACGTCGGCGTGATGCCAAACACAATCAGGCTGACGAAGAACTGCAGCTCGCCCGCGGCGGTCAGGGCCAGAAAAATGGCCAGCGCCGCGGTGGGCGGAACCTTGGCCAGGATGCTGAGCGGCGGCCCAAAGAACGCCGCCACCGCCGGATAGACGCCCATCAGCATGCCAAGGACGAGGGCGATCAGCACCCCGACGCCAAGCCCGGCGGCCAGGCGGCCGGCCGTCGCCACGCCATCCTGGACGAGCATGACGTCGCCAGAAAGCGCGTGCGGCGTGATCGTGGTTCGAATCGCGGCGATGATCGACTTCGCCCCGGGCACCAGCTGATCCGCCGACGGATGGAAGCGAGCGATGACCGCGTAGCCGACGAAGATCGCCGCCACGCCGGCCAGCCCAAGCCCGATCTGCAACCACTTTGGAATGGGCTGACGAATCCGCAGCATCAGGGGCGGGTGACCGGAGCAAGATGCGACGCATCGAAGACAAGATCGCCCGTCGCGTCCGGGCCGAATCCGATGACCGGCCGACGATCAACGATGTCGCGGTCCACGCAGAATCCAACCACGCGTTCCATGATGGCCGGAAGATCGTCACCGCCGAAGAGCGCCTCCGCTTCCGCCGGTCCGCCGTAGAACGCCGTTTCCTCGACGCATTGGGCCATGGCCTCGGCATCGAGCGAAGAGAACTTCTCGCCGAGCGCGACGAGCGTTGCGTTGCGGGTCGCCGGATCCTCGATCGCCGCACCGATCTGGAAGAAGGCATCGGCCAACGCGCGGACAAAGCGCGTTCCCCCGTCGGACTCAAGCGACTCGCGGCTCATGGCCACGAGGTCGAGAATCTCGCCGGGAATGCTGGACGAGTCGAACAAGCGGCGCGAACCTTCGACGCGTTCGAGCGTTTGCAGCACGAATGGATTCCACACCACGATCGATTGCACGTCCCCGCTGCCGAGCATCATCGCCTGCGCCGCCGCTCCCGGATCGCGGTTGACGAACTCGTAGTCGGCCGGATCCTCACCGAGCAACTCGAGATTTCGCACGAAGCAGTACTCGCTCACCGACTGCGAGAGGCCGTACGTCGGAATCGACTTGAGCGCGGCGAGGTCCGCCACGGCTTCGGTCACAATCAGCGCATCGGCGCCGACGCTGCGACTGGTCGGCAAGACGGCGACGGTCGGACGGCCGAGGGCCGGAGCCAACACGTCCATGTTGGTGATGCACACCGCGTCGACCGAGCCGGTGCCGTACGCCTGGAGACAGGCGTCGTAGTCAAGCAGCCGAAGCACGATGTCCACGTTGTGGGCCTCTTCGACCGATCCCCGCTTGCCGCGTTCACCGTCGATCAGACCCAATTGTTCGGCCACGCCAAAGGCGGACCAGCTCGGGTACTCGCTCCAGGCGAGCGTGAAAGACGGCGACGTGGCCGCGGCGGACGCACCACCGGGGTCGACATCGTCGGTCCCGCCTCCGCCACACCCAGCGCCCACCGCCGCGGCGAACACGGTTGCGGCGGCGATACCGACGGTGCGGCGGCGAACGGAACGATCGGTTGAACGGGGCTCGGACATGGGCGTGGTCTCGGACTGGAGTCGCGGCAAAGAGATCCCCGGAGCCGCGTTGGGGAGTGCAATCGGGGCCGGCCAGGGTTACTCGGGCAAGCGAGCGTCGGGCGCCGGCGCATCCTTGATCGGCGTGGTGTCCGCCGATTCGGCCAGTCCGATCAACGCGTCGAACTCATCGTTGGCCGAATGCGTGCGGGCGAACTCCATGAACTCGGCTTCTTGACGGGCGGTATCGGTGCCGGCCATCTCGCGGCTGATCCGCGCCTTCGCCTTGACCTGCTGGCGCACGTCGCGGAGTTCCTGCAGCTCCTTGTTGGTCGTGTCCTGGCTGATGCCAGAAATCATGTCGGCCAGTTCTTCTTCTTCCTTGGCCGTGATGATGTCGGCGACCGCTTCGTGCTGCTCTTCCTTGAGCTTGTCGATCTCGCGCTTGAGCTGCGTCAGTTGAACCTTGTGCCCCGACACGCTCTCGGTGATCTGATGGACGTCGGCCTCGAGTTCTTCGATGCGAGCGTTCTTCTCGGCCAACGTGGACGTGAAGTCATTGAACGCGGTGAGGCACTGGCGGTAGTCGTCGTGGGTCTTGATCTGCTCCATCGACTTGCCTTCGGCCTGCATGGAGGCGACGAGTTGGCGAGCCTTGGCCGCCGCGCCTTCCTTGAGCTGCTCCAGGCGTTCGACGTCGGCGGTCAGCGTGCGGACGCTGGCCAGCTTCTTTTCTTCCTGGGCGATCAGGCCGGCCACCGCGTCCTTGTACTGATGGATGCGCGCCGTCTTCTCCTCGATGATGTTGGCGTAGGTCGCCTGCACCACGTACGGATTCGTCTGCAGCTCCTTGCGGGCAGAATCCACCCGCCCGGTGATGAGGTATCCGAATGCCCGGATGTACCGTCCGATCGCCTTGAACACGCCGAAGCTCCTCTCGTTCACGCTCGCCGCC
>JBGCEZ010000014.1:0-65086 GCA_045106735.1 Phycisphaerales bacterium | reverse complement strand
CCGTCGGCATCGCGGTGCACAACGAGGTGTTCGGTGTCGGCTTCGGGCCGGGCCCAATAGTCGGCCAGGAAATCGACGGGGATGTCCGCCGGCTTGCCACTTGCCGCCGCCCGTCGTTCAAGGTCGCGGAGGTACGCCATTCGCCACGGGGCCCACAGGCTTTCGTGTTGCATGCCGGGCATGGTACGGGCGGGGTCGTGTGGCCCGCACTCCACCGCGTGGATCGCGCGTTCAGCATGTGACAACCCCCCGGGATTGCTCCCGAGGGGTCGTGTCCATGAGCCTTGGGCCGTGGCGGTTCCGGACGGCGCGCCCCCACGCGCGTCGTCCGATCCCGGATGGGCTTCAGGCTGGTCCGCCGAGGCGGAGTATTCGTGCTCCCGCGATCACCGTCACGGGATCCTGTCTGATCGTGCGGATCAGTCGGGGCGATCGTTGCCCGGGACGGTGGCAAACACGCCACCGTTGGCGGCCGACGAACGGCCGAGGTACGCGTCGTAGGCCAGCGCGCGGGCTTCAAGCGTCTCAATGTCGGGGTACTGGGCCGCGACCTGCTGGTAGCGGGTCCACGGCTGGCGGGTCGGGAGCTCGATGAGCTCATAGTGACCCTTGACCACCAGGTTGTCCGGGCGATCGGTGTCCCAACGCCAGCTGCCCTGGTTGTCTTCCCAGTACCAAGTCCCACTGAACACGCTCTGGAAGACGTGGTCGTTGGGGAAGTAGCGGTACAGGTAGTTGAAATCGCCGGTCTCTTCCGACCACGCAACGTCCGAACCACGCATGGCCTGCTCGGCCATCGCGTTGCGGTCGTTGTCGGTCGTGCAGCCGCCGAGCGAAGTGCTCAGAACGGCCAGGCCAGTGATCAAGCCGATTCGAAACGTCGTGTTCATGTTCATTCCCTCCGTGTGCCGGGTCCGTCCGGGCGAGGGGACGGCTCGTGACTGGCTCATCGGTCGCTGCGTGGCGTCACATCACTGGCGGACACAAGAGCTTGGCGATGCCGAGGCGGTCATGCGGTACCGGAACGGCACAGCCGGTACAGACGGGCGCGGAACGCGGCCTGCCGGATTGCTATCGTCGCGGTCATGGCTGAGCTTCCGTCATCGTCTTCGTCGCCACCGTCGTCGTCTTCGGCTTCTCCCGCGCTCGTTCGCGTCGCCGCTTGGTCCGGGCCGCGCAATATTTCCACCGCCATGATGCGTTCCTGGGAGGCCCGCGGCGATACCGCAGTCACCGATGAGCCGCTTTACGCGTGGTATTTGCGCGAGACCGGCCTCGACCATCCGGGACGCGCCGACGTGTTGGCCGCCCAATCGGTTGATCAGGCGACGCTTGAAGCAGCCCTGCTCGGTCCCGTGCCCGAGGGACAGTCGATCTGGTACCAAAAGCACATGGCCCACCATCTGATCGCCGGAATGGAGTCCGGTCCGTTGGCCGGCGAGGCGTTCGTCCACGCGATGCTCGTGCGCGATCCGGGCGCCATGGTGGCCAGCCTGGCCCGAGCCCTCGGCCGGGTGCCGGAGTTGCCGGAGACCGGTTTGCCGCAGCAGGTCGCATTGCTCGATCGGCTCACGTCCGAAACCGGCCGGGTGCCGGCGGTGCTGGATGCCGACGAGGTCCTCACCGATCCGGCGACCGAGCTGGAGCGGTTCTGCCACGCGCTCGGCGTCGACTGGACCCCATCCATGCTCCAATGGACCGCTGGTCCGCGTGCGACCGACGGCGTGTGGGCGCCGCACTGGTACGCCGCCGTCGAGCAATCCACGTCGTTCGGCCCGCCGCGCGAGCCCGTGGCCGAGTCCGACGTTGACGCGAGTCTTCGGCCGCTGGTGCGAGCGTGCCGTCCTTTGTATGACCGGCTGCGGCTGGTTTCCGGCTGAACTGAGCCGTTGATGCTTCGGCCGCGCGTCCGCCGCCCGCGTCCGCCGCCCGCGTCGAACGCCCGCGTCCGCCGTCGGCAGGCGCCATCTCAATCGCCGTCCCCATCGTCGTCCCCGTCGCCTTCCCCATGTCGTCCCGATCACCGTCCCCAACGTCATCGCCCAGGCCCCGGAGCTTCCTCGCCCAATGCTGCAGACCTACGACCCACGCAATCGCGATCTCAAGGTGTGGATCAACGGCGACCTCGTGCACCGCGATGCGGCCGGCGTGAGTCCGTTCGACTCGTCGGTCCAGAACGGCGACGCGGTCTGGGAAGGACTCCGCGTCTACGACGGCCGCATCTTCATGCTGGAAGCCCATCTGGCCCGGCTGCGGCGCGGCGCGCGAGCGCTGCGCTACGAAGGCGTTCCGTCCGACGCCGAGCTCATCGCCGCGATCCGGGCGACACTCGCGGCCAATGACATGACGACCGACGTGCACCTGCGCCTCACGCTGTCGCGCGGGTTGAAGTACACCAGCGGGCTCGACCCGCGCATCAACACGCAGGGCTGCTCGCTGTTCATTCTGGCTGAGTTCAAGCCGCCGGTGTACGACCGATCCGGCGTGCGGCTGATCACCGCCGGCGTGCGGCGTCCCATGGGCGACGTCCTGGACCAGACGATTCACTCGTGCAATCAGCTCACCAGCATCTTGGCCAAGATCCAGGCCAATGCCGCCGGGGCCGACGACGCCCTCATGCTCGATACCCGCGGGTTCGTGGCGGAAACCAACGCCACGCACCTGTTCATGGTGGAAGACGGCGTCCTGTGCACGCCGACCACCGCCGCGTGTCCCGAGGGCATCACCCGCATGGTGGTGCTCGACATCTGCCGCCGCGACGAGATCCCGCACCGCGTTGAGGACATCAGCCCCGCCCGATTCTGGCGAGCCACCGAAGTCTTCTGCACCGGGACGATGGGCGAGATTGTTCCGGTCGTCGAGATCGACGGCCGGCCCGTGGGAACGAGTGGCGACGCGCCGTCGCCCGTGACGGACCGAATTTCTGAGGCGTTCGCCGCGCGGACCCGGGTGGAAGGGGTGCCGGTCGTCGGCTGACGCGCGGTGGCGTCCGACGCGTCCGGCGCGTCCGCCGGAGCGAGGGGCCAGGCTCGTGGCTCGAGGCTCGAGGCGCGGGGCGGCGGCCGAGTCGGCCAGGGCGGCGCGGCGGCGATGACAGCGGCCACGCCGCACCCATCAGAACAGGATGCGGAAGCCCGCGGTGATGCGCAGGTCCACCTCCGGTCGGTGATCCACATCACTGATCACAGGTACGCCCACGCTCAGTTCCAGGGCGTAGCTCCGGGCTTCGTACAGGAGCCCGGCCGAGAGCAAGACCTCGACGTCGCCATTGCGCTCCCAGATGCCGTTGGCTTCCACCGTCACGTAGGTCGCCGACGTGGTGTCGGCCGCGTACGCCACCGGATCGATGCGGTAGAGGTACGCGGTGTCGAAGCGCAGGGCGTCTTCCGGGCCGTCGCCCGGCAAGATGCCCGTCGTCCGATCGCCCGTGTTGAACGTCCAACTGAACGACTGGTTGATGCCGTGCCGGCCGAGGATCGCGGTGAACACGGTGCCAATGAACGGGTCCCACGACTCGCTCGTCCAGGAGCCACCGGTCGGCGCGGTGGTGCCGCCAAAGAACGCCAGCCGCACGGAGTCGATCGGCCCCAGGTCGTGCTGAACCGGACGCCATTTGAAGCTCAGGCCGACGTCGCCGAAGTCCGTGCCGTGGATGCGGTCCGTGGCCCGTTCGTCTTGCGTGTACTCGACGGGCAAATCCAGGGTGAGGGAGAGATCCCGGCGCAGTCCCCAGGTCAGGCTCGTGGTGGAGGTGAATTTCTCGGCCCCGGTACGGCCGACTTCGGGGTCATCGCCAAATTGGTAGAGCCGAAATTTCTGCCGCAGGTAGAGGGCGCCCACCGCCGGCTGCGTGGCCGCGGGCGTGTTGGTCGCTTCCTGGGCGCTGGCCGCGGGCGCCATGCAGGCGATGGCGGCCGCGGCGCACGCGATGACGGTGAGCAGGTGCGCCGAAGGCTTCCGCCGCGCGCGGCCGGTCGAGATGACGCGGCCCCTCACGGTTCGATCCGCTGGAGACTGAAGCCACTGCGGTCGACGGCTGTGGCGAGCTGTTGGCGGCTGACGGGCGCGCTGCCATCAAGTTCCACCACGGTGATGCCGGTGCTCATGTCCACGTTCACGGCGGAGACGCCGTCGACGGCCAAGAGGGCGCCATCCACGTTGTTCGCGCACAGCGGGCAGCTCATCCCGTAGACGACGAGCGTGACGGAATCGGTGGCGATGGGTGTGGTCGACGCTCCGGCGGCCGAGGGTGCGGAGTCGCCGGCGGAAGTCGAGGAGGTGCCGGACGTCGCGCAGCCAGCGAGGGCGGCGCTGGCGGCGACGGCGGCGACGGTGAAGACGATCATGGATCGAGACAACGTGGTTCGGGCGTTCATGGATGGATGACTCGGGGCCACGGAGCGACCAGCGCACGTCAGTGTGCGCCGCGGTCCGAAACCGGAATTGCGGGGGGGAGTTGGTGGCGTGGTCGGGGCGCACCGCTCGCGCGGCGCAGCGCGGCCAGCTACGTCGTCCAGCATCCGAGTCGGGCTTGGCGTTCGAGGTTGCGCCGGGCGACGCCAGTGGGGTTGGCCGCCGAATTGGCCGCCGGGTTGGCCTGGGGGACGGCCGATGGTCTGGCGCTGGCGAACATCCACGCGGCCGGCCGCGGCCGCGGCGCGGGAGTCGCCAGACGATCCATCGTCGGCACCGAAAGTGGAGCCGGCCGTCGCCCTTCGTCATCATCGTTCTGCACGTGGCAGCGGCAGGGGCCGCGGCTGGTGCGACACCAGACGGGACCGGGCGCGGGCTCAGCGTGGGCCGCAGGGCGGCAACAGGCTGGCCGGTACTGGTCGTCGGCCGATTCGGAGGCGACGTCGAGAACGGGGGCCGCGCAGCATCCTGAAGCCACGCAGTCGTGCGGCGACGTGGCGAAGGATCGCCCGAAGCTTGAGGGTGACCAGGGGAGCCCGGTCAGCACGAGTGCGATGATGGCGAAGATTCGGAGCACGGTCACCCGAGGGTACGGGTCGGCCGACTCGGCAACAAGCGGGAGGTTCCGAGCCGGCCGACCTCGCTGCGGGTCAGCACGCCCCCCACGTGGCCAGGACCAGCACCAGATCGGCGAAATCGGTGTCGCCGTCGCCGTCCACGTCACCGTCCGCGGTGCCGATCGACACCGCCACCAGCACGTGTACAAGGTCCAGGAAGTCGATTGCGTCGTTGCCGTCGAAGTCCGCCGCGCAGGGGCCAAGGACCAGGACGCGGAGCAAGGCGGGGACGTCGGCGCCATTGGGGTCGCGGAGCGTCGCGCGGGCGACCACCCAGGCCCCGGTACTCGAGGCCGACCAATTCCCGGTGGCCGCTTCGAGTCCGGAGACCAGTACGCCGTCGACCGGTCCGGCACCAAAGTCGACGCCGTCGACCAGGCTCTCGCCGGCGCGCACCAGCAGGTCGCGTTCGACGAACAGTCCGCGATCGAAGCCGATCGTTGCGTTCCAATCGGCCAGCCAGACGAGCCGGCCGCCGGCGAGCAGGTGCAAGGGGCCGCTGCCGAAGCCCTGCAGCGCGAATTGGTCGTCGCCGACATCCAGGATTTCCCCTTCCTGGGCGAACACTTCGCCGTTGCGCACCAGCAACTGGTTCGTGCTCGAGTCGCCCGACAACGAACCTTGCAGCGCCCAGTCGCCGGCATCGTTGACGGCCACGGATCGATTGAACAAACTCGACCAGTTTCGGCCGGCCGCTGGCGAGGGCGATCCTTCCCGGCCGACGGCCATCCACGTTTGGCCGGGCGGGCGCCAGGCCATCAGCCCGTCGCTGCCCGACGGCGCGCCGTCGATGTCCACCGACAAGAGCACGCTGCCGTCGGGCGACACGGCCAGGTCCTCTCGATCGCTCGAGATGCGGCCGGCGATCCCGCGTCCGTCAACCGATTGCCCCTCCAGCAGACGCGTGGTTTGCAAAATGACCTGCCCGCCGAGGATGAAGAGGTCGGCCACCGCGTCGAGCGTCAATCCGTCGCCGGTGACCGTGCCACGCACCGTCACGCGGCCGTCGGATCGCGGCACGGCCAAGTCGAAGTCGGACCAGACGCCGTTGGCCGGAGCCCCGAACAAGGTGGCCGGCGCGCCGGTCGCGAGCACCGGTACGCCGTCGACCGTGACCGCCAGTCCGGAAAAGCCTGGGCCGGAGAGGTTGACGACTTGCACCACGGATCCATTGGACGCCGCGCGGAGGTCGCCGAATCCGACGACGGTGAACGCCGGCGCGCCCGGAAGCGGGGAGCCTTCGGCCATGACGACGTCGTCGCCACGGATGACGAACTGGTCGGCCGACGGATTGGCGGGTCCCATGCGGACTTGAACGACGGCGGTGCCCGAGTCATCCACGGCCATGGACTCCATGGCCACCACCGCACCGGGCAAGCCTTCGATGACATCGCCGACCTTGAGCACGAGGCTGAGGCCCGTGCCGGGGGTGGGATCGCCGGCAGCCGCAGCCGCAGCCGCCGTCGCCGTCGCAGATGTGGTCGACATCGTCGTCGTCGCCCTCGCACGTACGGTCTCGGCTGGGGCCACGGCCGAGGCGACGGTGGTCATGCACGCCGCGGCGAATGGCGCGGCAGCGATGTTGATCGCGCGGATCGCGCGGCGACCGGCAAGACAGGTGCATTTCATGGCGCGTGTTCCGTTGGTCCGCGGGCGACGGGGCGTCGCCCTGCGTCCCACGACCGTCGGCGTCCCGTCCCCTCGTGGGGTCCCTCGACCGTACTGCCGCCTCTGGCTCGGCTCCAGCGGCGATTCACGGATGCAGGTGGCGGAATCGAAACGGGGACCGGCGAACGGCGTCGGGTGCGCAGACAAGATGTGGCGAGGCGGGCGAGCGTCGTGGCATCGGCGCGATCTTGCCAGGTAGCCGCGTCAACGAGCGTCGGCAATCCGCGGATCAAGCCAGCGCAGCACCACGTCGACGAGCAGATTGAACAGCACGAGCAAGGTCGCAAACACCAGCACCACGCCCATCACCAGCGTGAGGTCCTTGGAGAGCACCGCGTTGACGAAGTGCGTCCCGATGCCAGGAACGGCAAAGACGCGTTCGACGACGAAGGATCCGGTGAGGGCGATCGCGGCCGCGGGGCCCATGTATCCGGCCACGGGAATCAAGGCGCCGCGCAGAGCGTGGCGAACAAGAATCGCGCGTTCGCCGATGCCCCGCGCCCGCGCGGCCCGTACGTGGTCAGACGCGTACGCCTCCAGCAATGCGAAACGCGTGAGCCGCGCGATGTACGCGGCGAAGGGCAAACTCAAGGTGAGCGCGGGCAGCAGCAAGTGCGCTGGAGAGCCCCAGCCGCCGATTGGGACCCAGCGCAGCTTCGCGCCGACGATGCCAAGCAAGAGTGCGCCGGTCACGAACGTCGGCACGCTGATGCCGACGAGCGCGCAGCCGAGCGATGCGGCGTCAAGGCGGGTGCCCGGCCGCGTCGCCCCCGCGATCCCCGCGCCCAATCCCAGTCCGAGGGCGATCGTGATCGCCGACAGTCCCACCGTGGCCGAGACCGGGAGGCCGTCGCCGATGATCTCGCCGACGGTCCAGTTTTCGTGGGCCAAACTCGGCCCCAAGTCGAAGGGACGATCGTGGTGACCGAGGGCCCAGCTGAGGCCGGATGCCTTGCCGAGGTACTGCCACCAGAACCGGACCGGATCGTCCAGGTCGTACTGCCGTTGCATGGCTTCGGCCACCGCTTCGGGTGGGCGCCGGCCTTCGGGCCCGTCGAGCGGATTGCCCGGCACGAGCCACGCCAGTGTGAACGTGATGGTGTAGACGGCCACCAAGATCAGCGGCAGTTGGAGCAATCGTGTGAGGATGAGTCGCACGGTGCCGTTCATGGGGTGTCCGTCGGGGCAGCCTGGTCCGCTGAGCCTGTCGCGTCTGTTGCGTCTGTTGCGTCTGTTGCGACCGCCGCGTCCGCCGCACCTGCGGCGTCAGGCGAATTGCTCGAGTCCCCCGAGAGCCGGCGAATCCGCGAGAGATCCTGGGCCTGCCGCGCGTGTGCTCCAATCCCCGCGACGGCCGACGGTTCGTGCATGGACACCTGCACGAGTTGGCAAATCGTCAGCATCGGTGCGTGCACGGTGAACAGCTCGCGTTCGACTTTGGCCAGGCGTTCCATCCGTCGAGCGGGATCGCGTTCGGCCGCCGCGGCGGCAAGGCCCGCGTCGATTCCCGGATCACTGAAGCCGCGGTCGTTGCTCGGTTCGCCCGTCCGGAACAGGTCGAGAAACGTCGTGGGATCGCCGTAGTCGCCGTACCACCGGCCCTGGGCGATCATGAAGTTGCCGGCCTTGAGGTCGCGGCGATAGAACTTCGTCTCGGCCGCCCGCAGATCAATCGGGATTCCGAGGGCGCGCTGCCATTGGTCTCGCAAGTTGATCGCGATCCACCGCGAGCGCGGGGCCGACGTTGTGTACAGAATCTCGATGGTCGGGAACGCCGCGCCCGCCGCGTCCTCCACGCGTCCGTCGCCGTCGACATCGGTCCAGCCCGCGGCGGCAAGTTCGGCCCGGGCCGCATCGATGTTCAGATCCAGACCGCCCGGCGGCGCGTATCCGGGAATTGACCCGGGCGGCGTGATCGACGTCAGCACCGGCTCCCGCAGCCGGGTCACCGATTCCGTGATGACCGACCGGTCCACCGCCTGGACGAGGGCGCGGCGGATGCGGGCGTCGGCCAACGGGTTCGGCGTGCCATCGGCGCGTTCCGGGCGGCAGTTGAAGCTGAAGAACTCGGTGCCGAACGCTGGCACCGCGTGGACGTTGGTTCGTTCGCCGGCTGCGGCTTCGGCGAGCATGTCGGCTTTGACGTCGGTCCCCACGTCGATCAACCAGTCGACGCGCCCGGTCTCGAAGGCGAGCACCGCGGTGTTGGCGTCCTCGATCGTCAGAAAGTCGATGATGGCCGATGCCGCGGGCGGGCCGGTGAACGTGGGGGCGGCGACGAGGCGCAGGTCGCGCTTGTAGCGCCAGCGGTTGAGCGTGTACGGGCCGTTGCCGACGTGCGTGCCGGGCTTGGCCCAGGCCGGGTCTTGGCGCAGCCGGCCGCTGGCGGCGTCCAAGCGAACGAACCGTCGATCGGCGAACGGTGGGGTGCTGGCGGCCGACGGGTCGGACCAGCCTTCGATCGCCGGCGCCCACACCGGGCTGAAGCAACCGAGGCTGACGAGGTCAGGAAAGTACGGGGCGGGGCGTTCGAGCCGGACGCGCAGCGTGTGGGCACCGTCGGCCTGCAATCCGATGAGCCGGTCGGCGGCGGCCAGCGTCTCGGTCCAAAGTGCTTCGGCTGCGGCCGGCGTGCGATCGTCCCCGGCCGCGTACGCCTCGAGCGCGGCGGCCCGCCAGGCGAAGAACGCCTCGCCGCCTTCGATCGTCATGAACAGCCCGGCCATGCGCGCGGCCGTGTCAGGGAGCAGTGCGCGTCGCCAGGCGTAGACGAAGTCCGCGGCCGTCACCGGGGCGCCACTCGACCAGCGACCGTCCGGACGGAGCGTGAAGACGTATTCGAGTCCGTCGTCCGACACGGTCCAGCCCGTGGCCGCGGCGGGGGACGGGACGCCGGTGTCCGGGTCGAGGCGCAGAAGCGGCTCGTGCAGCGCCCCGGCCATCCGCAGGTCGCCGAGGAAGCTCATCCGCTGCGGGTCGAGCGTGTAGACCTCATTGGTATTGACGAGCGTCAGGTCGGCAGCGCCGCCGTTCCCGGCGGTGCGGGCGGCGAGGGTCAGGCCGCCAACGGCCGCGACCGACAGGGCCGCGATGCCGGCGACCACGGCGACCGTGCTGCGGCCGAACCGGAAGACGCTGCCGCGGGGTCGACGGTCGCACATGGGCGAAGCGTCCAGAGAACATGGTCGAGGGCGTTGGCCCGGGGGCCCCGCCGGAACGCCAGCGGGAAGCGCTGCTCGGAACCGTCGGCCGAACGGCTCCGCCGGAATCGTCAGTCGGAAACGTCAGGCGGGAAAGCCAAACGGAGACGCCAGTCGGAAACGTCAGTCGGAGACGCCAAACGGAGACGCCAAACGGAGACGCCAAACGGAGACGCCAAACGGAAACGCCAGTCGGAAACGTCCACCGGAGTCACTCAACTCGGCGCGTGCCTCGGTGCCGCTCGTTCAGCCGTTGATCGCCGATCGCCACGTGCTCAACGCGGCGTCGAAGTCCGGGCGGGCCCGATCGTTCCACGCGGTGGACGCCGGGAGCTCGGCTTCGATGGCGCGATTCGGGTTCAGGCGAGCGACCAGGATGCCCAGCGTGGTTTCCGTGCGCTGCAGGTGTGGAAGCAGGGTTCGCGGGGTGGTTCGCGAAGAACCCGCTCCGGTCCAATTCTCACCGTACGCATCCAGCAGGTCAGTCAGCGGCACGCTGACGGCCCGGCAGAAGCTGACCTGGAGGGTCGGGGCGCTGTTGAGCGTGAAGTACGCCCGCCGCGCTTCGACCACCGCGTCGCTGGCCGCAACGGCCAGACCGAGGTCGCCGGTCGCCCGGTCGGCAATGTCGGCGATCGCGCTGGCGAACAAGCTATGGATCGCGATCCGGTTGGGTTCGGCAACCCTGTTGCTGTCGGCCAAGATGATCGACGTCAAGGCCCGACGCACCACGCGGGGGTCGGTCTCTTCTTTGAGGTTCTCGGCCATGGCTCTGGCGGCATCGACGCGGTTCTGCGTCGGCACCAGGTTCGAGCGATCATTGGCGAGAATGAAGCCGACGCCGCGGGAGGCGGCCATGCGCACATTCCAGCGATCCTGCCGGCCGGGGTCCGCCATCCTCTCGAGCAGCGAGAGAGCGCTGGCCGTCCCGAGCTGGCTCGTGATGATCATCGAATTGACCGCGGTGTGGGCGGTCTTGGGGTCGCGGGCGATTTGCCGCATCTGCGGGACGATCACCGCCGCGTACGCGTCGCGGAAACTGCGGCTCGGGGTCGTGGTCGTCAGCGGCTCGAGCAGGCGCTGGGCCGCTTCGGGCGCTTGGTCGCCGCCGCCGGCGAGGCGGGTCCCCCAGTAGTCGGCGTACGCTTCGATTCGCTCCAGCTCCGGACCGCCGAGCGATGGCCGCGTGGCGAGCCGGTTCAGCGAATCCGGCCGCGACTGCACGGCGACCGCGGCCGCGTCGGCCGAATCGGCCATCGGGCCAACCGCGACCAGTCCGGCGACGACGGTGAGCGTGGCGAGGCTGATCCCACGGATCAGTCCGGACGTTCGGGCGAAGCGACGCCGACCGGTGGCCGGGGTGGCATCGGTGGCGAACGCAGCGCGAGCTCCGCGGTGCAGCATGTCATCCATCTCCTGGAACGGCGGCACGGGTGGTCCGAAGGCGGGCCCGGCAGGGGGTACACGACGCGAATTCATGGCCACGTCCGGGCCTCGGCGGATCGGCTTCAGAAGCGGCTCCACGGCGGTTGGCCGCGGAAGGTCCTTGTCCCGACTTGGGTCCGAACTCCGGCGAGGGGCGACCGTATCACCGGCTCCGGGGGGTGTCAACGAACCCGCCGGGTGGCCGACAACTGGCCGACAACTGGCCAGCAGCCCCGACTCCGGGGCCGCCAATCGGCCGCGCCAGCACGCCGGAAAGGTGGCGACCGGCGAAGCTTTACAGAATGCCGCGCGGGGCCCGAGGCCGAGCCGCGTGGTCAGGCTGGGTACGCGGCGAAGGCCGGTTCGGATCCGTCGGCCGGCGGTCGATGCGAGAATCGTCGCGGATCCAACGGCCGGACGTTCGGCACGCAGCGGCCCGATGTCCGATGATGGAACGGAGGCCGCCACCGGGGTGCCCGCCGCAGCACGCTCGTTCGCCATGTGTTCGGGCCCCGTCAATCGTCACGGATTCCCGTCCTCGGCCACGCTCGATCGACCGCCGCTGACCTCCCTGGTCGACGTCGCCCGCCTCCTGGCCCGCCTCCCGCTCCGCCGCTCCGCCGCCCGCCTCCCGCCCACGCCTCCCGCCCACGCCTTCTCGCTCACGCCTCGCCCGATCCAGAGACTCCCGCATGCCCTCGACCTGTTTCCGTGACCGCTCGGTTCGTTCTTGGTCACTCGCTCGGCCCGCGATCGGCCGCCGATGGCTCGCCGCGGCTGCGCTGTTGATGCCCATCGCCGTCGCCGGCCTGCTCGGCGGGGGCATCCGGTCCGCGGCGGCCCAAGATCGCCCACCCATCTCGCCGTCGCAGGAAGGGCCCGTGAATCGTCCGCCCATCCGGCAGTTGCCTCCGCTGAGCGACCGCCCGATGGCCCAGCGGACCGCGGGGACGTTCGATGAAAGAGCCCCACTTCCGCCGGCTGAAGCCTTGCTCGCCACGGAGTTGTCCCGCATGGCGCGGGAGGTGGTCGTCGGGCCGGCCCCGACGGCGACGGTCATCCGGGCGGCGGCGGTGGTGGCGGCCGAGGCGGCTCGGCTGGTTCCCGAGGACGAAGCGGCCCAGCGGCTCGCCCTGAGTGCGGCCCGGCTCGCCGAAGACGATGCGGCGATCGACGCCGCCCTCAGCCGCGTGCTCGAACTGGATCCCGATGACGACGTGGCCCAGTTGCTGCGATTGCTTCGGGCGGCCGACGTGCGCTTTCAACTCGTCGAGGAACGCGACGCCTTTTATGTGCACCTGATTCAGGCGGCCCAGGACGATCGACTCGGCCAGGCCGCTGGCTCGCGGATTGCCTTTGATCTCGCCCTCCTGCGTCAGCGGCGGGAAGACCTCGATGGGTTCGTTGAGGCGCTCGTCCAGGCGATGGAACTCGACACATCGAATGTTCCCGCCGCGCGTACCGCCGTGGAGTTCCTGCAGCGGAGGACCGCCTCGGCGACCGACCGGGCGGAGTTGTTGATGAACCTCGTCCTCGCCGACCCGACCGAAGGTGCGGCGATCGAAGCCCTGGCCCGCTTGCTGCTCCAGGAAGGGGCGTACGTCGGCGCGAGCCGTCTGTACTCGACCGGCCTGAACATCTATGACGGGTGGCGAGCCGAGACCCCGGGCAACTTGGTGGCCGACTTGGCCATCGCTCGGTGGGCGTCCGGTTCGCCGCAGGGGGCGGTCTCCGCCCTGACCCAGCGGGAGCGCGATCTGGCCGTGAGACTGGAGCTGGCCATCGCCCAGCGTGCCCGGGCCGAAGATCGCGAGCCAGGGTCGACCGTGAACCTCGAACCACTGCCGAAGCGTGCGGGTCTTCCGCCGGCCGCCGCCGCCGTCCGATTGGCGATCGTGCGATTGGAAGGCGCGGGCGTCAGCCCCGGTCGCCGCGCCGTCGATGAAGATGTTCCGCTCGACGTCGAACTCGCCGAAGAGCTCATGGGCGACTACGACCGGTACATCGCCGGCCTCCGCTCGGCCGGGGCCAAGCCGATCGACGTGGCCGCGGCCCAGCTCGATCAGGCGTGGCTCGCTGTCTGGTTGGCCCGCGACGGGGAACGCTGCGAACAATTGGTCGCCGATGCGTCGACTGCCTTCGAACTGACCGAGGAAGCGGCGGCCCGATTCGCCGGTTGGATCGCCGTTCGCCGAGACGACTGGGACGCGGCGGAAGCTGCGTTCGCCGATTTGCTGGCGACCGATCCACTGGCTCGACTGGGGCAGGCCACGCTCTTGGAACTGCGCGGCGAACCCGAAGCGGCGCGCGGTGAACTCCGAGCCGTCGCGGTTCAGGCCCGCGGAACGCTCGCCGGAACCTGGGCCCAGGCCCGCTTGCTCGGATTGGCCGGCGAACGCATCGCCCCGACCCCCGACGCCGCGCGGCTCGAAGGTCTGATCGCCACCATTCCGCCGGCCTTCGATGTCATGGCCGTCGACCGGTCGACCGCGGTGCAACTGCGGGTTTCGGTTCCCAAGCGGACCGTTGGTCCGTTCCAACCTCTGATCGTTCGGGTCGAGGTCAGCAACAATGCGCCAGTGGCGCTCGCGCTGTCCTCGGAGGGGCCGATCTTTCCGACGGTGATTCTCGAGCCGTCGGTCAACGTGACGGTCAACGGCGAGACCCGCGAGAATCGACAGCGCCTCGTCGTGGATCTCGGTCGCCGCATTCGTCTTGAGCCGCGCGAACGCTTGGTGGTCGACGTCGATCTTCGACGCCATCCCATGGGTCGCACGCTCAACCGCGAGGCGGTCGAGGGGGGCTTTGTCCAAGTGCGAGGGCTGATCAACCACCGGGTGGGCGCGGGCGCGGTGTTCGTCCCTGGTCCGCTGGGGAGCGAAGACAGCGGCCCGGTGATGCGTATCGATGGCATCAGGATGAGTGATCCCGCACCGGAAGGCGAAATGCCTCGGTTGTCACAGTCGTTCCGAGACCGCATTCGCCGGGCCGGCGACGCGACAAATGGTCGGGACGTGATGCGCGACCTGGGCGTGGTGCATCAGTTCGCGGTACAGGAGTTCGCCGATCCGAACGAGCTCATCCGGGCGCTGCAGGCCGATTGCGGCAACGCCATGGTGTCGGCGTGGCCGACGCTGGATCCGCAAGTGCAAGCGTGGCTGCTGCTCACCGTGCCTCGCACGCGGGCGCTCGAACCCATCGTCGAGCGGGTGCAACGGAGCAATGCCCGGCTCGTTCGGCTGGCGTGGTTGCTGAACCACGTGACGCGCCGCGACGATCCAGTCCTCCAGGAGGAGTTGGGCGGCGACGACATCACGTTGCGCCGCGTGGCCGAGGCGGTCGAGTCAGAACTCCGCCGGACCGGAATCGGGCAGTGACCGACGCTGGCGGCGATGAAGATCGCGTCGCTGGCGATGCTGGCGGTGCCGGTGACGGCGGCGGCGGCGGAGAGGCGGACGAGAACGGCGCCGCGGTCATGCCCGATCCCACATCGTCGACGTCGGCCGTCCGGCGCATCCTCGGGGGTGTGCTCGGCCTGGCGCTTCTGGCCGGGGCTGCATGGCTGTTGTGGTCTCGCCGCGATGGACTGGCCGATGCCGCCACGGCGTTGCGAAATCCCGACCCGCTCGTCGTGCTCGCACTTTTCGCCGCGATTGTCGCCAACTTGGGACTCACCGGCTGGTTCTTCCACGTGCTGTTTCGGCGGCACGGAACGGTGGGGCGGGCGGAAATGCAGGCGGTCATGGCCGCGGCAACGCTGTTGAACTACTTGCCGCTGCGGCCGGGCATGCCGGGGCGCGTGGCGTACCACGCTCGGGTGCACGCGATTCCGGTCCGCCGGAGCGTCGGCCTGATGATCGGCGCGGTCGTCCTCAGCGCGGGCCTCGCCGCCATGATCCTGGGACTGGTATGGATCGGCCGAGGCACCCGGGCGGGTTTGTTGTTCGGGCTGATGGTTCCGGCGGTGGGCTTGGCCATTGTTGCCGCCGTCCGCCGCGATGAATCTCGCGGCCGAACCCCCTGGGCCGTGGCCGGCCTGATTCGCATGGCCGAGGTCGGGTGCATCGCGCTGCGGACTTGGGCGTCGTTTGCGCTGGTCGGCGTGGAGCTGGGAGTCGCGGCGGCGGCCGGACTGGCGGCGGTCGCCGTCGTCGTCACCATTGTTCCGCTGACGAGCAATGGTCTGGGCCTGCGCGAGTGGACCATCGGCTTGCTCGCCCCGGTCCTTGCCGACGTTCCGCTGGAAGTCGCGGTGACCGCCGACCTTGTCGCGCGGGCCGGAGAATTGTTGGTGGCCGCGGTCGCCGGAGGTGGCAGCATGTGGTGGCTCGCCCGGCGGCATGCGGGCGGGGGCGTGGCCCCACGCCCTGGGGAGTGATCGGCCACGATGGCGTGCACGGGGTGCAGCATGGATCGGGCCGTCGGCCGGGCGAACAGCCCGCGGATCAGTCCCGCGCTTCCGGCTCGATCCCCAGATCGCCAAGCCGGAAGAGTCGGTCGAAGGCGTAGCCCGCGCCCTCGATGTGCTCGGTCGCTCCTTCTTCGCGGTCGATGACCGCGCAGATCAGCGACACCGTCGCGCCCTCGGCCTCAATGACCTTGGCCGCCTCGAGCACCTGGCCGCCGGTGGTGGCCACGTCTTCGACCAGCATGACCGAGTCGCCGGGCTCCAGGATCCCCTCGAGCTGCTTGGCCGTGCCGTAGTCCTTCTTCTGGTTGCGAATGAAGATGGTGGGGAGGCCCGCAGCCATGCTCGCCGCCGTGACCAGGGGAATGCCGCCGAGTTCCGCGCCGGCCAATCGCGTGGTGCCGGCCGGCACGCGCTCGGCGAACATCGCGCCAACCGCGGCCAGGATGTCCGGCTGGGTGCTGAACCGATACTTGTCGACGTAGAACGAACTGGTTCGTCCGCTGCGGAGGGTGAAGTTCCCGCGCAGCACGGCGGTCTCGGCAATGCGGCGGGCGACGTCGGCGGTGGCCATGGAAGTGCTCATGCGCGCCATGGTACCGCCGGGTACCATGGTCGCCATGGCCAGCGTCTGCTTCTATTTTCAGGTCCACCAGCCGTGGCGACTCCGCGACTACGACCTGCGGGCGACCGACCCTTTCTACTTCGACGACGAGCTCAACGAGCTCATCATGAAGAAGGTGGCCAACAAGTGCTACCGCCCGGCCACGCGCCAGATCCTGGATCTGGTGCGACGCCACGACGGGCGGTTTCGCGTTTCGTACGCGATCACCGACACCGCGCTGCGGCAAATGGAACGTTGGGCGCCCGACGTCATCGAACTCTTCCAGGCCCTGGCCGAAACCGGGGCGTGTGAGTTCATCGGCGAAACCTCGCACCACTCGCTGGCGTTCTTCTTCAGCCGCGATGAGTTTGACGCCCAGGTGGAAGCCCACCGCGCGCGGATGCAGTCGCTGTTCGGCGTGGACCCGGTCGTCTTCCGCAATACCGAGCTGATGTACAACAACGCGTTGGCCGAACACATGCGGGCAACGGGGCGCTACCGCGCGGTCATCTGCGAGGGCGTCGATCGCTTGCTCGACTACCGCTCGCCAAACCATGTGTATGCGCCACCGGGCCGGCTCGACGATGCGGCCGGCGATGCGCTGGCCGGGCCGCGGCTGCTGCTCAAGAAGTACGCCCTCAGCGACGACATGGCTTTCCGGTTCAGCAATCGCCAGTGGGATCAGTGGCCGTTGCGGGCCGAGACGTTCGCCGAATGGATCGACGCGATCAACGGCGACGGACACCTGTGCAATCTGTTCATGGACTACGAGACGCTGGGCGAACACCAGTGGGCCGATACCGGCATCTTTGAGTTCCTTGATGCGTTGCCCGGGGCCGTCTTTGATGTGAACCCCGGGGCGAACGAATTCGTCCTGCCGCGCGAGGCGGCCGAGCGGCACGCCCCGGTCGGCGAGTACGACGCCCACGAACCGATCAGTTGGGCCGACCAAGAACGCGATCTCACCGCCTGGCTGGGCAATGGCATGCAGCGCGACGCCTGCCGCGCGTTGTACGCCCTCGAAGGTCCGGTCAAGGAACGCCATGCCGCCGGCGACGAATGGATCCTGGAAGACTGGCGCAAGCTCACCACGTCCGACCATGTGTATTACATGAGCACGAAGTTCTGGTCCGACGGCGACGTGCACGCGTACTTCAGTCCGTACGAGAGTCCGTACGTCGCCTACGTCCGTTTCATGAACGTGCTGGACGACGTGGCCCGACGCGCGGGCGTGAGCATGGGCGCGCTGGTCGGCCAACCCTGAGGCCAACCCAGCCTCGGGGCATTCCTGGATCCGAATCGGGTCGCGCTCAGGCCGATGGGCTGCTGCTCTCCCTGCACTGGACCGCGTGGCGATCCGAGGCCTCGGCCGGACGGCGCGCCGGAAGGAGCACGAGCCATTGCTGGCCGGGTTCGCCGCCGTCGGATTGACCGTGATCCCGTCATCCCGTCATCCCGTGATTCCGTCATCCCGTCATCCCGTCATCCCGTCATCCCGTCACCCCGTCATCCCGTCACCACGGGCCGGTACGCGTTCGGGCGGTACGCGGCCGACGACTTCGGGACGATCACCGACACGATGCGGGCGCACGCAACGTTGTCGACGAACCGGATCACGTTGTCGCATCCGTGGCCACATCCGTTGCCGCGTCGGTGGCCGCGAGACAGTCTCTGGTTGAAGACGTACGCGTGGTTCGGGGCCGGCGTGCTGCCGCGGCTTCGCTCGCGCAGTTCCAGCTTCACGTCGTCGCCGGCGAAGCTCAGGGTGTCGGGAATCCACGGTCCCTGCGTGATCACGAAGTTGCGACGCTGGGTGCGGCCTGTGTCGAGCGCCGGGTGCCGATCACCGCTCCCCACCTGGCATGGTGCCCCGGTCGCTGGGCGTCGGAAAGTCATCGCGCATTTATGACAACTGGTTGCTCGAGAGCGCGGCCACTCTCGGTAGCATCGGGCCCCGCCGTCGATGATGGCTGCGGGTCAGTACTTCCGGAGCATACCCGTGCAAAAACCGTCCATTCGTCTGTTCACGCGCGAGCGCGGCGGCATTCGCTGGCTCGCCGTCCTCCTCCTGGCCTGCGGCGGGTTCGCCACGCCGGCCCTTGCCGGGCCGACCGCATGCACGCTTGACGTGGACGGCGACGGCGCGATCGGCTTCGGCGACATCGTCGGCGTCCTCGCCGGGTGGGGGCCGGTGGACGATTGCAAGGCCGGCAACCCCGCCGACGTCGATGGCAACTGCACCGTCAGCTTCGACGATCTGATCGCCGTGCTGAGCGGCGTCGGCAACGTCGTCGGCACCAACGGGGCGTGCTGCTTGCCGGGCGAGCTGGACTGCCTCGGACGCTGCTTCGGGACGGCGGTGACCGACGCCAACGGGATTTGCTGTGAAACGGCGAACCTGGATGCGTGTGGTCTGTGCTTCGGTGATGGCTCCTCCTGCTGCACGGACTGCCCCGACGGGTGCAGCAACCAGGGCACGTGCCTCTGCACTGTCTGCGACTGCTTCGCCGCGTTCTACGGCGAGATGTGCGAGTGCGAAGGCGAGTCCCTCATCCTCAACGGGCTCTTCCAGTACGTCGTTGTTGAATACGACCCGTCGTTCTCGATCGATCAGCCCGGGGGATCCGCCCTGACCGTCGAGGCGTGGGTCAAGCCGACGAGCTTCGGCCGGCCGGTCATCGCGCACCTCCTCAATTCCGGAGGAACGCAGTGGGAGTTGTCGCTCGGCACGACGCCCGCCGATCCGTTCCCGGTCGTCCAGTCCATCGGGGCCGTGTCCAATCTGCTCCGCAGCAACGTTTCGATCTCGACCGGCATCTGGAACCACGTGGCGTTCTCGATCGATGCCGCCTCCGACACGGCCGCGATCTACATCAACGGCCAGCCGGCCGGCGTCGGGCCGTTCGACGCGGCCGATGACATCGAGGGGCCGGTGCAGATCGGCTCGGTGGGGAGCCGGTACTTCGGAGGGAACATCGACGACCTGCGCGTCTGGTCGGTCGTGCGCACGCCCGCTGAGATCCTGGCGTCGTACAACGGCGGTGTGGACCCGATCGAACCGGACCTCGAACTCTATTGCCGGTGGGACGAAGCCGAGCCCGCGCCCGGCATCGGGTGGGACCTCTCCAAGAACAACCTCGATCTCAATTTTCTGTTCTTCGCCACGACGGAGGCCGACATCCCGGACACGCTCGACCCGCCGTTTCCCGGGGAGATCGTCAACGGCCTCGCGTGTTCGGGCGCGGGCACGCCGATCTGCGGCGTGTGCGATTGCTTCGATCCGGCCGACCTGACGATCGACTGCTCCGGCGGCGGCGGGCTCGACTCGGGAGCGATCGACGCCTGGCGGGAGCTGGTCGATCTGAACGGCGACGGCGTGGTGGATGCGATCGACATTCGGATCCTGATGAAGTCGTGGGGGCCCTGCCTCGGCTGCCCGGCCGACTTCAACGAGGACGGCGTGGTCGATGACTGGGATCTTGATCGTCTGATGGCCGTGGCCGACCTGATCGCGGCGACCGCCGACTGAGGCGGCGGCCGGATCGCGGTCCACCGTCCGTGACATCCTCTGGCATGTTTGATGCGAGGCGGACGATCTCCCGGTCGTCCGCCTCGTGTTTGTTCGACGCCCGGAAGCCCGAACCGCCGGGCCATCGGCCGGCAGCCGGTCCGCTCAGCGGGGCCGCTCAGCGGGGCCGCACCACCACGTCAAAGGGCAGCGACTGCTCGTCCACCGCGCCGCTCGCCCGGTCGCGCAGTTCCAGCTTCACGTGGTAGCGGCCGAGGCTCAGGGCGTCGGGAATCCACAGTTCCTGCGTCACGAAGAAGTCGCGACGCTGCGTGCGACTCTTGTCGAGCACCTGGTGCCAGTCGCCGCTCCAGACCGGCATGGTCTCGCGGTCACTGTAGATGCTGGTGCGGAGCTCGAGGCTGGTGATCCAGTCGCCGGAGTCGTCGGTGCGGCTGGTGAACTCGTCGACCTCGGCGTAGATGAGGACCGGCGTTTCCACGCCGGCGGGGAACGCGGTGTTCGCGACGGGCTCCACGTTGCCGAAACCTTCGACGGCCAGGCACATGCTCGGGTTGCGGATTGCGAGCATCGGCGTCCGGGCCAGTCGATCGCGCAGTTGTTCGGTGATGCGGACGAGTTCTTCGGGATCTCCTTCGCCGGTCGCGGCCTTGGAGACCTCGCGGGCGAATTCTTCGAACGCGTCAACGACCTCGCGTTGCTCAGGGGTCAGCCCGCGGTAGTACTCGGGTTCGATCCGGCCATCGGGGTCGGCGGCGAACGAGAGGGCCATGGCGATGAGGTCGTCAAGCGGGCCGTTCGCGCCGTCGATCACGCGATCCAGCAAAGCGCGGCGGTAGCCGGCCGAGGCGGCGGCGGTCGCGTCGATGTTCGGAGCGCGGCGGACTCCGGCGGCGTCCTGGGCATTGACTGCCGCATCGCTCGCGTCACCGAGCGTGGCGCGGGGTCCGGTGGGCACGGCGACGCGCGCTTCCGGGCGACCGAAGGGCGACGACCGCCAATTGTCGGTGCCGGCGGCCGCGTGCGCGGCGGTGCCGGATGCCGCCGGGCGCGGGTTCGCCGAAGCGGCGGCGCCGGATGGGCGAGCGCGACGGGCGGGGGGCAGGTCCGCGGCCCCAGTGATGTAGTCGGCCGTCGTGGACGCGCCGCCGGCCTGACCGGTCCGGGTGCTCGGGGTGGTGGCGCCGCCATTGAACATGATGCCGTCGTTCGGCCGACCGTTGCTCGCCGCGGGCCGGGTGGCGGTCTGGCTTTGGGCTCGGCGATCCGCGTCGGCCGCACGCCGCGCTCGATCGGCTCTCGAGTCCAACCCGGGCGCTTGCTTCTGGGCCGTGGTCGCCGGGTCCGAAACCGCCCGGCCGGTGGAATCGGTCAGCGCGTTCCCGCGGCCGTTGGCGAGCATGAGGTCGTTCACCAGAACCGCCGCGTGTCCTGCGGCGTCGAGCAGGCGCGGATCGCCGGCCGGTCGCGGGGGCAACTCGGCGTTCGCACGATTGACGTCGCCGCCGCCGTACTTGCGGCTGAGTTCTTCCCGTCGTTCGGCCGATCGCTCGTCGATGGTGCCGGACCCGTTGGCCGGTCCGCCGTAGGAGGGGCCGGACATGGGCCCATTCGTGCGGGGGCCGCCGGCGGCGCCGCAGCCCGAGAGCCCGATCGCCGCGATGAAGCAGGTTCCCACGCCGATCGCGAGACCGATCGCCGCGGCCGATGCCGGACGAGGGCGGGAAGGCGATGTGTGGAGCTGGCGCCACCGAGATGCGGTCATGCTGCCTCCTGCGGGACTGGCGAGGTTCCACCTCGCCCGGAGCGGCCGAATGACGACCGAATCCCGCACCGAAAGCAGGCCGCGTCGTCAGACGCTGGTATCGGCGAACCGGACCACGAGGGTTTCCAGCGTCCGATCCGAACGTCCGATACCTCGCTTGGAGTTGCGATCCGCCTCCAGGGCCGCTTCGACCAAGCGGGCGGCGGCCGCCGGCTCCATCCGCCGGGCCCGGTCCAGGATCGGCCCCGCGGCCGCCCCGAACAGCCTCAGCTCCTTGCGAACCGCCCCGGGCGACTCGCCGCTCTTCAAGAGCCGGCTGGCCGCGTGGAGCTTGCGGGCCAGATCGGTGATCGACCACAGAATCAGTTGCTCAGGTTGCCGGCTGACTTCCAAGAGTTCCCGGACCGTGCGGATTCCGGTGCCGATGGGGGCGCCCAGCAGCACTTCTTGGATCTGCCAGGCCTTTTCCTCTCGGCTGAGTCCAACCATCGACCGAACAGCATCGGCCCCGATGGTGGCCCCGGTCTCCGCGTGGGCGGCCAGCTTGCCGAGTTCGCTGTCCAGCCGGTCCAGGCTCGGGCCGATGCGTTCGACCAGCAGACGGGCGGCCGCCGGGTCCAGCACCGCGCCGTGGGCCCGGTCCACCCGGGCGATGCACCAGCGAGCGGCGGCGGCCGAGTCGGGGGCCTCGCACTTGATGATGGCCCCGACCTTCTCCACCGCCTTGTCGAGCTTGCCCGGCCGCCAGGTCTCGGCCCGCAGGATCAGCGTGGCGGAATCCACGGGGTTCGCGGCGTAGGCCTCGACCAGCTCGCGGGTTGTCGGCCCGGATCCGCTTCCGCCGGCGGCGGCCAGAAACTGATCGGCATGGTCGACGACCACCAGCTTGTGCTCCTGCAGCAGGGCGTAGGTGCGGAGCTCGTCGAGGACGGTCGCGGTATCGACGTTCCGGCCGTCGTACTCGAATCGGTCAACCGAGCCGTGGGCCGTCCGCAGGGCGGTCTCGACCTGCTGCGTATAGGAACGCCGCAGGTAGGACTCGGGACCCCGCAGGATCACCACGCGGTGCTCGGGGCCCAGCGTGGGAGGGGGGGCAGCAGATCGGCGACCGGATGTGCGCGTGGCCATGGAGCCGAGGATACCGAGGATGCGGCGGCTCGCCTGGGTCCGTGCTTTGTCGTGCTGGGCTGGGGCGGGTATCCTCGCCGGCCATTCACCGACCGCCTTCCGCGTCCCTTTAGCTTCGGAACCGAGCCCCATGGCCATTCTCATCGACGGCGACACCAAGGTCATCTGCCAGGGCATCACCGGCTCCGCCGGCGCCTTCCATACCAAGGGCTGCCTCGACTACGGCACGCAGATGGTCGGCGGCGTCACGCCGGGCAAGGGCGGCCAGAAGGACGCCAACGGCCTGCCGATCTTCAACACGGTCCGCGACGCGGTCGACGCCACCGGCGCCACCGCATCGATGATCTTCGTGCCGCCGCCGTTCGCCGCCGACGGCATCATCGAGGCCGCGGCCTCCGGCGTGAAGTTGATCTGCGCGATCACCGAGGGCATTCCGGTCCAGGACATGATCCGTGCCCGGGCCGCGCTGGCCGACTATCCGGATGTGCACCTCGTCGGCCCGAACTGCCCCGGGGTGATCACGCCCGGCCGGCTGGTCAGCGGCGAAGGTCCGTCGGCCACCTTTGAGGGCGGCTGCAAGATCGGGATCATGCCCGGCTACATCAACACGCACAAGGATGACGCGCCGACCGGCAAGGCCGTCGGCATCATCTCGCGTTCCGGCACGCTGACCTACGAAGCGGTCTGGCAGTGCTCGGAGCTCGGCATCGGCCAGACCACCTGCGTCGGCATCGGCGGCGACCCGGTGAAGGGCCTGAACTTCATCGAGTTGCTCGGGATGTTCGAGAACGACCCGGCGACCGACGGCATCGTCATGATCGGCGAGATCGGCGGCTCCGACGAGACCGAGGCCGGACACTGGATCAAGGCCAACGTGAAGAAGCCCGTGGTCAGCTTCATCGCCGGCAAGACGGCCCCTCCCGGCAAGCGAATGGGCCACGCTGGCGCGATCATCGGCGGTGCGGACGACACCGCGGCGGCCAAGATGGCGGCCCTGGAATCGTGCGGCGTGACCGTGGCCCAGAGCCCGGCCGACCTGGGTTCGAAGATGGCCGAGGCGCTCGGACTGGCCGGCGTGCCCGCCTGAGGCCGATGAGCATTGGGCGGCGCACGCACGCGCACGCGTGCATGGTGAAACCGGCTGCGGATTCCGTGGCCTCCTTGTGTGACAGGAGCACGGAACGATGGCAACTCGCTGGTGGGTTTCGGACGCGGACGGGCAGGTCTTTGGCCCGTTCGAGGGTGAGGAACTGAAGCAGAAGCTCGACCGCGGGGAACTGCGGATCGACCAGCCCGCGTGCATCGAAGGCGGCGAGACCTGGCAGTCCGTGGGTGATGCGCTTCGCGCGTCGGGGATCGCCGTGGCTCCCGCGGCGCCGATGGGAGCTCCGGGTGCGCCCGGCATGTCGCCGCCGCCGATGGGGATGGCCCCCGGCACGTACGGCGGCGCGGATCTGCCCAAGCTCGACTTTGTGCTGCCGGTGCTGACGACGCTGTGTTGCTGCCTCATCGGCGGCATCGTCGCCATCATCTACACCGCCCAGGGCAACACCGCGGCGGCGACCGGCGATGTCGCTGGCTACCAGAAGGCGGCGAACGCCCGCAAGACGTGGATGATCGTCTCGCTGGTGATCGGGTTGCTCGTCAACGGCGGATACATGGGACTGACCATCTTTGCGGGGATTGCTGGCGCCAGTGGTGGCGGCGGATTCAACCCCTGATTCGAATTCGACGACCCTGGGGGAGCTCGACAGATGACCACCGGTCAGGACTTGGACGCCACGGCAGACGCGAAGCACGCCACCGGAGACGGTGGTGTTCATCGTGGGCATGGTGAGCCGGCGGCGACGGGAGCGGCGGCGACGCCCGCGCCTCCGCCGGTACCTCGGTGGTACACCGCGGGACCAGGCGGAGCGCCGCTCGGACCGTGGACCATGGACTAGCTGCGCGAGCAAGTGGAAGCCAAGACGCTGACGAGCGTCTCGCCGGTCTGTGCGGTGGGATCGACGCAATGGATCGCGGCCGGGGCGGTGCCGCTCCTGCGACCGATCGTGCCGACGGTGGCCACACCCGAGGACAAAGCGCTCGCTGCGGTGTTGCCGATCAACACGTCGCCCGGCGCGATTCTCATGTCGTATCTCGCGCTGCTCTGTCCGATCTTCCAGGCGATCACGTTTGCGTTCGGGAGCGACGTCGTTGGGAGTGATCTGGCCGGGGCCGTGATCGTGACCGTCGTCGCGCTTCTGATCTTCGGTGGATCGGTGTTGGCCTGGAAGCTCAACCGCCGGGCGAAGGCTGCGGCGGCGGACGTCGGCCAGGTCGCCCCACGCGGCTTCGGTCGCATCGTCTTTGCGGTGATCTTCTCGGGACTCTGCGTGGTCGGTGGTCTGCTCGGCGTCGTTTCGACCATCTCGGGAGCTTGACCGAACGGGGCTACGGCTTCGCGGATGACGGTGCGGTCGCTGAGGCCGGGGCCGGGGTTCCGATCGTGGCGACTGGCGGTGGCCGCCACGCTGAGAAGCGTTCGCCTGGCAGATTTCGCATGACGGTGTAGCCGGTCAGGACGAAGAAGATCATCCATCCGGCTTTGGCCGGCATGAGGAGCTGGATGCGCCGTCCGCGGACCACGCGAGACAGCATGTCGATGACCAGCAGTCCGCCGAGCGGCAACCCGAACGCGACCATCGCCGGGTTGTGACGCCACGCTTCGCCCACGCGGCCATTGAGCAGGTGGTGCACGCCCCGCGTCGTGCCGCAGCCGGGGCACTCGAGGTTGGCCAGCCGCTTCGATGGGCACGATGGCATGAAGCTGATGTCGGTCGGGTGGTCGCGCGACAGCATGAACAATCCGGCGGCCATGGCCAGCAGGACGCCGACCGCGATCACGCGCAGGCTCATCGAAACCAGCGGCTGCGCGAATCCCCAGCCGCGGCGCGTTGATTCGGTGTCGCTCGCCGATTCGGCGGACGGTGCGGCCGCACTGGACGCGGCCACTGCGGCGGGCGGCGGCGGTGGTGGCGGCGGCACCGGCGGCACCGGCGGCGGATTGGGGGGTGGCGTCGGCATGAAGTCGTGGATCGTATCCCGCCGATGGCCGGGAGGCAGGGTAGGATCGCGCCATGAGCCACGATGAAACTGCCGGCGCGCTCCCGGGCGCATCTTCTGATCCGCCGTCGCCCGGCGTCTCGCGTCGTCGATTCCTGGCCGGCGGTGCCGCTGCCGCCGCGATTGGCGGCCCGGCCGCGGCCGCGACCGCCGCGACGGCGGCCGCTCGGGCCACGCGAACCCGAGTCCGGACTGGGCGCCGGCGCGACGCGGTGCGTCCGGTGGTCATCAGCTCGGGCAACGGCATGCGAACGGTGGAGCGGGCGTGGGACCTCATGATGGAGGGCGAGTCGCCGACCGTCGCCGTCGTCGAGGGCGTCAAGATCGTCGAGGCCGATCCGACGGACCGCAGCGTGGGGCTCGGCGGTTTGCCGAACGCCGAAGGCGTGGTGCAGTTGGATGCGTCGGTCATGGACGGCCGGATGCACAAGGCCGGTGCGGTGGGCGGCGTCGAGAACATTCTTCATGTGTCGGAAGTCGCCCTCCGCGTGCTCGACTCGACGGACCACGTGATGTTGGTCGGCGACGGGGCGTACCGATTTGCTCGGCAGATGGGGCATCCGCACGCGGAACTGCTGACCGAGCAGTCGGCCAAGTCCTGGCGGGCGTGGAAGCGCAAGCAGAATGCCGACGACGATTGGTTGGATCAGCGCATTCCGCTTCGCGAGAACGCCGGCGGCGACCCGGCGCCCGGCGCGGCGCCGGGAGCGGTCGGCCCCGGCGAGCAGATGACGCGGCGCGATTTGGGAGCCGACGCGGAATCCGATGCCGAATCGCAGCTCGGATACCCGTTCACGTGGGGCACGATCCACTGCTCGGCCATCGCCCCGGACGGTGACGTGGGCTCGTGCACGACGACCAGCGGGTTGAGTTGGAAGATCCCCGGCCGGGTTGGCGATTCGCCGATCATCGGCGCGGGCTGCTACTGCGACAATGCGGTCGGCGGGGCCGGAGCCACCGGGCGCGGCGAATCGCTCATCCAGTCGTGCGGTTCGTACGAGATCGTCCGCGGCATGGAAGAAGGAATGGCCCCAGTCGATGCGTGCTTGGCCGCCCTGCGCCGCATCGCCCGGAACACGCGCCGTCCCGAGCTGCTGAACAACCGCGGCGAACCGAACTTCAACGCGATCGTGTACGCCGTCAACCGAGCCGGCGTCGCCGGGAGTGCGGTGATGCGTTCTCGCAGTTGGACCAAGTACGCGGTGTGCGATGAGAACGGGCCGCGCCGCGAGCAGTGCGCCGGGTTGTTCGAAGATTGAGCGCGTCTGAACGACCGATCGCACTGTTGCCGTGGCCGCGCCGGGTGGACATCACCGGCGAGGCCGGCCTTGCGCTGCCGGAACCATCGGATCCCGCGCGGGTCGTCGAGGAAGAACTCGACGGGGCGGCGCCGGGGGCGTATCGCCTGACGGTCGAGCCATTGGATGGCAATGCTGGAGCTGCGGCTGACGGCTCGACCAGCGCCAGCACCGGCACCGGCACCAGCACCAATGCCGGCGCTGGCGCCACAAACCGCATGCCCCTCGCCCGCGTGCGTTTGGCCGCGGGGGACGGGGCCGGTCGCCGCGCGGCCCAGGCGACGCTCGCCCAACTGCACGTCGCCTGCCCGGTCGATGCGCCGGCCGACGATCCCGTCCGGCGGCGCGGGTGCCCATCGCTGGTCATCGAGGACGCGCCGGCCGCCGCCCGCCGCGGGCTCATGCTCGACATCTCGCGCGACCGCGTGCCGACGATGGCCGAGTTTGGCCGCACCGTCGACTTGCTGGCGGCCTTGCGGCTGGACCATCTGCAGCTCTACACCGAGCACACGTTGGCCTACCCGGAGTGTGCCAGCGTGTGGGGCGGCAGTTCGCCGGTCACGCCGGAAGAGCTCCGCGGATTGGCCGGCGTGTGTTTGATGCGCGGGATTGAACTCGCGGCGAATCAGAATTGCTTCGGCCACCTCCACCGGTGGTTGATTGACCCGATGTGGGCCGACCTGGCCGAAACGCACGAACGCTTTGACTTCGGCGGGGTCGAACGGCAGGGGCCGTTCAGCCTGTGCCCGATCCATCCCGGCAGTTTGGACTTTGTGCGCGACCGGCTCGATGTACTGCTGGCCTGCGTTCCGTCGCCACTCGTCCACATCGGGGGCGACGAGACCTTTGATATTGGGACGGGCGCTTCCGCCGCCGCGGTGGCGAAGGATGGCCGTTCCGCCGTCTGCCGGGCGTTCGTGGCCCAGATCGGGGACGTCGTGGCTGAGCACGGCCGCCGGGCGATGTACTGGGCCGACTCAGTGATCGACGATCCGTCGGCGATGGCCGACATGCCAGCGTCGATGATCGAGATGGCGTGGGGGTACGAGCCGAACGCCGACTTTGACCGGTGGGGCCGCGATTTGGCCGCGGCGGATCGGACGTTTTGGCTGTGTCCCGGGACGAGCAGCTGGCGCAGTTTCGCTGGCCGGCCGGCGGAGCGCCGGGCGAACGTTCGCCGGGCCGCGCAGGCGGCCCGCGCCCACGGCGCGAGCGGCGTTCTCATCACCGAATGGGGTGACGGCGGCCATCGCCAGGCATGGCCAGTCTTTGCTGCCGGCTTGGCCGAAGCGGCGGAGCTGGCGTGGAATCCTGAAGCGCCCGATGCCGGACGCGACGCGGCGATCAGCCTGCACGTCTTTGGCGACCTGACCGGGCGCATCGCTGGCTGGCTGCGGGCCCTCGGCGACGTCGACCGTCCGATCCGCGACCCGGACGGCGGGCCGGCGCTGCACAATGCCGGCGCGCTCTACGAAGATTTGCACCCCAGTGGCCTTCCGACGTCGCTGCCCGCTGACCCCGGGCCATGGGAGGCCGTGCAGGCCGAGGTCGACGCATTGGTGGCCGCTCGGCCGCCGGCGGGGGGCGGATTCGGCGACGCGAACAACGTGGACGACGACGCTCCGGACATCGACATCGAATGTGGATTGACGGCCGAGACCATGGCCTTCGCTGCCCAGCACGCCGTCTGGCGTCGCAAGCCAGGCCGCGGCCGCGATCATGCCGAACGCCGCATCGACCTGCTCGCCCGCCTCGACGCCATTGAAGCGGTGCACGAGTCCACGTGGCTTCCGCGCTCGCGCCCGGGAGGCTTGGTCGACAGCTTGGGTTGGTGGCGCGAGCTGCGTGGGCGCTTGCTCGAACCGCCGGTGCTCGGGAAGCCGGCGAAAGAAGCAACCTCGGCGACGTGATCGGATCGCGCCTGGCGACCGAGTGTCGCCGGTGCCCGATCAGTCCATGGCGTGGGCGCGCAAATCTTCGAGCGAGACGTGCTGCAGGGCAGCCTCGTGCGTGGCGGCCAAGCGAACCGACGGGGCCGCGCCGGCGATCAGCGCTTCCTTCCAGCGTTCGGCGCACACGCACCATCCGTCTCCCGGCTTGAGCCCGGGGAACTGGAACTCTGGCACCGGCGTGGTGAGATCATTGCCCCGCGAGCGGGAAAACTGCAAGAACGCAGCGGTCATGACTGCGCAGACCACATGCCGGCCGAGGTCTTCCGGGCCCGTGCGGCAGCATCCATCGCGATGGAAGCCGGTCATCGGGTCGACGCTGCACGACGCGAGCGGCTCGCCGAGGACGTTGCGTTCGGACTGGCGTCCCGTGGGTTCATCATTCATGCGGATCATTGTCGGCTCCGGGGGGCCAGGGTAGCGGTGCGGGGAATGGCGGGAGCGGCGAGGAGCGGCGGCGTCGCCCGGTCGGCGTCGCATTGTCGCGATGCGCGGGCCGACTGGTTCGGCCGCACCTTCCAGAACCTAAACTGGTCGCCATGCCGACAGAACACCGCGTGCAGGCCGAACGCATCCGATCGTGGACGCGGTACGTCGTTGATCCGGCGGTGATTCGTCACCGGCAGCCGCTTGAAGCGCGGGCGTGGCCGACCGCCGATCGCCAGGCGATTGGCGCGGCCGATGCCGCGCTGGCCGCCGGAGCATTCGAGCCCGTCAGCCCCGGGCACCGGTGGGGGCCCGTCTGGTCGACGTGCTGGTTTCACCTGCGGGCCGCGGCGGAGGCGATCGATCCGGCGGCACCCGCACCAGCCGCACCAGCCGCATCAGCCGCACCAGCCGGACTCGCCGGCGATACGTGGGCCGTGCGGTTCAGTTCGGGGACCGAGGCCATGTGGTGGGCCGGGACGCCGGGAGACCGCCAGCCGCGGCACGGGTTCGATTCCAATCGCGACATGGCCTGGCTCGCGCCGGGGGAGGCCGCGCCGGACGTGGCCGCCGGGCTGCTCGTCGAGGCGGCCTGCAACCATTGGTTCGGCATCGGGGCGTTCGCCTGGGATCCGCCGGAGTCGCAGCGCCGGTGGCAGAGCGACACGCCGGGGACGTTCGAGTACGCCGAATTGGTGCGGGTGGATACCGCGGCGTGGCGCCTGCGGGAACGCGCCCGATTCGCGTGCGACCTCCTTGAGTCGCTGGGCGCATCGGACATCCGTGGTCGCCGGCTGCGAGAAGTCATGGCCGATCTGACGCGGGCCGGGAACGAAGCTGCGGCTTCGGGCGGTGCCGCGGAACTCGTCGCGCAGCTGGACGCGGCGCTCGCGGCGATCGAGCCGGGCCAGGCTCGGACCCGCGGGATCGTCGTCGGCCACGCCCACATCGACACCGCGTGGTTGTGGCCGATGCAGGAGACGCGGCGCAAGCTGCAGCGAACCTTCAGCAACGTTCTGAGCTTGATGGAGCGACGGCCTGAGTTGCGATTCACGGCCACCAGCGCCGGCCACTACGCGTGGATCCGCGAGGACGTGCCGCCGATCTTTGAGCGCGTGCGCTCGCGCGTGGCCGAAGGCCGATGGGAGCCGGTCGGCGCCGCCTGGATCGAGTTCGACGCGAACCTGCCCACGGGCGAGTCGATGATCCGTCAGATCCTGCACGGCACGGAGTGGTTCCGCGACGCCTTTGGGCCGGATCTTCCGCAACGCGTGCTGTTTCTCCCGGACACGTTCGGGTTCCCGGGCAGCCTGCCGCAAATCATGCGGGCGACGGGACTGGACGTGTTCGTGTCGAACAAACTCGCGTGGAACCGCCGCACAGAGTTTCCGCATCCCACGTTTCGCTGGCGCGGCATCGACGGCAGCGAGGTGACCGCCCACATGACGCCTGGCGGCGACTACAACGCGCGATTGAGCGTGAACGAACTGCAGAAGGCTGAACACCGTCTGGCCACGGGGGCCGGCGGATTGGTCCCGGTCTGGCTGCAGCCCTTCGGGTACGGCGACGGCGGCGGGGGGCCGGACGAAGCCATGCTCGAGCGGGCGGACATGGCCGGCCGGCTACCGGCCTTGCCCGAGCTCGCCCCGGGCACGATCCACGAATTCGCCGACGAATTGGAGGCGGCGATCGCCGCGCGACCGGCTGATGGTCCCCACGCGGTGCCGACTTGGGACGGCGGCTTGCCGCTTGAACTCCATCGGGGCACGTTCACCACCCACGGCCGACTCAAGCGGGCGATGCGGAGAGCGGAGGCGGGATTGCGCCGCGTCGAATGGCTGCTGGCCGGGCTGTCGATGGTGGACGGCCGCGCGGCGACGGTGTCGGCAGAGGGGGGAGCGTCGGCCGAGTCGGCTGCGTCCATCGCATCCGCCGCGGATGCAACGCTGGGCGCGGCCCACATCTCCGAGGATGCGATTGCCGCGGCGTTGCCCGAGCGGTGGCGGGCGGTGCTGCTGAACCAGTTCCACGACATTCTCCCCGGGACATCGATCGAGATCGTCGGCCGCGAATCGCTCGCGGCGATGGAGTCGGAAGTGGCGTGGACCGAGGCGGCCACCGCTGCGCTGCAGGCCGCGTGGATCGAGGCCAGCGACATGGCGGTGGCCGATGGGCCGGCGCGTGGCGCCACCGCCGCGTCGCCTGGGCCGGGCGATGCTTCCGCCAGCGAAACGGCGCTGGTCGTTTTCAACGAACACGCCCACGCGATCAGCGGGGTCGTGCAGCATGGCCGCGAATTGGCCTGGGCGGGCAATGTGCCGGGTCTTGGCGCGGCGTTGATCGCCGGGCCGGAAGACGCGTCCGGCCTGGCGAGTACGCCCACGCCCACGCCCACGCCCACGCCCGCGCCCACGCCCACGCCCACGCCAGTCACCGGCTACGTGGAGTCGAACGGGCATGTCGTGCTGGACAACGGGCATCTTCGGGCCGTCATCGGCCCCGCCGGCCGCGTGCACGCCCTGATCCACGGGGCAAGTGGGCGTGACGCGCGGGCGGCAGGTGCCGAACCGCTCAACCGGCTGGAGTTGTTCGAGGATCACCCGCACGAATGGGATGCGTGGGAGCTTGATCCGGAGGTGGTCGAACATCCGGTGGCGATCGACGAGGGGCCGGATGCCGCACCGCAGCCGCCGGTCGTCGATCCGAGCGGCCTCCGCGTGACGACGACGGTCGAGGTGTCGCTCGGATCCGCCGGCACCGTCCAGCTCACGATCGGGCTCGACGCCGGCAGCCCGCGGCTGGATGTGCGGGCATCGATCGAGTGGACGGCCGACAAGCGATGGCTGCGTGTGGCCCACGATGTGGACGTGCGCACGACCCACGCCGAGATCGAAGTGCCATTCGGCGCCGAACGCGTGCCGACAAGCCGGCGGACCGAAACGGAACGCATGGGCTTTGAAGTCTGCGGTCACCGCTGGATCAGCCTGAGCGAGACGGGTTTCGGCGTGGCGATGCTGAACGACGGGCGATTCGGCCACGCGGCCGAAGGCCAGCGCATGTCGTTGTCGCTGCTGCGGGCCCCGCGGCATCCCGATCCGACCATGGACACTGGCCACCACGAAGTCTCGTGGGCCATCGTTCCGTTCTCGGGTTCGCGAGCCGAAGCGGGCATCGCCGGTTTGGCCGCGGCGTTCAACGCACCGCTGCAATGCCGGGCCGTCCGCCTTCCCCCGTCGCCGGGAGCGCCGGCGACAACATCATCGCCATCGACGTCGTCGTCACGATCGTCGTCACCATCGCCATCGGCGACAACGCCATCGTTGATCGCGGCCGCGAACCGACAGCCGCTCCACGTGAGCGCCGGCGGCTCGGCTTCGATCGAGGTCGTGGCGTACGTGCCGCAGGCGACGTTGCCGGGGGCTCAGCGGCCGAGTGGGTCGCGGCGAGATCGCTCGAGCGAGGGCAGTATCGGGGCCAGGCATCTGGGCGTCGGCGGATCGGATGCGACCGTGCTGCGCGTCGTCGAGAACGGCGGCGGACGTGGGACGGTCACCGTGCAGCCAACGGCCACCGGGTGGACGGTTTCGCCGTGCGGAGTGGACGGTGGACCGCTGCGGTCGGACGAGATGGCCGTCGCCACATCGACGGCAACCCCCGGCGGTGGCTTGAACGCCCCGCTCGGGCCGTGGCAGATCCGCAGCTTCTTGATCGAGCGCGTGGACTGAGCGGGGCAGTCTCCGCCTTCCTCGGCGACCGCGAGCGCTTTGGCCGGCCTGGAAACGCGGCCCGGCCCGACCCGCTGCCCTGCCGGCCGCCGCCCCCGCACGGCTTCAGCCGGCCGACGTCGCATCGTCGGCCGCCGTCGCCGCTTCTTCGGCTCGCGCCGCCGCCAGGGCCTCGGCCGCCCTTGCCGCTTCCGCTACGCGTTGGGCGGCGCACTCGGCGTCCTCGGCTTCCAGTTCGCGGAATACGTCGGCCACGGCGTGGTACGACGGCTTCTCGTGTCCGTCGACGTCGATCAACGACCAAGAGTGTCCGGCCCAGCAGTCGTTGAGCTGCCAGATGAGGAGCCCCATGCAGTCGGGACGCGCGTCCACATGGGCTCGGCAAGCGATGTGCATGGCCCGTGCTTGCAGAGACATTGCGGACTCGTGCCAGAGCTCGAAATCCGTCAGCAGCGTTTCGGCGTCGGTGCCGTGATGCTCGCGAAACGGCACGCCGTACATCTGTTCGAACCCGCCCGTCGCCCGCTGGCGATGTTCCAACTGCGGATCGCCGATTTTCAGGTGGTCCGCGCCGATTGCGCGGGTCATGGCGGCCAAGGTTGGCGGTGATTGATGCCCAAGCTCGCTGCAGAAACGCGGCACCACTTCACGGTAGCCCTCGAGCCGCCGGTCCCAAGTGTGCCGGTCGCCGTGGTCCAGATCATTTGGCCCGCGCTCTTCTTCGCCGCTCCAGGGACTGTCCGGCCAGTACGGACGCGTGGGATCGGTCTGCCGGATCCAGCGCGGCAGCCATTCGAGCCAGTAGCGCCGGCCCCACGTGAGGTCGGCGGGCATCTTGTCTGACCAGCCCCAGTCACGGTGGGCGACGATGTTTTCGTTTCCACCGCACCACAGCACCACCGACGGATGGCGAGAAAGCCGGGCGACTTGGTGGCGCACTTCGCCTTCGATGAGCGACGGGTACGGCGCTTCTTCTGGGTAGGTCGCGCAGGCGAGCATGACGTCCTGCCACACCATGATGCCGGCCGCGTCGCACGCGTCATAGAACGCGTCCTGTTCGTACCCGCCGCCCCCCCAGACGCGCAGCATGTTCATGTGGGCGTCGGCGGCTTGCTGCACCCGACGTCGCACGGTTGCCGGCGCGACATCCGCCGGGAACGGGCCGCACGGAATCCAGTTCGCCCCGCGGCAGAACACGGGCTCGTCGTTGATCTTCAACACGAACCGCTGGCCCCGTTCGTCCGGCTCGGTATCCAGTTCGACGCTGCGCAAGCCGATGCGCGCGGTCACCGCATCCAGTGGCAACGCGTGTTCGGCGTCGAACAACACGACGTCGAGCCGGTAGCGATCCGGATCGCCGAGTCCGCGGGGCCACCACCGGCGCGGGCGACGGATCGAAATCCCGGCGGTCAAGCGGTCATGGCGCCCATGCGAAGTTCCGCTTCGGTCGCCGGCATCGCTGGATTCGCCGTTCTCATTGCTGCCACCGCCACCGCCGCTGCCATTGCCATTGCCATCGCCACTGCCATCGCCATCGTCCACTTCGCTCGGGTTGTCGCCGCTGGCAGACCCTGGAGCGGAGGTGTCGTTCGCCGCCGCCGCGCCGCCCGGGCGTCCGACGCGGCCCTCGTAGATCTTGCGGCCGTCCGGATCGCAGATCCGCAGCAGCAGTTCGAGCTGACTGAGGTCCGTATCCGGTGCCGAGTGCGAGACATCGACCGACACCTGCAGAATCGCCTCGTCCGCGGTGACCCGGCTGACCAGCGGACGAAACGTACTGATGCGGGCGCCCGACCAGGCGTGCAGCCGGATGCCGCGGGTGATGCCGACGCCGGCCACCTGCGGCCCCCAGTCCCAGCCGAAGCTGCACGCGGGCGTGCGCAGGTAGTTGTACGGTCCCCAGTCCCCATTGCACGGCCGGTCGCCGCGCTCGCCGCGGAGGCGTTCGGCGTGACGCATCGGACCGGCGAACCGAATCTCGATCTCGTGCGGTCCGGCGGCGAGATCTTGGTCGATGGGAATGCGGTGGGGGATGTGGGCGTTGGCCGCCGCGGCCAACAGGCGATCGTCAAGCCGGATCGACGCAATCGTGTCCAGCCCCTGGCACACCAAATCGACGCGCTCGGCGCTCAGCGGTTCGGCCAAGATGAAACGCTTGCGGTAGCGCCAGTCTGTCCGGCCGATCCACTGCATGTGACGCTCGGCATCGCCATCGTCGGGATGCCGGATGATGCCGGCCCGGATCAGATCCAGGTGCACGCAGCCCGGGACGCGAGCCGGAAGCACGCGCCCTCGAATGACATCGGGAGCGCCTTCGCCGGGCTCCATGGCTTCGACCGTCCACCCGTCACCGCCGAGGTCAACCGCGCCGCACGTGCCCATCAGGCCGGCGGCTTCCAGCATCTCGTAGAGTCGGGCTTCCGTATCCATCAGCGGGTGGCGGGCGGCTCGGCGGCCGGCGTTTCGGGGAGGTCAGCGATCGCGGGAGGATCCTCCGCCGGGGCTGCCGGGGCGGACTGCTCGGCCGGCGCTGCCTGCTCGGTCGGCGCTGCCTGCTCGGTCCGTTCGGTCGGCGCGTTGCCCGCGTTCGTTTCGCCTCCGGGGCCGGGGAGATCAGCTTCGGCCGGTGCGTCGCCCGTCGCCGTTCCGGCTTCACTCGACGCAGCAGCGCCGTCGGATCCGTTCGCTTCGGCCGGGCCGCCAACGGGCGATCCAGCGGCATCGGCCTCGCGAATCAGGCGGTCATAGAGTTCGTGCAGTGATCGAACCGCTTCTTCTTCGCGTTCCAGATCTTCTTCGGTGACCGGTTCCGGTAGTGCAACGTCAAGGGTGAGCTCTGGCTCGGGCGTGGCCAAAACCGTCGCCCGTTCGACGAACGTGGCGTAGCCCCAGCGCGACGGAAGATGCATGTTGATCTCCCCCTGCGGTGACCAGACCCAATTCATCTCCGGCTCATCGAGCTTGACGTAGGTGCCGTCGACGATCTCGTGACGCCACTGCACCCGCGAGAAGTTCATCCGCCATTCATCACCGATGGCCGGTGGAACCGGACGCCCGCCGCTTCGCAGTGGTTCCCAGGGCAAGGCGAACTCGACCGCCCATCCGGCGTCAACATCCGAGGGGTCATTGAGCGTCCCGTCGATGGAGATGGCGTGCCGCATGCCCTTGTAGTCCCACTCGTGCAGGGCGGGGCCGCCGTCCAGGTAGCGCTTGACAAGGAAGAGATCGAAGATCGTGCCGTAGGCGTTGACCTCGACTTCGTAGTAGCGCTCGGTGTCGCCGTCGGGATCGATGAAGATCTCGAAGTCGTTGTCGTGGTAGACGATCGAATCGTGCTCGGTCAAGCTGGCCCAGACGTGCGGCTCGACCATGTCGGCGGCCACGTACAGGTATTCGTCGTCCCAGAGCATCTTCATCCGCGTGCGGTACCGGGGCGCCGGCTTGACGTCGCCCTCGATGTCCACGTACGCCTCGGACCACGGAGCGTCGGACCAGGCTTCATCGTCGAGGATGCCGTCGATCTGGATCGGGGCGAATGCCCGGGCGATCTCGTAGCGCCGCGGGCCGTTCGGGTCATTGATGTCGCCGGGAGCGACTGCGCGGTCCGCATCGGGTACCGGGGTCGGGGTGGACTCACAGCCGACGAGACCGGCAACCGCAATGCACGTGAGGCCCAAGGCGGCGGGTGTGGCCCGGCACATGGCCGGAGCCGGGGCCGAGGCCGAGGCTGAGGCCGACGCCGTTGCCGACGCCGGGACCGCGCGAACGTCGGGCGTGCTGGGGGGCGGGGTGGTCATCGTCGGCCAATCTCCTCAGAATCGCGTGGGCGGTCCATGTGTGTGGGCCCACGATGCGGGCCAGCGCTCGGGCCCCAACTTCAATCCGCTCATGACGGGTCGTCCGCTCGGTCCGCGGCCGCGGCCGCGTCGGCCAGGCCGCGACGCAGTGCACCGAGATTCCGAAAGCCGCCGATGACGAACCAAATACTGACGACCGCGCCGGCCAGCCAGGTGACGATCAACCAGATCCGCCAGAACATGATCCAGCCGTCGACCGGTACGTCGCGGCTCAGATTGTAAGCACTTCCGAGAACGAAGATGACGGTCCAGACCACCGGGTAGGCAACCGTCACCAAGGTGCTGAAAACGTCGGCGCGGGTGAATTCGTGGTTCATGCCCAGTCGCCGCCGCCAGGTCGCGACCGGCGGGGCGTGGCCGCGGTCTGAAGCGTCGTCGGCTCCGTCGGGGGCATGCTCGCCGCGGTGGAGCAGGGCGTCCATGTCGTGGTCGTGCCGTGGTCCGAGAATCGACACCGCGACGTACGCGCCGATCGACAGGGCGATCGCGCCGAAGGTCAGCTCCTGGCCGGTCAGGTCTTGCTGGAGCCACCGGGCGGTCGATCGCAGGAAGCCGGCGAATCCTTCCGCCTCGCCTTCGATGGGGGCGACTTGTTTCAGGACGACGCCCGTCGAACTCACCGTGATGCCGACGATCATCGCCGTCCACGCCGCCGCCGGGCTGCCCCGGCGCCAGTACAGCCCGCCGATGATCGCGCTGCCCGCTCCGCCCACGAAGATCGCTCCGGTCAGGGCCAAGAACATGGACACGTACTGCGTCGGCCGCACCCAAAGGCTGAACAAGAAGATGAACACGGCCACGCCGGCGATGCCAAATCGCAGCAGCCGGACGTGCCGCTCGGGCGAGAGCGGGGTCCGGCGGAATGGCAGGACCACGTCTTGCACGAACATGCCGCCCCACGAATGCAGGTACGTATCGTGGGTACTGATGAACGCTCCGAGCATCGCCGCACTCATGAAGCCCATGAGAATCGGCGGCAGCATGGTGGGCAAGGCCGAGGGGACGCGGAGTTGGGTGCGGAGTTGATCCTCGACGACGTCGGCCGCCGCCCCCATTTCATTGGCCCGGTTCACGCCGGCCTGCACGCTCGCTTCCAACCGTTCGGCGATCTCGGTTCGCTCGGGTGCGAAGTCGGGGTGGACGTTGATCGTTCGCACGCACAACGGGACGACCAATGCCACCAGCAGCAGCACGCGCGGCCGCCACCCGTTGAGGATGTTGGCCATTTTGGCTTCGTGGGCGTCGATCGCGCATGTGTTGTAGCCCGCCGTGCCCTGCCAACCCAAGGGGCCGTAGAACAGCACGACCACGCCGATCACGTAGTACCACACGTCGAACCGGGCTTCGGTTTCCAGCCGAAACGGGTGGACCAGGGTGACGGATTCTGGTTGCCGGAGCATCCACTCCATCCGATCCCATCCGATGGTCAGCATCAACCACGCGATGACCACGACGAATGTGATCGCCCCGATTGACCCCTGGATGAAGTCGGTCACCATCACCGCGACTTGCCCGCCGAGCAGCACCAAGGCCAGGCTGATGGCGAGCAAGCCGATCATCAGCGTCGGGTATGTGCCGATCGCGAACCCGGCCAACGACCAGGTTTCTGGCAGTCCCCACATCGCCATGAAGAAGCGCGAGCCGACGGATGGGAAGATGCCGAAATTCACGATGCCCGCACTGAACGCCACAAGTCCGGCAAAGACGCGAAAACGCCTTCCGTAGCGCATCTCAAAGAACTCGGCGAGCGTGAGGGCCCGCGTTTGGCGATAGCGGTAGTACACCCAGCCGCTGAGGGCCATGAGGACCAGCGCGGGCCCTTCCATCAGTTGCCACCAGTACGTGGTGAATCCGACGTCGTGGTTCTGCTCAAAGAACCAGACGAGCGAAATCACGCCGACCATCGCCGCGTTGTTGGCGACGGTGATCAGGTAGCGGCCCCCGCACCGTTCCGCGGCGAGGAACCCGGTGACGCTCCGGGCGGTTCGGCGCGTCCGCACGGCGGCGGCGGCCAGGACGGTCAGAAGCAAGACGACAATGGTCCAGTCGATGGTGTGCATCGGCGTCCACGGTAGCAGGCGGCCGAACACTCCACGAAGGGGGGCGTACGATGGGCCGGGCGTCGGCCGACGATGGCGATCGAGCGAATCGGCTCGCGAATCAGCGATCGAACGAACGTGACCGGCGCATCGATCGCGGGCCGCGCGATCATCCTGGCGGCAACACGGAGCAGACGGCGATGAGCACGACAGGGAATGAACGCGGCGCACCCAACCGGATGGGGGCTGCGGCGGACAGCGAACCCGCCGCGCGCGTGGGTGTCGTCACCGTGTCCGACCGGGCGAGTCGCGGGGAGTACGAGGATCGTGGCGGGCCGGCGATCAGCGACTGGCTGAAGCGCGTCATGCGTACGCCGTGGGAGCCGGTTCCCCGCGTCGTGCCGGACGAGCGGGCCGAGATCGCCGGTGTGCTTCGCTCGCTCGCCGACGATGCCGGCTGCTGTTTGATCATTACCACCGGAGGCACCGGGCCGGCGCCGCGCGATGTGACCCCGGAGGCCACCGCCGACGTGTGCGATCGCATGATGCCGGGCTTTGGCGAGTGCATGCGGGCGGTCAGCCTGCAGGTCGTGCCGACGGCCATTCTTTCGCGGCAGACGGCCGGCATTCGCGGCCAGTCGCTGATCGTGAACCTGCCGGGGCAGCCCAAGGCGATCGGTGAGTGCCTGGAAGCGGTCTTTCCGGCGATTCCGTATTGCGTCGAGCTGATCGGCGGGCCCTGGATCGACTCCGATCCCGACGTGCTGGCGGCCTTTCGGCCCAAGTCCGCCCGTCGCCCGGATCCGGACGGCTGATGGGCAATTCCCAGACGGCAACCGCCGGCGAATGATTCAGCCCGAGAGTCCTCGAATCCGCCAGGGGGAGGGCACGGCCGGCCGCGCGTGCCCTGAAATCCCGCTGGCAGCCGGTGGTCATCGGCCCGATCCGGGATGGGCCATGACCGCGGGGCCGCGTGTGGGCCTGGGAGGTCCGGTATCGGTGGCGATGGTGGATTCCATACACTGGAGCGGCCCTCGTCCGCCCGTACCCCTCCAAGGATTTCGCCATCCGCTGCGTGCCACGTCCAGCCTGCTGCCCCGGCGCTCGCTCCCGGCCCGTGCCGGGAGGACGCGAGCATCGTGCGCGGCGAGGACTGAACCTGGTGGAACTGCTCCTGGCCTGCGCCGCCCTCGGCGTGCTCTTGGCCGTGCTCGTTCCGTCCATGCAGCGGGCCCGTATGGATGCGTGGAGCGCGGAGTCGCGATCAAATCTCCAGCACCTGCACCGCGCCTGGGATGCGTGGCTGACCACCAACGACGAGCAGTTTCCGTACGTACCGACGCAGCCCGGTTGGCGATGGGGCGGCGTGCGCTTTTCCGCCGTCACCGGAAACGCGTTCCTGGACTCTGATCGACCGCTGACGCGCTACTTTCAGGCCGAGTCGATCAAGACCGAGCTGTTCCGCGCCCCCGCCGATCGCGGGATTCGTGGCGAGGCGGCCGGCGCTGGCACCGGCGACCGAACGTGCTTCGAAGCCTTCGGCACCAGCTACCGGGCGAACGACCGCTTGCTCGATGCATCGCGGCTGGATGAGACCGGCTCGATGGACGACGAAGCCTTCGCCCGCGGACTCCGACTCGCCGAAGTCCGGACCGCGTCGGATCGCTTGGTGATCCTGGGCGAGCCGCTGTGGGCGGAGATTCGGCGCGGGACGTTCCGCGACGCCGATTGGTACGGCCGTCCCGGGCACGCGAACCTGCTCTTCCTCGACGGTCACACGGACTTTCTCGAGGTCGAGCCGACGGGCCGCACCGGCCGGCCAGTGTTCGATCCGCGCCTGCGCGATTTGGATGCGATCCTGGATGGAGGATCAGAGGCGACGCCGGCGGCGGGATCAGCTTCCTCGCCGGAATCGAGCGTCACGGAATCGAGCGTCACGGGTTCGAACGACGCGGCGCCGGACACGCTCGAAGACTGAAGACGATCGGCAGGATGAACCGCACGTTGGGACACGAGACGTCCAGCGCTCGGTGACCGCTTTCGCGCGGCCGCACATCGCTCACTCGGTGCGTTTCGCCCCGCGCGTTGCGTCCCGCGAGTTTCGCTCCGTGGGATCGACCGGCCGCCCCACTCAGCCCCGCAGCTTCGCCACCAAGCCTTCGCGCACCGCCTTGGCGTCGGCCGTTCCGCCGCTGAGCTTCATCACCGCGCCAACCAGCCGTCCGGCCGCGGCATCCTTGCCGCCGGCGAAGTCTTCGGCCGCCTGAGGCTGCTGCTCGATGGCTGCCGCGATCCACTCGTCCATCGCCGCAGCGTCGCGTACCTGTACCAAGCCATTCGCGTTGGCCACGGCCTCGGCCGCGTCATCGGTCTCGCACAGAAGATTGAAGAGTTCCGAACCGGCACTCGAGCCGATCACGTCCCGCTCGCGAAGGTCGACAAGCTCGGCCACCTGCCGCGGCGAGATGCCGACTTCGTGGGTGGCCACGCCGGCCTCACGGGCTCGCTTGGTGGCCGCGTTGAGGATGATCTTCGCGCACGCCTTGCCGGCCGATGCTTCGGTCAGCCGTCCGCCGGCCAGTTCCCGGAGCGCTTCGACGCAGGCGTCGAACCAGTCGGCCGTCTCATGTTCCTCCACGAGGGCGGCAGCATCGAGTTCCGGCAGTTCGTACGCCGCGGCGTAGCGTGCCCGACGGGCCCGCGGAAGTTCGGGAAGCTGCGCCCGCACCGACTCGACCCACTCCGGCGACACGTCCACCCGCACCAGATCCGGCTCGGGGAAGTAGCGGTAGTCGTGGGCGTCTTCCTTCTGGCGCTGGAGCACCGTGACCAGCTTCGCGTCGTCCCAGCCACGGGTGCTCTTGGCTCCCGGACCCATGACCAGACCATCGGCGGTGAAGGCCGCAATCTGCCGTTCGTACTCGTGTTCGATTGCGCCCTTGACGGCCCGGAACGAGTTGAGGTTTTTGATCTCGACGATCGGCGTGCGGTATTCGTGGCCGTCCTTCGTCTCGATGACGACGTTGATGTTCGGCTCGAAGCGCATGTGCCCACGTTGCATGATGCCCGGCGTGACGCCGAGGGCCCGGCAAATCGCCCGAAGTTCCCGGGCGAAGGCGACCGTTTCCTCGGCCGAGTCGAAGTCCGGCTGCGTCACGATTTCCAGCAACGGGGTGCCGGCCCGATTGAGATCAACGAGCGATCCCGCGTACGTGCCGCCGCCCGGCAGTTCGTGGCTGAGCTTGCCGGTGTCTTCTTCGAGGTGGGCGCGGATGATGCCGATCCGCTTGGTGCGGCCCGGCTCAACTTCGACGTCGACCGCACCGTCAATGCACAGCGGCATGTCGAACTGGCTGATCTGGTAGCCCTTGGGAAGGTCCGGATAGAAGTAGTTCTTTCGGTCCCACTTGCAGCTCGGCGGGATCGTGCACCCCAGGGCCAGTCCCACCATCATCGACATCTCGACCGCCGCACGGTTCATCACCGGCAACGCACCGGGAAGGGCGGCAACGACCGGGTCGATCAGCGTGTTGGGGGGCGCATCGTGGAAATCCGGGTGGGCGGGATTTGGCGTCCGCGTGAACATTTTGGTTCGTGTCGACAGTTCGACATGGATTTCCATACCGACCATCAGGCGGGTGCGCACGATCGGCCCGCGCTCGGCGGGCGGGACGGACGCGGCTGGGGCGGCGACGGTGGGGGCGTTCTCGGACATGCTGGCATGGTACGGACCCAGGCCGGGCCCCGGTGGTCCGATTCTCCGGACCGTCGAGCGGGATGCGGGCATCCACGCGCGCCGCTTCGTCGAGCACCATGGCGGATCCGGCTCAATCCCCTGAGGTCCCTGGTCGATATCACCCACAAGCGCTCGTGCGCTTCCGGGGACCTGCATGTCGACCGATCATCCAACCAACGCCGCGAAAGCGGCTGAGCCGCCCGCATCGGCCAGCCGGACTGCGACTGCGACCGCCGCCCGATCGCCTGGCGGACTGGCGGTGCGCGAGTTGGCGATCGTGGCCGTGCTCGCGGCGTTCGCCGTCGTCGGCGCGGTGGGAGCATGGGTGGGATCACGGTCGACGGATGCGGTGCTCGAGTCCGCCATGCGCGTCGACTCCCATGGGCCGGGGCAGTCGGACCAGGCGCACGACGAGGGCCATGCAGCCGCCATCGCCACGGTCCAGCTCGAAGCCGCCGCGTCTCACCGCCTTTTCGTCGGACTTGGTGGCATCGTCATTTTCATGGCGTCGGCTTCCTCCGTGGTGCTCTTCCGTGTCCGGGTGAGCACGCGCCGCAGCGCACGACTGGCCAAGGAACTCGAGCAAGCCAACCGGCTCCAGGGACGCCAAGCTGAACGCATGCGCCGGGACGCCGCCGCCTTGGCGTCGACCTTGACCGAGTTGCAGGACGAAAAAGCTCGCGCCGATGAAGCCTTGATTCAGGCCAAGCAGCAGCGGGACCGCGCCGCGGGCCTGGTCGTCGAACTCCAAGAGTCGCAGACGATCAGCGTGTTGGCCCAGCACGACGCGGAACTGGAGCGTGACCGGGCGAGACGGTCGGCCGAAGAAGCGGCCCAGGCCCAGGCCGAGGCGGAAGAAGAGCGCAACCGAGCCGAGTCCGTCCTGGCCGAGTTGCAAGAAGAGCGGGCCGTCGCGATCCTGGCCCGGCACGAAGCTGAAGTCGAGCGAGATCGGGTGCGCGTGGCGATGGGTGACGTCGAGTCGGCTCGCCTCGAAGCGGAAATGGCGAGCCGCACGAAGAGCCTCTTCATCGCCAACATGAGCCACGAGATTCGCACACCGATGACGGCCATTCTCGGCTACGCCGAACTCCTTGGCGACATGAGCGTCGGACCGGCCGAGCGCACCGAACACCTCGAAGCGTTGCGCCGCAGCGGCCAGCAGTTGATGACGACGATTGGCGACATCCTTGAGATCGGCCGCATCGAATCGGGCGACCTGACATCGACGATCGAGTGCTGTGGCCCGCGGGAACTGGCCGAGCAAGTGGTGGAATTGCTCGGCGAATCGGCGAGCAAGAAGGGCTTGGAGTTGGCCTTCGCCTTCGACGACGACGTTCCGGACGGCATTCGCGTCGATCCGCGCGGGCTTCGGCATGCACTGAGTGCGATCATCGGCAACGCGATCAAGTTCACCGAGGCCGGCGGCGTGCAGGTGAAGGTCTCCACCGCCGCCGACGCCAACCAACTCGTGGACGACGCGTCGACGGGATCGATTCGCATGATCTGGACAATCCAGGACTCGGGTCCGGGCGTCCCGGACGAGGCCCGCGAACGAATTTTCGAACCGTTCACCCAGTGCGAAGTCAGCATGAGCCGTACGCACGGTGGCACGGGGCTCGGGCTGACGATTGCCAAGCGCGTGGCCGAGACACTTGGCGGCGACCTTCGGTACCAGGATCCGGCGGCCACCAATGATGCGGGGGCCGGCGAGCGCGACGGCAACGAAACGAAGATTCGGGCAGCCGGCGGTCCTGGAAGCGCGTTCGTCTTGGAGTTCCCAGCCGAAGGGGCGATGGCCGACGACGTTCAGTCGTTGCCGATTGACGACGACGACCGGTTCCGCGCCCTCAGTGCGGCGGGCGTCATCACCAATACGGGAACTGGGGACGAGGCAGCGAATGCCGCGGATCCTGACGAAGCCCACGCTGGCGGAGTGGTCGGTTCGCCCTCGGCGTCGCCCTGCCTGAAGTCGTCTGAAGCCGAGGCCAAGACCAATTCAAAGGATGTTCCGGGCGCGTCGCCCGCGCCCAATTCCGGCGCGAAGCGACCGCTGGAAGGTCGCCGCGTGCTGATCGTGGAAGACGGGGTCGACAACCGGCGACTCCTTGGCTTCCACATGAAACGAGCCGGCGCGGTGGTGGAGATGGCGGTCGACGGACGCGAAGGCGTCGACCGTTTCATGGCCGCCCAAGACGAAGGCGACCCCTTCGATCTGGTGTTGATGGACATGCAGATGCCCGTACTCGACGGCTATGGCGCGACGCGCGAACTTCGCGATCGCGGCTTCGAGATTCCGGTGATCGCGGTGACCGCCCACGCGGCGTCCGGCGACCGCGAAGAGTGCTTGGCCGCGGGCTGCGACGACTACGCCACCAAGCCGATCGACGCCGGCGGATTGGTCGCGCGATGCCTGGAACAGTTAGACCGGGCCGCCGCCTGATCCTGGCTGCCGCCCGATTCAGGTCGTGCCCGGCTCGAAGCTGGCGACCATGCGGCCGGCCCGCCACACGCGCACCACGCCGCCTGACTCACTCACCGTCACCGCGATCGACCGGGTCACCGCGGTGATGCCGGCCGCCGCCGCGTGCCGCGCGCCGAGCCCGGCGGGCAGCCCGGCGGCCACGCCGGCCTTGAGGTGCGTGCCGGCCGTCTCGACGATCCCGGTTCCGCGGATGATGAATGCCCCGTCCAGGCTGCTGTACTCCCGCAGCGTCTCGGCCATTCGGTCGTCCAGGATGGATCGCTCCGATTCGGCGTAGCCTTTGAACGGGTTCAGGATCAATTGGTCCGCGTGTTCCAGCACCTTTCGGTGGCTGCCGACGATGAACATCGCCCCCACGCTCTTGCCCTCGCGCCCGAACTGGCCGATTTCCAGCGCGAGCGTCAGCACCCGATGGAAAACGGCTCGCTTGATGTGCTCCCCGATGCCGGGCTGATCCGACGCGTCGAAGAGCTCCAGGTCGCTGTTGAGCCGGAGGACCGAGAGCGAGTCCGCCGCCTGGCCCAGCGGCCCGACCAGGAAGACCGCGGTATCGTCGAGGCTCAGAATCCGCTCGCTGAGGGCGATGATCGCGGCCAGGCGAATCTGGCCCATGCGGTCCAAATCGGCGTTGGGCACCGAAATGACCGCCGTCGCCGAACCTTGCAGCCGTTCGACGAGTTCCTCGTCCGAGCCGGCCCGCCGCACGAGAATCGTGTCGTTGGGCAGAGCGTGGAGCGGCGGGAGGGCCGAAACGTCGACCAACAGGGCCGCCGCATCGGTCATCCGCACGAGGGCGGAGGCCGATTCAAGCAGGTGATGCGAGAGAACACGGGACTCGGCGTGATCCACGGGCGACTTCCAAGCGAATGATGGATCGAACGCGGCCCGTGGGCCACGCAGGAGACGAATGATGACCAAGGCGACGATCAGGACGAGCGATGCCAGCCGGGCGAGCAACTCAAGCAGGGCGATCGGTCAGCGGACCACCGCAGGACTTTGCAGAGCATCCCAGACGTGGGCCCGCCGTGCGCGGCGAGGCGGGACCGTTCCGCTCGGCATCCGCCGATTGCTGCTCGGGTTGAGCCTGATGCTCACCGCCGGCGCATCCGCGCCGGTCAGTGGGCAGGGCTTCGAACGCGTCTTCGCCGGCGGCGAGGCCCGGGGGGCGGCGGGGGCCCGGGCGGCGCGCGGCGAGCTGGACATGTCCACCGCCCGCCTGGTCCCGGCCCGGCTCTACCACGGCATCGACCAACGCCTGGAAATCGCGCTGGAGATCGACCGCGTGGCCGTCCGCGGGAACGACGATCTGGACCGACCGCGGACGGTGCGCGATCTGCAGGATCGCATCATGCCGATGACGCGCCGGCGGATCGAGGAAGAACGCGCGATGCGGCGCCGGGCGGCCGAGACAGCGCCGCCTCCGGTGGAGGCCACGCTCCAGCTGGTGCTGCTGGATGCGGCGGGTCGCGTCCTCGACCGGAGCGAGGCCGTCGAAGCGGGAGTTCTCGACGTTGCCCGCATCATGCCCGCGATCTGGACGCTGCGCTCGGTCGCGTGGCTCCAGCTCACGGCGGACGACATTCCGGTCGGCAGTCCCTTGGTGGTCGAGCCGATGCTTGCTCGCGTCGTGCCGATCGCCCGCGAGTCCGTCAGCCCTTCGGGCATGCGCACCACACGCATCGACACATGGATGGCCGAGGTCGACGGCTGGGACGCCATGCTCGCCGCCGCCCGCGGCGAGCCGCTGCCGCCCGCGCTGCCCATGCAGTCGGGCGTCCTGCGCGTCGAGGACGTGGACGGCGAGGGGGCGGCCATCTACGGGCGGCCGGGCCAGCGCCGCGGTGAAGATGGCTTTGGGTCGACCTTTGCGGCCGATGCGCCGGCGGATGCAGCGGCGCGGGCTCGGTCGGCCTCGCGTCCCCTGACGCGCGAAGAGTTCGATGCGGTTCGGCCGTGCACGGGGTTTCGCGTGTACCGGGATGCCGATGTGCGACTGCGCACGAACTTGGGGGACCTCCGTTTCGCCTTGCGTCCGGACGCGGCGCCCAACACCGCCTGGAATTTTCGCCATCTGGTCGACGGCGGCTTCTACCGCGGGGTGGTGTTTCATCGCGTCGTCCCATTGACGGTCGGCGGTGATCCGTTCGTGGTGCAGGCCGGCGACCCGACGGGCACCGGGGCCGGCGGCCCGGGCTGGTGGCTGCCGATGGAACCGAGTTCACTGCCGCACGACTTTGGCGTCCTGTCGATGGCCCGTGATGCGCATCCGGACTCGGCCGGCAGCCAGTTCTTCGTTTGCTTGTCCCGTCCGGGGACGGCCCGGCTCGACGGGGACTACACCAGTTTCGGCGAGCTCCTGGAGGGCGAAGACGTCCTGCGGGCGATCGCCAAGGTGCGATTGGCCGACGTGGCGACGGGCCGGCCGCGGACTCCCCCGATCATCCAGGAAGCGTTCTTGCAGTTGGCCGCACCGCGGACCATCACCGGCGACGGACTCGGCGACGCGGGAGCGGCGGGAGCGGGCGACGGCGCGTCCGGCGATGGCGATGGGCGTGACCGAATCGGCCGCTGAGGCGGCGGCGGGCACGATCGTCGCCGGGGTTCGGGCCTCGGTCCTGGCCTGCGTTCTCGCCTGAGGTCTTGCCAGAGTTCTGGCCTGAGTTCTGGCCTGAGTTCTGGCGTCAGGTCCGGCCGTTCAGCCTGCGAGCGATTGATCGAGGGATCCCATGCGTCGTCCGGCTCTCTGGCGACCGCTGCGTTCGCCGCCGAGTCCACATCCGTCGCCGGCGATGCCTACCATGTCCGCCCGACGTGGCCGTCGCGTCGCGTCTCGCACCCGCATCTGCATCCCGCCCCCTCCGCATCCCGCATCCCGAGGTCATCCATGTCCGAGAGCAACTACCCGCGCGTCACCATTTCCACCAGCGAAGGCGACGTGGTCGCTGAAATGTGGACCGATGTTGCCCCCAATCACGTCGAGAACTTCGTGAAGCTCGGGACCGAGGGGTTCTACGACAACCTGACCTTCCATCGCATCATCGAAGGATTTGTCATCCAGGGTGGCTGCCCGCGTGGCGACGGCACCGGCGGTCCCGGATGGAACGTCGACGCGGAGTTCAACGACCGCAAGCACGTGCCCGGCACCCTGTCGATGGCCCGTTCGCAGGATCCGAACTCGGCCGGTAGCCAGTTCTTCATCTGCCTGACCCGCGAAAAGTGTCAGCACCTGGACGGCCAGTACACCGGCTTTGGCCAGGTGGTCGAGGGCATGGATGTCGTCGAGCGCTTGGGTGCGGCCAAGACCGACGGGCGCGATTGCCCGGTCGAACCGCTCGCCCTCAACGGTGTGAAGCCCCACCAGAGCTGATCGCTCGGCCCTGTCGACGGAGGAATGCCTCGTGCGCGTGACCTGGTGTCCCGGGTACGAGGTTCCCTTGCCCGCCGGGCATCCGTTTCCCATGCCGAAGTTCGCTGCGTTGCGGCGGATGCTCCAAGCCGAAGCGCTGATTCGCCCGGCGGATGTCGTCGCGCCCTGGGAAGCGTCCTTGGAGGCGCTGCGGCTGATCCACACGGATCGGTACGTGGATGCGTTGGTGCACGCGCGGTTGACGATCAAGGAAGAACGCCGGCTCGGTTTGCCGTGGTCGGAGCAGTTGCTGCACCGATCGCGGCTGGCGGTGACCGGGACCACGCTGACCGCCCGGCACGCGCTCGAAGACGGGCGCGCGGCCAACTTGGCCGGCGGCACGCACCACGCGTGCCCGGACCACGGTGAGGGATACTGCGTCTTCAATGACGTGGCGATCGCCATCCGCCAATTGCAACGGGAACGGCCGGGCATCCGGTGCCTCATCATCGACCTGGATGTGCACCACGGCAACGGCAACGCCATCGTCTTTGGGCCCGAAGCACCCGGCGGCGGCGATCCGAACGTCTACACGTTCAGCATGCACGGCGCGCGGAATTTCCCGTTGAAGAAGCCGCGCTCCGATCTGGACGTGCCATTGCCCGACGGCATGCACGACGAGGCGTACCTCGCCCGCCTGGAAGAGCATCTTCCGGCGGTCATCGATGCGGCCCGGCCCGACCTCGCGTTCTACCTGGCCGGGGTGGACACGGTGGTGGGGGATCGGTTTGGCCGCCTCCGGATGACCCGAGCGGGCGTGCACCGGCGAGACGGCCACGTGCTTCGGGAACTGCACCGGCGGGGGATCCCGACGGCGATGTTGCTGGCCGGCGGCTACGCCCGGACCCCGGAAGCCACCGCGGACTTGCACGCCATCAGCCACCGCGAGGCAGCCCAGATTGGACGCCCGCCGGCGGATTCGATCCCGCTGCGGTGATCGTGTGCTCGGTTGCGCGGAAGATGCGCGAATGCGGGCCGAACGTGGACTGGGCGCGGACCGAGCGCGGACCGAGCGCGGACCGAGCGCGGCCCAGGCGCAGCCCGACCGCAGGCCGGACCGCAGGCCGAACGTGCCACCGGCGAGCGGCGGGTTGCCATCCCTCGGACCGCCCCCCGGCTTCCGGCGATTTCGTGCGTGCCCTCAATGCCGCCGGACCGTACGCTCGGAGCGTGGCGCGACCTTCCGGCCTCGGCCCCTCCCACGTAACGCGCCCCCAATTGGAGACATTCGCATGACAGCACATTCGGTTGAAACCGGACGGATGGCCCTGCGCCTTCGTCCGCTCTCCGCGTTGACCAGCGTTGTTGCCCTCGGAGCGCTCGCGCCCGCCGGCACGGTGCTCGCCGCGGGCGATGAGACCTTCGCCGCCCCGGTGCGCATGACGGTTGACGGGCAGGCGGTTCGCGTGGAAGCCCCGGGTTACGCCGCACCGGCGTGGCACGACGTCGACGGCGACGGCATCGGCGACCTCGTCATCGGCCAGTTCGCCAGCGGCAAGATGAAGTTGCACCGCGGAACCGGCAGCGCGTCGGGTGATTCGGCGGCGCCAGGCCTCGCCGCTGGCACCTGGATCATGGCCGACGGCAAAGTCGCCGAGGTCCCTGGTGTTTGGTGATGCACGAGCAGCACTCCACAGTTTGTGGACATCAACGGCGACGGTCACCTCGACATTCTCTCCGGCTCGTACTCGCGTCCCGGCCAGGACATGGCCGGACTCTTCCAGGTCCTCGCCGGCAAGCCCGGTGGCGGATTCTCCGCGGCCACCCCGCTCAACGGTGACGACGGCCAGCCCCTGGTGATTGGCTCGTCGACCCAGAAGCCGGTCGGTCAGATCTGCACCCGTCCGTTTGCCGTCGACCTCGACGCCGACGGTTTGCTCGACATCGTCGCCGGCAACTTTGGCGGCGAGTTCCATATGTTCCGCGGCACCGGTCCGGGGACCTTCGCCGCCCGCAGCACGATGCTGGTGGCGGCCAAGGCCGACGCGAACAACGGCCGCGCCCGCCGTGGCCCGAGCTTTGACGGGCCGACGGCCAAGAAAGCTTCGCTCGCGGTTCCCATGCACAGCGATCCGTTCTTGATCGACTGGGATGGCGACGGCGACCACGACATGCTCTCGGGCACCGCCCGCGGCGGCGTGATGATCGCGATGAACACCGGCACCCCGCAGGCGCCGTCGTTCGCCGCGTTCCGCGATCTGGTCGCGGCCCCGGCCAAGGCCCACGCGATGCCGACGGACGACATCACCCTCGGTGAGTCGCATCTGACCGGCCCGGCGGGATCGACCCGTGTGTGGTCGGCCGACGTGGACGACGATGGCGACCTCGATCTGCTCGTGGGCGACACGCAAGTGGTCTACCACGCCGGCGAAGGCGTCACCGTGGCCCAGGCCAAGGCGGCCATGGCGACGTTTTCTGCCGCGCAGCAGAAGCTGTTCGTCGCCCAGCCGATGCCCAAGGGTGATGACGCCGGTTCCATGGCGACGTACGAACGCGAGATGGCCGAGTGGCAGAAGAAGTACGAGGCCCTGATCGCTGAGCGCGACAAGACGGTGCGCGAAGAGCGAACCGGATTCGTCTGGATGTACGAGCGCCGCTGAGTTTCGGCGCTTCGTGCTCGCAATTGAAAACGCCGGGTTGTGGTCAGTACCACGGCCCGGCGTTTGTTCGTTTGGGGTCGAACCCGCGCCTCGCCGGCTTACGGACGCAGTTGGGTTTGGTCGCGCGGGCGCCGGTACACCGTCGGCATCAGGTAGTTGCGACCGCGATACGTGCTGACTTCACCGCTGATGAGGACCGCGGCGTCGTCGCCGGGCCGAGCGCCGAGCCGGCCGAGGGATTCGAGCAGGCGGCAGGGGAGCATCATCATCGGCGGGTCGCCGGCCGCGTCGCCGGTGCCGTCGGCGTCGAAGACGAACAGGTAGCCACCGCCGCCAGTCCGGCGCACTTTGCCGCGGCGGTCGACGATGCGGGTGCCCTCGGGCCGAAGTTCAGCCACGTCCAAGGTGCCGACCACTCGGCCGTCGTCGGCCGAATCGCCGCGGCCGGTCGCGGTGCGGTCGGTGGTTGACCGGCTCACCCCATCGCGCGGCGGCGGTTCGGTCACGCGGCGGTCCGGACGGCGGGTGCTCGGGCCGGCGGCGCGGTCGAGGGCCCGGGAGATCGCCTCGGCCGAATCGTCGGCCGGATCGGGGCGGCCCGGGGTCTCGGGCGTGGCCGCGTCCGGCGGAATGGCCGTGGCCGGGTGGGTCAGCATCAAGAAGTTTCGGCCGTCGAAGATCGTGACGCGGCCGGTCACCTGCACGTCGACCGGCCGATCGCCGAAGGCGGCGAGCACGAGTTCGAGTTCGCTGAGCCGCGAGCTGGGCAGCATCACGAGCTGATGGCCGGGCGACTGCGGGTCGGCGGCATCGATCGTCATGCGCAGGGCGGCGGTGGCGGGATCGGTGTCGATCCGCCCGCGGACGCGGACCAGGCGGCTGCCCTCGCGAATCAGCGGGTAGCGGACGGCGGGCTTGGCGGCGGCGTCGGATGCGGTCGCGGTCGCGGGACCAGTCGGTGCGGCGGCATCCGTGGCCGGGGCATCCGTCGTTGGGGGCGCGGCGCCCCGGGCGGGCGGCGGAGAGGCGTCCTGCCCCGCGGCGGGGGCGGCGATCGCGGCGATCGCGGCGAGTCCGACGGCGGCGCAGCGTCCACCGGCGCTCAGGTGTTGGAGGGCGAGGTGGACGACGGACGTGCGATGGGCCATGCGGGCAGCCTCCCTGCGGCGGGGTCGACGGGGACGCGACCGTGCGTCACCGGCGTGGCGGGATGGCCGCGGGCGTTGATCGCCGCGGGCCTCCGCCGTCCGTGGTCATCCACGGTGCACCTCCATCATCCTCGGCCAACCCGGATCCGCAAGGCGAAGGAACCCGAGACGGCAGGGAGTTCGGGCCAAGTTGGTCCGAAGTCGGCGTTCGCGCGGCGGCGGATCGGCCGGCACGCAACGCCGGGGCGGACTGGCGGGACGCCAGGGCGCATCCGGGGCGCGGGGGTTGCGCACCGCGGCCGAACGGGGAGTCCGTCGGCCGGTCCTTCTGCCGCCATGTTGGAGTACCGGAGTACCGGAGTGCCGGAATACGCGCCCGGGGTCAGCCGTCGGTTTCGCGTTGCTTGGCCGGCACCCACGGTACGTCTTCGACGCCGGCCACCGCGTTCGCCCGCCGGGCCATCGCGAAGAGCAGGTCGCTGAGGCGATTGACGTAGCGGACCGCGCCCTCGCTCACCGGTTCGGTGTGGGCCAGCGCGACCATCCGACGCTCGGCCCGGCGGCAGACCGTTCGGGCCAGGTGCAGCCGGGCGGCAAGGTCGCTGCCCCCGGGCATGATGAACGTCCGCATGGGAGCATTGGCGCCGTCGATCTCGTCGATCCACGCTTCGACTTCAGCGACTTCGGAATCGCCCATCCGCAGCACCTTGGACTCGTGGGCGTTGCCCTCCGGCGTGGCCAGGTCGGCGCCGATGTCAAAGAGCCGCGACTGGATCTCGCCAAAGATGTCGCGGAAGCGGACGTGCAAACGCTCGGCGTCGCCGCCGGTGGCATTGCAGGCGGCGCCGGCCATCCCAACGCACGCATTGAGTTCGTCCACGCAGCCGTACGCGTCAACGCGCGGATGGTCCTTGCCGACGCGGCCGCCGCCAAAGAGTCCAGTGGTGCCGTCGTCGCCGGTGCGGGTGTAGAGCTTCATGGGTGGAGGGTAGGCGGCCTGCCGCCGGTGAAGGCGGTCCCGGGACGACTTGGCGTGGGGCAACCGGGACGCGGCCGCACGCATCGCGACCGATTTCAGCCCTGCCGATCCCCGCCAGTCCTGCCGATCCCTGCCAGCCTCGCCGGGCCCAACGGTCTGCGACCGAGTCGCCCGCTCCGCCGCCCACTCCGCCGCCCGATCAGCCCGGACACGGCCCGAAGCTGCTCAGGACGGTCAGCACGTCCCCAAAGCCGACGTCACCGCTGCCATCGACGTCCTGCGGACACGGCGAGCCGCACGGCCCAAAGGCCGAGAGCACGGCCAGCAGATCGCTGAAGTCGACCACCAAGTCGCCGTTGGCGTTGCCCGGGCACTCGGGCGTCGTCACCAGCCGCCACTCGATCTCAATCGTCGGGGCTTCGACCAGGTCCAACTGCACGAACACGTTCTCCTTGGTGTAGATCTCGCCGAAGGACCCGCCCTGTTGCTGGACGAGGGCAAGGCTGGTCACCGCGAACGCGACCGCGCCGGCGTCGAGCTGCTCTTGCAGGGTGGCCACCACGCCCTCGGCCGACAGGTCCAGATCGAAGCGCATGACCGAGTCGGTCGGGATCAGGTCGCCCGCTGACAATCCGTCGATCGTGCCGAGGGCCCAGGGCGTGGGCGTGAAGCCGTCGCGCACTGAGTTGCTGACGTCGCGCGGCGATCCGCCGACGCCGTCGACAGCGAAGAGATTCCGCACGCCAACGCCGAACGGGCCGACGGGGCTGTACGGGCCATCTTCGGCGAAACCGAGCGGTTCGAAGCCGTTGCGGCCGGCGATGCCAAACAACTCGAAGGGCTGTCCGGGGTCGGCATCGGCCGTCTGATCGGGGTCGCCATCGGGCAGGAATGCGGTAAACGGGTCGACCGTCGGGTCGTAGGGGATCGTGTCGCCGTTGGCGTGTGTGAGCCGGACGGTGACGGCGGTGATCTCGTAGGACGCAGCGCCTTGGCCGGTCGGGATCTCGCCGTCGGTCGCCCAGCGAAGGAACATCGTGCCGTCGCGGTCGTCGAAGTCGGCTTCGTTGGTCGCGCCGAACATCGGCACCACCGAGCGGGCGCCGGGCGTGGTGTTGAAGGGATAGAACCAGCGGTCGACGTCCGGCGTGTCGATCAAGCTGATCGTCGGTCCCGCGGGGCCAGCGGTGGCCACGGCGGCGACGGCCACGGCGAGGCTGGCGATCGCGCCGAGGGCGGCCGGCGTCGAGGGACGTGGAGCGAGCCGCGGGGCGGCGATCGCGGTCGCGGATTCGGTCCGGCGGGGCAGTCGGGCGACGTTGGATCGGCGGGGCATGGGGGCTTGCTCCTTCGGGGATCGGGATCGGGATCAGGCTTGGGATCAGGTTCGGGTGCGCAGCCGTGTGGTTGCGGTGCGCTGGGCTGGGGCAGAGGCGGTCTCGTTGAGACTCGCTCTCAACGCGAGTATCATAGTCCCTCTCCGCTCGAAACCGACCGGTCGTTTTGTCGAAGACGCATACGGTCTTCTGTCCGGACCGGATCCGGGCCGCCTTCCGGCCACGTGTTCCCGCCGTTCCCCGCCGTTCCCCGCCGTTCCCCGCCGATCCCCGCCGATCCCCGCCGTTCCCCGCGCCCGCCGCCTCGACCGAGCCCCAGGATTCCCCCGTGCCCGTGCCCGCTCTCAACCTTTCGCACCCCGGCCGCCGCGGCTTCACGCTGGTCGAACTCCTGGTGGTCGTCGCCGTGATCGGCGTGCTCATCGGCTTGTTGCTGCCGGCGATCGGCGCGGCCCGCGTGACGGCCGAACGCACCGACGAGATGACCGGGGCCCGCGACCTGCTCGTGGCCTGGAACCTGTACGCCGACGAACACAACGATCGCGTGCTCCCCGGCTACCAGTCGGGCTTGGATGCCTACGACCTGGACGGCGTGCCCTTGGACGAAGGATCCAACTCGATCCTTTCGCGTCGCTACCCGTTCCGCATCCTGCCGTACATGGGCCGCGACCTGCGCAGCATGTACCGCGGCCAACGCGCCGACATCCTCGACGACTTGATCCAGCGCGACGACGGGTTCACGAACTACTTCATCAGCTTGGCCCCGAGCCTCGGCATCAACGCCACGTGGGTCGGCGGCGACGAGAACGAACTCGGCTTTGACCCGCAGGCCCGCGAGCTCTTCGGCCAGTTCGTGGTGCGGCGGCGCACGCAGATCGCCCGGCCCGGGCAACTCATGGTCTTCGCCAGTGCCAAGGGCAATGACGACGTCACCGGTTCCGGCGTGATCGAAGGCCATTTCCGCGTGCGGTCGCCGATTCTTCTGGAGTCCGCCGGCAGCCGGTGGGTCGAGGAATGGCGCGACAACGATCCGCCCGAAGCCCACGGATTCTGCTCGCTTCGCTTCCACGGCAAGGGCGTGGCCGCGTTTGCCGACGGGCACGTCGAGGCGGTGGGCGAACGCGATCTCCGTGACATGCGATTTTGGTCGAACGATGCCCTGGATCGCGACGAAGGTCTCGTGCCTCGCCCGTGATTGCATCCGACCATGAGGACATGAACCATGTCCCGCGCGTCGTGATCGCCGGAGGAACCGGCTTCCTTGGTCTGAGTCTGGCCGACGCTCTGCACGCCCGCGACTATGAGGTCGTCGTGCTCTCGCGGCACCGCCCGCGCGCGACGGGGCCGTGGACGCACGCCATCTGGGACGGCCGCACGCTGGGCGCGTGGGCGGCGGAGCTCGACGGAGCCGCGGCGATCGTCAACCTCGCCGGCCGCAGCGTCGACTGCATCAAGACGCCCGAACGCCGCGACGAGATTCTGCGCTCGCGGGTGGAAGCGACCAACGTGCTCGGCCGGGCGGTGGCCGCGGCTGAATCGCCGCCGCCGGTGTGGGTTCAGATGTCCACCGCCCACCGGTATGGCGATCCACCGCAGCTCGTTTGCGACGAAGACTCGGCCTTTGGCGAGGGCCTCGCCCCCGCGGTCGGGGCCGCGTGGGAGGACGCGCTCGATCGCGTCGCGCCCGACCCGTCGGTTTGTCGCCGCGTCATTCTGCGGACGAGTTTCGTCCTGGGCCGGGACAAGGGGGCGCTGAAGCGCCTCGCCGGTCTCGCCCGAATCGGTCTCGGCGGGACCGTCGGCCACGGCCGGCAGGGGATCAGTTGGATCCACGAGGCGGACATGAACCGGCTCTTTGTCCGGGCGATCGAGGACGCCTCCATGCAGGGGGCGTACATCGCCACGGCCCCGAATCCGGTCTCCAATCGCGAGTTCATGCGGGCGCTGCGGCGAGTCGTCGGCATGCCCATCGGTCTGCCGGCGCCGGCCCTGGGCGTGGCCCTGGGGGCCCGGTGGATCCTGCGAACGGATCCCGAGCTGGCCCTGCTCGGCCGGTACTGCGTCAGTCGGCGGCTCCGGGACGAGGGATTCGTCTTTGACCACCCGGAAGTCGGCCCGGCCCTGGACGATCTCTACGCCCGACCCGCGGCCAACTGAGGCGGACGCGGCGAAATCCTGGGTCCGGCCTTGGCCGCCGGTAGACTGCAACCGACCCTGCAGGGGCCGGCTCCGGTTTGACGGTGGTCCACCATCGTCCGGCCCGGAGTCGACCCCGAGCCGCACCCGCATCCATATGCCCGCACTTCAGAACGACATTCCTTCCGCGGAGGACCCCTCGAACATGGCTGAGAACGACGTCGCACAGGTCGAGGCGGCTGCCGCCCGTTTCCGCGAGCAATACGCGGCCGTCAAGACCGAGATCGGCAAGGCGGTCGTCGGGCACGAGGACATCGTCGATGGCGTCCTGATCTGCCTGTTCGCCGGCGGCCACGCGCTGCTGGAAGGCGTGCCCGGTCTCGGCAAGACGCTGCTGATCCGCTCGCTGTCCGAGGCCCTGCACCTGCAGTTCAGCCGCATCCAGTTCACCCCCGACCTGATGCCGGCCGATGTGACCGGCACGACGATCGTGGTGGAGAACGAGAACGGCCGTGAGTTCCAGTTCCGCAAGGGGCCGCTGTTCGCCCAGATCGTGCTGGCCGACGAAATCAACCGTGCCACGCCCAAGACGCAGTCGGCCATGCTCGAGGCGATGCAGGAACGCTCCGTGACCGTCGGCGGCGTGACGCACAAGCTCGACCGCCCGTTCTTCGTGATGGCGACGCAGAACCCGATCGAACAGGAGGGCACCTATCCGCTGCCCGAAGCCCAGCTCGACCGTTTCTTCTTCAAGCTCGAGGTCGGCTACTCGACCCGCGATGAGCTTTCGGAGATTCTGAACCGCACGACCGCCGGCGTGCAGCCGACGATCAACCGCGTGCTGGACGCCGAGTCGATTCGCGACCACCAACAGCTCGTTCGCCGCGTCGTGATCGCCGACCACGTGCAGGACTACGCCGTGCGCATGGTGCTGGCCACGCACCCCGATGGCGAACTCTCGACGCCGATGGTGAACTCGTTCCTGCGCTTTGGCGCGTCGCCGCGTGCGGCACAAACGCTCGTCCTCGCCGGCAAGGTCAAGGCCCTGCTCGACGGGCGGGCCAACGTGTCGGTCGAAGACATCCGCAGCGTCGCCTTGCCCGCCCTCCGCCACCGCACCCTCCTGAACTTCGAGGGCGAAGCCGAGGGCAAGAGCACGGCGGACATCATCCAGAACATCATCGAAACCCTGCCGACCGAGGCGGCGATGGTGTGATGGAGGTTTCGACGGCCGGGAGCGTTCGCCGGCGGCGTGGTCGCGGCGCGTCCGCGGGTTGACGGCCCGACCTACCATCCGCCCGTGACGTTTCTTTCTCCCATGACCGGCATCCTCGCCGGGGCGGTGGCGATTCCGCTGCTGATCCTGCTGTACGTGCTGCGCCTGCGCCGCCGGACGGTGCGGATTGCCAGCACGATGCTCTGGGACCGCACGGCCGAGGACCTGGAAGTCAACACGCCGTTCCGCCGGCTGCGGTTCACGCCGCTGCTGCTTCTGCAATTGCTCGCGGTCATCCTGATTCTGCTCGCCTTGGCCGAGCCGGTGCTCGACGACGGCGGCCAGACCAGCGGCCGGACGATCCTGGTCATCGACCGCTCCGCTTCCATGGCCGCCCCGGCGTCGGCCGACGATCCGAGCGGACCGACCCGCCTCGACGCGGCCCTCGACGAAGCCCGCAGCATCGTGGACGCCCGGACCCGCGGCCGCGGCGGGCGTGATCCTGGGGCCCTCATGGTGGTGGCCTTTGATGCCCGGCCCGAGGTGCTTGCTGCCTACGACGAACGCCCCGGCGTCCTGCGGGCCGCCCTCGACACGATCCAGACGGTCGAAGCCACCGCCGACTTGCCGGCCGCGATCCGGCTGGCGTCCGCCTTTGGCGTCACGGCGGAAGCGGACGCGAGCGAACCGCCGGAACTCATCCTGCTGACCGACGGCGGCGTCGTGCGTCCGCCGACCAACCAGCCGATCCAGCTCGCCGGTGCGTCGTTGGACATCCGCATTGTGGGGGCGGCGGACGATGCGTCTGGTGGCGCGGCCGGTGGCCCGTCCGGTGATGCGTCCGGTGCCGCGGCCAACGCGGCCGCCGGCGAATCCGACGCGACCATTCCCTGGAACGCCGGCATCGTCGCGGCCAGCGCCCGGCGATCGGACGACGATCCCGTCCAGGTGCGATTGTTCGTGCGGGTGGCGGCGACGACGGCCATTCCGCCGGACGGTGGGCCCGAGTCGCTCGCGGTCCGGGTCGAAGTCGATGGCCTTCCGGTGGCCACCGGCACGCCGGAATTCAGCGAGCCGGAGTCCGGCCGCCGCGGCCCGGCCGAAGCATCCCTGTCCTTTGATATCGATGTGCCCGAAGCCGCGACCATCGTGGTGCGCCTTCCCGGCGGCGATGCCTTGGTCGCTGACGACTTTGCCGCGATTCGCATGCCGCCGGCCGCCCGGCCGCGCATCGTCGTCGTCGCGCCCGATGCCCGTCCCGTCGGCGCCTTGCGCGCTTTGCTCGCCGCGACCGATCCGTCGTCCTTGCGCGTACTGACGCCGGTGGCGTGGACCCGTGAACGCGATCGTGGCGGAGCGCCCGATGCCGACCTCGTCGTCTTTGATCGCGCGCCGGACATGGTGTTCCCGCCGGTGGCCAGCCTGTGGTTCGGGTGCACGCCGGTCGGCGTCGGCCAGGTGGGCGACGGGCCGGCGGCGTCCAGCCTTGGCGGCGTCGGCAGTGCGGCCGATGCGGCGGATGCGGCGGATGGCCAGCCGGCCGCGTCTCCCCCGGACCCGGCGGTCGCGCGGCGCGTGCTCTCGTGGCGGCGTTCGCATCCGGTCTTGCGATCGGTGACGCTCGACGATGTCGCGTGGTCTGGCTTTGCCGGCTGGCGCGAACCGCCGCGGGCGGAAGTGCTGGCCCGCGGACCCGACGGACCGATCATGCTTGAAGTTCCCGCCGCGGCCACGCGGCACGTGCTCGTCGGCATCCCGCTGAATCGCACGAACTGGATCACCGACGTCGGATTCGCGATCTTCGTGCAGAACTCGATCGGCCATTTGGCCGCCACCGGAGCGGGGCAGGCCGGCCGAATGACGGTCGCCGGCACGCCGGTACGGGTGCGGGCCGCCCCGGACGCCGAACGCGTGGAAGTCCGCGGGCCGGTGTCCCTGAACGTCGACGTGATCGACGGCAACGCGACGATTCCCGCGCTGCCGGTCGGCGGGGTGTACACCGCCGCGGGAGCGCTGTCCCCGGACGATGTGCTGGCCGTGAGCCTGGTGAGCGACGTGGAGACGGACCTGCGGCCGCGCCGGGAGCTGTCGCTCGTGGCCCGGCAGGTGCGAACCGGCGGCGTCGGCGGTGAAGTCCCGCGGGACCTCTGGCGCTGGTTCGCGCTGGCCGGCGGGGTCCTGGCCATGCTCGAGTGGCTCATCTGGGCCCGCCTGGCCCGGGTCTGAGGCCGGGTCTGAGGCTGGGTCGCTCGCCGGGCCGCTCGCCGGGCTTCTCGCCGAACCACTCGCCGGGCCGCCCGCTGGAACCCGCCCGCCAGTTTGCAGGCCCGCCCCCGGTGCGGGAGGATGCCCGCTGGTCCCCGCCGCCCGGGCGAGGGATCTGGCCGATCCCCCCCGTCCCGGTTCCCCGGAGTTGATCCATGTCCAGCCGATTCGTCCGCCTCGTCCGTCCCGCGAGCCTCGCCGCCGCCGTTGCCGTCGCCGCCGCCAGCCCGGCGGTGGCCCAGTCCAACGACGCGGATGCCGCGGCGGGCCTGCCGCCGATCGACAGCCTGCTCCCGAGCAACGATCCGTGGAGCTTCTCCGCCGCCTACACGTGGCAGGACGATGAGCCGGTGACCCGCGGCGGCAGCCTCGGCATCCAACGGGCCAACACCCGTCTCGGCTACCGCACGCAGATCGACCAGGACACCACGTTGGACCTCGGCCTGAACTACCGGTTCGATGGCTACGACTTCAGCGACACCACGGTCTTCGATGACACCTGGGGCGATGTGCACAGCCTCTCGCTGACCGCCCGCTTCCAGTGGACGGTGGCCGACGAGTGGACGGTCTTTGCCGGTCCGATCTTCGAGTACTCCGGCGAGTCGGGGGCCGCGTTCAGCGACTCGATCACCGGTGGCGGCTACATCGGAGCGACGTACCAGGCGGGCAACGATCTGCTGCTCGGCTTCGGCGTTGGCGCGATCGGCGAACTGGAAGATGACGTTCGCTTCATCCCGATCATCGTCATCGACTGGGACATCATCGAAGGTTGGAAGCTGAGTTCCCGCACCAGTGCGGCGACGACCGGCGATACGGCCATCGAGCTGATCTGGGATGTCTCCGAGAACTGGGACGTGGCCGCGGGCGTTTCGCTGTTCGGCAAGCGCCGGTTCCGTTTGGACAACGACGGAGCGGTGCCCGGCGGCGTCGGCGAAGAAGAAACGCGGGCCCTCACCTTCCGCGGCACCTACACCGTGAGCGATGCAGTCGACCTCAGCGTCTTTGGCGGCCTGAAGTTCGAGTCGGACATCGAGCTTGAGGACAACTCCGGCCAGCGCGTCGACAAGGAAGACCACGACGAAGCGCTGTTCCTGGGCGTCAGCCTCAGCGTTCGGTTCTGAATTCGCGGCCGATGTGGCGCGGCCGGGAACAACCGCAAGCGTCGGTCGCTTGGGTGGTGGTCCGAACCTCGCGCCGCGCCCCGAATGCGCCCGCCTCGATTCTTCTTCCTGGAGTCCTGCCGATGTCCGACCTCTCCCGCCGTCACGTGATGCTTGGGTTGGGGGCCGCCGCGGCTTCGCCCGTCGGCTTGGGGGCTGGCTTGGGGTCTGGCTTGGGGTTTGGCCTGGCCGCCGGATTGGCGACGTCGGCGACCGCGGCGACGGCGACCGCCGCCGGCGTGCAGGACGCCTCGGAGGCCGCGCCCCAGCAGGGGGCCGGGTTCTACCGGTTCACCGTGGGCGACATCGAGTGCTTCAGCTTGGGCGACGGGGCGAGTCAGCTCCCGGCCCGCCCGTTCTGGGGCGAGAACGCGACGGAAGAGGCGATGGACGCGCTGCTGGGGTCGGCCGCGGTCGATCCGGCGGCGATGTGGATGCACTTCAACGTCATGCTCATCCGCTCCGGCGGTGAGACGTGGCTCGTGGACGGCGGCAACGGCGGCGCGCGGGGGGCGACGCGGCAGCGGCTGGCGACCCTCGGCGTGGATCCGGCCGACGTCGACGGCATCGTGATCAGCCACATGCACGGCGACCATTTTGCCGGCCTCATCGGGGAAGACGGCTCGCTCGTCTATCCCAACGCCACGTACCACATCAACCGGGCCGAAGCCGACTTCTGGGGCAACTCCCCGAACCTGGACGGCACGAGTCTGCCGGCGGCAAGCAAGCAGCGCATGGCCAGCGGGGCGGCGGCCGCCCTGACGGCGATCGAAGGCTCGGGCCGAGTCGAGCGGGTCGATGATCTGACCGACGTCGGCCGCGGGCTGACGCTGCGCAAGACCGGCGGCCACACGCCCGGTCACCAAACGGTCGTCATCGAGTCCGGCGGCAGCCGTTTCGAGATGATCGTTGACGCGGTGCACCACCACGTGATGAGTTTCCGCCGCCCGGAATGGCACATCCAGTTCGACTACGACGCCAAGGAAGGCGCGCGGGTCCGCAGCCGCGAACTCGACCGCTTGGCCGGGGATCAGATTCCCGTCATGTGCTACCACACGCCCTTCCCCGGCGTCGGGCACGTTGGCCGCCGCGGCGCGGCGTACGAGTGGATGGCAGCTCCCTGGCAGTGGTGAGTGCGGTGACGTGCGCCGGGGCGCCGGGGGGCGTCAACGCGAGCGCAGCGGGGCTGAGGCCGAGGCTGAAATACAGGTCGGGCCTGTGGCGAGCGGATGTGCGCTGCGGTGTGTTGGTGCGCGCGGGCAAGGCGCTGTGGTGATCCGAGGTTGACCGGAACGCGGCGGCTTGGGGTCGGCCCGTTCAGATGGACCAGCATTGGTGCGCCGCGATGGCGATGTTGATGGCGTCGCGAAGCCACCTTCAAAGCTGCGGGCCGCTCTCCGCATGCTTCCGATCTCCACCGCGACGTTTGGTGCTACCGCCCCACGCGGGCGTCGACCCCAGCACGTCGCCTCTTGGTCATCTGTGCCAGTTCCCACGCCGCAGGCGTCGGCCCGTCGTGTGGTTTTAGATAACCTCTTTATGGCAATCGCAGTCGCGATCGTAATTTCGATCGATCTGCACTAATAGGGAGCCATTTTCATGGAAACGTGCAATCGAGTTATGTCTCTATTCTCCGCCGCGTTTCTCGCGCCAATTGCAATGGCAGGCGAACTTCATGTGCCCGCTGAATTTGCGACGATTCAGCTTGCGGCGTCCGCGGCGGTTCCCGGCGACGAGATCATTCTCGCTCCAGGTCGGTACTCGGGAGACGGCGAAGTCGTTGCCGTACTGCCAGCATTCGACATCGCGATTCGCGGCTCCGGTAGTGGGCTCTCCGTTGTTGACGGACAAGGCAAGAGGCGAGGGATTGAGTTCCCGAACTACCCAGATTTTCCTGGAGATCCGATCCCTCTCGTATTGATAGAGGGGGTCGCCTTTGAGAATTGCGTCGCAAGGACCGTCGATGACCAGGATCAGTCTGGTGGCGAGTGGCGAGGGCAGGGCGCAGCTCTCAGAATCGGCGATGCAATCGCGATTGTTCAAGATGTGGTGTTTGCTGAGTGCATTTCTGAGGGGGCAGGTGCTGCGATCTGGCATCGCGATGGAGAGTTGGCGCTCGTCGGCGTGGCTATTGAAGACTGCATCGCTGCTACTGGTGGTTTAGTAGCCATGCTCGAGACCGCAATCTTTGATGTGAGTGGATTTTTGGTGGGGCGGTGCATTTCGCCGCAAGCGAGCGTCGTTTCGTTCGAGGTGGGGGGGCAGGAAGTCTCGATGGAGACTGTGGAAATCCGTCAGTGCGAACTCGATTCTATTATTGAGTTTGATTCGTTCGGAGGAGCAAGCCTTGTGAACTGGCGAGTGTCTGACTCGCGTTTCGATTCGTTTCAGGGTGGTGGATCGATGAATCGAATTGAAGCGATGGACTTTGAGATGAAGAATTCTCATCTGAGTGTCCTCGGCCCACATCTTGTGTCCGAGAGCATCTTCCGATTCGAACGCTCGCGTATATTCCAGTGCTCGGGCTCACTCCGAACAGGCGGGCAGTGCATCGTCGAACTCGTAGGCACGGTCATCGAAGAATTTGCAAGCTACGGATCGATGTTGGGTACCAACTTTTCGGGATTAATCGCAACGGATTCTCGATTCTTGAACATCATTACTCAGCGTGAGGTTCCCCTTATCGATACGCAGCTGGTATTCGAGCTTGACGGCGTCGAGTTTCGGCATATTGGCGGCGTGTCGATGATCGCCTCCGCTGGTGCGGACTTTGGTATTGCGACGATTCAAAACTCAATTGTGTCAGATTGCGTCGTTAGCCAAGTTGTGTTTCGAAATCCTCACAACCTCGGTCGGATCAGTTCGACTCGAATCTGCGGCAGCCAGGTCTCGGCATTGGAAGGTGAGTGGTGCTTCGATTCCGGCGAAAGGCCCGAGTTTCAGGTTGAATGTCGAGTTCCTTGCCTCGGCGACGTATTCGGGGACGGAGTTGTTGGATTCTCCGACCTGGTCGACGTTCTTGCTGAATTTGGTCGAACGCCGTGTGTCGCAGATCTCGATGATGATCACGTCGTGGGATTCTCGGATCTCGTGATCGTATTGAGTGGATGGGGCCAATGCTATTGATAGACCTTTGAGAGCGACAGGCGCGGTGAGGCGAGCACGGCAATTTTGCGTGGATGAGAGTTAAAACGTCGCTTGAGTCCCGCACCTCACCCCCACGCGCTCAACACCGCCAGCAAGTCGGCAAAGTCCACCGCGCCGCTCCCGTCCACGTCGGCCGCGCACGCAGGGCCACCACCGCCACCACCATCACCGCCTCCGCCGTCCGGGCACGGCCCCCAAGCCGACAGCACGCTCACGATGTCGCCGAAGTCCACGCTGCCGCTGCAGTCCACGTCGGCCGGGCCGGCGCCGCCCGGGCAGCCGGCGGCGTCCAGGCCGATGGCGGCCACGTGGGCG
>JBGCEZ010000013.1:0-88744 GCA_045106735.1 Phycisphaerales bacterium | reverse complement strand
GGGCAGAATCCATTCAGCGTGTGATATCGGACACCCGGGGACGATACCTCCACTGGACCGCGGCGCCGAGGAGGGTCATGGCCAACCATGTCCCGGCGGTGGCCGCCGGGGCGGCAATGGCCAGGTCGGAGAGGCCCATCGAGGCTGGCGCGAACGCGTCATCGTCGGCCTGAATCGCGGCGTCGACCGGAGGCATGCTGGGAACGGAATTCGACCCAGTGTCAGGACTCGGTCCCGGATTCGGATCCGGATTCGGACTCGCCTCAGCCGCCGCGACCGCATCCGCCGGCAGAAGGCCGGTCTTGGCCAGGGCCGGGCCGACGGACGACCCGAAGAGTGCCATGCCCGCGGCCAGCACGAGCAAGCTGCCGGCCGCCGCGGTCACGATCCGGGAGGCGGCTCCGGCGAACACAAGGCCGCCAGCCGCTCCGACCAGGGCTCCGGCGAGGGCGAGGCCGACCATGGTCGGGCGGCGGGAGGGGTCGACGTCCAGCCACCAGCGGGCGGCGACCGAACGGGCTTCGAGGCCGGCGGGGTGGTCCAGGCCGGCCCGCGCCGCGTCCAGCCCGCGGCGGGCGATCTCACGGCCAGAATCGGCATCGAATCCGAGTCGTCGGGCGGCTTCTTCGCCAGCTTCGGCGGCCAGGGCTGGCGTGGCGGTGGCGAGCGGCGATGCTCCGGCGGTGCCACCTCCGGCAATGGGTCCCGCCGCGGCGGCGGCCGGGTCCACGGAGCGGTCGGGGTCGGCAGGGTCTGGCGTGTTCGAGTCAGCGACCATTGGGCCAGCGCTCGTTGCGGGGCGGTCTGCCGGTGGGTTGGCCCGGGCGCGTTCGAGCTCGCGGGTGCGTTCACCTTGCCGGGTCAGCCAGTCGCTGACGGAGTCGACGATCTCCCCGCTGCGGGATCGAGTCGCCGGCGGGCTTGATCCGCCGGTCGAACGATCGGTGACGTGGTCGGACGAGGGCGCGTCGGCGGCGACACCGGCCGGGGCGGTGGCCAAGGCACCGGCGGGCGCATCGCCTTGAAGTGGCCCCGGTGAGACGCGCATCGCGGGCGGAGGCATTGCAGCTTCTGCGGTGGCCGACGCCGAGAGGGCGGCCGAATCTTGCCGTGACCACTGGTGATGGGCAACGACCGGAACTGCGGCGCCCAGAATCATGGCGGCCAGTCCGGCGACGGCGATGCGGGTGGCCGCGAGTCCGATGAGCGCTCCGCCGGCTCCCGAGAGCGCGGCCCACGCGATCGGCGGTCCGGGCAATGCGGCTTCGCCGGCGATGGTCCATCCGAGGCTGCCGATGAAGAGCGCCCCGGTCCCGGCCAGCACCACGCGGAGCAGGCGGCCTCCGGCCAGCCAGGCCGCGAATCCGACCAAGAGCACCATCACGATCCCGATCGGGAGTCCACCGGTCCAGCCGCCAGAGAGGCCCTCGCTGACGGACGAGCCGAGTCCCTCAAGACCGTCGATTGCCGGCATGGCGGGGAGCGAAGAGGCGGGCACGGGAAGCTCCAAGGTGAAAGCGCGGACCGAGGCGATGAGTGGAAGCAAGTGGGGGGAAAACGATGCGAACGACGAAGCGAAGAATTCGAGTCCGAGAAGCGGGCCAATCCGCTGACCCATGGCTCCCGGAGCTTCATGATCGTCGATGGCGGGCCTCGAGTCGAACCGCCCAGGAAGGCCCCATCGTCGTCAACGGCATCCAGAACCGCCCGAGCCACGGGAAATCCGCCCGTTCATCACATTGTTGGGAGACCCGGACCGCGCCGTTCGCATTTCCTGCCCGCGCCTCATACCTTCCGGTCCCATGACCCGCGACACAAACAGTTCGAAGCCGCCTGATCCGCCCGAATCCGGCGATTCCGACGGTTCGCCGGATCCCCCAGAAATCGACCTTGAGGCCCTGCGAGCCCGGATTGACGACGTCGATCAACGGCTCATCGCGGCCCTGAGCGAGCGGGCCCAGATCGTCACCGAAGTTGGCCGATCCAAGCGAGCCTCGGGCTATCCGATTTACGCTCCGCACCGCGAGGCGGAGGTCCTGCGGCGCGTGCTGGATCGCAATCCCGGACCGCTTCACGATCGCACCGTGGAGGCGATCTATCGCGAACTGATGAGCGGCTCGTTCGCCCTCGAGCAGCCGATTCGCGTGGCCTACCTGGGGCCGGCCGGGTCGTTCAGCCATCTGGCCGCGCGGCGACATTTCGGTTCGTCGGTCGAGTTCGACACGCTCGACGGGATCGAGGCGGTCTTCGACATGGTGGCCCGCGGTCGGAGCACCTATGGGTTCGTGCCGTACGAGAATTCCATTGGCGGCGGAATCACCGACACCCTGGATGCGTTCCAGCGGCATGAGGTGACGATCTACGCTGAGGCCCTCATCGAGATTCGCCACAACCTGCTGAGCAACGTCCCGGCGGATCGGATCCGCCGCATCCTGAGCAAGCCGCAGGTGTTCACCCAGTGCCGCGCGTTCTTGGCCAACCGGTTTCCGAATGCGACGCTCGTGCCAACGCTGAGCAGTTCTGACGCCGTGCGGCAAGTCGCCGATCAGGACGATGCGGCGGCAATTGGTTCGACGCTTGCCGGAACGTTGTACGGCGTCGACGTCGCCTATGAAGACGTGCAAGACCACGCCGGGAACATCACGCGCTTCCTCGTCATCGCCCGCCAGCAGGCGCGGCCAACGGACGACGATCGCACGACGGTGAAGTTCGTCACCGCCCACCGTCCGGGCGCGTTGGTCGACGTGCTCGCGGCATTCCGCGAACACGGCTTGAACCTGAGCCACATCGACAAACGGCCGAGCGGCCGGACGAACTGGGAGTACACGTTCTTTGTGGACGTGGACGTGCACCGCGACAAGCCGGCGGCGGCGGCGGCCATCGAGGCAGCCCGCGCCCACTGCGTATCCTTGGATGTGCTCGGTTCGTACCCGCGGGCGACGCGGATCATCTGACGCGGGCCCGCTGGCCCGCCGGGTGCCGGCGAGTTGTGCGGCGATACAGCCGCATGCTCACGTTCCGCGCGTGTCCCCGAAGAGCTCGATATGCAGCCGGTGGCACAGTCGCCATCCGCGATCCATGCAGGCGTCGACGACCCAGGCAATGGCGTCCGGGTCCGGGGACTGAACGCCCTCGGGCATCAATTGCACATCCGTCGGGTGCCAGCCGGTCAACGCGCCCAGCAGGGCGTCGATCTCGTCGAGATCGGACGGCGCTTCGACGACAAACTTGAGCTGTCGATCGGGCCAATCGTCGAGCAACCGCTGCAGAACTTCGTGGTTCAGCCGACGCGCTTCGTGTCGTTCACGCCACCGGCCGTCCGGGTCGCGCGGATCGCCGGCTCGCGGCGTTGAGCCGCTCAACTTCGGGCTGAGGCTCATCAGATCGCAGTGCATCGTGTCCGATCCGCGATGGATGGTGCCGGCCGTCTCGACCGTGACGTGGATCCCCGCCTCGGCGAGGGCCCGGGACACCGGGCCAATCGCGTCAAACATCATCGGTTCGCCGCCAGTCAAGACCGCGTGTCCGCATCCGCCGGCGATCACCTCGTCGATGATGGTGCGGGCCGTTCGTGGCGTCGATTCGGGGGCCCAGCTCGCGTAGGGCGTGTCGCACCATCGGCAACGCAGGTTGCATCCGCTGAACCGAACGAAGTGCGACGGAACGCCGGTGAGGCGGCCCTCGCCCTGGATTGAACGGAACGTCTCGCTGATCGGAATGGGCGGCTCGATGCTCATGGGCGACCGGCTCCCGGCGCGTATCGCGTGGGGTCGGCGATGCCCGCGCCGGCGAACCCTTCCGCTCGGAGCCGGCAGGCATCGCACGCCGCGCACGCGAGCCCTTCGTCATCGGCGGCGTAGCAACTGATGGTGTCCGCGTAGTCCACCCCGAGCGCGACGCCCGCGGCCACGATCTCCCGCTTGCTCAATTCGATGAGGGGCGTGTGCACGCGGATCGAGCGGCCGACGGTGCCGGCGGCGGTGCCCAAGGTCGCCGCCGCTTCGAACGCGTCGACGAATGGACGCCGGCAATCGGGATACCCCGAGTAGTCGACGGCATTCATGCCGGCCAATAGGTCAACGCCGCCCAGCGTCTCAACCAGCCCGGCGGCAAGAGACAAGAACAGCAGATTGCGGGCGGGCACGTAGGTGTCCGGAATGTCCGTGGCCCCGCTCATGCCGGCGGCGCTGCGGCGATCGGGGACGGCCGCCGGCGTTCCGTGGGCGGTGGCCGGCGGGACGGCCATGCTCGCGTCGGTCAACGACGAGCCGCCCACCTGGCCAAGGTCAACGCGGACGATGCGGAAGCTCGCGGCTCCATGGGCGGCGGCAATCCGCTCGGCCGCGGCCAACTCGGTTCGGTGGCGTTGCCCGTAGTCGACGGCGACCGCGTGCACCGTCCAACCCGCCGCCGAGGCCATGGCCAGGACGGTCGCGCTGTCCAGGCCGCCAGAGACCAAGGCGACGGCCGGGCCCTGGGCCGCCGGGAGTCGGCCGGGCGGGAGGGGGCCGGGAGGAAGGCTTTGGGGGGGCGTTTCCATGGGCGAAGGAGTCTATCAATCGACCCGCCGTTCCCACAGCGGGCCCGGGATGGCGAAACTTCGGCCATGATGGGGAGGATTCGCCGAAAGAAGACGGGCTCGTTCGGCGTTCGGCGGATACTCGAATCCGCGACCGATCGGTTCCCGGACGACGCCGACGACGATCGCACTGCTGCCCAACCCTCGGAGGCCACGACGTGATGCACGCTCGCACCCTGACTGGACTCGGCGTTGCCGTCCTGCTCGCGGCCGCCGCCGCCGCGGTGATTCCGCCCATCGGATTCGATTTCGCCGATCGCGCGGCGGTCAGCGACGTGCTGGCCCAGGGGACGGTCGACGCATCGCGAGGCCTGGAGACGGGGGAGCGCGACCGCGTCCGAATCCGCCGCGAACATGCCCTCACGAACGCGCTGATCGAGACGATCGCCGAGCAGATGGGCGAATCGGTGCTGCTGGAAGTTGTCCGCGACGCCCAAGACGTGGCCGATCGCTGGGAAGAAGCGGACCTTGATCTCATGCTCGCCACGCGCATCAACACCCTCGGTTTGCGGGAGGCCCTCGTCGTCCTGCGCGATGAGACCGCCGACTACGACCCGGCCGACGTGACGCCGGAACGCGAACTCCGCTTGCGACGCATTCTGGCGGATGTGCTGTTGCGGTTCGACCAGTTGATCATCGGCATGGACCAATTCGCCGCCGACGTGCGGGTCCGTGACGGCCGCGGCGGGTCACGTCGAACGGTCCTGACGCCGTGGCGACTGCTCCGCGACGCCATCAAGCAGATCGATCACCGAATCGTGATCGACGGGGTATACGCCGAACGACGCGGCCGGGAAGCGGCGACGGTGCTGCAGCAATCACGCTGAATCAGGGGCGGGCGGCCGAACTCGGCCAGTCTTCGCGTCCACTGGTCTCGACGGATTGGCCCGCCTACCGTCGCGCGTGACGAACACGCCCCCATCGAACGTGCAACTGGTTTGGTTTCGCAGCGATCTGCGAACACTGGATCACGCGCCGCTGCGAGCCGCCGTCGCCGCCGGGCCGACGGTCGCGGTCGTCGCGCTGGACGTCGACCGTTTTCGGCCACACGAGCATGCGTTTCCGCGCATCGGCGAACACGCGGCCGCGTTCTTGCTGAAGTCGGTTGACGAGCTGCGATCCGCACTCACCGTCCTTGGCATCCCGTTGATCGTGCGATCCGATGCGCCGGCCACCGCCGTGATCGCCGCGGCGACTGAGTTGCGGGCGGCAGCGGTGCACGCCCACGCCGAAGCATGCACCGAGGAGCGACGGGCGGAACGCGCGGTTCGGCGCGGGCTCAGTGCAGTCGATGGGGCGACGCTGCATCTGCACGATGGCATGACCATGGTCCTCGAACGCGATCTTCCGATGCCGTTCGACGAGATTCCCGAGGTGTTCACGCGGTTCCGCCGCGCGGTGGAACGTTCGGCGGAATTCAGGCGGCCAGAAGGTTCGCCGCCGCGGCAAGCATGGCCGGAACTCGCCGGCGCGGCGCAGTCCTCAGAGCCCCACGCCCTCGATGGCATCGACCTCGGCCGCACTCCCGGACTTGATGAACTGTCGCTTCCGGCGCCGGCCACGGACGAACGGGCCGTCCTCCCGTTCCCCGGCGGATCAACGGCGGCCCTGGACCATCTCGATCGGTGGATCCACCGGGAGGGTCATGCCGCGCACTACAAGGACACGCGAAACGGCATGGTTGTGGCGAGCGACTCGTCCAAGTTCTCGCCCTGGCTCGCGGTCGGATGCCTGAGTCCCCGAACCGTCCTGGCGGAAACGCAGCGGTACGAGTCGGAGCACGGACGCACGAGCGGCACCGAATGGCTGATCGTCGAGATGCTCTGGCGGGACTACTTCCGCTTCGTCGCCCGACGCGCCGGGCCCGATCTGTTCGGCTCGGGCGGCATTCGTCGTCTCGACATGCCGTGGCGGATCGACGCGGCGGCCGAGGCCGATTTCGACCGATGGCGGGCCGGACGCACCGGCGTGCCGATGGTGGACGCCAGCATGCGCGAACTTGACGCGACTGGCTTCATGAGCAATCGCGGCCGCCAAATTGTCGCATCGTTTCTGACCAAGACCTTGGGCGTGGACTGGCGATGGGGAGCGCGTTGGTTCGAATCGCGCCTCATCGACCACGACCCCGCGAGCAACTGGGCGAATTGGAACTACATCGCCGGGGTTGGCAATGACGCCCGCGAGTTCCGATGGTTCAATCCCTGGAGCCAGGCCGAACGCTACGACGCGGATGCCGCGCACGCCCGCCGTTGGTTGCCGGAACTCGCCGAGCTCGACGCGCGGTCCATCCACCGCCCAGACCCCGCCGCCCGGGACTCGGCCACGGACTACCCCCGGCCGATGGTCGACGTCCATGACGCCAGTGATGCCACGCGTCAGCGATTCGAATCCGCCGGCGTTGGCATCGACGCCCCGGTCGGGCGTGCGGCCGACGATCCGAACGGGCCGCGTCGCCAACGCCGCCCCCGTGGATCGCGCCGCTGAGTACCTTGTCGAAGGTCGACTGCCGATCATCGATCGTCGACCTTCGAACATCCGCCGCCAGATCACGATCGACGTTCCGCCCTCGTGCGAGTCCCGCCCTCCGTGCGATTGGCCCTGATCCGTCGCCCAACCCCGAGGTTCCTCCATGACCGTCGCCACGCCGCCTGCTCCCGGAACCGTGTTCATCGACGCCGACGCTCGAGCGTCGCTCATCGCCAGCGCCGCCGCCGCCGCCGACATGGACGCCCCGACCCGGGCCCGTTTCGAAGCTGGCGTGCACCGCGTCGCCGACGCCTGGGGAGCGTCCGACGGTGATGCATCGGAGTTTGACGCATTCTGCCGCGGATCGTTTCTTGCCGATCCGGCCAATCGCCGTCGACTGCTCGATCGCCTCGAACGGGCCCTGGAGTTGATCCACGGCCACCTGTACGAGATGCGGCGCGGCCTGCGGTGGTGGAGCGATACCACGGCCGACTCCGTCGATGCGGTCGACGACGTCTTGGCCACGTTCGATCCGGCCCCTGATCTCTCGGACCAGCTGTATCGCCAGCGGATCGCCTTTGCCGCGCTGCTCAATCTCGATCGGCCGGGCCCGGACGTGCTGCTGCAGCCGGACCTGGATTGGTCCGCCGATCGCTGGGCCGAAGTGCGGATCGCTCGCAGCTTCGGGCCGCGCATTCCCGCCGATGTTTCCGAGCATCTTCGGCGCACCCAACACGCCGCGAATCGCTTCGTGTCGGGCTTCCACGTTCCGGTTGGCCGGGTCGTTGTGCCGGGGGGCGAGCGTCCGTTCCCCGCCAATCGCACGTTGCTTGCCCACTGGCTGATCCGCGACGAATTGCGTGGCCGGTACGGCGAAGGCGACGGGGGCGAGGGCGGGAGCGGGGTGGCCGTGCAGCGGACCCTCGCGTGGATCATGCGGCGGCACATCGACGGCACCGTCCCGGTCCAGATCATGGACGGCGGGGCCACCGATGAGGGATCCGACTGGGAACCGATCGCCAATACCGTCGGCGGATCGGCTCCGGACGCGGTGGTTGGCCCCGCGCGGTGCGAGCACTGGCTGGCCCAGGCCGCCGCGGCCCGGAAGGTGGACGCCTACGAACGCGAGTACCCGACCCTCATCCATCGGCGGTTCGACCGCGATCGGGAAATGTCGGCCGACTCCGTGGTGGCGCTGCTCGAAGACCTGCTCGCCCAGCCCGTGCGGGCCCGGCTCGCGGACCTGATGCGACGCCGGCTCGGCCGCGACTTGGAAGCCTTCGACATCTACTGCGACGAAATCCTCAGCCCTGGGCCGTCGCTGGATCTGGACGCCAAGGTGCGCGAGCGGTTCGCCGACGAGGCCAGCTTCCAGGCTCGCATGGCCGACGTGCTGCAAGACCTTGGATACACCGCATCCGACGCGACGTTCCTGTCCGATCGCATCCGCGTCGAGATCGCTCGCGGTTCCGGCCACGCCATGCGTCCGGCCTTGCCGCAGTTCGATGCGTGGCTGCGGACGACCCGGCTTCCGTCGGAACTCGGTTGGGACGGGTTCGACACGGCGATGCACGAACTTGGCCACGCGGTCGAACAGGTGATCTCCACGCACTTCGTGCCGCGGCCGGCCTTGCGCGGCGTCCCGAATACCGCGTGTACGGAAGCATTCGCCTTCCTGTACCAGTCCATGGCCCGGCGGGTCATCGGCGTGGATCCCGCGCCGGGCGAGCCGGATCCCCACGATGAAGCGTCGGTGGCCACGCTGATCTCGGCGACCCAGATCGCCGGTCCGGCGCTGCTGGAAATCAGCATCTGGCGATGGCTGTACGAAAATCCGGACGCCACACCGGAAGCGCTGCGCGATCGCATGCTCGAAGTCGCGGCGGAACTGTGGGACCGGCACTACGCCGAGCACTTTGGCCCTGACCCGTACGCGATTCTCGCCGCCTACCAGCACATGATCGCCCACCCGCTGTACCTGGCCGACTACGCGATGGGACACGTCATCGGCCATCAAGTCCGTTCACACGTGCGCGGACGCGATCTGGCCACCGAAACTCGGCGCATCTGTTCGATCGGTTCGCTGACGCCGGACGCTTGGATGCGCCGCGCGGTGGGCGGACCCATCTCGGTGGCGGCGTTGGCCGGCGATGCGGCGGCCGCCTTGGATCGGTTGGATGCAGGTTGAATCAAGGCGGGGCCGCGGCGACTGACGAGCACCGGGGACGCCCGATTTCTCGCGGACGGAACCAGAGTCTGTCGGGCTGATGGCTCGGCCCACTCATCGCTGGGCGGAAGCACGGCCGGGCGCGTCTTCGACGGCCGCTCGCCGCGCGCGATCCGCCAGCCACGGCCGGATCGCGAACACGATTCCGGCGGCCATGATCACCGCGATCACGGCCAGCGCTGCCGGCGCCGCCGCAATCGCTGGGTCCGCGTCATCGGGGACGACGGCCGGTGATCGATACCTCGCCCACGCCGTTCCGATCAGCGCGGCCAGCGGCCCGATGCAGTAGCCGACGCCGATCAGTCCCTCGTGTGTCCCCCCGGCGTCCACGCCCGCCCGCCCGACGGCCAGCCCGTAGTACAGGGCCGCGTAGTAACTGGCCCCGAGGCCGGCCCCGAAGATGATGAACCCGCTCAGGAGCACGGCCAGGTTCGGGGCGAGCATGACCGCGCTGAAGCCAACGATCAGGCTCGCGCCGGTGGCCAACAGCGTGCCCCATCGGCCGTGCCAGAACGCCATGAACCACATCGCCACCAAGATGACCACCCGCGCGACCATCCAACTGGACGTGAGCGGTGTGGCTTCTTCGAGTTCGATGGCCAGTTCGTCGAAGCGGAACGGCAGCAACGGACTCATCGCGGACGAGAGGACGTAGCCGAGGGGCAGCAAGATCCGCGCGCTGGCCATCAGGTGCGGATAGTTCGGCGGAATCGTGGAGCCGTCGGACTCCGGCGTGTGCTCCGCCGGCTCGCGCGGGAAGGTCGCCGCAAGGAACACGGAGGCCAGCAGGGCGATCCCGAGCAGGGCGATCGTCGTCGCGCCGAGGCGGTCCATCATCGGGCCGACGATCACCACCGGCACGATCATCGCCGGCATCCAGACGAAGTTGAACGCCGCAATCGCTCTCCGCATCGCCGGACCGTGGCGTCCGGCCCCGAGGTATGCCTCGACGATCGGCCAAGCGATGGCCGAAGCGCCGGTCACGATGATGGCCGATGTCCACATGGTCCACGGATGGTCGCTGACCAGCGGCAACCCGCAGGCGGCCGTCTGGGCCCCAAGTCCGGCCAGGAGCACCGTTCGGGTCGACGCCCAATGGGCGATCGCGGCCAGAAGCCGATGCGCGGTGAAGGCGCCGGCGGTGTAGAGCCCGCCGAGCACGGTGAAGAGGACCAGGACGTCCTGCTGGTCATAGCCGTGGACCGACTTGGCAATGAACGGGAGGCCGTGCCAGAACACGCCGGTGCCCAGGGAGGCCAGCCCGGTCAGGATCAGCAGTCGGCCGAGGGGGCACATGGCCCGGCCGCCGCCGCCGTCTTGCCCGTCTTGCTCGTCATGGCCGCCGCCGCCGCCGTCGTGCCCGTCATGGCCGCCGGGTCCGCCACGCCCGTCTTGCCCGCCACGCCCGTCGTGCCCGTCGTGCCCGTCGCCGCCGGCGGCTCCATTGGCGGAATCGGCTGTACCGGCTGAGGCTGAAGCTGAGGCCGAGGCAGAGGACGACGGCCCAGACGAGGCCATCTGAGCGGGTGTGGGGGTTCGGGGGCCAGGCATGGGGCGGGATGCTACTGCGATCTGCCCCGATGGGCCCCCGGGGACCCGTCGCCGTGGCCAGTGTGCCGAACGGCCCCGACTCGGCGGGATCGTCGCTCGGCGCGGTATCGTCCCGGCGGCCGACGGCCGGACGCGGGTGTCCGTTCCGGACCGCGGCGAGCAGGTGGAAGGAGCGACCATGCCGGCACGGACCGCGGGCGAGTCGAAAGCGAGTGTTTCGGAGCCGGCAGAGGCCCGGGGCGACGCGGCGATTCGTCCAGGGCCGGCGGGCGATCCGGCTGCCGATACCGAGGCCATCGACTCGGAGGTCGCCGACGTCCTGCAGCGGGTCTGGGGCTATGAGTCGCTGCGTCCGCTGCAACGTCAAGCCATCGACACCGTGATCGCCGGGCGGGATTCCCTCGTCGTCATGCCGACCGGTGGTGGCAAGAGCCTCTGCTACCAGGTGCCGCCGCTGGTGACCGGCCGGCTCCACGTGGTGGTCTCGCCGCTGATCTCGTTGATGAAGGACCAGGTCGACGGGCTCCAGGCGCTTGGCTATCCCGCCGCCGCGCTGCACAGCGGGCTGGATGCGGCCGAGCGGTCGGATGTCCTGGCCGGGCTGGACGAGGGCCGGTGGCGGCTGCTTTACATAAGTCCGGAGCGGCTCGCCCTCGATGGGTTCCGGGCCCGCCTGGTGAAGGCCGAGGTCGATGCCGTCGCGATCGACGAGGCCCACTGCATCAGCCACTGGGGCCACGACTTCCGGCCGGACTACCGCAACCTCGAGGCCCTGCGCGAAATCTTCCCGACGGCCAGCATCCACGCGTACACGGCCACGGCCACGCCGCCGGTCCGCGATGACGTCGTCCGACAACTCTCGCTCCGCGATCCCGAAGTGCTGATCGGCAACTTCGACCGGCCGAACCTCACGTACCGAATGCTCTACCGCGATGAGCTCGCTGACCAAGTCGCCGCGGCCATCGGGCGTCACGACGGCGAGGCGGTCATCGTCTACTGCATCAGCCGGCGCGATACGGAGAAGCTCGTCGACTCCCTCGGCAGCCGCGGGATCGATGCGGCGGCCTACCACGCCGGACTGAGCACCAAGGTGCGGGCCCGCGTGCAGGACGAGTTCGCCAGCGAACGGCGGAACATCGTGGTCGCCACCGTCGCGTTCGGGATGGGGATCGATCGCAGCAACGTGCGCTGCGTGATCCACGCGGCCATGCCCAAATCCATCGACCACTTCCAGCAGGAAACCGGGCGAGCCGGCCGCGATGGACTCGCATCCGAATGCGTCTTGCTGCACGGATGGGCCGACGTCGAACGGTGGCGGCACCTGGCGTACCGCAGCTGCGAAGAGACCGGGGCCGGCGCCGAGGCCCTGGCCGTGCACGAGATGCATCTGCGCGAAATGGTCCAGCTCTGCGGCACGCCGGCCTGCCGACGTCGAACGATCATCGAACACTTCGGTCAACCGTGGCCCGACGAGCCGTGCGGGGCATGCGATGTGTGCCTCGGCGAACTTCCGTCGGTGCCGGGGGCGACAGGCCTGGCCCAGCGCATCCTCTCCTGCGTGTGGCGCTTGGACCAGCGATTCGGCGTGGGGCAGGTGGTCGACGTTCTTCGCGGACGGCGCACGCCGGCGGTCGAGCGCTGGGGGCATGACTCCGTGAGCACCTTTGGAATCCTGCGAGAACTGCCGGCCCGGCGACTGCAGCACTTCGTGCACCAGTTGATCTATCTCGGCTGGCTCGAACGCACCGGCGGCGATCGTCCGGTGGTCCGGTTGGGGGAAGACGCTGGCTCGGTCCTCAAGGGCGAAGTCGACGTGCATCTCACCGAGCCGCCGCGGGCCCGTGGGAGTTCGAGCCGTCGCTCGGCCCCCGAGACCGGCGAGTGGAGCGGCGTCGACCGCGATCTGTTCGAACGGCTGCGCGAACTGCGCCGCTTGCTCGCGGCGGAAGCCGGCGTCCCGGCGTACCAGGTCTTCAACGACCGAACGCTGCGCGAGATGGCGGCAGCCAAGCCAGGGTCGATGGCCGAGATGCGCGGTGTGCACGGCATCGGCGAGCGCAAACTTGAACGCTGGGGCACGTACTTCCTCGCCGCCGTCCGAGGCGAAGAGGTCACCCTGCCTTCGGCCGATGCCGATGCCGATGCCGATGACGGCGAGGGCAGCGGCGGTGGAGACGCGGGCGTGCTGGCAGACGCGACCGACGGCCAGCCAGACGGACAGCCAAACGACCAGCCAGACGACCAGCCAGACGGACAGCCAAACGACAAGCCAAACGACAAGCCAGACCAGTAGCAGCACCGAGTCCGGCGCTCCGTTCAAGAGTTGAACCCGCAGCCGAATTCCGCGCCGCCCCCGGCGTTGATTCAATCCGCCGTTCGGCGGCCGTCGCCTCGGCTTCGACCGACGCGGATGGCGTGCTCGCGAGCGCGGGGGGGCACCCCCATCATTCATCCGGGAGCGGGCGCCGCACGAGGGCGGAAAGCAGTCGCGCGGCATCGTCCGGCACCGGGCCGCGGCGGCCGAGTTGCCCGCGGCCGAGTTGGGCCACGAGGAGATCGTCGTGCGAGAAGACGATCCGGACGGGTGGCTCGCCATCGACGGCGGACGGGACGTCGATGCGCGTCAAGCGCGGGGCTGCAGGGCGTGGACCGGTCTCGACGCGGGCGGCGGCGGAGAACCGCACGCGACGGAGGTCGCCGAAAGCGTCGTGGATCGCTGCCTTGTTCGTGTCGTCTGCGAAGCGTTCACTGGCGGGCGCCTTGCCGTCGGCGGTTCTCGACTTGGTCGTTCCGGCGTTGTCAACGTTTTCGGCATCGGCATCGGCATCGGCATGGGAATCGGAATCGCCAGCGGATTGGGGAAGCGGTCCGCGCAGCCATGTCATCATTCCTCCGCGGCGTGGTTCGGCGCCGGATTTTCGGCGCACCAGCGCTTCGACCACGCGGCTGAAATCGCCGTGTCCGCCGGCGGTCGTGAACAGGATGGTTCGCCCGGCGGCGGCGTCGATGGCCGAGTCGATGAGTGCATCGACGTCGGCGGCATCGCCCGTGCTGGCCTTGGCGTCCCGATCTGCGCCGAGGTTCCACTTCGTTCCGGAGACAATCAACAGGCCCGGGGCGGCGGAGACGCGAGCGGAAGCCGAATCGCTCGCCGGCGCCGGACCGTCCGACGCAAGGCGATGCAGCAAGGCCTGTTCGGCGGCGGCGTCGCCGGGCCACGCCCTTGGGTGGTTCAGACACGTGACCGGGCTCGCGTTCGTCGCCGGATCGGGGCGCGTTCGGGATGTCGTCAATGATCCCGCAGCCGCGAGGTCGAACGCCGCCGCATCCGGCCAGGCGACCGGGGCGAGCCGCGGACGGAGCGGGACGTCATCGACCAGGGCCAACAGGCAGTTCATCAGCACGGTTTCCTGTGGCGTGGGTTTGGGGGCCGACGGCGGCGTGGCCGGCGACCGCCCCCGTGCCGAGCGGCTGGTCGGACTCGCGGCGGCCGGCGGGTCGGCGAGCCATCCGTCGCCGGAAACCAGAATCGCGACGGTTCTCGCCCCATCGTGCACGAAGTCGACCGGCACACGGCGGCGCGGCCGGCGGTGAAAACGGTGCACGGGATGCTCGGCGCTCGCTCGCTCAACCTGCAGGTGCGGATGCGTGGCCATCAGCTGCTGGAGCAGGCTTCGTCGATGGCGGCCGGACCCGCGGTCGACGACCAGGAGGACGCCGCCGCGGTCGATGAATGCGCGGAGGCGTCGCTGGAACGACTCCACGGACATGGCGCGGTTGTCGACGGCGTGCGGGCCATCGTCGTCTTGCGCCTCGGCGTCGCCCGCGAATTGGAGCGCTTCGCGGCCACTTGACACCAGAAGCGGCGCGCGCAGCCATGCGTCGACGGAGCGATCGGCCGGTACCTCGATCCATCCGTGGTCGGCTTCGAGGGCACGGTCGGCCGCACGGGCGAGCGCCCCAACGTCCCTCGGCGTGTTCCCTGCCGGATTGCCGGGGACGACGAGCTTGCCGGCGACCAAGGGAACCCGTCCCCGAGACAAGAGCAAGAGCCCGAACGCAAGGTCGACGGTTCGTCGGTCCCGTCGCCCCACGAGCGTTCCGTCTTCGTCGGTGCGGCAGGTGCGCTGGATGGTCGTGGCGGCCAAGGCCGGAAACCACGCTTCGCGGCCAAAGTGGGTGCGCCCGGTCGCCAGGCCAACCCGTTCGACGGCGTACGCGTAGTAGCTGAACCATCGCCCGGTGCCCGGATTCCGTGACGGATCGAAGGATCCGTCCAGCCAGTCGAGGCCGCGCCGGATCGCGTCCCGCCTGGCGCGGCGCCGTTCGTCGTCCGCCGATGCACGTCGAGACCGTCGGCCGTTCGTCGATGGCGGCACGTGGTCCTCGGCCATGATCAGGGTGGCGATGGCCGCGGCCGTCATGCTGCCGCGGGCCGGCGCGGCATTCTCGGTGTAGTTCCATCCTCCCTCGGCGTCCTGCGACGACACGAACGCGGCTTCGACTTCGGCCCACAGGCGCGGCGGGGTCGGAACGCCGCGCGCGGCGGCATCCCACAAGGCCAAGGCGGCGAACTGCCGGAGAGAATGGTCGCGCCGACCGCCCGGGGCATCGATGGCGTAGTTCCAGCCACGGCGAGCAACGTCGAACGCCCGGTGCAAGGCGTCGACATCGGCCACCAGTCGGTCGTGGTAGCGGGGCGGCAATTCGGCCCAGAGCGACGCCCGGGTGGCGATCGCATACGTGCCGCGCATCGGCATGCGTTCGAGTTGTTCGACGACGGCCCGGAGCGCCGGCGTCTGGAGCGGCGTGCCGGCCCGCACCAAGGCCAGGGCCACCAGCGCCGAATACCCGCCCGTCTGGTAGATGCTGCCATCCGCCGCCGACCAGCGCGGCGGATCCCAGCCATGCTCGGGATGGGCGCGGCGCAGGAGTTCCGCGCAAAGGGCGTCGACGGCGGCGGCGACTTGGCGGTCATCAATTGGCGGAGGATTCGAGGCTGACGTCGACGCCGAGTCCGAAGCTGTCCTCCCGAGACCGGCGGCCGCCCCGGATGCGGCCGCCATGGTCGTCGGGAGAACGCTGAAAACCATGGCCATGACGCAGACAAGGGGCGCGCTGCGCGGGCCAGTTGCCCGCGCGGCGGGCGGTACGCCTCGTTCCTGACGGTGGGCCTTGAACATCGTTTGCCTTCCCATTGCTGGCCGCGTGCGGCCCGAAACCAACGCACGGGGTCCGGTTGCCGGACGCCCACTGCCGCCCGAACCTACGCCGTCTGAACCCCAATTCCGTGAAACGTGGCCCAAGCGCTGGCCACCAGCCCAAACGCGCTGGCTGATCGGCCAGCGGCCAGCGATCGCGTCATTGGTGCCGGCGCCGCGGCGGCGGCCGAGCGGTCTCACGTCGTTGCCATCCGCCGGCCGGGGGAAGCCGATAGCATCCCGGCATGCACGCCGAACCCACCGGATCCGATCCCGCGTACCTGGCTCCTTACCAGGAGGCTGTCCGTCGCCACGGCGCGGGCTTCGCCGCGACCCTCTGGGGGAGCCGCGCGACGCAGATTTTGCGATTCGACGTCATGGACGAGCTGCTGCCGCTGGAAGGCCGCCGCATCCTTGACCTTGGCTGTGGCCAGGGGGACTTGGCCGCCCGGCTCATGGAGCGCGGCGTCGTCTTCGACGCGTTCCTCGGGATCGACGCGGTTCCCGAGATGGTCGAGCGCGCCTCGGGACGAGACCTGCCGCGGTGCACCTTCCAAGTTGCCGACTTGCTCAACGATCCTGCCGCCTTGACCGCGTGGCCGGCCGACGTGGTCTGCATTTCGGGGACGCTGAACACCATGGACGTGGACGTGGCCCGCGATCTCGTCTCTCGCTGCTTCGCCCACGCGGCCCACGGCATCGTGTTCAACTTCCTCTCCGATCGGCCCCACGAACGCTGGGAAGCGCGCGAGCTCGCTCCGGCCCGGCGGTTCCCGACCATCGACTGGCTCGACTGGGCCTTGGCCCGGACCAGCCGTGTCCGGTTCGACCAGCTCTACCTGGACGGCCACGACGCGACCATCGCGATGCTGCACGACGGGGATGATCGGGCCGACGTCGAATCCGCCGCCGGAAGCTGACGGGCAGCGGCTGATCGGAGCGGTTGCGGGGCGATCGGGCCCCAGGACCCGCCACTCCCGGCCATCGCCCGCCCCAGCGTCGGCGTTGAGGCCGCCGCTCGGGGCGAGCCTCTCGCAGTGCTTTCCGCGGGGCCGCTCGGAAAGGCCTTTCGCGGAGGGCGTTTCGCGGGGCGTCTGGCCACGTCTGGCCACGTCTGGCCCACCGCCTGGCCCACCGCCTGGCCCACCGCCTGGGCGACCGTCTGGTCCTCGCATCGCCCCCCGGGAGAACCCCACGGCAGGACAGGTTCCGGCCAGGGTGCTACCCTTCGCGCCATGGCGACGCTCATTCTTGAACATTCCGACATGGCCCGGGCCGACCGCTTCGGGACCATCCTCCGCGACCAAGGCCATCGGCTCGAGGTTCGCCGGCTCCACGCCGGTGACGCGCTGCCGAACGACCTCGATGGCATCGACGCCGTCGTCAGCTTCGGCGGGCCGATGGAGGTCACGGCCGCAGCCGAGGCCGAGCATCCCTGGATGACCGGCGAGCTCGCATTGCTCCGCCAGGCCCACGAGACCGATCGTCCCGTCGTCGGGATCTGCCTCGGCAACCAGTTGCTCGCCCGGGCCCTCGGCGGCACGGTGGAACGGCTTGGCGATCCGGGCATCGAACTTGGCTGGCACGACGTCGACCTGACGCCGGCCGGACGCGACGATCCGATTTTCGCCGGGGCCCCGTGGTCGGCGGTGCAGTTGCAGGCCCACCGGTGGCACGTCTCTGAAGTGCCCGAGGGAGCCGAGGTCCTCGCCCGCAGCGAGCTCTGCCCCGTGCAGGTCTGGCGCAGCGGACTTCGCACCTACGGGATCCAGTACCACCCCGAATCCCACGCTGACCGGCTCGGTCAATGGTGCGACGCGGAACCCGGCGACGTCGCCGATTCCGGCCAAAGCCGCGAGAAGATCGACGCGGACACCGAACGCCACTGGCCAGCGATGGCCCGGATCAACGACCGGCTCTTCGAGCGGATCGCCCTGTTGGTGATGCCGCTGGATCGCCGCTTCGCCGGCATCGCCAAGGACATCCATCACTGAATCGCTCGGGCGTCGCGGCCCGAAAGGGAAGCGCCATGCCCGACGCTTCGACTCCCGTGCTGTCGCCTGACGACCACCGCCCGTTTGGTGCGGTCCGTTCGGCCGTCTCGCCGCTTGGTTTCGGCGGGGCTCCCATCGGCGTCCTCGAGACGGAGCACGCCGAGGCGGGCCGCGTGCTCGGCGGGCTGCTCGACGCTGGCGTGAACTTGATTGATACCGCCGCGATGTACCGCGGGTCGGAGGCGATGATCGGGCGCACGATCGCCGACCGGCGCGACGCGTTCACGCTGGTCAGCAAGTGCGGGCACGCGATCGATGAGGTCGACGCCCCGGCATGGTCGCCGGAACTCATTCGTGCGTCGGTCGAACGCAGCCTTCAGCGGCTGCACACCGACGTCATCGACGTGATGTTGTTGCACTCTTGTGAGCAAGACGTATTGGAAGCTGGCGACGCGCTTGGCGCGCTCGTCGAACTGCGCGATGCCGGAGCCATCCGGCACGTGGGGTATTCCGGCGATGGCGCAGCGCTGACGTGGGCGGCGTCGCAGCCGGACATCGACGTGATCCAGACCTCGGTCAGCCTCTGCGATCAGGCGAACATCGGCGAAGGCCTGGCCGTCGCTGCGTCTCACGGACTCGGCGTGATGGCCAAGCGTCCGATCGCCAACGCGCCGTGGAAGGGAGCGGGGCAGTACGAGCAGTACGCGAACTACGCCGCGCCGTACGCCGAACGCTTCGTGGCAATGGGCTTGGCCGAGCCCGGAGCGTTGGCCGAATTGGGCGCCGACGAAGCGGGCCTGGATCCGAACGATCCTGATCGAACGTGGCCGGCCTTGGCCCTGCGTTTCACCCTGTCGGTTCCGGGCGTCTCCGTCGCGATCGTCGGCACCACGCGCCACGACCACGTCCACGCGAACCTCGCGGCGGCCGCCGCCGGCCCGCTGCCGGCCAGCGTCTTTGATCGAATGGTTGGCCGATTTACCGCGGCAGTTTCGGACGGAGCGGCGTGGCCCGGGCTTCGCTGATCGACTCGGTCTCGCGCGGCACGGCGTCCCCATCGCCGTACCACACCTCGAGCCCCTCGCGGCTGCGCAGCGTCCCCGGGCCGCGCGTCGCGACCCGCAGCATCAGTTTCATCGTCCGCCACATGCCGTAGGTCTCGACTTTGCGTGCGCTGGTGGTCACCGTGGCCGCGACGATGCCGAATCGGCCGCGGCGTTTGAGGGCGGCCGAGAGGGCGATTTCCTCGGTCGCGTAGAGCGTTTCGTCGAAGCCGTCGACGGCGTGAAAGTCTTCCGCCCGGCAGAACACGAAGCAGCCCGTGGCCAGACGCAGGGCCCGGCTGGTCACCATCACGCCCCAGAGGACGAAGCCGGCCCAGAACGGGACCCGCCGGTCGAAGACGACCCGGGCACCGCCGCCGACCCAGCCGGCGTCCAGGGCATCCAGGGCCGCCCGGACGGCCTCCGGACTCACGATGGTGTCGGCGTCGACGAACAGAAGGCGATCGGACCGGGCCACCGCGGCGCCTTCATTCCGGACGGCGGCGATGTGGCGGCGGGCGACGGGCAGGACTCGAGCGCCCGCGGCAGTGGCCCGGGCGGCGGTTTGGTCGGAGGAATCGTCGTCGACCACGATGATTTCGGCCCCCGGGGCGTGTCGATCGGTGGCGGCGACGATGGCCTGGATCGTCGCGGTGATACTGGCCTCCTCGTTCCAAGCGGGAACGATCACGCTCAGCGGGGGGGGGCTGGATTCCGAAGCGGACGAATTGGGGATTTGAGCAGCGTTCATCGGGTTTTTCGTCGCCAGCTTGGGGCCGCCATCCGTGCCCGCGAATTCGTTCCCCGTCCGGGGCTGCCCACGCGGGATCAGTTCCTTGGGCCGGCCGGCGTTTCGGCACCAACGAAGTCCGAACATGGTAGAACCTGACACTGAGGCCACGCCCTCGGGTCAGCCAGAGGTGCTGGACTGCGGGCGTCGTTGGAATCTCATCCGACGTCCGGCCAAGAGAAGTACTGGATACGCCGCAACCGGCATCACCGGTCGGGGCGAACTCCCGTGGCCGGAGCCTCTTCCCGTGAAGAGGATCCCGGATCAGGAACGAGATCGTCTTTGGGCCTATCGTCCAGTCGATCACCCTCGGAGCAGCTTCCCGTGTCCGAATCCTCACCAACCCAACGGGGCGCCATTCGGCGAGTGTTTGCCTGGTTTGACACCTCCGCTCGTGAGGTGAAGCCGAGCGAAGATCCGGCCGACGATCACCGGATCGACTGGGTGCGATGCGCCCCGTTTATCGCCCTCCATCTGGCGTGCCTGGCCGTGATCTGGGTGGGGTTTTCTTGGATCGCCCTGGCCGTCGCGGTCGGCCTGTACGTTCTTCGGATGTTCGCGATCACCGGCTTCTACCACCGGTACTTCTCGCACCGAACATTCCGCACGAGTCGCCCGACGCAGTTCTTGATGGCCGTACTCGGTGCATCCGCGGCGCAACGGGGGCCGATGTGGTGGGCGGCGCACCACCGACATCATCACAAGCACTCGGACGATCCGACCGATCTCCACTCGCCCGAGCAGCACGGCTTCTGGATGGCCCACATGGGCTGGTTCATGACCAAAGCCGGTTTCACGACCAACGAACGCCTGGTGCGGGACTGGTCGCGGTACCGGGAACTCTTGCTGCTCGACCGTTTCGACTGGTTGATTCCTGCTTTGCTCGCTGGCGGCCTCTTCGGCCTCGGCGCGCTGCTCGAAGCCTTCGCCCCCGGCCTGGGCACGAGCGGTTGGCAGTTGTTCGTCTGGGGCTTCGTGATCTCGACGGTGGCGTGCTACCACGGGACGTACACGATCAACAGCCTTGCCCACACCTGGGGCAGTCGCCGCTACGCGACCACTGATGACAGCCGGAACAATCTGATCCTCGCGCTCATCACGCTGGGCGAAGGATGGCACAACAATCATCATCACTATCCCGCGGCAACGCGGCAGGGCTTCTTCTGGTGGGAAATCGATCCCACCTACTACGGTTTGAAGGTGATGCAGTGGCTGGGACTCATCTGGGACTTGAATCCGGTCCCCGCCCGAGCGCTGGCGAAGGGACGGGTCGAAGCCTAAACGGCGGCCAACCATCGCGGCGTCGCATCGCGGTCATCGGCACCGGCATCGCCGGCATGACCGCGGCTCGGTTGTTGCACCGCGGGCATGAGTTGGTGGTCTACGAAGCCAACGATCGGATCGGCGGGCACTCGAATACAGTCGATGTGCAGGTGGGCGATGAATCGCACGCCATCGACACCGGATTCATCGTGTTCAACACGCTGAACTATCCGAACTTCAGTCGCATGTTGGATCGGCTCGGCGTTGAGAGCATCGAATCGTCGATGAGTTTCAGCGTGCGGGTGGATCGAACGGGGCTCGAATACAACGGAACCCGACTCGGGACGGTCTTCGCCCAACGTCGCAATCTGGCGTCGCCGCGTTTTCTGGGCATGCTCCGGGACATCTTGCGATTCCATCGTGATGGCCCGGCCTGGCTGGCCGAACAGGAATCTCTCGGCCGGATCGATGACGGTCTGTCGGTGTCCGCGTTCATCGAACGCTACCGATACGGGCGACTGTTCACCGAGGCGTACCTCGTGCCCATGGGCGCGTCGATCTGGTCCTGCCCGCCGGATCGATTCGGAAGATTTCCGATCCGGTTCGTTCTGGAGTTCATGCGGCACCATCGCATGCTGCAGGTCGAAGATCGGCCGTTGTGGCGCACGGTCCGCGGTGGTTCGCGTTCGTACGTCGAGCAACTTGTGGCCCCGTTCCGCGACGCGATTCGGCTGGGCACGCCCGTGCGTCGGGTGCGTCGCATCGAAGGCGATGCCCACGGGGGCCCCGGCGTGCTGGTCGAGACCGACGCCGAAGCGCCCGAGCGTTTCGACGACGTCATCATTGCCGCCCACGCAGACCAGGCACTGTCGATGCTCGACGCGCCCACCGATCTCGAACGATCCTTGCTGCAAGAGTTTCCCTTTCAGCTGAACGACGCGATCCTGCATACCGATGCGTCGGTCTTGCCGAGATCGCGTCGGGCGTGGGCCGCCTGGAACTACCGCGTGCCCGCCGAAGCCGCCGCCGCAAGCGAGCCGGCCCGGGTGACGTACCTGATGAACGACCTGCAGTCGATCACGTCTGCCCACTCGTTCTGCGTCACCCTCAACGATCGCGAGTGCATCGACCCGAGCACGGTGCTCGGCGAGTTTCGCTACGCCCACCCCCTCTATACGCCGCAGCGGGCCGCGGCCCAGGCGCAGCACGCCGACGTGATTCGGCACCGCGGCATCAGCTATTGCGGGGCGTACTGGGGCTTCGGATTCCACGAAGACGGGGCCAGCAGCGGGATTCGCGTGGCGGAAGCCTTCGGTCGTGATCTCACCGAGTTGGATGCCCCGGCGTCGCCCATTGTCGAAACGCTGGTCACAACGGGTTCGGGCGCGTGAGCGGCGCGTCGGCAGACCATCACGGTTCGGCCAGCGGGAGCGCGATCTACTCCGGTTGGGTGCGTCATCGGCGTTGGACGCCGGCGGAGCACGCGTTTCGCTATCGCGTGTACCAGATCATGCTCGACCTGGATTCCTTGGGAACCGTCTTCCGGGGTCGGTGGTTCTGGTCGACGCACGGGCCGGCCCTTGCGTGGTTCCGGCGCCGTGATCATTTTGGCGATCCGCAGCGCGGACTGGGCGAGTGTGCCCGCGACTTGGTCGAAGAGCGGCTCGGCCGACGGCCGGTGGGGCCGGTTCGGCTTCTGACGAATCTCCGCTGCTTTGGATTCATCATCAATCCGGTGAGCTTCTTCTATTGCTACGGGGCGGACGCGTCGGGTTCGGACGGACCGCCCGTGCTTGAAGCGATCATCGCCGAGGTGCACAACACCCCGTGGAATGAGCGGCACTGCTACGTGCTGGATGCTCGAGCGGCTGCGGCTGCGGCTGCGGCGACGGCGAACGCGAACCCGACGACCGAGGCGACCTCGGGGGAACCTGCTGATCCAGTAGAAATGGTAGAACCGGCGCCGGATTCCGGCCACGCCCGACCGCGTCGCCCACGTCGGTTCGCGTTCGACTTTCCCAAGCAGTTTCATGTTTCGCCCTTCCACCCGATGGAACAGCAGTACGCCTGGCGATTCACGGATCCGGCCGAGCGGTTGGTCGTGCACATGGAGAATCACGACGCGCGCGGCAAAGTGACCGACGCGACGTCCGTCATGCAACGACGGCCGATGACCGGACGTTCGCTTGCCGCCACGTTGATTCGCCATCCGTTCATGACCGTCGGCATCGTCTTGGCCATCTACTGGCAGGCCTTCAAACTGCGCCTCAAGGGCGCCGTGTTCCACGATCATCCCCGTTCCACCGCCGAGGCTTCCGCATGAGCCGCATGAGTACCAAGGCAGCCCCGAGTCACTCGTCGTCGTCGCCTTCGTCGCGTGTCTCCGCGGACGCCCGCGAATCAGGCGGCTCCGCGATTCGGCCGGCGGTCCGGGCCGAAGCCGAAGCACGGCCCGTCGAGCCGGCCGCCGCGACATCCACCGCCCGCCCGGCCAATCTGTTGGAGCGCGCGGCTCGGTCGATCGTGCTCGGCCGACTGTCCGGCATCCAGTCGGGTTCGATGGTGCTCACGGAAGCCGGTGGCGCGGTGCATCGCGTCGGCCTTGCCGCGGATGCCACGGATGCCGTTGGTTCGGGCGACGCGGATGCGGTCGATTCGAACCATGCCGACGAGACGGGCGGGGCGTTTGACGGGAGTGGCACGAGCGCAGTTGGCGAATCCGCGATGGGCCGACCAATCGACCGGCCCGTTGGCCAATCCGTCGGCCAGTCCGTCGGCCAGTCCGTCAGCCAGTCCGTTGGCCAGTCCGTTGGCCAACCAGTCAGCCAGTCCGTCGGCCAGCCCGTCGGCACGATCATGGCGTCGGTGACCGTGGTGCATCCCGCTTTCTGGCGCCGGGTCATGCTCGGAGGATCGCTCGGGGCGGCCGAGTCGTGGATCCGCGGCGAGTGGACCAGTCCCGACATCGCCGCCGTCCTGCGACTGTTCGTGCGGGACATCGTGCGGCTGGACGGACTGGATCGCGGTGGACGGTTGGGGGCGGCGGCGGCTCGCGTGTGGCATCGATTTCGCCCGAACACGCGGCGCGGGAGCCGGCGAAACATCCACGCCCACTACGACCTCGGCAACGATCTCTTCGAGCTGTTTCTGGACCCGTCGATGACGTATTCGTCCGGGATCTTCGACGCCCCGGATGCGTCGCTTGAGGATGCCCAGATCGAGAAGCTCGATCGCATCTGCCGCAAGCTCGAGCTTGGCCCGAACGATCATGTTCTCGAGATTGGCACCGGTTGGGGGAGCTTTGCCCTCCATGCCGCCGGTCGCTACGGCTGCCGCGTCACGACCACGACGATCTCCCAAGAGCAGCACGACCGGGCCGCCGAACGCTTCCGGCGCGCGGGCGTCGACCACCTGATCGACCTGCGCATGCAGGACTACCGTGATCTCGAGGGTTCGTTCGATGCCGTGGTCAGCATCGAGATGATTGAAGCCGTCGGGCACGCGTTCTTGCCCGAGTACTTCGGCACCATCGGCCGACGACTGCGTCCGGGCGGACGGGCGTGCATTCAGGCGATCACGATGCCCAACCATCGCTACGCCGCGTATCGCAAGCAGGCCGACTTCATCCAGCGGTACATTTTTCCGGGCAGTTGCTGTCCGTCGGTCGAGGCGATGACGGCAGCCATGGGCCGGACATCGGATCTGCGGATCGCCGACATGGAAGACATCGGCGTGCATTACGCCGAGACGCTCAAGCAATGGCGAAACCGCTTCGATGCGCGGATCGAATCCGTCCACGACGCCGGCTACGACGAACGCTTTGCCCGGCTCTGGCGGTTCTACCTGGCGTATTGCGAGGCGGGCTTCGCCGAGCGGTACATCGGCACGGTCCAGATGGTGCTGGAACGGACCGGTCATGGCGGGACGCGGGCGTCGGCGATGGATCGGCGGCGGCCGGGGTCGCCGGTCTGGGCGGAGGACGGTCCGAGCCAGCCGGCAGCCGGGCCGAATCCGAACGCGGCAACGGTGCGATGATCAGCGGTCAGCCCTCTTCCGGAACTTCTCGCCCATGAACAAGCACGTCGTCTTCAATGCGGTCATGTTCCAGGGCAACTGGTTCGCGGTGATTCTGTCGGCCGCCACCGGACGGCCGTGGATCGGGTTGCTGACGACCGCCGGGTTCATCGCCGTCCACCTCAGCCTGCACGGCCGCGTGGCCCGAACGCTGGCCCTCATCGTCGGCTGCGGCATCTTTGGCTACGTGGCCGACTCGGCGCTGGTCCTGGCCGGCGCCCTCGGCTTTCCGCCCGAGGCGATGCTCGGCGGGCCCAGCGCGCTCTGGATGGTCGCCCTCTGGGCCGGCTTGGCCTGCACCTTGCACCATTCGATGGGGTGGCTCCGCGGGCGTCCGCTTCTTGGGGCGATCTTCGGATTGCTTGGCGGGGCGGGTTCGTACTACGCCGGTGAACGACTGGGCGCGGTGACGTTCCCCGGGGGCCTGGCCAAGGGGCTGATCGGATCCGGCGTGCTTTGGGCCGTGGCCATGCCGCTGCTGGCGTGGGTGGCCGGGCGCGTCCTGCCGGACGGAACGCCCGCCGAGTCGCCCGCCACATCTCCGGCCGAGTCACCCGCCGAGTCACCCGCCGCATCGCCGGCCACATCTCCCGCCACATCGCCGGCGAAGCCGAACGCGGCGTCCGAGCCCGCGCCATGACCTGGTGGCATCTCCTGTTGGCCGCGTGGGCGGCGAACGCGCTGTTGATGGCCGGACTGTGGGCCGTGGCGACCCGTCGAAAGAATGTCGGCGTGGTCGACGTCGCTTGGAGCTTCGCCACCGGCTTGACTGGTGTTGGCCTTGCGTTGTTGGTGGCGCCCGCCGGAGGATCTCGGCGCTGGCTCGTGGCCGGCTTGGCCGCCGTGTGGGGCATTCGGCTCGGCAGCCACCTCGCCCGGCGCGTGGCCGCGGAAGCGGAAGACTGCCGGTACGCCGAGATGCGGTCCAGCCTCGGCGAACGATTCAACGCGGTGATGTTCGGCTTCTTCCAGATCCAGGCGACGTGGGCCGTCATGTTTGCCGCCCCGATGATGGTCGCGGCCATGCGACCAGGCGACGGGCTGGACGCGTTCGACGTGGCGGGCTTGCTCGTCTGGTGCATCGGGATCGGCGGCGAGGCCGTGGCCGACGGACAACTGTCGCGGTTCAAACGGGCCGGCCATCCGCGGACCGCCGTGTGCCGCGAAGGCTTGTGGGCCTACTCGCGCCATCCCAACTACTTCTTTGAGTGGATCCACTGGTTCGCGTACGTCCTGATCGCGGTCGGGTCGCCGGGCATTTGGCCATGGGGCTGGCTCAGCCTGCTCGGGCCGGCCGTCATGTTGGTCTTCCTCTTGAAGGTGACCGGCGTGCCGCCAGCCGAACGCAGCAGCCTCAAGCGACGCGGCGAGGCGTACCGGATCTACCAGCAAGAAGTGAATGCGTTTTTTCCGGGTCCACGACGACTCGCAGATGGAGCACGGACATGAGCCGGCCGACGACCACCCCGAACGCCGCAGCCCGGACCCAAGTGGTCGCCGAAGCCGAACGTCCACTTTCGACCGGAATCCGGCTTGCCGAACGTGGGTGGGTGCCCGACGCGCTCCTGCGCCGCGGCATCCGATCGCTGTGTCGCGATCGACTGCGGGAAGAGCGCGAGGGTGGCTCCGAGGCGATCGCCGCGCGTGAGGCGGCGTTCCTGGCCGCGATGGCCGGCGACCAAGTGGCTCCGGTGCCGGAGAAGGCAAACGACCAGCACTACGAAGTCCCGGCCGACTTCTACGCCACGTGCTTGGGCCCGCACCGGAAGTATTCGTCGTGTTGGTGGCCGGAAGGAACGACGACACTGGCCGAGGCCGAGGCGGCGGCACTGGCCGAAACCTGTCGCCGGGCCGGCCTGGACGAGCCAGAACCCAATGGCCCGGGGAGCGGCATGGACATCCTCGAACTCGGCTGCGGCTGGGGTTCACTGACCCTGTGGATGGGAGAGCACTACCCCAACGCCCGCATCCGCGCGGTGAGCAATTCGGCGAGCCAGCGGGCCCACATCATGGGCGAAGCGGAGCGGCGAGGTCTCGGCAACATTCAGGTCGTCACCCGTGACATGAACGACTTCGACGCCCACCGCGATGTACCGGGCTTCGCCGGCGCTGATCGGATCGTCTCGGTCGAGATGTTCGAGCACATGCGGAACTGGCCGGAACTGATGCGGCGCGCGGCCACTTGGGTGCGGCCGGACGGCAGCCTGTTCCTGCATGTCTTCTGTCACCGCACGCTCGTGTATCCGTTCCAGGCCGATGGCAACGACGATTGGATGGGGCGGTATTTCTTCAGCGGCGGCATCATGCCCTCGGCCGACCTGGCCACGCGGTTCGATCGCGACTTCCGGGTTGATGAGCAGTGGATCTGGGACGGAACGCACTACGGGCGGACGGCGGAAGCCTGGCTCGAACACCTCGATCGCCATCGCGACCAGGCCATGCCGATCCTGAAACGCACGTACGGCGCCGACGCCAAGCTTTGGTTCCAACGGTGGCGGATGTTCTTCCTCGCCTGCGCTGAACTGTTCAACTACGACGGGGGCCAGGAGTGGATGGTGGTCCACTGGCGGCTTCGGCCGCAGTCGGCCCCGCGACCGGTCGCCGATCCGCCGATCGTGGAGGTGGGTGGCCGCGTCGCCACCCCGTCGGAGACGGGTTCGTGAGTTCGGCGGCGGATGAGGCCCGCGGCGCGAGCCACGCGTGGACGCGCAGCGCGATGGTGCTCGGCGTCTTGATGGTCGCGATCGTTGGCGGGGCGGTTGGCTGGGGATTCGCGCGGGGCGGCGGAATGGCCGCGGTGCGCGAGCTCATGCAGGCTCCGTGGTTTGTCGTGTCCTTGATCGACGTCTACGCCGGGTTCATCCTGGTCGTGGGGTGGATCGCCATCCGCGAACCGGCATGGTGGCGGACCATCCTGTGGGGCGTGCTGGTCCTGACCCTCGGCAATGTGATCACCGGCGTCTACCTGATCGCCGCTGCCGCGGGGGCGAGCGGCGATCTCCGGCGGTTCATGCTGGGAGCGCGGGCGCGATCCTGACGCCTTGGGCGACGCGGACGGTGCCGACGGCACGGATGGCATCGGCGAGCCGAACGAGACGAACGGCATGGACGGTACGGAGCGTGCGGGCGGCACTCGGTGCGCCGGAGCGATCGGCCCACATCAAGAGTGATTGCTCAGGCTGCCGCAGCGGATGCCGATTCGAACGCAGTTCTTCAGGATGCGCGGGAAGCCGGCCCACTGGCAGCACTGGTAGTTCCCGTCGGCGTCACAGAAACAGATCGGGCCGAAGTCGTCGGGAAGCCAGTCCGGGAGCCGGAACCCGGGAAGGGCGGTTGGCTGGTTGCCCACGCCGAACGTTGGGCCGTGGGAGCCAGGCTGAACGCCGGGCTGAATCGCGGCGTGAAGCGCCGGATTCGCCTGCGCTTGCTGCATCAAGCCCGACGCGATCGCCGCAAGTTGCTGCGGGCTTGCGCCGGCGCCGCTGGCGGTTGCGTCGTATTCGTGGCTTCCGTGCGCGTGGTGGTGGTGATCGTGGTGCGAATGGCCATGGTCGTGCTGCCGGCTCGTGGCATTGGCCATCGCGTCGGCGGCCTCGGCCATCAACTGTTCGAACAGGTTCGCCCACGTGACCGAAGCCTTGGGGTCGAAGTCGACGTGGACCAGGTCGACCATCCCGCCGCAGCAGGCGTGCTGTTGCCCCGTCGGCCGCACCGCGCGGATCGCCGACTTGGGGACGCGCATGCCAGCTCCGCAGCCACATCCGCCATCGGGCAGGTGCGGGCTGATCCGCACCATGTCCGGTTCGCCCTCGATCGCCTTGATCGTGGCGGACCAGGGAGCCGGGGTGGAGGCGGATTCCAAGAAGGCGTCGAGCGACATTTCGGTGGGTTCGGGCACGCGTTGCTCCAGATGGGATGTCGGAGTGAATGCGAAGGACGGATCGTGGCGGCGCGACTGCGTCGCTGCACGGCGAGGTCGGCGGCGAGCGGTCATCGCCCGTCAAGGCGGAGGCGACGGATCGGTGAAGGCGTCGACGGATGCGGCCGACGGATGCGGCCGACGCCCTGACTCAGCTGAGGACGCCGCAACGGATCGGAAGCTCTTCGCACATGAAGCCGATCGGCCAGCCGATCCACTCGCAGCACGTCATCCGCTGTCCGTTGCACACGCACATGCGCGGGGCGAACGCGCCCGGGCTTGAGCCCAGGTTGCCGGCTCCCGGCAACGCCGTGGCGACGCCGGTGACGGGATCGACGTGCAGTCCGATCGCCGCGCCTTGGGCCAGGTTCATGGTGGAGATCCGGCCGGGGGCAGGACGAGACGGCGGCGTGCCGGGCCCGGACAGGCCTGGGCGGCCGACGCCAGGACGGGCGTGCGTCGCGGACTGGCCGTCCACCGTCGCCGCAGCATCAGCCATGAGCGACGCGAACAGTTCGTCCCAACGGACCGAGGCCTTTCGGTCGAAGTCGACGTGGACCAGCTCGGCCCGCGATCGGCCGGGAGTTTGGACGCCGGTGGGCCGGACGGACCGGATCGCCTGCTTGGGGACGCTGATGCTGCCGCCGCACGGCTGTCCATCCAGATGGGGACGCAGCCGAACTGTGTCTGGCGCGTCGGCCGATGGTTCAATCGTCGCCGTCCACGTTGGACCGGCGGTCGAACGCTCCGACGAAAGAAGCTCGTCGACGGACACGGCAGGTCGTTCGGGCATGGATCGGCTCCTCGCGGGGGCGAGGACCCACACAAGCCCCCGTGCCGGGGAAGGCCGAGCGGCTGGGCCCCGTGCGCGGGAATGATCCGAATTCGTCGTCGAGGACCGTTCGAATGCGTCGCGCGACGGCGGAAAAGCGCCGTCGCGCGGGCGTCACCTGGCCCGTGCGTGCTTCAGCCCCCTTCGGGCTTCGGCGGCTGAACGATGCCGCCACCGGGCGCGAACGTCGGGGCATCGACCGGCTGGGTCGTTGTCACCAACTTCTTGATGTCGTAGCCATTGGTCTGCAGGCGCGTGTGGATGCCGGTCACGATGTCCGCGTCCAAGACCGGTGTCCGCGAAAGAATCCAGAGATTGTCGCGCGACGGTTGCCCGACGACCGCCCACTGGTAGTCCGGGCACAGGTCGATGATCCAGTAGTCGGCCTTGAACGGCCAGACGAACTGCACCCGCCATTTGGCGTTGTTGCTGCCCTTCTTCACGGAGCCCTTGCCCGTGCCCTTCTTTACCTTGCCGGTCAGCGAATCTTTGCGGGCGCTGTTGGCCAGCTTGATCGTCCCGTTCGGATACAGCGAATAGTCGGCGATGACATTGACCGTGCCCCGTTGCCATCGATTGTCGTAGCGCGCCACCTCGTACCACTGTCCGGTGTACTTCCCCAAGTCGACGTTCGCCACCGTCGGCAGCGGACCGGGCTTGGTCACGGCCGCGGTGCGCGGGGCGCTCGCGCACGCGGTCATGAGGAGCGTGCAACCGAGGGCGAGCCCAGCGAGTCGGTGCAGGGGCAACAGGGAAGCCAAGGGCAGTCGGTACATCGGCGGAACTCCTGGAATCGGGGCATCGTCACCATCTGTATCGGCTGGCCCGGGCCTGCAGATTCAAGCTTCCGCCGCCGACCAGGCGCCGCTGGCCAGGCCGCCGGTCGCAATATGGGCCTCCAGCACCGCGATATCGGGCGATGGGGGGCGATCGGCGACCAATCGTGGGACGTGGGTCCGAATGCGGGTGTGCAGATCCTCGACGTGGGCCCCGGATCGCTCGGGACGCTGGCCGTCCAGGCCCTCACTCATGACGAGCATTTCGATGGCGATCACGGTTCGAACGCGCTCGATCGCCTGCCGGGCCTGGTGTCCGGCCGTGGGGCCAAAGCTGTTGTAGTCCTCAATGCCGGCGCTGGTCGGAATGTTGCCGACGCTGGCCGGGGCGGCGAGCACCTGCAACTCGTTGACGCACGCGGCGGCCGTGTACTGCGTGATCATGAGTCCGCTGTGCAGTCCTGGAACCGGGCTGAGGTGAGGCGGCAACGGATTCTGCGGGTCGGCCGCGGCGAGCAGCCAGTACGTGCGGCGTTCGCTGATGCCGGCGAGGTGACAGAGGGCGATGCTCAGGTGGTCGAGGGCGATGGCCAGAGGCATGCCGTGGAAGTTGCCACCGCTGACGATGTCGCCGCTGACCGGGGCGTTGGCCGCATCGTCGTCGAGAAAGACCAGCGGATTGTCGGTCACCGCGCCAAGTTCGCGGTCGATGACCGTGCGGACGCTGGCCACCGCGTCAACCACCGCACCGATGACCTGCGGGATGCAGCGCAAGCAATACGGATCCTGCACCCGCGGATCGTCCACTCGATGCGATTCGAGAATCGCCGACCCGGCCAGCATCGTGCGCAGTGCCGAGGCAACGCGCTGCTGCCCAGGTTGCGTGCGCGCGGCGTGGATGCGGGCATCAAACGGTCCGGCCGATGCGCGGCTGGCATCAACCGCCATTGCCGCCGCCCCGATCGAGGCGTCAATCAGCCGTTCGGCGTCGGCGACGGCCAACGCGCCCATCGCGGCCATGAGATGGGTGCCGTTGAGCAGCGCGAGACCTTCCTTGGCCCCGAGCGCGACCGGCGAGATGCCGCACGCACGCATGGCGTCGGCCGCGGGCATCGGATTCGGGTCGGCGGCGTGCGTGACGGGCCCTTCCCCGATCAGCGCGAGGGCCACATGCGAAAGGGGCGCGAGGTCGCCAGACGCGCCAACCGATCCAACTCCCGGCACCACCGGGGTGATGTCGGCCGCGAGCATCGCCAGGAGGCCATCGACCACCAGGGGCCGGGCTCCCGATCGGCCGCGAGCCAGGCTCGCCGCCAGCAGGACCATCATCGCCCGAACCAGATCCTTGGGCAGCGGGGCGCCAACGCCGGCGGCGTGGGAACGGACGATGTTGATCTGCACGTCGGCGATTGCATCGGCATCAATTCGCTGACGCGAGAGCGAACCGAATCCCGTGTTCACGCCGTAGACCGCATCGGGGCCGACGGCGGCGGCCTCGACGATCGCCCGGGCCCGGTCCATGGCGCGGCGGGAGGCCTCCGCCAGCTCGACCGGCCGATGGCCCCGGGCCACCGATTCAATCTCGTCGATCGTGAGGGGCCGGCCATCGAGGGTCACGGGCGAGTCGAAGGGGGCGTCGGCGGCAGGATCGGACATGCGCGGGGCTCGGGAGAGGTCAGGGCGAGGGGCACGAAGCGGCGATGGTGAGGTGGCCAAGCAAGGGACCGAGCGAACGGCCGAGCGAAGGGCCGAGGCCGCCGGCGGGGGGCTGATAGACTACGTTTCCGCCGGACCCGCGTCCGGACTCCCACTTCCACCCGTTCGGAATGCCGCATGCTGCAGGATGTCCTTCGCAATTCCGCCCTCGTCGTTGGCTCGATCGTGGCCGGCGTGATCGGAGCGTCCGCGGCTGGCGCGTTCCGCGGCGGCGCAGGCCTGATCCAGCCATCGATCTTCGACGCCTCGAGCCTCGTGGCCGCGATTGGGGCGATCGTGGTGGCCTCCGTCTCCGCGATGGTGATCGGGATCCTCGTCGGACGCTTTTCAAATCCCGCGGTCGGGCTCTTTGTCGCCGGCTGGGCGTTCTTTGGCCTCGCGTGGCGGATGGGGGCCATGGACACCTTCATCATCGGCGGCGGCTCGGTTCGCGGCCTGGCGATCGAGACGGTGATCTGGGCCGTGGTGGGTGGTGTCACGGCCGCCGCGGTGATCCGCGGGGCCGGCGAGTTGCCCGATGTCGAACCCACCGTCGACGGGAGTCGACCTTCGCCGTTCGCCAGCGTGGCCGCGATTCGATTCGCCGCGGCCTGCGTGGCGGCTTTGCCAGTCGCGTGGATCGTCAGCCGCACGCCAGTCGTCGGCCAGGCGCTCGGTGCCGCGGTCGTGGCCGGGGTTGGTGCGGGGCTCGCCGCCCGGCTCGCCAGCCCGCATATTCAGCCATACCTCCTGGTGCCGGCGGTGGTGCTCGTTGGCGCTGTCGCCCTCGTCGTCGCTGAAGTCCGTCTGGGAGCCGACGCCGAAGCCTTCGTGCGGATGTACGGCGTCCCGTCGCCCGGACCGGTCCACGGACTCATGTGGGTCGCCGGCGGCATGATCGGCGGGTCCATGGGCCTGGGCTGGGCCCGTGGGTTCCTCGAACACGAAGACGATCCTCAGAAGGACGCAGCGCCGCGACCGATGGTGCGGCGGGCGGCGGCGTACACCCCATCGGCCCCCGCGGCTGATCTGGCCGGGACCGATGGCCGGCCCGGGGGCGAGACCGGAGCGTGACCGACCCGGTGGATGCGGCGCGGCCCTGGCGCGAATTGTCCCTCGCCGATCCGGTCGCTGCGGCGTCGGAGGGCGTCACGCGCGATGTGGTGGATGTCGATGGGGACGACGCGGCCCGATCCGGGCATCCCTTGCTGCAGCAGATCGCGGCCGACTGGTCGGGCGACGAGCCGCCCACGGCGCGGCACATCATGCGCTGGCGCAAGGTCGCAGATCAAGCGACGGTGGCCGCGGCGATTGACGCGGTGATTGCCCGGCGGCGGCTGGAAGACCGTTGGCCGGAAGCCGAGCGCGCACTCTCTGACCGGGAAGGCGCTGAGCAAGCGACCGCGGTGGATGTCTCGCGTCCCAAAATGCAGCGATTGGCCGAGGGCGCGCCGGTGGTCTGGGACCTCGGCTGTGGTGCCGGCGGCGACGCGATGCGATTGGTCGAGCTCCCGCACGTGCGGCGCATCGTGCTGGTCGACCGTGATGAGCGACGACTCCGAATGGCCATGCACAACGTGGCCCTCGCCGGGCACGCCGTTGGACGTCCCACACTGGTCCGATGGTCGTCCACCGCGGCCGATGCCGATGCGTCGCCGCCACGCGTCGGGTCGAGCGCGTGCGAACTCGTCGGGGTCGCCGAGACGATCGATGCTGCGTTCGCCACCCACTGCGCGGGCGCGGCCGTGCATCTCGATCCCTCACGTCGGCAAGAACTGCAGGGTCGTCGTCGACTGCGACTGGAAGATCACGATCCTGGGCCGGATGTGATCGCCGCGTTGGTCACGAAGGCTTGGCGACTGGCCGTCAAACTTGGGCCGGGCGTTTCAGCCGCCGAACTCTCCGCGGCCAATCAAGCAGCCAGTGAAACGGCCAATCAGGCAGCCAGTGAAACGGCCGACGAACCGGCCAATGAACCGGCCGATGATTTGGCCAACGTCGGCTTGGGCCGCGCCGAGCTCGAGTACATCGCCCGTGCCGGTCGCATGGTGCAAGCCGTGGCCTGGTACGGCGACGGAGCGAGCGTCCATGGACGACGGGCCACGCAATCGGGGCTGGCCCGGACCGAACGCGTGACGATCGCCGGTGACGCGGCAAGCGATGACGCAACGTGGTCGCATCTCGTGGCCCACGGCCCGCCCGCGCCGGGCGACTGCCTGCTGGTGCCGCATCCGGCCATCGAGCGGGCCCGGCTCGTGTGGACGGCACTCGCGGCCTCGGTGCCCGAGGGATTCGCGGCCTCGGAATTGGCCCCGGGCTTGGGGATCATCGCGACGCCGGAACCGGTCGCCTCCCCGTGGTTCACCGCCTGGACCGTGCGTGAAGTGATGCCCTGGCGACTTGAACGCGTGCGCGAACGGCTCCGAGCGCTCGATGCGGGAATCGTGACGGTGCGGACGCGCGGCGGGGCGGTGGATCCGGACGTGGCCAGCCGCAAGCTTCGCGGCCGGGGCGAGGTGCCGATCGATCTCCATGTGCTGCGGGTGGGACGCCGGCTGGAGGCGTTCCTGGTTGATAAGATGCCGTCCGAGGGCTGAGACAGCTCCGTGCAGTGCATGTTCGCCGGCCGGGAAGGCTGGCCGACGCGGAGCGAGGGAGTCCGCTTCGCCGCACCGCAGCCTGAACCATTTGCACGAAAGGTGGTCATCCGTGCCTCACGGAGAACGGCCCGAGGAACGACACGGCGACAACCTGTATCCGGCGACCCTGGAAGCAGCGTTTGCCGACCTTGAACTGAAGCTCGATGTGCCGGCGGGCGTCTGGAATCCGACGCCCCATGGCATGCATCTGGGCCGAATGCTGATGCAACTGGATTTCAGCGGCGAACACGTTCTGGAACTCGGAACCGGCTGCGGAATCCACGCGATTCTGTTGGCCGCTCGTGGCGCGGCCCGGATGACGCTGACGGAAATCACGGCCGAGGCCAACGCCAACGCCGAGCACAACCTGCGCAAACACGGGGCGACGATTCCGATCGACTACCACGTGGCCGATTGGACCCACGTCCCGGGTGCATCGCACTCCGGCGAAGCGCCTTGGGACACGCTCGTCACGAATCCGCCGTTCTGCCAGAGCGGCAAGCGGCATCGCCGATACTTCATTGACATGCTGATCAATGACGCCCACAAGCTCGTCCGGCCTGGCGGGCGACTCGTCTTCATTCAGTCGTCGATGGCCGACATTCCGCGCTCGATCCGGCTCATGGAAGAACACGGCATGCAAGTCCGCGTCGTCGGTGAGACCAGCGGGCCGTTCCGAGCGTATTACTTTGAAGACGAAGCGTTCATGCGCGAGATCGCGCGGCTGCCGAACGCGTACTCAGTGGTCGACGGGATCCACCGAGAACGGCTCATCGTGTTTGAAGCGCGGCTTCCGTAAGCACGGCCGCCCTGGCCCCGGCGACGCTCGCACGGAGACTTCGGAGTTCGGCGGCCACCGGGGCGACCGGGTGGGCGGCCACGTGGGCAACCGGGTGCGCGGCGACGTCGGCGACCGGGTGGGCGGCAGGGTCGGCGCCAAGGTTCACCGGCTCGGCTGATCGGGACGAAGGTTCGGGATGCGCAGGCGCGTCTCAGCGGCGCATGAGGAACGTTGACTGTCCCTTGATGCCTTCGAGATGCTTCTGGATTCGGACCACTGCGTTTTCGAAGCGGGGGAACGTGTGCCGGACAATGTTGGTGTCCTGCCACGGATTGTTCGCTTCGAGCAAGATGGAGCGTATGACGCTGCGGACGTGACGGGTGAATTCTTCCTCGGCCATCAGCGCCGGGTCGAGTTCAGCGCTGGTTGCATCGAACGCTTCAATGTTGTGTTCAATTCGGGCGATGCGCGACTCGATCTCCGACCAGTCGCTGAACTTGTACGTTTCGCGCGCTCGCGAGCGCAGGGCAGCAGCGAAACGGCGACCAAAGGTTTCTTCGGCGACCCGGAGGTACAAGAACGCCGTGACGGCTTCCACAACTCGGTCGTCGACCAAGTCCGGGAAGATCGTGCGCACCGCGCCGCAGAATTGGTGCAGCGAGAATGCAGCGGCCTTCAGGCGGTGACCATTGATGAAGAGGCCCACGGTGGGTGCTCCGGATCCGAGAAGGCTTCGGCACGGGCGACGGTGGATTCGTCCACGTCGTTGGAACTCAGCATCGAACACGCGCGGCACGAAGTGCAGTCGAACCCTGGTCCCGAGCATGAGTCGGGGTCAAGCGTTTCGGGTTGTCGCATGTGGGCGCCGTCCGGCCGTCAGTCGGCGGGCACAAAGCACCAGCCCGATGCCGATGGCTGACCACGTGGCGATCTGTGCGGCGGACCATCCGGCGGCCCCAGCCTCGGCGGCGTTGGCGGCGTTGGCTGAGCGTGGACTGGGCGTCATGACGATGAGTGGCTCGGCCCACGGGGTTCGACGATCGCCGGCCGAAGAGCCGCTCGCGGGCCGCTTGGCTGCCGTGAACGTGGGCGCCGACGTGATCCGGGCCGTTTCGGCGACGGTGCTTCCGCCAGAACTCGAGCCAGAGCTCAAGCCAGAACCCGAGCCAGAACCCGGACCAGAACCAGAGCCCGCGTCGGAAGTCGCATCGACGTCCGTTCCGGCGAGGCGGGGTTCGGATCCGAAGCGTGCGGTTGCAGATCGCTGCCGGCGAGTCCAGCGACGTGGTGCGGCGTCCGTGCCGGCTCGGTCGACGTCCGTGGAGGCATCGGGGCGAGCTTCAGGGCTCGTCTCAGGGCTTGTCTCAGAGCTCGTCTCAGGGCTCGTCTCAGGACTGGATTCAGGGCGCGTCACAGTGCTGGATTTGGCCACGAACGTTCGGCGTCGAAATCCGGTTCGCGCGGGAACTTCGTTGGCATCCCGTTCCACGGCGACGGCAGCGCTGGAATCGTTGGGCGCGGCAGAAGTCGAACGGTCCCGATCGAATGAGCGGCGGCGAATGGGAGCGGGACGCTCGCTTTCGTCGGTCGTTGGCGTGGCGATCGAGGCGTCGGTGGCGTTCGGGGCAGCATCGGGATCGACCTTGGCGTTGGTCCCGGCAGCTTCTCTGGCTTGCGTCCTGACGTTGTCAATGTCATGAGCGTCAGCATCGTTGGCGTGCGTTGCGTCCGTTACATTTGTTACGTCCGTTGCGTCCGTGGTGACGGAGTTCGAGTTCGAGGCCGAGGCCGTGCTCGCGGCATCGGCGGGGCGGCGCCGGAGCGGAGCCTTAGCGGAATCGCGGCGACGAATCGGACTGGCGTCATTGCGGGCGTCATTGCCGGCGACGGCTGGCTTGGTGGCCGCGGCGAAGTTCCGGCTGCGGCGCGTCCACGCCTGACGGGCGGGCGGTGCATCGATGGCGTCCTCCGCTGCCCCGTCGTCCGCGCCCCCCTCGGCGCGGACGACAGTGGCATCGCGGACGGGGGCCTTCGCGTCCCCCGTCGTCCTTCCCGAACCCTCAGCGGTTCGCGGCGTTCGTCTGGTTTCGATCGCTGGGTGCCGTTCCGGCCGGCGGCCATCATGGGAAAGCGCATCGCTCTTCGGGAGCGTCCCGGAACGCGCGGCTGACGACGACGATTCGGCGTTGGGCGAAGCCGGACTCTCGAGCGCATCGGAGGGAGCTTCGCTGGCGATCCCGTTGGGGCCAAGAAGTGGACTTCCGGCCACGGCATTCGTTGGAGCGTCCTTGGGCGCGGCCTCGTTCGCGACCGCCGCCTTGGCGGAATCTGCGTTGGCCGCGTTGTCGGCGGTCGATCCCGGCGGTTCTTCTGCTGCGACGCCCGAAGCGGTGGGACGAACATCACCGGAAGCTTGGACCGGCGAAGAAGAGTTGAACCGGCGCCGCAATCGCGGTTCGGGCGGGGCGGCGGTGGCGGCCCTCGATCGATCGGTCACGGACCGCGTCAGTTCGTCCACGCGGCGGGCACCGGGCAACCCAACCTTCGACTGTTCGGCGGGAACGGAGAACTCGCCACCGGTTCGCTCCACAGTCGGTGTTCCGACTCCGCGGTCGCCAGTCTGATTGGCGGATGCGATGCCGGGGCGATGGTCGGCGGCGGATCCACGGTGTACGACCTCGTTCAGGCCATCGCTGGGACCGTCGTTCGACTTCGCCTCGACGTCCGCCACGACGATGGGCGGTCCGGCCGCCTCGCCTGGCGGTACGGTCGAGGGTCCCGGGATCGAAGAAGTCTGAGTCGACGAATCCGGCACGATTGCGGTGATGACGGCGGGGTCGGCGGGGTCGGCGTGAGACTCCGCCCGGTCGTCAGGGTTGACTCGGTTGGCGACGGCGTCGTCGGACCTGGTGTTACGAACGGGGACCGGGGTACGGAAGATTGGATGCGTCGACCCCGACGTCGTCGCGTTTCCGGGCACGATCGCCGTGATGTGGTCCGCTGGGCGTTCCGTGGCGGCGTTGGCCGTGCCGGCGTCGGCCACGCCTGTTCCATCGGATCCGTCAGCAGTGTTCGATGCCCCCGGCACGCTGGTCGGCTGGCTTTCGTGACGGGCCGCTTCAACGGGCGGGACGCGCAGTCGCGACAGTCGCGATCGAATGGCCCGGTCGAGTCGGTCGTTCGCGTCGGGGTGTACTTCTTGTTCGTTGGGCGATTCGTCGGCCGAGTCGTTGGATGTGATCGCCGCGACAAGATCGGCCACCGACCGGCGGCGCGCTGGCGCGATGCTCGGCGAGGCAGGCGGGGCCGGATCAGTCGACGCGGCGCCGGCACGATCCCGCGCCGAAGCGTCGGCCGTCCTGGTCGCGTCACCATCGCCGACGCGGGTCGAAGTTTCTGCATCCGTCCGGGCCGGCTGCCGTGCCTCGGGGATTGTCGCCGTGACTCCGCTCGCTCCCGGCGCGCTGGCCAGTTCCGTGTTGGGCGTTGCCGGCGTTGCCGGCGTGGGCGTCGCGGGCGGAGTGGTCCGCGCGGCAATTTGCAGCAGCGAACTGCGGTCGAGCAGGTTCGCATCCGAGTCCGACAGTGGGGCGATCAATGAAGGGCGATGGCGTTCGGCGGGCGGGACCAGGCGGCCGCGAACCGGCGGGGCCACGGCGACGCGGCGATCGTTCAGCGCCGGGCGGTCGAATTCGCTCGGATCAACTCCGGCCCGCATCAGATTGGGAATGCCGATGGCATCCATCCACGCAGAACGGCCAAAGGACCGAGAGGCAACCGATCGCATGGGCGTCGACCGAGCCCGATCATTGCGAAGGTCAGGGGTCACGCGATTCGAGCCGGTTCGTTCGGCGGGAATCCGAACCGGCGGCGAAAACGTCGACTCTGGCCGGCGAAGCGAACGGTCGTCCGCCGCCGCCGCACGGCCGGCATCATCGGTTCCCGCGTGCGTGGATCCGCCGGGTGAACGATCCCCGCGGATGGTCGGTGCGGGGGGCTCTTCTTCCGTCGTCTGGGTCAGCGCTCGAACCTGGGCTTCTGCGCCACGGATCGTCTCGCGGTGACCAAAGACAAAGGCCACGGTCAGGATGGCCAAGCCGCCGGTCAAGGCGAGACGCGATGTCCCACTCGGTGGCGTCGACCGAAGCATCCGACCGGGCAGTCCGAGCAGCGCGGACGTGGCCCACCATTCGCCGATCGCGCGATCCGCAGCTGGCCGACGGGTCCAGAGCATGAGGGAGGCGACCAGACTCCCGGCAGCCAAGACGATCAGAACACTCGTGTCGAATCCGAGTCCGGCATCGACCCGTTTCAGGCCAAGGCGAACGTAGTTGAATGCTTGCAGGAGGACAATGATCGACGCGACCTCGCACGTCAGGGCCACCAATCCCCGACGGGTCCGGGCCAGGCTGACCACGGCCAGGGCGGTGAGGACGAGCGGCAGTGTCCGGATGCCGCGGAGCGACTCCAGCGACCAAGATCCGGCGTACGCGCCGCCGGCCACTGAGGCGGCAGCCAACAGAACGGCGTAGCCGACGAGAACCTCGGCGGGCGTGCGGCCCGCCGCGGGCGTTCGGTTCTGCTGATCCATGGACCACTCTCCACTCTGCGTCAAATCTGCTGGCCAGTCATGACGTTCGGCATCACCGAACGTTCATCCATCCCCGCCTTCTCCGACGGAGTGGCGCATCTGCGAGGCGTATCGGTCCGTCTGCTACCACGTCCAAGCCCGGGAGATCCGTCGGTCGGGCAGGATCGTCCGGGCGTACCTGTGCCACCGGTCGTTCCGACTGGGCAGGTCCGAGAGGTCGCTGGCGGGATCGATCTGCGGGCTTCCCGGTCCGAGAACACGCTCCAGGTCGTCGGCGCCGTCCCAAACCGGTGTGCCGCGACGGTGCGCCGGTCTTCCAGCACAGTCGCCCCCGACCCGTGGTCGATGTCATCACACCGAGTTGCTCATCGCCGCCGTGGCGGAGCTGGCTCGTCTTCCGTCGGCCGACCGGTCGGGGCAAGCGCTACTTTGGAGTCGCCCGCACGTGGATGGCGATCGATCCGAACTTCCAGGGCTCTCGCGTGATGTCGCGCCGATCATCGCGGTCGTACCGATGCATGATGCTGCCCGGGCCTTGGCCGCTCTGGTCGACGCAACGCCAGCCGCCGTGCGTCCGCGACGCGCCACCGTGGTGTGGCGAGCTCCCGGCTCGTGGCGCGTTGCGTGCGTCCCGCTTCCCGCGCCGGACTCATTCGATCCCGCTTGGGACGTGGCCGTCAGTCATGCGGCGGGGGAGACGGAGGCATCGTCTCGGATCGACCCGGCGTACCCGACCAAGTTGATTCTCCCCCTGGAACGCCATCCCGACGGGCATCCCGCGGCGGCAATCCTCGAATTCGACGGGCGCGCCGGCGACGCGCACACCGCTGCGTGGTCCGTCATGCGGGGCGTCCTGCATCAACTCGCCTTCGCCGAACCCAACAAAGGCGGCGATGCCGAACGAAACCTCGACACCATCGCCAGCGCGGTCGGCTCGCTCACCGGCGGCGGGCAGGATTTTTTCCGCGCCGTCTTCGACAACCTGCCGGTCGGTCTCTGGGTGAAGGACCCCAACGACGACTTCCGCTACGTCCTGTGGAGCCGGACGATGGAAGACCTTTCCGGCATTCTGGCCAAGGACATGATCGGGCAGACCGACGCCGAAGTCAGTGGCCAAGAAGAAGCGGCGGAAGAGCGTCGTCAAGATCGAGCGGCGGTGGATTCGGGAGGGATCTCGCTCCAGGTCGGTCAACCGGTGGCATCTTTCGGCACCCGCCGTGTCTGCGAAGTGGTGCGCGTCCCGCTCTTTGATGCCGACGGAAAGCCGGAGGCCATCCTGGGAATCGTCGAAGACGTGACCGAACGGCAGACAGCCGAACGGGCACTGCGAGAGAGTGAGACCCGATACGCATTGGCCGCCCAGGCAGCGAACGATGGCCTGTGGGAGTGGAACGTCAGCGAAGGATGGTGCTACTTCTCGCCGCGCTGGAAGAACATCCTTGGGTACGCGCCAGAGGAATTCGGCGTCGACCCAGAGGACTGGATGTCCCACGTCCTGGAAGACGAGCGGGCCGCATTTCTCGAGGTGATGGACGAGCACCTGCAGGGACGCACCGACCAGTTCGTGCACGAGCATCGTGTACGTCGGGCCGATGGAACCCTGCGCTGGGTTCGGGTGCGAGGCGTGGCCGAACGGGATCTTGACGACAAGCCCGTTCGAGTGGCGGGGTCGATGACCGACATCACCCGTGAGCATGAGTCGCGCGAGAAGTTGCACGTCGCCGCGTTCTTCGATGCCCTGACCGGACTGCCCAACCGCGCTCAGTTCAAGGACCGAATCGCATCCGCCATCGATCGGGCGCAACGGGATCCCGCCGCCCGGTTCGCGGTGCTGTTTCTGGACTTCGACCGGTTCAAGATGATCAATGACGGACTCGGCCACGACGTCGGCGATGGCCTCCTCTGCTCGATCGGCGTGCGCGTCCGCCGGGTGCTGGACGGACGAGGGCTCCCTGCGCGCTTGGGTGGCGACGAATTCGTCGTGCTCTTGGAGGATCCGACGGACGTCAGTCGCGCCAAAGCATTGGCCGACGAATTGGTTGAAGCGTTGGCCGCCCCGCACGATATCCGCTCGATGCCGGTCACCAGTACGGCCAGTGCCGGCGTCGTCATGTCCGCGCCTCGGCACACGACGCCCGATGACATCTTGCGTGACGCGGACATCGCCATGTACGAGGCGAAGAATCGCGGTCGAAACCAAGTTGTCATGTTCGACGACCGGATGAGTGAGATCGTCATCGCACGGCATCAGCTCGAATTCGATCTTCGCCGGGCGGTGGAACGTGACCAGTTCAGTTTGCGCTACCAGCCGATTCTGGACCTTGAGACCGGACGTCTGACCGGCTTCGAGGCATTGCTGCGATGGGAACACCCCGAACTGGGCGTCATTGGTCCTGAGCAATTCGTTCCGCTGGCCGAAGAAACGGGCCTGATTGTTCCACTTGGAGCTTGGGCGATCGATGAGGCGACGAGTCTGTACCAGACGTGGCAGCACGAACATCGTGCGATCGATCTGCAGATGAACATCAACGTTTCGCGTCGGCAGCTCTCGGATCCCATGTTTCCCGAAATGGTACGTGACGCGTTGCGTCACCACGGACTTCCACCGCGAACGCTTCAGGCCGAGATCACCGAAAGCGACGTCATCGACACGCGTACGGATCTGCGTCCGACGTTGGCCTCGCTTCGGGCGATGGGCATCCGAATCGCGATGGATGACTTCGGAACCGGCTTGTCATCGCTCGGATCGTTGCACGAGTTGCCCTTGGATACGATCAAGATCGATCGCCGATTCGTGCAGCGAATGGACTCGGCTCGCGACTTCGCCGCCATCACCGGGGCGATCGTGACCTTGGCTCGGAACCTGAATCTCGAAGTGGTGGCCGAGGGGGTCGAAACTCCGGAGCAACTTGCGCAGCTCACGGCCATGGGTTGCCGCCTGGGGCAGGGGTATCTGTTCTCGACGCCGATGCGACCCGAGGAAGCGACCCGCTGGGTGATTGAACGAGCCAACGGGCGGCGGCACGCGGCCTGATCGCCGCGTGATCGCGTGATCGCGTGACTCAGTGAAGCTGGTCGGGCGACGTTTGTGGTCCGGCGTCAACTCCAGCGTCAACGCCAGTTCCGGGTCCAGCACCGGCGTCGAGTTCGGAATCGGCGACGACGGCGGCGTCCAGACCCGAATGGGTACGGGCGCGGGCACCAGGCTCGAAGTCATCGTCGTCAAACGTGGCCCGCATGGGCGGGGTGTCGAGGTCGTCGAACTGACCGCTGCGCGTGGCCCAGATAAACGCGGCGACGGACGCAGCGCCGAAGACGAGGCCCAGCGGCAGGACGATCAGCAGCAGACTCACGCCCGAGCTCCGGTGACCGCGGCCGTGACGGAATCGGCGGCCGGGTGGTTGATCGATGCGAGCCCGTCAGCTTTGGAATCCGATTCTTCGGAGTCAGCCGACGGCCGAAACGTCCGGGCCCGATACGACGCGACGACGACGGTCAACGAACTCGCCGGCATCAGGATGGCGGCGACAATCGGATCGATGCGCCCGGCCATGGCCAGCGCGATGCCGACGACGTTGTAGGCCAGGCTCAAGCTGAGGTTCCGGCGGATGACCGTCGCCGTGCGGGCCGAACCGTCGATCAGCTCCACGACCCCGCTGAGGCCCGGTCGATCCAGATACACATCGGCGGCCTGCAGGCTGGCTTCCGCTCCGCCGTGCACGGCGACGCCGCAGGTGGCGGCGGCCAGGGCCGCGGCGTCATTGACCCCATCGCCGACCAGCACGACCGGAGCGCGGCGAGCCAGACGCTGGACGCGAGCCAGCTTCTGCTCCGGCGACGCTCCGCCGCGGCATCGGTGGCCGCGGATTCCCAGTCGTTCGCCGGTGCGGCGCACCACCACAGGATCATCGCCCGAGAGAATTTCGGGGCGCCAGCCGCGGGCTCGCAAGGCCTCGATGCACGCCGCCGCGTCCGGCTGCAGCGGATCGCCGATTCCGGCCAGGCCGACGATGCGATTCCCCCGAGACATCACGACTGGGCTCAGGTCATCGGCTCGCAGTCGATCGAGTTCGGCTTCATCCGCGGCCGTCACGTGCACGCCGCGGCCGGCGATCCAGTCCAGGCGACCGATCGCGACGCTCTCGCCATCGATGGTGGCGTGGATGCCTTGGCCGACGTGCTCGTTGACTGGGGTGCTCGCCCGGGCCGGATCCAACTCCGGGTCGAGGGCCAGGGTCTCGTCGCGCCGTGGCGTCGCCGGGAACGGTGACGTGGCCGTTGCGGGGGTCGTCGCGATCGCCAGCGCCGCCGCGCCGCCATGGTTCGCCTCGCCGAAGTCGCCCGCTGCCGCGCGAACGATCGCCCGGGCCACAGGATGCCCCGATCCGGACTCCAGTGCGGCGGCGAGTTCAAGGTCTGCCCGACTCCCAGTCCAACGGACCATTGCCCGGCGACCGGCGGTCAACGTTCCCGTCTTGTCGAGGACCAAGAACCCGGGTCGGGCGAGGGTCTCGAGGGCTTCGCCACCCTTGATCAGGATTCGGCGCCGGGCGGCTTGCCCGAGCGCGGCGATGACGGCGAGGGGGGTGGCCAGGCCAAGAGCGCACGGACACGTGATGATCAGCAAGCTCATGGCGTGCCCGATCGCCCGCGATGGATCGTGGGGCCACCAAATCGCGGCGGTGAGGGCGGACATCGCCAGCACAATCGGAACGAAGATGCCCGCAATCCGGTCCGCCCGCCTTACGATCGGTGCGGCATCCCGGCCGCTGCGTTCCACCAGCTCCATGATCCGTCCGGCCCGCGTCGCCGCCCCGGTGGCGGTGGCCACGACCTCGATCCGGCTGCGGAGGTTGACCGTTCCGGCGTGCACCGGCTGACCCGGCGCGACGTCAATCGGTCGCGATTCTCCGGTCAACAGGGCTTCATCGACTTGGCTGCTTCCCGTGAGGACGGTGCCGTCGACCGGAATGGTCTCCCCGGTCCGCACTTCAAGTTCGTCGCCCGGGTTCACTGCTTCCAACGGTACGTCGTTGACCATCGGCGATGGACCGCGACGAACGATGCGCCGGGCCGTCGACGGAGCGACGGCGAACAGCAACTGAACGGCATCGTGCCCGCGCCGCTGTTGACGGGACTGGATCCATCGTCCGAGGAGCAACAGAAACACCAGCACCGCGATGGAGTCGTAGTAGACATCGATGGATCCACGGGCCGTCGCCGCAACGCTCCAGGTGTATCCGGCGGCCAAGCCGACGGCGACCGGGAGGTCCATGTGGGCCCGGCGGAGCCGGATCGACGCGAGGGCTCCGCGATAGAACACGCGACCGGGGCCGGCAAGTGAGATCCCAGTGAGGACCGCACTGACGACGCCGAAGATGATGCGGTGCGACGCGCCCATGCCATGGAGGTGGCCGCCATACAACGCGAACGCCATGAGCATGACGTTTCCCGCGATCGCCCCGGCAACTCCGATTCCGATCAGCGTACGGCGATCTTCCCGCCGACGATGGTCGCGCACCTGGCGATCCCGAGCCGGATGGGGGGGGTATCCGAGCCGATCGAGGCCAGCCGCGATGTCCGAGAGTGGGACGAGCGTGGGATCCCATACGATCACCGCAGTCTGTCGGCCGATCGCCAATCGCGCTTCGCGGACGCCGGAGACGACGCGTGGCAATCGCTCGACGAGCCACACGCAGGCCGCGCAGTGCACCCGTACAAGGTAGAGCTCAACCGAGTGCAGGCCGTCCGGGCGCACGGTCACATGCTCGGCGGCGAACGCTTCGTCGTCGAACATGGCGTGGGCCGCGGCGCGACCCAGGCTGGGAGATCCGAGCTCCGGCGCGCCGCCGGCCCGATCGCGGAGGGCGTAGTACTGCTCGAGGCCGCAACCGTGCAAGACCTGCCAAACGCTTCGGCATCCTTCGCAACAGAATGAAGCGCCCGATGCGGCCACGAGTGAGGGTGGCACGGGAAGTCCGCAGTGGTCGCATGCCACGTCCGCGACCGCGCCGACGGACATCGACTGCGAGTCCGGCGAAGCGTCCGCCGTGGTTCCCGCCCCGCCAGCAATGGATGCCGCGGGGTTCATGGCGCGGCCGCGGCCGGATTGGGCTCGCAGCAGGCCGGCAACTCACTCGCTGCCTCGATGATGTCGCGCGAGTCGATGGGCGTCGCCGTCGACGAATGGGTGGCCGAAGTGGCCGAAGCAGCCGATGTCAATCGAGCATCCACCGTGGCCCGGTAGTCCGGTACCCGAAGGCGTCCTACCACGGCCAAGACGCCGACGAGCAGCATGCTCATGGCGGTGACCGTCGGAATGTGTCGCCGGAGGGAACCGGTGATGATTCGCAGGCCCAAGGCCACCGCCACCATGGCCGGAACCGTGCCGGCCCAGAACGCGATCATGGTGATCGTGCCGCCCACGGGGCTGCCGGTGGTCGCCGACGCCGCAACAAAGGCGTAGAGCCATCCGCACGGCAAGAAGCCAGTCAGGACGCCGATGAGCGCGCTGCGTCGTACTGGCGGGGCGTCCATCGCCCGCTTCATGCCCGCCTGCAGCCAGCGTTGCAGTGTCGGCGGGAGACTGATGCACGCCGGTCCCAGGCCGCGGATCCGGAGCAGCGCGACCAATGCCACGGCGATCATGATCGTTCCTGCAACGATCGCCGCCATTCTTGGCACGCCGAATGCCCCGCCGCCAAGGTCGATGGCTCGACCGAGGGTGCCGCTGATGGCTCCCAGTCCGGCGTACGTCAACAATCGGCCACCGTTGTAGGCGGCGGGAAGGGCAAGCAGTGTCAGACGCGAGCGAGCAGGATGAACGCCGGACTCCGGTTCGGACGACGACGGGCGTCCACTGCCGCACATGGCGACGATGCCCCCGCACATGCCGACGCAGTGCAGGGAGCCGATCAAGCTGGCGACGAAAACGCCCGAAGCCAATGGGAGGAGTTCCATCATCCAGCCCCTTCGGCGACGAGCAGAATCGTTGACTCATGCTCAGACGTAAAGCGGACCTCGCCGTGATGGACCTCAAAGTTCATCGCCCAACGACCAATGCGGTTCAGTGGCAGACGAGTCATGTACACGCCCGGTTGCTCGGGGTCTTCGTGGAGCATGGTTCTCCGTCGATCGGCCGCGCGAGCATGGTGAAAGGCAGCGAGCGCGACGGTCGCCCCGCTGATCGGCGTGCCGCTGGCGTCCCGCAGCTCGTAACGAACACGCGGGTTCGCGTCGGATGGCGTGTCGACCGAGACCGCCGGCGTCCAGCCGAGCCGTTGATTCTGTCGGACCTGGTCGCGGCTGGCCATCCATGCTTCGCCTTGGTCGCCGGCATCGTCGGACACCGCGAAACTCTGGTCACTGGTGGCGACAATGATCATGCACACATCCACGGTGACCAACGTGCCCACCATGAGCACGAGCACGCCGGGAAACCGAAAGAGAATTCCCCAGCGACTCAGGCGTTTGGGAGCGGTCGAGGGATTGGAACCGGCGGAGGTGGCGGTGGGAGCAGCGGACATGGGATGATCTCAACGGAGTGCGAGATGAGCGAAAGAAGCCGAATCGACGTGGGCGAGGGAATCGATCGAGTGGTCGTCCGGGCGATGGAATGACGTTGCTCTCCGGCGCGAGGGGCCTTGGAGCGGCATGTCGTAGCGGCCAACGAACCCGGTGTCGTCTTCGACGCGGATGCGGCAGTCGGCGAATCCGCCGGAGAATGCTTCCCGCGGCACCACGATGCTCGCGGTGACCGTCCGGGTCGCACCCGGCTCGATCACCACGGCTTCTTCTTGGAGTCGAAGTTCCGCCCCGTCCAGATCGTCGATGGCGAACGTGTACGTGCGACGTTCGTCGGTTCGATTGACGAGGTTGATACGAATGCTGTTCTCGATCTCACCCGTTGGCAAAGCAAGATACGGACGTTCGATGGCCCGGAGCAAGGTGACATCGACCGGCTTGCGGCCAACGACCGCCACCGCAAACAGTCCCAACAAGACGGCCAGGAGTGCTGGGTAGATCACGACCCGCGGCCGGAGAAGCTTTCGCTCGCCGCGTTCCATTTCGTCTTGCGACGAGTAGCGAATCAAGCCCAATGGACGCTTGAGGCGGGACATCACGGCATCGCATGCATCCATGCATTGGGTGCAGTTGACGCACTCCATTTGGAGGCCCTTGCGAATGTCGATGCCCGTCGGGCATACCTGGACGCACATCGTGCAGTCCACGCAGTCTCCGAGGACCGGCAAACCGACGTCGGCATGGGCGTCCTGGTCGGCGTTCAGTCCCTGCTTCGTTCGGGCGGTCGCGCGACCGCGCGGCTCGCCACGTTGCTCGTCGTACGCCACGATCTTCGACTGTCGATCGAGCAGCACGGATTGCAGGCGACCGTACGGGCACGCGACGATGCACAGTTGTTCGCGAAAGAAAGCGAAGTCGAACATCATCATCGCGGTGACTGCGGCCACGATCAAGAAGGCCCGCGGGTGCTCGAGCGGCGACTGTTGCATCCAGTCGAACAGCCGGGCCGTGCCGATGAAGTATGACAGGAAGACGTGGGCCAGCAAGAGACAGATCAACAGGTACGTTGCGTACATGGCCAGTCGTCGGCCAGTCGAAACGGCCGGGTGCTGGCCCTTGTTTCCCGTCGGGCGGCCCAGAAAGAACCGCTCAATCGGCCGAAAGACGAACTCCATGTACACCGTCTGCGGGCACGCCCAGCCGCACCAAATGCGGCCAAAGAGGGCGGTCATCAGAAAGATGGCGACGAAGACGCTGGCCATGAGCAGGCCGAAGAGCAGCGTGTCCGTGGGGAGAAAGGTCGCCCCAAGGATCGTGAACTCTCGTGCCGGGAGGTCGAGCAAGACCGCTGGCTTGCCGTTGATCGGGATCCACGGCAATGCAACGAAGAGCGCGATGAGTCCGAATCCAACCACGCGACGTCGCCGCCAGAATCGACCGGGCGAAATCTTCGGGTCGAGCCAACGTCGGCTGCCGTCGCGATTGAGGGTCGAAAGGACCTGTTCGTTGGGGGCTTGGGTCATTGCTCTGTTGCCTTGCAACTGCCGAACGGAGAGGCCGGCTCGGGTCGACCTCGCGCGAAGCTTCGATCAACCAGGGAGCCGAAGGGGGTCAGCCGCGATCAACGTCGTCCAGCTCGTTGGCGGATGCCGATGAGTCGGTTTCCGCACCAGCGCCTTCGATTGGCTTGCCCTCGGCATCGAACTCGAGACCGAGATCGCGTTCAAACTCTTCCCACGTCGGGATCGGATCACCTTGGGCGGCAATCTCCTGAGCCGGCTCGGTGCCGCGCAGTGACGCGACGTATCCGGCGACCAGCAGAATCTGAGGTTCACTCAAGCGGTTGCTCCACGCGGGCATGGAGGTGCCGGCAATGCCGTCGGCGATGATGCTGTACAGATCACTCGGCGTGGCGACGTTGATGAACGCTTCATCGGTGAGGTTCGGACCGATGTTGCCACCGCCGTCCTGACTGTGGCATTGAGCACAGTTGCCACGGAAGATCGACGCGGCACCGGCCATCATGTCCTCTCGGTGCATGACGGTCAGGATGCCGGCATCATCGGAGCCGACATCGCCGAGGGCGGCGACCAAACGCTCGACGTGGCGGGTGGCCGCCGCTTCGTACTGCTCTTCCACCGACGCCCCCTCGCCCAAATGGAACCAGGCGACGTACGCAACGGAGAAGACGACGCTCAAGGCCCACAGGCTCGTCCACCAGCTCGGCAGTGGATTGTCGAACTCTTGGATGCCGTCGTAGGCATGATCGAGCAATGAACCGTCGGCGTCGGCCTTCGGAGGTTCGGGGTGGTTGGTCTGGCTCATGGTTCAAGCTCCCCCGCGGGTGGGTTCGTGGTCGTGGCGGTTGGCGTCGTCGCCGACCGGCGTGACGGGTTCGTCGCTCAGGGGAATCTGGGCGTGACGGGCGAAGCGATCACGACGGCCCACCAGCGTCCAGATGAGGATGGCGAAAAAGACCGTCAGGAAGATGACGAGTCCGACCTGGATGAACAGGTCCGTGAATTCGGATTCAGCGGGCATCGGTCACCTCCGCGTCGGCCATGGCCACCGGCGGTACCTCGGCTTCCGGGGCGGCGTGGATGTCGGTCCCCAGGCGTTGGAGGTAGGCGACCAAGGCAACGACCTGGGCGTTCTCCAGTCCCGGGGGGCACTGTTCGGCGGAGGGCAAGGCTTCTTCGCCGTCGAGTTCGATCAACTCCTGGGTCAGGGCCATGGCCTGATCCTTGGCCATCTGCACGGCGTCGTCCACCTCTTGATCGGTGTACGGCACGCCGAGCAACTGCATCGCCCGGACGCGGGACTTCGCTTCCTCGAAGTTGAGTTCCTTCTTCAGCAGGTGCGGGTAAGGGGGCATGATCGATCCACGCGTCATGCGCGCCGGGTCGACGAAGTGCCGCCAGTGCCAGTCAAAGCTCAACGTGCCGCCCACGCGGTGCAAGTCCGGACCGATGCGGCGGCTGCCCCATTGGAACGGGTGGTCGTACACGAACTCGCCACCCTTGGAGAACTCGCCGTAGCGTTCGGTCTCCGCGTGAATCGGACGGATCATCTGCGAGTGGCAGTTGTAGCACCCCTCTTCGATGTAGATATCGCGGCCGAGCAACTCGAGCGATGTGTACGGTTTGACGGTGTCAATCGTGGTGACGTTCGATTTGATGGCGAACGTCGGAATGATCTCGAAGAGCGATGCGACGGCAACGGCGACAAAGACCCAGACGGTGAAGCGGAACGGAAGCCTTTCCCACCGGCGGTGCCAGTGGCCTTGCATGAATCGGTCCAGGCGATGACCAAAGTCGAGGATGTTCGCATCGGCCAGCCGGCTCGGCGGCAGCGGGGCGTCGTTGTAATCCGGAGTGAGCGGAGCGGCCGTATGCACCGGCACGTCGTATGTCTTCGGTCGGTTGACCCAAGTCATGAACATGTTCAGGGCGCAGCTCAGGCCGCCGACAACGAACAGGGCGCCACCGATCACGCGGAGCCAGTAGAAGGGCATCAGCTTCTGAACGGTCGTGACGAAGTCGGGGTAGGCCAAGGCGCCTTCGGGCGTGAACGCACGCCACATGAGTCCCTGGGTGATGCCGGCCCAATAGATCGGTACCACGTAGAGCAAGATGCCGATGGTGGCCATCCAGAAGTGGGTGCCCATCAGCTTCGGGCTCCAGAGCTTGGTCTGGAAAATCCGGGGCGTGAGCCAGTACAGCATGCCGAACGTCATCATGCCGTTCCAGCCGAGCGCGGCGGCGTGCACGTGGGCGATGGTCCAATCGGTGTAGTGCGACAGGCCGTTGACGGCCTTGATCGACAGCATGGGGCCTTCGAAGGTGGACATGCCGTAGAAGGTCACGCCGACGACGAAGAACTTCAGGATGGGCTCTTCCCGTACGCGGTCCCATGCCCCGCGAAGGGTCAGGAGACCGTTGATCATGCCGCCCCAGGACGGCATCCAGAGCATCAGCGAGAAGAGCATGCCGAGGGTCGACGCCCACGCGGGAAGTGACGTGTAGTGCAGGTGGTGGGGGCCGGCCCAGATGTAGATGAACACCAGTGACCAGAAGTGGACGATCGACAGTCGGTAACTAAAGACCGGCTTGTTCGCTGCCTTGGGGAGGAAGTAATACATCATCCCCAGGAACGGCGTCGTCAGGAAGAAGGCAACGGCGTTGTGGCCGTACCACCACTGCATGAACGCGTCTTGCACGCCGGCGTACACGGAGTAGCTCTTCATCGGGCCGGCGATCACCCACACGTTATTGAAGACGTGCAGTACCGCCACCGCGATGATGGACGCGATGTAAAACCAAAGCGCGACGTAGAGGTGTCGTTCGCGGCGATTCTTCAAGGTCATGAAGAAGTTGACCGCGAAGATGACCCACACCACGGTGATGGCGATATCGATTGGCCATTCGAGTTCCGCGTATTCGCGGCTCTGGCTGAAGCCAAGTGGCAGGGTGATCGCGGCGGACACGATGATGGCCTGCCAGCCCCAGAAGTGCACGCGTCCGAGCGTGTCGGACCACATGCGGCACTTGCAGAGCCGCTGGGTCGAGTAGTAGACCGCGGTGAAAATCGCGTTGCCGGCGAAGGCGAAGATGACCGCGTTCGTGTGGAGCGGACGCAGTCGCCCGAAGGTGAGCCACTCGGCCACGTTCAGTTGGGGCAGCACCATCTGCAGGGCGATGAGCACGCCAACCACCATGCCGACGATGCCCCACACGATGGTCGCGGTGGCAAACTTGCGGCTGATGTCATCGTCGTAGCTGAACGTCTCAAGCCCGGCGGCTGCCGATCCGTCGGCTGGCGGGGACTCCGGGGCCGAGGGGGCGGTTTGGTCGGCCATCGCGTCGTGCGGCGTCGTACTCATCGCTCGATCACTCACTGTTCGGGACTGGTCGGTGTCGGCGACGTTCCACGCCGCCGAAAATCGAACCGGGGACTTCCCGGAGCCAGGGCGACCGAATCGACGCTCAGGGGCTCCTGTCAGGAATTGCGGATAAACATATCGACATTTACACAGAATTGTGGACATGTGTCTCTGTGTTTTCGCCGAAATGTCGCGTAGGCTTGAACTTGGACCGGGGAAGGCCACCCTTGCGCGCTTCGCGTGGGCCACGAACGACGATCTCACTGAGCCGCTGGCGACCCGCCATCGGATCGCCCTGAAAGGCGCAGCGATGTACGGAAAGCAAACCGAGACGGCGATCGCGGCGATGAGTCGACTGGCTGAGGTGTACGACGAAGGTCGGACGCGCCTCTCCGCCACGGAGATCGCGACGGACCGAGGGCTCCAGCGTCCCTTCGTCGGCAAGATTCTCTCGACGCTCTCGCAAGCGGGGCTGGTTGACGGATCTCCCGGACCGGGCGGAGGTTACATGCTCGCTCGCACGCCCGGGGACATCACGATCTTCGATGTCTACCGGCTCTTCGAACGGGAGGACTCGAGCGTCGAGTGTCCGTTCGGGGGTGGGATTTGCGGCGTGGGTGAGGCGTGTGCGCTCCATGATCGGCTGGTCGATCTGAAGGAGACCCTGGACCGAATGCTGCACGAGACGACGTTCGAGGACTTCCGGCGTCGATACCAGGACGAGGGGCTCCGGCCGGCTGAAGTGATCCCGGTCGTGGCCGGAACGACGAACGGCCATGCCCCGCCGAATGGAACCGCCGATTCCAACGGACACGCAGAACCTGCCGACCGACATTCGTACCGCGCGTCTCGGCGGGCCCGCGGCGGGGCGACTCGCTAGCGGCCCGTTGAAGACGCCCGTCTCGCCCTGAGTGCGATGCTTCCGTCCCTCGCGCGGAGCCGAATCGAAGGCGTATCCACTCGATTGCGCCAAGATTCGGCGACAACGCGAGGGGCGGAATGATCGTGCTCAGGACGGGAGCGGGGTTTTCAACGGGCTGCTCGGTCTCGCCAATGGCCCCGTGGGTCGTTCGGCGGCCCGTCAAGTCCTTCCATCGCCGGGTCACCACCGATCGATCACCGGTCACCACCGGTCACCACCGGTCATTGACGCTCATTGACGGTCATCCCTGAGCCTTCGCCCTCGACCGTTCGTCCGCGGTCAAGCAACCGGAACCTTCCGGCCCGCTACCATCCGGCATGCCCATTCAACGCTCCTTGTCGTGCTCGCTTCGCCGTTCGGCCCTTCGCGTTCTGGCCGGAATCGGCTTGGCCGTCGGGGCGGTCGCTCCCGTTCATGCCCAGTCAGGTGCCGCCCTCGTCCCGCCCGCGGATGGCGTGGTCGAGTCGCGAACCGGCAAGGTGACCGTCGATGCCGCCCCGATCGTCCGAAGCACCCGGCTGGACCGATTCCGGCAGCTCGAAGAAGTCCTGCCGACCCCCAATGACCAGCGGACCGCGTCCGGAGCTCCGGGTCACGCGTACTGGCAGCAGCGGGTGGACTACGACATCCGCATCTCATTGGATGAGGAATCGCGCCGCCTGACCGGCAGCGAAACGCTCACCTACACGAACCACTCGCCCGACCGGCTCGAGTACCTGTGGGTGCAGATCGATCCAAACTTGTTCGCGTCCGATTCCGACGGGGCAATGATTTCGGAAGCCCCGAGCTTCGAAGACGTCAGTCCCCGAGGACTCCGGAGCATCGTTCGACGTCGCCAGTTCGAGGGCGGCGCCGAAATCACTCGGGTCGCACTCACGGGCGGCGCGGACCTGCCGCACGTCATCAACGACACGATGATGCGCATCGACTTGCTGGATCCACTGGATCCGGGCGACGTCGTCCAGTTCGACATCGACTGGAACTACGTCATCAACCTCTCAAGCGAAGTCCGCGGCCGAGCCGGGGCCGAACGACTCGACGATGGCACGATGCTGTTCGAAGTCGCCCAGTGGTTCCCGCGCATGTGCCAGTACACCGACGCCCGCGGCTGGCACAACAAGCAGTTCCTCGGCCGAGGCGAGTTCAGCCTTGAGTTTGGTGACTACCGCGTCGCCATCGAGGTGCCGAACGATCATGTGGTCACCGCGACCGGGGAACTGGTGAACCCGGAAGACGTGCTGAACGAAACCCATCTCGAGCGATTGAATGAAGCGCGGACGAGTGATCGTCCGGTGCTCATCGTGACGCCGGACGAGGCGGACGAGAACCGAACGACTCCGGCCGACGGCCGGCGGACGTGGATCTTCGAAGCCGAGATGGTGCGCGACTTCGCCTGGGCTTCCAGCCGGGCCTTCGCCTGGGACGCCAAGTTGCACGATGTGGCGACACTCGACGGCGGGCGACGCGGCGTGTGGTGCATGAGCTTCTTCCCCAGCGAAGGTGAACCGCTTTGGAGTCGGTATTCGACCCACGCGATCATGCACACGCTGGACGTCTATTCGAAGTACAGCTTCCCGTATCCGTACCCCGTGGCCATCAGCGTCAACGGCCCCGTCGGCGGGATGGAGTACCCGATGATCTGCTTCAACGGCCCGCGGCCGGAAGAAGATGGGACGTACACGAAGCGCACCAAGTACGGCCTGATCGGCGTCATCATCCACGAGGTCGGGCACTTCTACTTCCCGATGATCGTCAACTCCGACGAACGTCAGTGGACCTGGATGGACGAGGGAATCAATACATTCCTGCAGTTCCTGACCGAGCAAGAGTGGGAAGAAGATTACCCCTCGCGACGCGGCGATCCAGCGAACATCGTCGCGTACATGCGAAGCACCAACCAAGTGCCGATCATGACCAACAGCGAGTCGATTCTGCAGTTCGGGGCCAACGCGTACGCCAAGCCGGCGACCGCCCTGAACATCCTCCGTGAGACGGTGATGGGCCGCGAGCTCTTTGACCATGCGTTTCGCACGTACGCTCGGCGGTGGATGTTCAAGAACCCACAGCCGGCCGATTTCTTCCGCACCATGGAAGATGCATCCGGCGTCGACCTCGACTGGTTCTGGCGAGGTTGGTTCTATTCCACCGAGCACGTCGACCTTGGCATCGAATCGGTGGCCACGTGGTCGACGGCGTCGATGGATCTGGACGACCGATCGGCAGCGGACAAGGCGGATCGCGACGCCATCCGCGACACGATCACCAAGGAACGCAATGTTGGCATTCCGCGTCGTACCGATCGCTTCCCGGAACTGCTCGACTTCTACAACGAGTACGACGAGCTGGACGTGATGCCCAGCGATCGCCGCCGCATGGATCGGATGATGGATCGCCTTGAGGATGACGAAGCCGATTGGCTCGAACTCGAGGGCGTGAACTTCCACGTGGTGACGGTGCGAAACGTCGGCGGCCTTCCGATGCCGGTGATTCTGGAGCTCACCTACACCGACGGAACCGTCGAAGAACGTCGCATCCCGGCCCAGATCTGGCAGAAGTCCAGCGAAACGGTGCGGATCCTGGTGATGAACGAGCGCGAGATCGAGTCGATCCTGCTCGATCCGCGGCAGGAGACGGCGGACGTGGAGTTGGCCGACAATGCGTGGCCGCCGAAGCCGGTGGCCAGCCGCTTTGAGGTGTACAAGCGATCGCGTGACCGCAATCCCATGCAGCAATTGCGGGACGCCGAGGACGGCGTGGACCAGGACGATCTCGACGATGAGGATGACGATCGGTGAATCGCCTCGGACCGGCGTTCGCACTGGCCGCGGGCTGGACGTGCTTCACCGGCGCGGTCCACGATGCGGCGGGGATGCACTCCGCGGCCGGATTTTCGGCGGCGGCGGCGGCGTCCGTGGCAGGCTCCCACCCGTGGCATGATTCGATGACGGAAGTGCGGCCGCGCCCCGCGGCGGGCCGCCTGGAAGTCAGCTTGCGAATCGACGCGGCGCACCTCGAGCAAGCGGTCCGGCGGATGTCCGGGCAACCCATCGACCTCGAACGGATTTCCGTCGGGTCGGCGGCCGACGGATGTGTGGCCGAGTACCTGATGCGTCACGTTCGTGGCCGACTGCGATTGGCCGGAGGTGGCCACGCGCCGATGCAGTTTCATTGGGTGGGCCGGGAACTCGACGGGTCAGACTGCCGCGCGTACATCGAGTTGATCGCCCCTCCGATTTCGGCCGCCGAGCCGGCCGCGGGAGACGCGGCGAGCCTGCGATTCCCGGTCGAACTTCGCGTCGATCCGCTGCTTCCTGAACTCTCGCGGCATGTGATCACCGTCAGCGTGATCGGCGGCGGCAGCCCGGTGTTCAGTGCCGATCGGCGTGGGTGGCAATCAGCTGGCGTACGGCTTGGACTGCGGCCGGTGGAGCCATTGGTGACCCATCCCGCGGCGGGGCACATGGAGCCGCTGGGGCGCGACGAGACGATCGTCTACCTGCTTCCCGATCCAGGGCGGCCAACCGAGCACATCCGGAAGATCAGCGATCGGATTGCGGTCGCCAGCGGCGTCTCCCGGGTCATCGTGCTCGGGTGGCCCGGGTTGGATGGTGCGGCCACGCCACCGGATGATGTCTCTTGGCCCACATGGGTGGCCGACGCACTCGCGCGGACCGTCACGACGTGGCCATCTCGGGACGCGGTGGACGCGGCGGACATGACGGGCACGAGGGTCGCGCAAACCGTTCGGTTGCTGGTCGTCGAGTCGAACGCCTCGCGGCTTGTCTCGCGTGATCGCTGGCCTCCGGGAATCGATGCGGCCGTCGTGCTGCCTCCAAGCGCTCTCGCCCCTCCGCTCACGGCGGCTCCCGCGCGTGGCGGCTGGACGTTGACAGAACGAGCGGCTCGGTACCGACGCGAACTCTCCGCCGCAGCGCCCGCTTCTGGCCCGGTTGTGTGGTCGCCAGTTGAACGCACGCCAGAGCGGCGTCAGCGCATCCAGCCCGTGATCGATTCGATCCTTCGCGTCCGTCCTGCCGACGCCGCGACTCCGGGGGGGCGGCCAGAGCAAGGGGGGGATGCTCTGTCCGCGTCGGGCTCGAAGGATCAAGCGGATGCCCCGACGCGCCGCTGAGCGGCCTCTGGAAGCACTCGATCGGCCAGACTGGCGATGAGAGCATTCGACTGCACCGCGGGCGATCCAGACATCGCGGCCTCGGTGCCCATCGCCCGTGACATCGAACCACTGGGAAAGCCCTCGTCCACCTCTCGAAACTTGGGTGGGGCCGATCACCCTGAAGTGCGGTACGCTGAGAGGCGGGCCGGAATGGGAAGAAAACCGGAGCGATGGCAAATGTTTGGATCGAAGTGTTCGGCGCGGTCGGGTAATTGCGATGACATCGGGGCCGCGCTTCTGGCGGTGTTTCTGTTTCCCGGCCTGATCCTTGCGTCTCTGATGATCCTCGTGCCAGTTGCGGGGATTGGCTTCTTGGTGCTTGGGGCGTTCGGCCTTCGCCGAGGTCCGGCGGTTCCGTCGACGGAACCGGCGGATCTGAGCAATTCAGGTCTGAGTCGTCGAGGTCTGAGTCGTCGAGGTCTGAGTCGGCCAGATCCGAGTCGTCCAGGTCTGAGTCGTCCGGATCTGAGCAGTCCGATCATGAGCCACGGCTCACCCTCGCGTTTCGAACGACGCCTCTTTCGCGTCGCCGGTCCAGTGGTGGCGGGAATCATGTTGCTGGCGCTGACGCCGTCGTCCATGCAAGTTCGCTCCTGGGCCTGGGGGCGTCGTGGAAACCTCATTCGATTCATCCATCCACGGACGCCGACCAAGGTTCCGCGGAGACCGATCCAGCCACGGAAGACCGTCGTGTGGTCTCCGACGGAATCCAGTCCGATGATGTTGCATTGGTGTCTCAACGCCCCAGTCGGTACCCCGTGGAGTGCGGATCATGAGACGGCGTTCGATCCACGCCGCGCCTCCAGCGAGTGGTGTGGATAGGACCGGATTGGAGCCGGATCGAGACCAGATCGAGACCGGATTTCGAGCTTCGTTCGGTCGAGCGGCCTGCCTTCGTTCACCGCCGCGAGCCCAGTCGACGAAGTGCTCGTCGGTGATTTTTCCACAACGGGGAACGTCCCAAGTCATGGTGCCCGCCACGAATCAGACGGGTGCGGACGCGGCCGCAACTTGCCTCCTTGCGAGCGATGAAAGCATTGGATGGAACCAAAGCTTGATCCAGCAGACTCGCCCTCGAAAGCTCAATCGCTATGTCGATCTTGGCCATCCTGTTTCTACTGTTGTTCTTGGCGTTCCCGATTGTCGGCATCCTCCTGATCGCCACGGGGATGCGTGGGGCGATCAACGTTTCGAGCCCCCATTGCGTGAAGTGTTCGTACGAACTGCGTGAGGTCTTGATCGCAGGATCCGATCGATGCCCCGAGTGCGGGGCCGATCTTGAGCAGCCCAAGGCGGTCAGCTTTGGCCGCGGCCGCCGCCGGGTGCCACGAATTGTCGCCGGCTTCGTGCTGGTGGCCGTGTTTCCGTTGCTGATCAGCGTGATGATGTTCGCGAGCGTCTCAGCCCGCGGGACGATGGCCCGGGCGGCGGCCGCGAACGCCGCGGCCAACACAGCGAATCCGGTCAACCCGACCGCCGCCAAGCCCGTAGTCGTCGCCCCGCTGAGTCCCGGCGAGAACGAAGCCAACGCCAGAGACGCAATCGACGCCACGGATCTCCTGGACGCGGCGCGCTCGACGGGGAACCCCGACACCGACGCATCGCCGGCCAATTCGAATCCCCTCGATCGGCGCGATGAACAGCCCGACGTTCGGCCTCCCCCGGGTCAATCATCGCCTGGCGACTGACCGCCATCTCGCCGTACCATGCCGCGGATGGCCAGTCATACCGGCATCGCCGGCACCATTCGTTCCGTCCGTCGGGCGCGGCAGATTCTCGCCGTCCTTGTTCGATTCGGTTTCCGTGAGGCGATTGAAGAGCTCGGTTTGGCCACGTTGCTGGGTGGTCGCCGGCCGCGGATCGCTGGATCCACCGATCCGGAAACGGGTCGACTGACGGAAGCCCAGCGCGTTCGCCGCGTCCTGGAAGAACTCGGCCCGACGTTCGCCAAGGTCGGCCAGATTCTCTCGACGCGGCCGGACTTGATCCCCGAAGAGTGGGCCGACGAACTGAGCCGCCTCCAAGCCGGCATCACGCCGGTGGACTGGGAGACGATCGAGGCGCAGCTTCGTCGGAGCTACGGTGCGGACTACGACACCATTTTTGCGTCGGTTGAGCGGGAAGCGATTGCCGCTGCGTCCATGGCCCAGGTGCATCGGGCGGTGCTGGCCGACGGAACCGCGGTTGTCTTGAAAATTCTGCGGCCCGGGATCCGCGACGTTGTTGCCGCGGACATGGAGATCTTGAGCACCATCGCCGCCCTGGCGGAACCTCGGTTGCAAGCGGCCGGTTACAGCGCGACGGCGATCGTTGAGCAGTTCTCGCGCGAGATTTCTCGTGAAACGGACATGCTGCTCGAAGGCCGATCCACGCGCCGCATGGCCCGCGATTTTGCCGACGACGATCGTGTGGTGTTTCCACGGGTGCACTGGGCGGCGAGCAATGAAGATGTGCTGGCCCTGGACGAGGTCACTGGCACCTTGCTGACCGATCTCGACGCCGCCGCGCTCGATCCGGCTGATCGATCCGAGATGGTGGCCATCGCCACCGACGTGGTATTCCGGCAATGCTTGGTGGTCGGCTTTTTCCACGCCGACCCACATCCTGGCAACATCTTTCGGCTGGACGACGGCCGCCTCGCATTCATCGACTGCGGCATGACCGGCTACGCCGATCCCAAGACGACGGAATTGCTGGCCGACTTGGTCCTTGGCGCGACCGGAGGTGAGCTGGACCGCGTGCTCCGGGCGGCACTCAAATTGGCCGAAGCTGACCCGTCGCTCGTTGATGATCGACGCTTTCGGGCCGACGCGTGGCGGTTCATCGACACGTTTCGCGGCGGTTCGTTGTCGGAACTGCGAATGGGCCAGTTGCTCGGCGACTTCTTTGTCTTGCTGCGGCGGTATCGACTGCGCTGTCCGGCCGACATGGTGCACCTCATCAAAGCCATCACCACCATCGAAGGCGTGGCCGAGGCGATCGATCCCGACTTCGACGTGATCGCCCGGGTCCGGCCGTACGTCGAACAACTCGTCAAGCGGCGTATGGGCGCTCGGGCGCTGCGCCGGCGTGGTCGCGACGCGATGCTCGCGTGGACCGAACTCGCCGAAGTCGCGCCGCGAGAGATTCACGGGTTGCTGGAATCGGCGCGGCGCCGGACCCTCGGCTTGCAACTCGAACACGCTGGTCTGGGCACGCTGGAACGGACGCTCGCCGCGGCGGCGATGACGATTGGTTTTTCTGTGGTCATCGCCGCGTTGGTGATCGGCGGGGCCGTCCTCTTGCTGGCCGACGCTCTTCAAGAAGGCTCGCCGGTTCTCACCGTGCTGGGGGTGGGGCTGTTTCTCGCCGCCGCCGTGCTCGCCGTCATTCGTCTCGTCGGGAGTCGATTCCGCCGCTCATGACGGCCGCCGGCGACCGAGGATGCCGGATCGATGTATCGCGAGAGAGGCCCGACCGTCAGGCCGCCAGGCCGCCAGGCCGCCAGACAAGCCAGGCCGCCCGCCCGCCCGACCGCCTCGTCGCCGGAACGCGGGTTCGCGGGTTCGCGGGTTCAAAAGTCCAACGGACCATCGGCTCGGAGTGATCGACGAAGGTTGGCGTGTTCCCAGGTCGCCAGCGGGCGATTTGCGCCGAAGCCGATGACCACCGACATCAGCAAGTGCCGGGCCAGTACCCCATGTTCGGCCAGTGACCGCGCCGCCTCAGCGTCGTCGCAGACCCAAGAATTGTCGCCCGCCGGGGGCTTCATACTTCCAGCCTCCGGCGGGTCCATCGAGCTGGCCGCGATCCTCGCCGCGGACCACTCCGCGGCGAGCGCCTCGCATGCCTGGGCGTCAAGTTCGCTCGACTCCGTCAGCAATCGCAGGACATCCAAGCGCGGCGGCCCGCTGCCGGCTCGACTCCAATCCAAGATGGTGACGCCGTCGCCAACGTTCGCATCGCCTGCTCCATCGCCCGCCGCATCGCCCGCCGCATCGCCCACCGCGTGGCCCAGCACCACGTTGGCCGCGTGCAGGTCGCCGTGGACCAGGCCAGCTCGTGGGCCGTGGGCGATGGCGGAGAACGCTCTGCAGCACGCTTCGGCTGACGAGTCGAGCTCGGCAACGCGTTGTTCCCAGTTCGGCACAGCGGCTGCGCTGAGCACGCTGGACGCGCGGCGAAGAAACAGGACCCGCCGCCGTCGGAAGAGTCGGCAGCGCCGAGCATGCGGATCGGCGGCATCTCGTCGGCCAGCTCCCCAGGTCGGCAATTCGCCGCGGAGCCGGCACCAGCCATCCGCGAGCGACGAAGTTGCCAAACGGGCGTGGGCCGCAAGAATTCGGCTCAATTCATCTCGATCGAGCGCTGATCCTGGAGCCGGCGATTCGCCGCCAGCGAATGCCAACAGAAGATCCGAACCCGCGCGGCCAAGCAGGGTGGCCCCCGGCCAGAGACCATCGGCGGCGAAGCATTCCAAGACCCGGCCTTCGGTCTCGGCCAGCCGCGGAGGGGCATCGGGGGCAGCGAGCTTGGCGAGCATCGCCGGCTGCTCGGGGTGCTCCAGCCGGACGCCGATGGCCGTCGTCCCCGGATGCAGCGAACTGACCGTCCAGTCCGCCTCATCTGGCTCAGCGGCGGGCGCGCGACGCTCCTGTTCGTGGCCGGAATCTCGGCCGGCCGCGATGGTCAGGCCGCCCATTCGCCGTCGCCCACGCAGCAGAGCGTGCAGTCGATCCGCCGCATCAGGAAGGTGAACTCGTTCCGCGCCACGCATGCCCAGATGGTACGCGGCCCGAGCACCGGTACACTGGCCCGCCGATCCGATCCGCCGACCCAGCCTGTCCTTCGTTCCAGGAGCACTGCCCATGGCCGCTGACCAGCCAACGATCATCTACTCGATGTGGAAGGTCTCGAAGAAGCACGGGACCCGCACCGTGATTCAGGACATCAGCCTGTCCTACTACCACGGGGCGAAGATCGGCGTGATTGGCCTCAATGGATCCGGCAAGTCGACCCTGCTCCGCATCATGGCCGGGGTGGACACCGCGTTCGAGGGCCAGGCTCAGCTGGCCGACGGGTATACCGTCGGCTACCTCGAGCAGGACCCGCTCGTCGACGAGACCAAGACGGTGCGCGAGGTCGTCGAAGAAGGCGCGGCCGAAACCGTTGCCCTCCTCAAAGAGTTCGATGCGATCAACGAGAAGTTCGCCGAAGAGATGACGCCGGAGGAGATGGAGCGACTCCTCGAACGACAAGGCGAGGTGCAGGATGCCCTGGATCGAGCCGACGCCTGGGAGCTCGACTCCCAACTCCGGATGGCCATGGACGCGCTGCGCTGCCCCCCGGATGACCAGACGCTGGACACCTGCTCCGGCGGCGAGCGCCGCCGCGTCGCCCTGTGCCGGCTGCTGCTTCGCAAGCCTGACATCCTGCTGCTCGACGAGCCGACGAACCACCTCGACGCCGAATCAATCCAGTGGTTGGAAGAGCACCTGAAGCGTTACCAGGGCACGGTCATTCTGGTGACGCACGACCGATACTTCTTGGACACCGTGACCGAGTGGATTCTGGAACTCGACCGCGGGCACGGCGTGCCGTGGCAGGGAAATTACTCAAGCTGGCTCGAACAGAAGCAGGTCCAACTGGCTGAGAGCGAGAAGCAAGAGTCCCAGCGGCGAAAGGCCTTGAACCGGGAACTCACCTGGATCCGCAATACCAAAAAGAATCGCCAGACCCAGAACAAGGCGCGGATGACCAACTACGAGTCCATGCTCGGGGCCGACGCAGCCGAACGGGCCCGCGACGTCGAAATCTTCATCCCCGCCGGACCGCGTCTCGGCGGCAAGGTGATCGAAGCCGAAGGACTCAACAAGGCCTACGGCGAAAAGCTGCTGATGGACGACCTGTCTTTCCGCGTCCCCCAGGGATCGATCGTCGGCATCGTCGGCCCGAACGGGGCGGGCAAGACGACGCTCTTCCGGATGATCACCGGCGACGAAACGGCCGACGGCGGCACGTTCTCGGTCGGCGACACGGTCAAGCTGGCCCACGTTGACCAAAGCCGATCGACGCTGGAGGACGGAATCACCGTTTGGGAGTCGATCAGCGATGGGGCCGATGAGATTCGGCTCGGCAACTTCAAGATGAACTCTCGGGCCTACGTGGCCCGGTTCGGATTCACCGGCGGCGACCAACAGAAGAAGGTCAGCGAACTCTCCGGTGGCGAGCAGAATCGCGTGCACCTGGCCCGCATGCTGACCAGCGGGGCCAACGTCATTCTCTTGGATGAACCGTCCAATGACCTGGATGTGAACACACTGCGTGCACTCGAAGACGCCTTGCTTGAGTTCGCCGGATGCGCCATCGTGATCAGCCACGATCGCTGGTTCCTCGATCGCATTGCGACCCATATTCTTGCGTTCGAAGGTGACAGCAACGTCCGATGGTTCCCCGGCAACCATGCCGCGTACGAAGCAGACCGACGCGAACGACTCGGGGAAGCCGCCGGCCAACCCAAGCGCATCCAGTACCGAAAGCTCACGCGCGGGTGAGTCCTCGCGAGCGGAGTCTCTGCTCGGCGGAATCGTGAATCGCCCGTCAGTCCGGACGGTGGTCCGGATGGCGGCCCGGACTGGCCGCTGATCTGGCCGGCGATCTGGCCAGCGATCCGATGAACGATCGAGACTGGCGGACGATCCGGCCGGCGATCCGATGAACGATCGAGACTGGCCGACGATCTGGCCGGTGATCCGTTGAGCAATCTGGACTGGCCACCGGTCAGGCCGTCGGCGCGGAGCCTCCACTCCGCCGCCACCGATCCCCCGACGGACCGCCCAAACCACAACACGTAATGAACGCTTTGGATGTTCTTGTCATCCGGGTGGGCGCGATTCTTGCGCAGTCTGCACGGCGCGCGTGCGGTTCGGATCGCGCAGTCGTTGCAGACGGCCCGGATCGCTTCGGCTTCATGTTCCAACCTGTACCACGCCGGCCAACGTGCCGACACCAAGAAGAGTCTCGCTCTGGGGCGTTCGAACCCGCGACGGTCGCGGGGGATCGCTTCGGGCGGGGGTGGTGTACGACCAGCAGCTTGACCCGTTTCGGGGCGGGCGGGCGCGTCGAAGAGGAATGGGACGGATGACGATCTACTTCATTGGTGCCGCAATCCTGGCCGTCGGCCTGGTTGTCGGGAAGCTGGTCTGGGACCGACGGGAGAGCATGACGATCGAACGTCAGCTCACCACGACGTTGCTGGCCATCGGGTTCTCAATCACGTTCGTGGTGGGCTTCCTGGCCATCGAACGCGGTCTTTCGACGATCGAACACATCGAGGATCAAGCCCTCGAAGCCGTGGCCGATGCCCGGGCCGCCCACATCGAGGGCGAGTTCCACAAGATCCAGCAGCAGATCAAGACGAGTGCGGAGAATCTGGCCACGGTTGACGCCATGGTGGCATTCGATCAAGCATTCGACGCCCTTCCGGCCGAACTCGAATCGGTCGAGGGTTCGTCGGTGGAGTCGAGCCTCAGCGGCTTCTACCGGGAAGAGTACGGCCCACGCTTGCGCGAGGCCGGAATCACCGATCGTGGTCCCTCCGTGTGGATGCCATCAATGGACTCCGCCAAGCTGGCCCAGTGGATGTACATTTCGGACAGCCCGAAACCCGTTGGCAGCAAGCTCGATCTGATGGCGTCGCGGCACGACACGACCTATGACCGTGTGCACGCGGCGTTCCACCCGATGTTCAAGTCGTTCCTCGAAGAGTTCGGCTACTACGACATCTTCCTGCTCGATACCGAAGGCACGATTGTCTACTCGGTCTTCAAGGAAGCCGACTACGCGACCAACATGGTCTCCGGCGCCTACCGCGATTCGAACTTCGCCGAAGTCTTCCGCGGCGCCCTGAACGCCAGCCCGGGCACGTCGGTGACCCGCGACTTTGATCCGTATACCCCGAGCTACGGCGCGCCGGCCAGTTTCACCGGATCCCCGGTCTACGACGGTGACACGCTCGCCGGCGTCCTGGTTTTCCAGATGCCCGTTGACGTCATCAACGACGTCATGCTGAAGGCTGAAGGCATGGGCGAGACCGGCCAGACGATGCTCATCGGCCGCGATGGCCGCCCGCGCTCCAACTCGCGATTTGCCCCCGAGGGCGAGTCGGTCCTGCTCTCGGACGAGTTCACGTACGAAGTTCGGGCCACGAACGAGCCGCTGACGTATCACACGGTCAACCCGGCCGGACTTCCCGTCTTCGTTTCCGAGGCGCCGATCGAAGCGGAAGGCTTTGACATGGTGGTCCGGGCCGAACGCGGCGTCACCGAGATGATGACGGGTTCGTACATCCTCGCCGGGATGATCGGTCTCGTCGGCCTCGGCGTGATGGCGACGCTCCTCTTTGTCGCTCGCCGCGTCGCCCAGACGTTCGTCGAGCCCGTCACCCAGATCACCGGCGTCATCGACGCCCTCGGTGGTGAAAACGCGGATCTGTCCACGCGACTGGACGCGGAACGCCAGGACGAGTTCGGTTGCTTGGCCGGGGCCGTCAACCGCTTCATGGACAGCCTGGTCGGCATGGTCCAGGAGATCGTCGGAGCGTCGGACCGGATCGCCAGTTCGAGCCAACAGTTCTCGTCGATCGCCCACCAGATCGCCGACGGCACGCGAACGCAGAACCAGGATGTCTCGGCCATCGCCGCGGCCCTGGAAGAGCTCTCGGTGACCGCCGCCGGCGTGGCCGATCAGTGCCGCGATGCAGCCGGAGCGGCCGAGGAAACGGACCGGGCGTGCGAGAGTGGCATCCACACCGCCGACGAGACCATCCAGGGCATCCGCTCGGTCGAGTGTGCGGTCCAAGAGGGCAGCGAGAAGGTTCGCACCCTCGAATCCAAGGGCGCCGAGATCGGTCAGATCACCGCGGTGATCGACGACATCGCCGAGCAGACCAACCTGCTCGCCTTGAACGCCACGATCGAGGCGGCCCGGGCCGGCGAACACGGCCGCGGTTTCGCCGTGGTGGCCGACGAAGTGCGTCAGCTCGCCGACCGGACGACCGCGTCCACGGCCGAGATCGCCCAGTCGATCAACGAGATTCGTCAGCACACCGGGGAAGCGATCCGCGGCATGCAGGACGGATCGCGGGCGGTCGAGAACGGCGTCGAGCTCGCGGGCAAGACCGAGCAGGAGCTGCGCGGCATCATGGAGCGCACGGCCCGCGTCCGCGAATCGCTGCACTCGATGGTGGGAGCGGCCGAGGAGCAGGCCCGCGTCTGCACCGACGTGAGCAGCAACATCCAGTCGGTGTCCAACGCGGTTTCGGCCACGATGGGCCAGACGGATGAGGTGGTCAGTGCGGCCGACGCCCTGGCGACCGATGCGGCCCAGCTGCGAGAGATCGCCGGACGCTTCAACGTCTGACGCCCGGAGGTGACTCCGGGGCTCGGGGGCAACCTCGAGACCAATTGATGAATCGCCGCGTTCCCGGGGGGAGCGCGGCGATTCGTCGTTCATGGACCGGCCGTCACCGGCCAGCTTCGATCATGTTGGCGCGTTCAGCCGCCCGGGGGCGTGAAGTCCACCAGCTTGACCTCGAAGATCAAGGTGGCGTTCGGCGGGATGATCGGGGCGCGGCCGCTCGGGCCGTAGGCCAAGCTCGGGGGGATCTCAAGCCAGCGGGTCTCACCCTTCTTCATCATCGGGATGCCCTCGATCCAGCCGTCGATCAGCCCGCCGGCCTGGATGACGGCGGTGTAGGTGTCGCCGGTGGGCTGGCCGACGGAGCTGTCAAAGAGCCAGCCGGGAGCCATCCAACCGGTGTACTGCACCGTGGCGCGAGAGCCGAGGGGCATGATCTCGCCTTCGCCGTCCTCGGTCACCAGGGTGCGGAGTCCGCTGGCGTGGGTCGTGCCGTCGGCGGCCAGGGCGGCCACGCCGGCGTCGTACTTGGCCTGCAGCGCGGCGGCCTTCTTGCGCTTTTCATCGTTGGTCTCGACCCACTTGGCCGCGGCCGTCTTGGCCGTCTCGGACAGGTCGGACGTTTTCATGCGTTCGGCCGACGTGATGACCATCGGCGAGTCCGGCACGTTCTCAGCCGAGCGACCACCGAGCTGGCCCATGCCGACCGGCGTCTGACGAATCTTCTGGACCGTCTCGACGCCATCAACCACGATGCCGAAGACGGCGTAGCCCGCGCCGTCGCGGGGCTGGTCCAAGAACGGGTTGTCCTTCACGTTGATGAAGAACTGCGCGGTGCCCGAGTGGGGCTGGCGGCCGAGGCGAGCCATGGCCACGGTCAGGTCCATGTTGCTCAGGCCGTTCTTGTACTCGTTGAGCACGCCGTCACGGGTCTGCTTCTGGACAAGCTGATCGCCTTCGGGGGCGAATCCGCCGCCCTGGATCATGAAGTCCTGCATGACGCGGTGGAAGACCGTGCCGTCGTAGTGGTCGTCGTCGACGTACTTGAGGAAGTTGGCCACGGACAGGGGGGCGGCCATCTCATCCAGCAGCAGGTGGATCTGGCCCTGGTTGGTCGTGAGGCGGACGAACTTGAGCCCGGCCATGACGTCGGCCTGAACCGCGGGCTTGGCCGCCACGGTGCCGGTCTGGGCGACCGCGACGCCCGAGAGCGTGCAGGCAGCGGCGGTGACGAGGCAGGCCGCAGTGCGGCGAAGGCCGAGATGACTCGGACGGGGAATGGATCGCAACATGGACTGGATTCCGTGTCTGGATGTGGGGCGGATCGGGTGGGGGCGAGTCGCCCGGACCGTCCTGCCCCGAGGACGGGTCGGGGAAGAAGTGTATCGGACCAACTGGGCCGCTGGCCGCGGGGGAGGCCGCGGCAAGCCCGAATGGGCGAGCAGAACGCCGGGGCGGGCAAGAGCTTGCCCCAGCCATGGGAGCGTGACTCCGACGCCGCCGGGCGGCCCAGAGCGGCCTTCAGGGGGCCTTCAAGGGGCCGCCAGGTGGCCGGCAGGTGGCCACCCGACGCCCACCGGACGGCCGCGCCGGTCGTTCTCCGGCGGACGTTGGACGCGGCGAGAATGCCGACCGGCGGGCAACAAGAGGTCCTTCCGCCACCAGGAACGTTCTCCCGGCGGCCCGCCGGCGGCTGAACGCCGACCGGCTCGCGCCTCCGGGCACCCGCCGGCGACCCTGCGAACCCCAGAGACCCCGCTGACCCGATCTGGCATTCCATGGCCGGCCTCGATCTGCCCCGTCGGTGGACGATCCGGTCCGATCTCGCCATCCTCAACGCCGGCTGCCCCGCCAAGCCGATGGTGCCCACATCGATCCCACCCGGAGTTCCCATGTCCCGATCCAAGGCCTATCCGCCGTCTCCCGCTCTCGCGAAGCTGCCGCTTCCGAGCCCGTCCGTCGGGCCGGGGACCGGAGCGGATCACCGCATCGGCCTGAGCCCTCGGAACGGACGCGGCAGCTGGCTGATGATGGTGATCTTCGGCCCGCTCCTGCTGCTGCTGGGCGTGGCGATCGCCGCGCTCGCCCTGGTGGTCGTTCCGATCGCGATGCTGATTCCGCCGGCTCGCCGCCGGATGCTCGGGGAGTATCGCGATTGGCGGTTCCCGGTCCACATCGAGATCGACCACCATCCCGCCGTACCGGGCGACGAATTGGCGTTCACCATTCATCACACAAGGCCGGTGCGCCTGCGTTCGATCGAAGTCAACGTGGTGTCGGTTGAACGCGCCACGTACCAGCAGGGCACCAATTCGGTCACGGTTCAGGAAACCGTCTACGAAGCGCCCTGCGAATTGACCGCACCGCCGTCCGCCGGCGAACTGGTGGGCACGCCAATTCCCGGCGTCTGCTCGATTCCTGCCGATGCGATGCACAGTTTCCACGCGCCGCGGAACCAAGTCCGCTGGGAGCTCAAGGTGGTGCGCGAGTTCAGCGGCAGCTTGCGGGGAACGTCCAAGCACGCCTTCGACGTCTTGCCACTGGCCGCCGCCCAACTCTTGCTCGTGGCCGGGGACGCACCTGAGGGAGCCGGGCGATGAACGAGAACGTCAACCTACGGGTCGAATTTGACGGCCGTGCGGCGGCCACCAGCGAAGCGACCGGGCGTCCCATTGTCGTGGCCGCCGGGGATCGACTGTCCGGCACCGTCTTCATGCAGATGCAGAATTCGGTGAAGGTGCGAGCGATCCGCCTGGTGGCCGAGTGGCGAACCCGCGGGCGCGGGGACACGGACAAGGACGTCGCCCACGACGTCGTCTTGGTCGACGGTCCGGCGGTGACGGGCGAACACGTCGTCCCGTTCGACGTTCCGCTGCCCGTCGCACCGCTGACGTACCACGGAAATCTCATCAAGGTCGAATGGCAGCTTCGCGTGCGATTCGACCGTCCGTTCGCTCGCGATTGGTGGCACGATGTTCCCATCGACGTCGTCTGACCCGTCGCCGATTCGGCGCGGCCGCGGGCGAACATCGAACCCGTTCGAGACCGAGCGTGTCGCGCCGGGCCAGATCGCGTGGGTCCAACGGGCGGCCGGAGCCGACCCGCAACGAGACGAACGTTCATCCGCCCAGTGCGACCCCAGCGCGGCCGACGTGCTGACCGCCGCCATGCACCGGGGGCGCGGCGGCGTCTTGCTCGGGGCGCACGGCACCGGGAAGACGACCTTGCTCCGTCATGTGCAGGCGGAGGCTTGCCAACGCGGACTTCGGTCCGCCTGGTGGCGAGCCGAGCCGCTGTGGCGAGCGGCCGAGCCGCTTCCGGCCTGGTCCGACGTCGACATCCTGCTGGTCGACGCCGCCGAACGCATGAACGGCGTCCGTTGGTGGCGATTGCGGCAGCGGGCGAGGCGGGCGGGGGTCGTCGTCATCGGCACGGCCCACCGACGGGGACGCGGTCGTTGCCTCGCCCACCGCAACGTCGACCTGGATCTGCTCCGCGCGATCGTCGGCACGCTGCTCGCCGGCACCGGCGCCGAGATGCCGGCCGATGCGTTCCTCCAGGCAAGACTGTCCGCCCGACGCGGCGATCTGCGCCAGGTGCTGTGGGATCTGTATGACGCGTGGGAGCGGCGCGAACCGATCGCCGCCGGGTGGGATGGGTCAATCGGCGGCGCGACCGTCGCGGTCGATGTCATCGGTGGCCGTGCTTTCGGGCGCGATTCCGGTGTCGCTCCCGGGAACGCCCGTCAACTCGGCCGCCAAGCGAGCGAGGGTGCGCGGCGCGGATCCCTCGGCCTTGTTGTTGGCAATGACCATGACCTCCTGGCCGCCGGCGACGGCGGCGCGGCACAAGGCGGCGACGGCCCGGCGCGTCGGCACGTCCGGGGCGACCATGCGATCGAAGGGACTGAAGACTTCCCGCGCGTCCTCGTAGCTGAAACCCGCGCGGAGCATCCACCGGCAGACGACGTGGTTCGCGGCTGACGCATCGATCCGTTCGACTTGCTCGGCCACGCTTGGCATCAGCGGATGCGCCACGTACGTGTGGGCGGCGCCCGCCTCGTGCACCGCCGCGGTGTAGTCGGACACAAGCTCATCGTCGACCAACACTGCATCGCGCACTTCAACGGCGATCGGTGGACCGTTCGGTTGCCGGAACGCGGACACGAACCCGTGCAGTCGGCCGATGAACCGGCGTGCGTCGTCGGTGCGGCGAAAGCGCATCGGTGGGAACTGCACCAACACCGTGCCGAGTCGGTCGCCGAGTCCCTCGCGGGCGGGTTGGATCAGTTCATCCTCGCACGCCGCGGCGTTGAGAAAGTCCGGATTGGCCCGTCCATCGCGGTCGCGCGGTTCAACCAGCCGGCGCGGCGTCTTGACCAAGAACCGGAAGTCTTCGGGCACGACCTTCGCCCATGCGGCGTACGTTTCGACCGGGACCGGCGCGTAGAACGTGCGGTCGACTCCGACGCCACGAAGCAGCGGATGGGCGGCGTAGGCGGCAAGGCCATCGCGGGCCAACCGGGCCTTGGTGGGCGGCGGGTCTTCCTCCGACCAGACCAATCCACGCCAACCGGGAAACGACCAACTGCTGGTGCCCAGATGCACCCGGGCCGGCACGTGGTCGGCCAGGTCCCGGAGGGCGGCGGCCGAGGGCGTCGTCCGAATCGGCGGCGTCCGCCCACGCCCACGCCCATGCTCCGTAGCCGAGCCGGCCGGTTCGTCGTCGCCAAAGAGCCCCAGTTGCCGGTTCATCGTCCGTCACCATCGGTCGACGGGCTCGAGGCCGCGGCCCGTGAAACGGCCACGAGTTCGCGGCAGTACAGGCCCACGGCGATCCACACGATCACGAAGCCGACCAGCCGTCCGGGCGTGAGCTTCTCCTGGAACAGCGTCAGGGCCAGCACGAACTGGCCGGTCGGGGCGATGTACTGCAGGAGCCCGACCGTGGCCAGTGGCAAGCGGCTCGCGGCGGCGGCGAACCAGATGAGGGGGGCCAGGGTGACGATGCCCGTGATCGTGATCAAGGCGATCGACGTCGACGGCAGCGCGAGGATGTCCGCCGCCGCGCCGTGGTGCAGCGAGCGCCACACGAAGGCTCCGGCCGCGATCGGCAGGAGCATGATCATCTCCCAGGCCAGGCCAACCATCGCCGGCACGCCGGATTGCTTTCGAAGCAGGCCGTAGAAGCCAAAGGACCCGGCGAGCAGGGCGGTGATCCAGGGGATGGTCGTGGGACGGCCTTCGACCGGCATGAGCGCTTCGGCCGTCATCACCGCCACGCCGACGGCGGCCAATGTCACGGCGACCAACTGACGTCGGCTCAGCCGCTCGCCCAGGACCAAGGCGCCCAGGGCGACGGAGACGAGCGGGGTCATGTAGTAGCCGAGGCTTGCTTCCAGCGTGCGGGCGGACACAATCGCGTAGATGTAGCCCGTCCAATTCGCCCCGAGCAAGAGGGCGGTGATCGGCAAGCGCGTGACCGCGCCTGGGATGCGTGGCACTCGGAGCAAGACCCGCCACTGGCCCGCGACGGTCAACAAGACGGCCATGAGGGGCAAGCCCAGGAGGATGCGCAGCGCGAGCAGATCCCACGCCGCGACCGCCTTCAGTCGCCAGAAGTAGATCGGGACGACGCTGCCCCACCAGACGTAGGCAGCGATGGCGTAGAGCACGCCGGCTCGCGACGGGCCGGCGGACGGCGGTCGATCAGTCATCCATGCTGCCGTGACGATGCGCGTCTTCGAGTCCGAGCGGCCGACGCGACGGGGCCATCGACGGGCCGCTCAGAATCGCCCGCATCAGGGCGTCCATGCCGACGCGGTTCATGGCCCGGTTCGCCGGATCGCTGACGATCGAAATGACCTGCCCGCCTCCCATGGCGTGCCGCGTCATGGCCGGCCGTCCGGCGAGTCGCGCCCGAGCCCGCGGGCCGATCGATCCGCCGATGACCAAGGCATCGGCCGGGGCGAAGCGGGCCAGCACCTCGCCCGAGCCAGCGACCGGCAGCGGGTTGCCACCGAACACGTGGAGCGGAATCGATGCGGCGGCTCCGAACATCAGAGGATGCGTGGTATCGACGTCGGCCCGGACCATTGCTCCCGGGACCCGGCGGGCGACCGATCGCCTGTCGCGTTCGGCGTGGGACAACGTGGACAGTTCGTCCGACGGGGTGAACTCGAAGTCGGGGTCATCGGCGGCGTCCGCCGGTGCCGCGTCGGCAATGTCTTCCGGGGTCAGTTCGAGCAGCGTTCGCCCGGCCCAGTTGGCGCTGTCGCCCACGGCCACCAGCGTGCCGCCGCCGCGCACCCAGTCGCCGAGACGTTCGAGGTTCCGGGTCCCGAGCGTTCCGCTGAGTCCAGAGGACGAAGGCAACACGATCACGTCGACCGGACCGCCGGGTTCGAGCACGCCGCGGTCGCCGAGGTCTTCGGCCCGCAGCACCGAGTGATCAATCTCGGCGCGGTGGTCGAACTGGTGCCGAAGGTGTCCGAAGCTCAGCGAATTCATCGGCGGGTGGCCGACGAGTACGATGCGCCGCGGCACGATGAACCGGCGGTTCTCGTTGTTGCCCAGGGCGGGCCCGGCCATGGGCACCGTGCGGTCGACCGAAAGCACTTCAACTTCCAGGCCGACCAGCGCTCGCCGGAACGCGGCGATCCGTTCGGGTTCGTTGCGCGACAGGTGGATGGCCAACGATCCCGCGGGCACGGAACGGCCACCCGGCAGCATCAGCTCCCGGCCCAGCCGGCGGGCGAACAGGTTGTGGCGGGCGGCCGCGCCGAGAGCGCGGACGAAGTCCATGCGGTCGGCGGGGATGAGCAGGGCGAGCGCGTCGGCGGGGAGGTCGGTCAGGACGACGGTGCGCCGATCGGCTCGTTCGACCGCGCGGTCGCCAAAGGCATCCCAGTCGGCGTCGAGGGCTGGGGGGCCGGCCGGCAGTTCGCTTGCTTCGAGCAGCGAGGCCGCGGGCAAGGGAGCGCTGGCGGCCAGGGTGACCACGTCGAGTCCGAACTGCGCCGGCACGCTCCACGAGGTGATGTCGTACGTGTCGCGGTCTTCGATCACCGGGGCGGCCCGCATCAGGGCGTCGGCCAGGCGGGCCATGGGCTGCCGGCCCGGCACGATGAGCGAGCCGGCCGGAACGTCGACCGGGCCCGCCGAAGCCGGCGATCCGGTGAACCCCGGCAACGTGCGCGTGACGCGCACATCGCGGTCCACGCGGCCGACATCGATGCCGTGCAGCCGGCAGAGCATCAGGAAATCGCGCACGGGGCGCGGGTCGTCACCCGGTTGGATGATCCACGCCGCGGCGACGTCATCGTTCTCGGGGGCCGACACTCGGTCGCGTCGTCCTTCCGCCGCCGACCGGAAGAACTCGGCCAGGCGCGTCCGCTGGGCCGAACGTTGGGCGCCGGTGAACGCCCACGCCTGAAGGCAGGCCGTGACGTGGTGCCGAATGCGGTCGGTGAGCGTCAGCTCGAGGCCCGGGCCATGCTCGCCATCGACGGTGATGGCCAGTCCGGCCCGGCCGTGTCCCGCTTGTTCGAGCAGGAGGCCGACGGCCCCGTGGTAGCACGGCAGCACCTTGCCGTAGCCGGGGTACAGGTAGTCGAAGCGCTCGCGGGTGGCGAAGACGAAGCCGGCGTCGTCGAAGGCCTCGCCCATGGTGCGGCCGTACGCTTCGAACCACGAGCGTTGCCGCGTGCCAAGGTTTGCGTTGTACGGCGCGTCGCCCGCACCAAGAAAGTACGGCGAACTCGCCCCTTGTTCGTGCACGTCGACGTGGAGGTGCGGCAGGACCCGCCGGTACAGGGCCATGCGCTGCCGGCTTTCGGGCTGTGAGCCCCAGACCCAATCGCGATTGAGGTCGAACATCGCGTGGTTGGGGCGTCCACTCGGCCACGGTTCGAGGTGTTCCGCCGCGAGTGGCCACGGATCGGGCGTGCGGCCCACGCGCTGGTCATAGAAGGACACGTAGCGCTCGCGACCGTCGGGGTTGAGGCACGGGTCGATGATCGTGACGCACGCGTCCAGTCCGGCCTGGATCGCGGGCCCCTGGCCGGCGGCAAGCAGGTGGGCCAACTGAAGTCCGGCGTCGGTGCAGGAGGATTCGTTGCCGTGGACGTTGAAGCTGAACCACGCGATCGCCGGATCGTCGGGAGCCGAATCGCCGCCGCGGGGGACCAGGGCGTTGGCGGCCAGAATCGCGTCCAGCCGGTCGATGTTCGCTTCGCTGCTGATGGCCAGCACCAGGAGCGGCCGCCCCTCGATGCTCGTGCCGTACTCGATGAGTCGGACACGGGGGCTCGCCGCGGCGAGGGTCCGGCACCAGGCCACGGCCGATGCGTGCCGCACGAAACGCTCGCCGAGGGCGTGGCCGAGGATCGTGGCCGGAGCGGGGACTGCGGGGTCCAGGTCGAGGGATGCCCAATCGATTGGCGTCGGCGACCGTTCCATCAGCCCGTCGACGAGTTCCGGATCGATTCCCGGGGGGAGATCATCGGGGGCTGCCGCGGTCAGGGTGTTGGCCGAGGCGGCACCGACGCTGCTCGCGGCGAGCGCGCTACTCGCCAGACCGGACCCGCGGGACGTCGGGGCCATCGCAAGGGCGACGAGGCCGGTGAACAGGAGCAGGCAGCCACCCCGGCGAGCGTTGATTCCGAGGAATCCAATGCGGCGAATGACCATGGGACGCGGCTCCGGAGCCGGTTCATGCCGGCCGTGCATTCCGCCGCGCGAACCGCCGGACGCGAACGGTGCGGGCCGGACGGAGCGAGTCGGGGGGGGCGCATCGTAGGGCATCGGCACTCGGCCGATCGTTCGCACGGTGAACAGGCGCAGAACCGCGACCGTGATCAGCCGCCGGGAATTCCCGAGGGAGGCGAGGGAAAGGCCGGCACCGGTCCTCCGGCGCGCGGGGTGCCCGCGCCCGCCGAATCCGGCGCTGGCGGCGGACCGGTCAATTCGTCCAGCGCTGGCCGGACCGTACTGAAGTCTTCGGCCGAGATGACGTAGTACCAGTCGGCGAATCGGGCGTTCAGCCGGGCGGCTTCGGCTTCGCCGCGGGCCCGCTGCCGATCCCATGCTTCAGCCGCCGCCCGGACGGCCGCGCCCGGTTCGGCCTCGTTGCCCGCCACGCCTGCCTCGCCGCCATCGTCGGACGCATTCGAAACGTTCCCCGCCGCGGCGTCCACCTCGGGACGCGGGCCAAGGAGCGAAGGGTCGAATTCAGCGGTGATGAAGAGGTAGCGATTGAGGGAACCGTCGTCGACGGTGATCGCGCGCGGGGCCGTGGGATCGTCGCCATCTTCAGTGCCACTGTCGTCGCCGGCCGACGATGCGTCGGCGTCCGCCTCGTCCGCCTCGTCCGCCGCGGCCACGCCGGCCGACACTTCCAGGCCGCTGCCGGTCAGCACTTCACCGAAACGCAGCGCGAAGCGTACGCCGTCGGCCGTGCCCAGGGTCACTTCGCCTTCGTTCGACAGGAGCCCGCGGCCAGAAGACAGGAAGTACCCCTTGGACTGGAGTGAGGCCTGCTCCTGCACGCCCAGTCGCAGCTCCCCGGTCCGCAGCCCTTCGATCAGCGCCGCGGGCTTCGGCCGGACGCCCGTGATCTCGAGACCGGCCAGTGCGTCGAGCATGGCCTGGACCCGGGCGGCATCAACGACGTCGCCGGCCGAGGGCGCCGGTTCGATCGTCCACGGGGCGGCCGCCGTCGTCCGAGAGACGCTGGCCGAACCGACGAACTCGACTTGTCCGGTTGTCTCTTCGATCGAGTAGTCATTGAGCGTCACGCTCTGGATGTCTTCGGGGGCGATGTCCAGGAGCGCGGTGTCCACCCAATCGCGAAAGCGAGCGGAGATGTCGAACGTTCCCTGCACGCCATAGGTTCGGCTGCGCCCGGGAATCCGCACCGCCCGCAGCCCATCGCGATCGGGCAACGGCGGGCCGACGATGTAGTCGGCGAGCGTCCGTCCGGCCGCATCCTTCAGGATGATGCGATCACCACGCCCACTGAGGGCCGGAGACTCGTTGTCGAGTGGATCGATGACGCCGAGGGCTTCGTGGTCCTGCGCCCGCTCCGAGCGCAGTGCGTCGCGCCGAAGATCGATCACGCTGGCCGCCGTCTGGGCCAGGCGTTCCGCTCCGTCGGCGGGGTAACCGTGGTGCGACGGGATCGTCCAACGGCCGCCGGCGAGTTCCACGCGGAACGGGCGGACCTGTCCGGCGTCGGCGTCGTACACGAAGACCTCGAGCGAGGCGGCCGCTTCGGGATCGGTGAACTCGGGATAGAACGGTTCGCCGATCTCGTTCAGCCGATCCGTGGACGGCGGAGCCGGGCGGGTCAGGAGTGCCGCCGCGACGAGCAAGGCGGCGACGCAGATGAATGCTCCGGTGCGGGCCATCGGGTTCATCGGTTTCCCTCCTGGGCGGGGCCATTGATGGGCGCGCCAACCCGGCGGCCGGGCGGGACGCCGGTGGCTTCACGGCTGCGACGACGAATGAACGTGCCGAGGGCCAAGAGCAGGGTCGGAATGGGGGGCAAGGCGGCGGCCCAGACGCGGATCCCGGTCTGGGTGGCGGCGATGCGGGTCTCCATGTCGGTGCGGGCCAGGGCGATGGCCTGCTCGCGCTCGCGCTGGATCTCGGCCTCGACCACGGCCAGGCGTCGCCGTTCAACTTCTTGCACATTGCGTTCCATGATCGCCCGTGTTTGGTCGTCCATGTCATCCCGTCCGCGGATGGCGTTCACCCGCTGGTCGAGCCGGCCCTGGGCTTCTTGCAACTGTTCGTCGGCCCGGGCCTCGGCTTCGTCGCGTCGCTCGCGCTGGGCGAGGGTGAACGCTTCGGTCACCGACTCGATGCGGGTGAGGCTGCGGTGCTGGGCGCGGTGCTTCCGAAGGTCGACGAACGAATCGTCGCCGACCAATGCATCGATGCAATTGAGGGCGAACGTGACGTTGTCGAAGTTGAGTCCTTCGATGCCCTGACGTCGCAACTGAAAGAAGGTTTCGCTGAACGCGTCGACGTCGCCCACCACGATCAGATCGAAGGGGGCGCCGGCTCCCGCCTCGGCATCGTCCGCCGCGGCCGCGCCAGGAATCGTGCCTCTGGCCCGGGCCGCGAGGGCAACCGCGCCTTCCCGCAGCACGCGGGGTGGATTGGGCGCGAGCTGCAGCCCAAAGAAGCTCGACTGCAAGAGCGTCTCGAATGCCGTCGTACCGCCGGGTGGATCGAGCACGATCAACGGCGTGAACTCCAAGTCCGACGCTCCGCCCACCGTCTCGACCACGGCGGCCGGATACAGCATGACCATCTCCTGGAGCCCCGCCGAGATCGGCGAGGACGCAGCGAACGGATCGTCGCCCGGCGCGGCCTTCAGGAAGACGATCTCTGGCTCCGTGTCGGCGAAGGCCGGGTACGGATTCACCGCCGACCATCGGACGGCGTCGGTCTCGACCTTGACGCCGAAACGCCGGAGCAATCCGTCGAGATCGCCCTTGGCCGGGGCCGGCGGCTGCCCTTGACTGGTGAACGGGTTGCGACCGGAATCCGCCGGCAACTGGGCCGACAACTGCGGATTGAACGCCGAAAGCGGGTCATCCAGCACCAACGTGGGCGTGCCACTGGCGATCGCCGCCGACAGCGCGTCCATCCCGGGTTGCGTGAGCGACGACGGGAGGATCGCGACGATCGCGTCCAGGTCGCTCGGGTATGGCCCCTCGGCCGGCACCTCTTCGACTTCGTACTGCTTCCGCAACTCTTCGACGAAGGACCACGACGGTCGACTCGTCATCGACTGAAAATCAAACCCGCCCATCACCCCCGCGGCGGTGGCCACGACGCCGATGCGCCGGCGATCGGCCCGCGACACCACGCGTACCGATCGGGCCAGTTCGTACTCCACCGGGAGTCCCGGCTCCAGAAACGGGATGACGACCTCATCCGGGCCACTGGTAAAGACCAGGCCGAGGAAGATGTCCCGGCTGCCGCGGCGAGATCCGCTCGCTTCCGCCACCGTGCGGGCCGCGATGCCGAAGTTCTCCTGCGCTTCTCGGGCGAACTCCGTGAACGGCTCGGTGTCGCGGACGACCACGTCGATCGCCGGTCCGCCGATTTCGTCGAAGCGGCCAAGCAGGTTTAGCAGGGTGCGCCGGAGCGTGACGTACGGTTCCGGTACCTCCGGGCTGACGAAGGCCTGGATCAACACCGGACGATCACGGGGAACGGCCGCGATGATCGACCGCGTGGGCGACTGCAAGGTGTGCAGCCGTTCGGCCGTGGCGTCGGTTGCCGCCCCGGCCCGGCCGGCGATCACGACCACGCTCACGCTGATCACGGCCAGGGCGACCGAGCGAGCGGCCAGGTGGAGGGCCTCTGGCCGGGAGCGTTGGCCACCGGTCACGTGGCGGCGGCCGACCAGTCCGACGTTCAGAAACAGCATGACCACGGTCAGGCCGGCGAAGGCGAGCACGCTGTCGATCGGCACCAGTCCCTCGCCGAAGGGGGCGAACCACGGCGTGACCCCCAGGTGCGCGATCCAGCTGCCGACGGGGCCGATCACGTCGGCCGCGCGGTGGACGAAGACCAGCGTGCCGCACATCAGCGCGCCCAGAATGAATGCGACGGTCGCGTTGGAGGTGAGCTGCGAGGCCACCATGGCCACCGAGAGCATCGCCACGCCGAGCAACCAGAATCCGACGTAGTTGGCCGCCAGCAGGCCCAGGTCGGGCCGGCCGAGCCACAGAAGAATGAGCACGTGGCTCAAGCTGAAGACGATGGCGACCGTGTGGATGCCCACCACGGCCAGGAACTTGCCGAGCACCACATCGACATCGCGCCCGGGCAAGGTGAAGAGCAGTTCATCGGTCCCGAGTCGCCGTTCTTCGCTCCACGTGTTCATGGCCAGGGCGGGCGCGAAGAAGACCATGAGCAAGGGGAACAGGTCGACGAGTTGGTCGAGCGTGGCCAGGTTGTTCAAAAAGAACGCCGGGCGCCAGAACGCGGCCATCGCGCCGAGCAGGATGAACACCGTGATGAACACGTATCCCGTCGGGTTGAGGAAGGAGGCGTTGAAGTTGCGCCGGAGGACGGCGCCCACCATCCGAATCGAGAACGGCATGACGGGGTTCCGGAAGGTCGAGGGAGGAAGAGCACGAGGGCGAGAGAAGCCGGGCGAGGGACGCCGGACGCCGGAGGCGGACGTCGGCTGCGGCCGTTCCGAACGCACGGAACGGACGGCAGAGCTAGACGGGATGCGAGGCCGAGCCGGGAGATGGGCTCGAAACGTGGTTCGCAACGTGACCGGTCAGCTCCGCAAACCGGGCGTCAAGGTTGCCGTCCGGGGCCGCGGCCCGGAACGCGTCGAGGTCACCGTCGAAGGCGAGCCGTCCGTCGTGGATGAAGATCACGCGGTCGGCAATCGCTTCGACTTCCTGCAGAATGTGGGTGGAGAGCAGGACGGTCCGCCGCCGCCCTTCGTCGCGGCTGAGGGTGCGGATGAGCTGCCGGACCTGGCCGATCTGGTTCGGGTCCAGGCCCGCCGTCGGCTCATCCAGGATCAGGACGTCGGGCTCGTGCAGGATGGCGTTGGCCATGCCCACACGCTGGCGGTAGCCGCGGCTGAGCTTGCCAATGGGCTTGTGGGCGACCTCGGCCAGCACGCACTGTTCGACGACCGCGTCGATTCGACCCGCGAGCGCTCTTGCGGTCAGGCCGCGGGCGGCGCCAAAGAACTCAAGCAGGCCACGCGGCGTCATGTCCGGATACAGCGGCCCGTTCTCCGGCAGGTAGCCAAGTCGGGCGGTCGCGCCCGGACGATCCACCGCCGGGTCAATACCGCCAATCAACGCGCGGCCGCGGGTCGGGGCGATGAAGCCGGTCAACATCTTCATGGTCGTCGACTTGCCGGCGCCGTTCGGGCCGAGGAAGGCGGTGACCTGGCCGCGCGGAACGCGAAAGCTGACGTCGCGGACGGCAGCAAGCTTCCCGTAGTGACGCGTGAGGCCATCGGCCTCGATCATCATTTCCGATTCGTCCGTCGCATCGGTCATCGGCGGATCTCCGTAGATGGGGGCGCGGCCTCGGGCAAGAACGCTGCGCCGGCCGGAACATGGAGTCAGGGGCGAGGCGGGCCGGCAAGGGAGCGGGGCGTCGCCGCATGCGGTCGTACGCCGTGGGCGAAATGCTGGTTCCGTCGCGTGCGTCCGTGGACCGCCGCGCGGCCATCCGACCGAGGCATCAGAGCACCAGCCGGACGGCTTCATGTTCGCGCAAACGCTCGTAGATTTCCAGCCGGTGTGCTTCATCGCGCACCACAAGCGTGAGCCCCATCGAGTGCCAGTTGCCGGCCGAGCTCGTCCGGCCGGTCCGCATCTGGTGGACGACGTCGCCGACGGCCGCCGCAATCGCTTCGGCGATCGCTTCCGGGCTCCGTCCGAGGACCTGGTAGTGCCAGGGGGCCGGGTACTCGATCTCCGGCGTTCCTTCGAGCGCGGTGGGACCGGTCGGTCGGGAGGGATCGGTGGGCGAGCCCGGAGCCCGCGGTGTTTCGGACCGGGAACTGTCCGAAGGCGGTGGGTCCACCGGGAGGCTGGACGCGTCCGGATCGGGATGGGAGTCGTCGGGGGTCGGGGTCATGCGGCCCATGGTAGACGACCCGGGGCCCGGGATTTTCGGACCGCCCGACGAATCGCGGCCTACGGCCGGGCGGAAAAAGCGCACCTGGTCAGCGGTCGCTCGCTGGTCTGGAGGGGTCGCCGGGCTATGCTCGCCGCGTGCTCCGGTTTCGTCGATATCCCGCCAAGGCTTGGCTCGTTCGCGCCGCCTGGATCGCCCTCGCCGCGATCCATGTGTTGCCGCTGGTGCGGTGCATGGAGGCCGTCCGCGCGGCGTTCGAAGCCGGCCATCCGGCCGTCGCCGGGCCGATCGCTGCGGCGGGGGTGTTGGCTGGCCTGATCGGCCTGAGCCTGCTGCTGGCGGTGCGTCGGCCGCGTGGTCTCGGCAACGCCCCACGGACCGCCCAGAATCGCTGGATCGCTGGCCTGCTGGCGATCACGATCGCCCACCACGATGCTTTGACCGACGCCCCGGTCGCCGCGGCCACCCTTGAAGTGGCGTTGCCGCTCGGCGTGGCCGTCGCCGGTCTTCGAGCCGCTCGCCGCGTCCGTTGGCGACGACGCTTTGCTCAGTGGTGGCGTGCGGCCACATCGGGCGCGGGGCATCCCGCGCCGAGCGTTCTCCACGTCCTCTGCGGACAGGTCGAGGCGCTGGCGGCCCACGGTTCGCCGGTTTCCCCGGCCGGCTGCAGCACGGGACCGCGCGGCCCGCCACTCGCCGGCTGACGCACGGGAGGGCCCGCCGGGTCCTCCGACCATCGAACATGACTTCGCCCCCACTGGCGATGCGGCTGGGATCAGTCGCCCGCCATCCACTGCCTCGGCGCCGTCGCCGCGATGGTGTGGCCATTGGCCGCGCCGCGCCCGCGATCGGCGCGATGGCCCCATTCACGGAACACCTTCACCATGCATCGCATCATCACCCCGCTCGCTCTTGCCACGACACTCGCCACGACCAGCTTCGCCGCCGCCGATCTCGTTCTTCCGGTCACCGAGAACTTTGACGCCGGCGCCGCGTCGTGGTTCGACGGGGCCAGCGTCGGCGAAGTCGACTGGGTCGCGTCGGGCGGCGCGATCGACAACGGCGGCTTCATCACCGACGCCGTCTCGGTCCCGGCCGTGCCGCCGCCCTTCGGCCTCACTGCGTTCCGCGCCCAGGACGAATTCGGCAGCTCCGACGGCCGCTTCGAGGGGGACTGGATCGCGGCCGGCGCGACCCAGCTCAGCTTCTTCGTCCGGCACGACGGCGCGGCGCCGCTCAACGTCTTCGCTCGTTTCGCCGGCCCGGCGAACTTCCCGGGGGCCGCTGGCGTGGTCTTCCAGCCCGTTCTTCCCGGAACCTGGACCGAGGTCTTCATCGACGTGACCGAGTCAAGTGCACAGTTGGTCCTTGAAGGCTCGACGCACGCCGACGTATTCTCGAACATCGGTCATCTTCAGATCGGGTTCACCCCCGGCGAGGCGGACTTCGGCACGACCGTCCAGTTCGACATCGATGGCGTTCGCCTGGTTCCGGCTCCGGCCGGACTCGCGATGCTGTCCATCGCTGGACTGGTTGCCGGACGTCGTCGCCGCGACTGAGTGATCGACGCCGGCCCCCCGCACCGCAATCCAATTGAGGATTGTGCCGGGTGATTCCGTCGCCATTTTCGTATTCCTGCATGAGGGGCCGGTCGTTGGCGGCCGGCCCTTCAGTTTCAGGATTGACCACCGACTTGGAGTCTTGCCCATGATCACCCAACTTCCCGTCATTGCCCGGCGTGCGGCCGTCTTGATCGGCTTGGCCGTGGCGTCATCCGCCGCCGCCCAGGTCGTCGACCCGGTCTTCGCCGACGACTACGACGTCTTCGATCTTGGGTCGATCACGGACTTGCCGACGCCCTACGGCGGACTCTTCATCCGGGCCAGCGAGCCCGATGTGCTGCTGATCGGTGGGGGCGCGAACCAGGCGTCGGCCGGAATCTACTCCGTACCGCTCGTCCGCGGATGCGATGGTTCGATCGCTGGGTTCGGTGGACCGGCCACGTTCGTCGCCGCCGCTCCTCAGATCGACGGAGGCCTCATCGTCGCCCCAAACGGCACGATGATCTACACCGCGTACCCAATCAATCAGCTTGGACAGATCCCGGCCGGCGAGACGAAACCCACACGGATCGACGACCTCAGTGGGTTTGATGTGTTGTCCTCAACCGGATCGATCCAGTGGGCTCCTCCGACGGAAGGCGGGGTCGATGGTGGCGTGAAGATCCTCTCGTACAACGGGAACACGTGGTACGACGGCCGCTTGGCTCCGGCCGAAGACGGACTCTTTGACCTGGTTGACGTGAGCCTGCGGGCGACGATTCAGGGTGGACCCGAGGGGGTCGTCTTCGTGGGAGCCAGCAGTCCGGGGTTTTCGGGCCCAACGGCGATCGTGAGCGAGTGGGGCGCTGGCTCCGTCGGGGCGTGGGATGTTGACGCGATGGGCGATCCAGTCCCCAACACGCGTCGCCCGTTCATCACCGGGCTTAGTGGAGCCGAGGGCGCGGCCATCGATCCGGTCACCGGCGAGTTCATCTTTTCGACGTTCGGCGGCGGCAACCGAGTCCTCGTGGTGCGCGGCTTTGAACTCGAGTGTGCGGCCGACGTCGCTCCGAGTGGCGGCGACGGCACGGTGGACTTCGACGACCTGCTGACCGTGCTCAGTGCGTGGGGTCAGTCCTGCACCGGCCCGGACATCGACCAGAGCGGGGCGGTGGACTTCGCCGACGTCTTGGCCGTGGTCGCCGACTGGGGTCCGTGCTAAAGCGGGAGCGCCCCGGATCGGAGACGCTTTCGGCGAGCTTCCGTGCGATGAAACTTCATCGGCCAAGGCCGCTACGCTGATGGAGACCTTTCGCCGGAGTCTTGATCGTGGCGTATCCGTTTCTGCTCATCGCCGGTCTGGTGTTTCTCGCCGTGGCCGTCATCGCGTTCTTCTGGCCACCGATCCTGTGGCTGCTGATCTTGCTCGTGCCCCTGTTTCTGTGGGGATTGCGAGACCTGATGCAGACGCGGCATGCGGTCCTGAGGAATTTCCCGCTTCTGGGGACCTTCCGGTACGCGCTGGAAATGATCCGGCCCGAGATCAACCAGTACTTCGTGGAATCCAACACGGACGGTCGGCCGTTCAGTCGCGAGCAGCGGTCCATCGTCTACCAGCGGGCCAAGCTGCAGCTTCAGACCGTTCCGTTCGGCACCCAGCTTGACGTGTACGCCCCGGGCTACGAGTGGATCGACCATTCCATCGCCGCCCGCAAACCAGCCCACGCGCCGCGGATCACCATCGGGGGTGATCAGTGCACGCAGCCCTACGAGGCGTCGCTGCTGAACGTCTCGGCCATGAGCTACGGCTCGCTGTCGGGGGCGTCGATCCGCGCCTTGAACGGCGGGGCGAAGATCGATCACTTCGCCCACAACACCGGCGAAGGATCGATCAGTGATCACCACCGGCAGGGTGGCGACCTGATCTGGCAGATCGGGACCGGCTACTTCGGTTGCCGAAACCACGACGGCACGTTCAACATCGATGGGTTCACCAAGCGATCGACGGCCGACGAAGTCAAACTCATCGAGCTCAAGCTCTCCCAGGGGGCCAAGCCCGGTCATGGCGGCATCCTTCCGGCGGCCAAGATCACCGACGAGATCGCCCGGATTCGCGACGTCCCGAAGGGACAGGATGTGCTGTCGCCGCCGGGACACTCGGCCTTCGACTCGCCGCGCAGCCTCTTGGAGTTCATCGCCACCCTGCGCGAAGCCAGCGGCGGAAAGCCGACCGGTTTCAAGCTCTGCGTCGGCGATCAGGCGGAGTTCCTCGGCATTTGCCGAGCGATGGTCGAAACGGGCATCCGTCCGGACTTCATCACCGTTGACGGCGGCGAAGGCGGCACGGGCGCCGCGCCGCTCGAATTTTCCAATCGCATGGGCTCGCCGCTCATCGACGGCCTGGTGTTCGTGCACAACGCGTTGGTGGGCTTCGATCTTCGCCGGCACATCAAGATCATGGCCAGCGGCGGCGTGATCACCGGGTTCGACATGGCCGTCCGACTGGCCGCCGGCGCCGATCTGTGTGCCTCGGCTCGCGGATTCATGCTCGCCTTGGGCTGCATCCAGGCCCGCCGGTGCAATTCGAATCACTGCCCGGTGGGCGTCGCCACGAACAACCCCAAGCTGGAACGCGGCCTGGATGTCGGCGACAAGAAGGTTCGCGCGGGCAATTGGCACGCGCAAACCGTGCACGCCTTCATGGAGCTGCTCGGGGCGAGCGGCATCGACCATCCAGACGATCTGCGGCCGCACCACATCCATCGCCGGCTGTCGGCCGAACGGGTCGCAAGTTACGAAGAGATCTACGATTGGCTCGAGACGGGGGAGCTGCTCGACGGCGAAAGCGACCGTCCAGATTGGGCCCAGTGGCTGGCTCGCAGCCGGTCCGATGCGTTCCTGCCCACGCCGGCCGCCCGCCCGGCCCGGGCCGGTTGAGCCAGCCGCCGGCCGTGCCGCGGCCGGCCGAGCGTGCTACGCTGCGGTCCGGATCAGCGGACGGCTCGAATCGTCCTGGGCCCGCGGGGATGGATCCCGCTTCCGGGCCCCGCCGAGACATGATCCGCGATCAGTATGGAGCAGCACGAATGGCCAACATGAAGATCACCGAGATGGAGGGCGTCGGCCCCACCTACGGCGAAAAGCTCGCCAACGCCGGCGTGGCGGATACCGACGCGCTGCTTGAGCGGTGCAAGACCCCCAAGGACCGCGCGTCCCTCGCCGCGGATTCCGACATCAGCGACAAGCTCATCCTCCGGTTTGCCAACATGGCCGACCTGTACCGAATCAAGGGTGTGGGCTCCGAGTACGCGGAACTGCTTGAGGCGGCCGGGGCGGACACCGTTCCGTCGCTCGCCCAACGCAACGCCGAGAACCTGCACGCGAAGATGGCCGAGATCAACGAAGCCAAGAACCTGACCCGCAAGCTTCCGACGGTCAACGACTGCACCAACTGGATTGGGCAGGCCAAGGACCTTCCGCGGATGCTCGAGTACTGAATGATTCAGTGAGCAGTGAAGCGTGAGCTTCGCTGCCAGGCCGGGCCCCACACGGCGGCCCGCCGAATGACGTCGACGACCGGCGGGTGCCACGCGGCGCCCGCCGGTCGTGTCATGTTCGCGAAGGGAGTGTGGATGGTGGTGCAGCGAACAAACGGTGCAGCGGCCGGTGTGGAGCGCGTGGCCGGAGTGGCGATCGGTCCCGTCCTGGGAGCGGTTCTGACGATCGCGACCATCGGCGGGGCGTCCGCCGCCGCGGCGGAACGCTCAGGCGGCGTGGAGCCCACGGTCCGGGCCGCGGTCCAGGCACCGCCTGAGGTCGCCCCGAACGCTCGACTCGATGCCATTCGGGCCGACATCGCCGCGGCCGTCCCGGCGATCGAAGCGATCTTGGGACAGTCGCTCGGCGGCCCGCCGCCGGTCACCCTCGACACACCCGAAGCCTCCCGCGAAATGCTCACCGGTTCGTTCCGCTCGCTCGCGGATCGCGATCCCTCGGCCGCGGCCGCGGTGGTCGACGTGCTGGTCCGCGCGGGACTGACCGGACGACTGGTCCCCGGCGCCTGGACCCTGGCCGTGGTGCCCGGCCGGGTCGCGACCCCATTCGGCGGTGGCGAGGATGGCGGGACTGGCGGGGCCGGCGGCGAGTCCGATGCCATCCGCCAGCTCATGGTGGTCCACGATGTCGCGCTGCTGCACGCCCTGCGATACATGCAGTTTGTCGAGACGATCGAAGGCGTACCGGGCGAAGAGGCGCTGGAAGCGCGCAAGGCCACGGCCGTCGGCATCGCGCTGTACGTCCAGCGCGAGTACGCGCGCCAAGTGGGCCTCGACGCCGCCCAGACCGAACTCGAAGCGCGGATGTTCGCCGGCGTCCCCGACGGGCCGGTGTCGGGCCGCGACCCCGAGCTGCGATTCCGATCACTCGTCCTGGCCGGGGCCGCGTTCGTGGAGCTCCGCTGTCTTGACGATGGAACAGCGGCGATCCAGCGCATGTTCCGCGAGCCGCCATTGGTGACGTCGCAGCTCGAGCGGCCCGCGACCTGGGATCTTCCCGTCGAACGTCGATCGGACCCATCGCGGCTTTTTCGCGGCTTTGGACAGCTGCTCGGCGTCGCCGCGGTTCCCGGAACGGTGGTCGTCGGGGCGGGCGGCATGGCGGCCGAGACGGTGGCCGATCTGGGGCCCGAGCCCGCCGCCGAAGTGGCCGAGGCGGTCTCGCTGGTGCGGACCTGGTACGCCGTGGGCGACGTCGACGGCCAGCGCCGGGTGCGCAGCGCAAGCCTCTTCGACTTGCGGACGGCCGACGATCAGGTGCTCGACCACATGGTGGCCGTCGCCGCGCTTCGTTCCTTGGGCGGCGGATCGGTCGAGTGGGATGCGGCGATCGACGTTCCGGGCTTGGCCGCCGATCGCTCTCGCCTGCTGCGATTCACGATTCGCTCCGACGACGACGCGGCCGACGTCGCCTCGGGCGTCGTGGCGTTCGCCCGGCGCGGAACGCGGATGGCCCAGCTCGTCTTGAGCGTCACACCGCCATCGAACGATGCCGTTGGGCCGATCATGCAACTGCTGCTCGAACGGGCCGAGCGGGGCGATGATCTGGTGCCCGTCGCCCCGCGACCACCCGGGATCGTCAGCGATGCGGTCGCGGCGATCGAGGCGTCGCTGTCCGATGCCGACTGGGCACGCGACGAATCGGCGATGGACGCGATCGAAGTCGCATCACTCTTCGCCGGAAACCT